>JBBSED010000013.1:0-84152 GCA_038240025.1 Chthoniobacterales bacterium
GATCGCGCGCGGTCGCTTCATCGAGGAGCCGGAGCGCCTGCAAGAACGAGACCTTCGGGTCGGGCGCGTCGAGGTAACTGTCGATCAATTCCTTGGCCTGAAGGTAAAGATCGAAGGCCACGTAATCGAGCGTCGGCCGCTCTTCGATGTTCGCTTTTTCCTGCGGCGAAATGCGCGCGCGTAATTGCCCGACGATCGCTTTCGCGATCTCGCTCTGGATCGTGAAGGTGTCGGAGATATTGCCATCGTAGGTGTCCGCTCAAAGCTGCTGCTCGCTCCGCGCGTCGATCAGTTGCGCGCTCACCCGGAGCCGATCAACGCTGCGCTGGACCGAGCCTTGGAGAACAAACGCTACGCCCAGTTGCTGACCGATCTCGCGCAAATCGCGCGTGATTCCACCCTTGTATTGCATCACGCTAGTGCGGCTGATCACCTTTAGATCGGCGATCTGCGAAAGATCGGTCAGGATTTGGTCCTGCACGCCATCGGCAAAGTAAGCATTAGCTTTCTCCTCGCTCAGGTTATGGAACGGCAGGACGGCGATCGACTTACTTTCGATGGCAACTCTGATGGGCGGCTGTTTCGCGGCTTCGATGCCTTGCTGCGAATGTAAGAACCGAAAGACCGTCACTCCGGCAGCCAAGGCCGCGACGATTACAATCAAGGCCGTTAGCTTTCGCCCGGTCCGGCGCGTGATCGACTTGTCAGGTGCTATCTCCGACTCGCGCTTGATTCCTTCCGGCGTGATTTCGAAGGCCCACGAGAAAATCAGCGCCACAGGGAAGCCAAGGATCAGGAGCAGCACGACCAGCCGCACCGCCCAGTTCGGAATCTCAAAAAACGGGAAGACCTGCGTCGCGACCTGGATCAGCAGCCACGCTACTACGGCATAAGCGAGAGCGACTTTGTAAACGTTGCGTCGCTTCAGTTCGGCGAAGAAAGATTTCATGCGTTAGAGCGGCGTTGCGGCACCAAACGATCTTAGCTGTTTGCGCAACGCTTCGGAAGCTTATTCGGGCTCGCTTCCACAGCTTCGGATTAGGCAACTCGCCTATTTCGGAATGGACGAATCGGCGAGTTTTCGGAAACGCGGATCGCTCCGCAGCGAGTCGAACATCGGATCGAGCCGCAGCAGCGCAGGAGTGAGCGGCATGCCTGTGGCCAGTCCGCCATTACACGGTATCGAGAGTATTTTCTGTAAAGCGGCAATGGCGCGGTCGGGTTCCCCCATTCGGGCCGCGATCCGGGCCAGGATCTCGATCGATTGCGCACCATTCGCTGCTTGTTTCTCGATCGGATTTCCGGTCATGGCGCGTTCGACCAGAGTTAGCGCACCGGCTTTGTCACCCTGAGCCATTGCGACTAGCGCGAGATCATCAAGGAGAGCCCAATTTTCCGGTTGTTCTTTAAGAAAAAGTTCCAGTTCGCGGCGCGCCTCGCGCCAAGTTTCCTGGGCAGCAGTGTTATCGCCGGCAACTTCTTGCGCCCAGCCTAACCAAAAGCGCAGCTCCCCATTAAGATAACCCGCCGCCGGATCGGGCCTGGCTAGTAACACAGTTAGGCGCGGGATGACTTGCGCGGGACGGCGCTCCAGGATGGCTTGATAAGCTAGCGTTTCCCACGCGGTCGGGTCGCCGGCCGCCGGGCGGAGTGGAGCGAGGAGCGCCGCGGCCCGCGGCAGGTCGCCCTCGGCTTGGGCTATCACCGCCTTTTCCACGAAGACATCAATGTCATCCGGCACAATCTCCAGAATTTGGTTGAGCTTGCCGACTGCTTCGGGGAAACGACGAAGCGTGATATAGAATTGGGCATGCCGAGTGAGCAGGCTCACATTGCGCGGGTCGAGCCGCTCCGCTTCGTTAAAGTAGGACTCGCATTTATCCCATTGCCCCTGATCGCGTGCGACGAAGGCGAGCGACTCAGGAATTCGACTGCTATTGGGCAGGAACTGCCGTGCTTGTTCATAGTAACGCACCGCACTCTCGAAGTCAGTCACGCAACCGTAGTAGAAATAGCCCTTGGCTACTAAGGCTTCACCGAGCTTGGGCTGAAGAGCGAGCGCGGTCTCGGCCGCTTCTCGCGCCTCGTTACGAAGGGCGACCGTTGGTTGAAGATTCGTTGTGTGATAACCACGCGCATCAACGTATGAGAGCAGCGCCCAAGCTAGGGCGAACTTTGGATCCAACCGCACCGCCTCTCGAAAATACTTTTGTGCACCAAGATAGTTGGCGGGCGTGTTTTGCGTTTTCAAGGTGTAAGCCAAACCTCGCAGGTAGGCATCGTAGGCCTCGGGATTGTTCGTCGGTTGAGCGGCGATGACTTGCTCTTCCAGACCGCTAAGGTGCGCGCGCAGTTGATCGGCGATAGCCTTAGCTACTTCGCCTTCAACCGCAAAAATGTCAGTAATATTGCGATCAAAAGTATCCGCCCAAAGATGTGAGTCATTGGCCGCTTTGATTAGCTGCACATTCACGCGTACGTGGTCGCCCTGCTTCTGCACGCTACCTTCCAGAATGTGTGCAACCCCAAGCTGCCGCGCGATCTCGGGCAAGTTACCTGGCGCGCTCTGGTAATGCTGCGTCGAAGTGCGCGAGATAACCTTCAGGTCCGCAATCTTGGATAAGCGGGTGAGAATCTCATCCTGGATGCCAGCGACAAAATAGGCGTTGGCCTTTTCGTCGCTTAGGTTCTCAAAGGGCAAGACGGCAATCGACTTGTTCTCGATTGCAGCAGCGATTGCAGTTTCTTTCCCTTGTTTGCCGCCGGACTGCGAACGGACAAAACGAAAGACCATTAGCCCGGCTGCGATGGCCCCGACGACCACAATCAAAGCGGTTAGCTTGCGCCCGGTTTGGCGCACGATCGACTTGCGTCGATCGACATCTTCTTCACGCTTAATTCCCTCCGGAGTTATCTCGAAAGCCCAGGCGAGCACGAGTGCGATCGGAAACCCGATAAGCATCGCGAGCACGACGATTAGCCTGACAATCCAGTTTGGGATATTGAAAAAAGGAAAGACCTGCGTCGCAACCTGGATCAGCAGCCACGCCACGACGACGTAGGCGACCGCAACTTTGTAGACGTTGCGGCGCTTCAGTTCGGCGAAGAATGATTTCATGCGTTTGGAACGACGCGCCCGTCTAACATTTATAGCTGGGTACGCAACGCTTCGGAAGCTTATTCCAGCTGGCTTCCACGAACTACAATCGCGTAGCGGTAACGTCGGGAGCGCACGCGAGGCACGTGCACTCCCCAATTCCGGAGACTACTTCGGACTGGACGACCCGGCGAGCCTTTGGAAGCGCGGATCGCTCCGCAGCGGATCAAACATCGGATCGAGCCGGAGGAGCGCAGGAGTGAGCGGCATGCCCGTGGCCAGACCGCCATTGCAGGGGATCGAAAGTATCTTCTCTAAAGCGGCAATGGCGCGATCGGGTTCCCCCATTCGGGCCGCGATTCGGGCCAGGATCTCAATCGATTGCGCACCATTTGCTGCTTGTTTCTCGATCGGATTTCCGGCCATGGCGCGTTCGATCATAGTTAGCGCAGCGGCTTTGTCCCCCAGGCCCATTGCGGTCAGCGCCAGATCATCCATCAGAGCCCAATTTTCCGGTTGTTCTTTAAGAAAAAGTTCGAGCTCGGTGCGCGCCTGGCGCCAGGTCTCCTGCGCACCGGCCTGATCACCCGCGACTTCTTGTGCCCAGCCTAACCAAAAGCGCAGTTCGCCATTAAGATAACCTGCACCCGGGTCGGGTTGAGCGAGCACTTCCTTTAGCTGTGCGATTACTCGGGCCGGCCGCCGCTCCAGGATTCCCTGGTAAGCAACCTGTTCCCATCCAGTCGGATCGCCGGCTGCCGGCTGGACTCGAGCGAGAAGCGTCGCGGCTCGCGGCAGGTCGCCTTCGGCCTGGGCGATCGCCGCCTTTTCCACCAAGGCGTCAATGTCGTTAGGCACAATTTCTAAAATCTGGTCGAGCTTGCGGAGCGCTTCGGGGAAACGCCGAAGGGCGATATAGAATTGGGCGTGTCGAGTGAGCAGGTTCGCATTGCGCGGGTCCAGCCGCTCGGCTTCGTTGAAGTAGGATTCACTTTGCGTCCATTGCCCCCGATCACGGGCAACAAAGGCGAGTGATTGAGGAATTAGACTACTATTGGGGAGGAACTTTCGAGCTTGCTCGTAACAACGCACTGCGGTTTCGAAATCGTTGACGCATCCGTAATGGTAATAGCCTTGGGCCACCCAGGCTTCACCCAGATTATGATCGAGTGCGAGAGCTGTCTCGAAGGCCTGTCGCGCTTCCTCCCGGAGGGCGGCCGTTGGTTGAAGATTCGTCGTGTGGTAGCCGCGCGCGTCAACGTAGGAGAGCAAGGCCCAACTGAGCGCGAAGTCGGGATCCAGCCGGACGGCTTCCTGGAAGTACTTCTGCGCGCCAAGATAGTTGCCGGGAGTGTTTTGCGTTTTCAGGGTATAAGCCAGCCCGCGCAGATAGGCGTCATAAGCCGCTGGATTCTCGGTCGGCCTGGCGGCGATGACTTGCTCTTCCTCGCCGGTAAGACGCGCGCGCAATTTATCGGCGATCGCTTTGGCGACCTCGGTCTCGACGGCAAAAATGTCGGTTAGTTTGCGGTCGTAGCTCTCCGCCCAGAGATGCGAATCGGTGGACGCATTGATCAGCTGCACATTCACCCGCACTTGGTCGGCGACTCTGCGCACGCTCCCTTCCAGGATGTGCGCGACGCCGAGTTGCCGGGCGATCTCGGGCAGGTTTTCCGGATCGCTCTGGTAGTGCTGGGTGGAAGTGCGCGAGATCACCTTCAGGTCCGCAATCTTGGAGAGGCGGGTGAGAATTTCGTCCTGAATGCCCTCGGCAAAGTAGGCATTCGCCTTTTCCTCGCTCAAGTTTTCAAAGGGCAGCACGGCGATCGACTTGCTCTCGATCGCGAGGGCGGATTGTTTTCCGGCTCCGCTCCCTTCTGGGGAACGGACAATGCGAAAGACCATCAGCCCGCCGGCCACGACCGCGACGACGACAATCAGGGCGGTCAGCTTGCGTCCCGTCTTGCGACTGAAGGATAGATTTGGATCGATCTCACCTTCGCGCTTGATTCCTTCCGGGGTTAGTTCGAAAGCCCACGAACAGACCAAGGCGACTGGGAAACCAAGGACCGACAAGAGCACCACCAGCCGCACCGCCCAGTTCGGCACATCGAAAAAAGGAAAAACCTGCGTCGCGACCTGGACGAGCAACCACGCGACAACCGCATAGGCAACCGCCACCTGGTAAACGTTGCGGCGCTTCAGCTCGGCAAAAAATTTCATCCCTTCCGTCCCTCCGGTTGTCTCACTGCCACAGGGCGATTGAAAGCGGGAATCGCACAGACTCCCTCTTTCCGCTTGGATGCCGTCGCCACGGAAACGCCGCCACGTTCACGCGCGCTGCGCGAATCCGCCCACTCAGGCGGTCGAGCTACCTTCGTCGGGGCTGCCGAATTGGATGCCCTGCGCGAGCGGGAGCTCGGTCGAAAAGTTGATCGTATTCGTCTGCCGGCGCATGTAGCTCTTCCAGGAATCGCTCCCGCTTTCGCGGCCGCCGCCGGTCTGCTTTTCGCCGCCAAACGCGCCGCCGATCTCCGCGCCGCTCGTGCCCGCGTTCACGTTCGCGATCCCGCAATCGCTCCCGACCGCGCTGACGAACTTCTCCGCCTCACGCATGTCATTGGTGAAAATCGACGAGCTCAGGCCTTGCGCGACGTTGTTATGCATCGCGAGAGCCTCATCGAAATCGCGATAGGTCATGAGATACAGCAGCGGCCCGAAGGTCTCGTGCTGGACGATTTTGTAATCGGCCTGGGCACGCGCGAGGCACGGCGTGACGTAGCAGCCACCGGGATATTTTTCACCCTCGAGCCGTTCGCCGCCGTATAGCACTTCGCCGCCTTCTTCCTTCAGTTTCGCGATCGAGTTTTCGACGTTTTCCACGGCGCCTTCGTCGATCAACGGACCCATCAAAGTCCCGCGCTCGGTCGGGCGGCCGATCTTCACGCTCTGGTAAGCGCGCAGGAGCGACTCCTCGACTTCCTGCGCGACCGACTCGTGCATGATCACGCGGCGGGTCGAAGTGCAACGCTGGCCGGCAGTCCCAACCGAGCCGAAGAAAATCGCGCTCGTCGCCATCTTCAAGTCAGCGGTGGGCGTCACAAGGAGCGCGTTGTTGCCGCCGAGTTCCATGATGGTCTTGCCGAGGCGGCCGTGGACGGTTTTCGCGACGTCGAAACCCATCCGGGTCGAGCCGGTCGCGGAGATGAGCGGGATTCGTTCATCCGCGGCCATCTTTTGCCCTAACGACGGTCCGTCGCCGATCACAAGACCAAAAATCGCCGGATCCACCCCGGTGTCGCGACAGACCTGTTCGGCGATCTTGATCACCGCGACCGCGGTCAGCGGCGTTTTCTCCGATGGTTTCCAGATCGTCGCGTCTCCGCAGACGGCGGCGAGGGCCGCATTCCACGACCAGACCGCGACTGGGAAATTGAATGCGGAAATGATTCCGACGAGCCCGAGCGGATGCCATTGCTCCATTAACCGATGGTTCGGCCGTTCGGACTGAATCGTGAGGCCATAAAGCATCCGCGACTGGCCGACCGCGAAGTCGCAGATGTCGATCATTTCCTGCACTTCGCCTTCGCCTTCCGCGATGATCTTCCCCGCCTCGAGGGAGACGAGCATCCCGAGCGCGTGCTTCTTCTCTCGCAGAGCGTTGCCGAGCTGCCGAACGGTTTCGCCACGGACCGGCGCCGGCACGGTGCGCCATTTTTTAAAAGCCTCCTGCGCCTTCACCACAACCGCTTCGTAATCCTCCGCCGTCGCGGTGCGGACTTTGCCGAGGAGTTTGCCATCGACCGGCGAATACTTCTCAATGACGCTGCCGCCGCCGCCCCATTCGCCGGAAAAAGCGCCGGGATTTTCCTCTTCGAGTCCGAGTTGTTTAAGAATGTCGCGCATTAGATTTTTGGGGAGCGCACGCGCCCTCGCGTGCTGGTTTCGGCGCCCTCGCCGAAATATTTGAAAAGTTCGCAATGGCGAGGGCGCCATTGCCGGCACGCGAGGGCGCGTGCGCTCCCCGGAGTTGCTGCGAAGTCGATCATTATCTCCCGCCTAACGATCTCGCATCCGCTCGCATTGCGCGCGGAGCAGGCCGATCGCCTCGTCCACGACCTCTTTGGTGAGATCGAGCGCGGGCCGGAACCGGATCGCGCTTTCGCCAGACTTCAGGGCGAAGACCCCGTTTTCGAAGAGGCCCTTCCAGAAGTCATTCCGGATTTCGGGGCTCGGCAGATTAAAGGCGAGGAACAAACCGCGGCCGCGCACGGCGCTGATCATCGGCTCTTCATTTTGCAGCTCGTGCAACCGCTCTAGGAAATACGCGCCCACGACCCGTGCGTTCTCGACCAGGTTTTCCTCCTCGATGATCTGGAGAAAATGGGTCGAGCGCACCATGTCGGTGAAGTTGCCGCCCCAAGTGGAGTTGATCCGGCTCGGGAGGCGGAAGCAGTTATCCTTCACCTCGTCGAGCCGCGGGCCGGCCATCACGCCGCAGACCTGCGCCTTTTTGCCGAACGCCATCAGATCGGGCATGACGCCGAAATGTTCGCAGCACCAGTTCTTGCCGGTCACGCCCATGCCGCATTGCACCTCATCGAAAATCAGGAGCATCTCGTTCTCGTCGCAGATGCGGCGGAGCGTTTGCAGCCATTCGCCGCGGAAATGGTTGTCGCCGCCTTCTCCTTGGATCGGCTCGATGATGATCGCCGCGATGTCGACGCCTTTTTGCCGGATAAACTCCATGATCTCGGCTTCGGATTTCTTCTCCCGCACGATCACGTCGACCTCGCGTTCTTTTTCGCCTAACGAGAAGTCGAGAAACGGGGTGGAGACCCGCGGCCAGTCGAACTTCGCGAAAAGATCGACCTTCACCGGATCGGTGTTGGTCAGGCTCATGGTGTAGCCGCTGCGCCCGTGGAAGGCGCTCTTGAAATGAAGAATCTCCGTCCCGCGTTCGCCCCGGCCGGCGGCGAGGTTTTTGCGGACCTTCCAATCCATCGCGGGCTTGAGCGCGTTCTCGACCGCGAGCGCGCCGCCTTCGATGAAGAGCATCCGCTCGAGCGGCGGCATCCCGACCACGCGCCAGAGGGTTTCGACAAAGCGCGCATAGCCTTCCGAGTAAACGTCCGAGTTCGCGATCTTGATCTCGGCCGCGGCGAGCAGATCCGCTTTTACTTCGGGCCGATCGAAATGCGGATGATTAAACCCGACCGGATTCGAGCCGAAGAATCCGTAAAGATCGATCAGGCGCTGGTCGTGCGCCGCATCGTAAAGATAAGAGCCTTGGCTCTTCTCGAGATCGATCACGATCCGAAAACCGTCCAGCAGGACGTGCTCGGCGATCTGATCGAGAACGCGGGACTTCGTAGCGGGTTTCGGTGTTTCGCTCTGGCTAGCGCGGCGTGACGATGAAGTGCGGGCCGCCTCCGTGAGCACGGATGGCATACTCATGCGCAGAGGTTAGCCGCGCGGTCGAGAGTGGTCAATCAGACTAACGAAATGCGGCGGAGCCAGTTGCGAACACGCGCCGCGTTTTAGTTGAAGCCGACCGATCTCTCGCGCAAGCTCGCCGCACTTTGGTTGCCACTTCCCTGCGATGAACCGCGCCGTTGTCACTGGTCTGGGCTTCATCAGCAGCATCGGGAATAGCGGCGCGGAAGTGCTGGAAAGCCTGCGCACTCAACGAAGCGGGATCGAGATTCACCCGGAATTCGATCGACCGGAAATCCCGGTCAAACTCGCGGGCACGATCAAGGGGTTCGAGTTTCCCACGGAGAATTTCGAGACCTGGAAATTTCCGGCTGGCCTAACGATTCCGCGGCAGCAGCAGCGCTCGATGACGCCGCACGGGGTCTTCGCCCACGCCGCGATGCTCGAGGCGATCGCCGACGCCGGCCTCACGAGCGCGCAGGTGTCCGATCCGCGGACCGGCCTGATGTGCGCCTCCGCTGGCTCCACCCGGATGCTCTATTGGAGCGTCGACGTGATGGTGAAGAAAGGAATTCTACGCTGCCATCCGCTTGGCCTAACGAGAACGATCGCCGGCACTCTCAACTTCAACCTCATCTCCACCTTCCGGATTCGCGGCGCCTCGACCGGGTTCATCAGCGCCTGCTCCTCCTCGGCGCACGCCTTTGGTTACGCGCTCGATCTCGTTAGGCTGGGCCGGCTCGACCGGGTTTTCGTGGTCGGCGCGGAGGACGGTGACCTCTACACTTTGCTGCCGTTCGCGAGCTGCCGCGCGCTCACCCGCTCGACCGATCCGACAAAATATCCGTGCGCCTTCGACGTGAAACGGAACGGCTTCGCTGGCACGGGCGGAGCCGCCGTTCTCATACTGGAAAACGCCGACACCGCCGAAAAGCGCGGCGCAAAGATCTACGCAGAAGCAGCCGGCTGGGGACAAACTTCCGATGGCTACGACCTGATCGCGCCGGAGCCGAACGGCGAAGGCCTGGCCCGCGCAATCCAGCTCGCGCTCGAGGACGCCGCGCTCACGCCTAACGACATCGACTACATCAACGCGCACGCCACGGCCACGCCAGCCGGCGATCGCGCGGAACTGCGCGCGATCCGAAGCGTATTCGGCACGGGCGACGGCTCGCCGCTGATCAGTAGTACGAAGAGCCAAACCGGTCACGGCCTTTCCCTCGCTGGCGCGCTCGAAGCGGCGATCTGCTGTCTCGCGCTCAAGAAGCAGGTCGTGCCGGTGTCGCTCAACATCACCGAGGTCGATCCGGAAGCCGACGGGATGCGAATCGTGACCGCGCCCGTCAAGGCGCGGCTGCGCAAAGTCGTTTCCAATTCGAGCGCCTTCGGCGGCTCAAACGTGGCGCTCGTGTTCGCCGCTCCGAATAATTAACGAACCCATCCGCGTGGCCGCTCCGCCCGCACAATGTAGCCGCTTCGCTGTGCGAAGCGCGGGCCAAGGACAACGATCGAATTCCAACCCACGCGCAGCCCGCGTTTCGCGCAGCGAAACGGCTACACGATACCGCGCTTGAGGTGGTCGTGTTTTCCCGCCATCAATTCCTGCGTGAGATCGTAGCCGGCGCGATCCGCGTTCTCCGAGACGCCGGCGAAGTGGGCGTTGATCCGCATCTTCGCCGAGCGGCAAAAATACTTCGCGACCGAAAGGACTTCCGCCTCCGGCTCGCCGCTGTCGAGTTTGTGCTGCGCATACGAGCAGGTGGCGCTAAGGGCGAAAAGCTCCGTCGCGACGCCGACGAAACGCGCGAGCAGGAGCTGTTCGCGGTCGAGCTGCGGACCGAAACGGGTCATGGCGTGGAAGAGTCCGCGCGCCAGTTTTTTACTCGCGTTCGCGGCGTAGCGAATATGCGGACGCAAATCCTGATGCAGCTTATCGAGGTCGCCGGGGGTGCCGAAGGCCCACTGTTTCGGATACCAGCTGGCGTAAAACTTCCCCGATTGGATCGCCGCCTTGGCGCGCTCCGCGGTCGGGAGCGTGGTATTGAAAATCGCGCCGCCGACTTTGAGATGCGGATCGAGCGCTTCGCGCGCAATGAAGAGGCGCATGATTTCGCTCGAGCCTTCAAAGATCATGTTGATTCGGCAGTCACGCAGGAAACGCTCGACCGGGATGCCCTCTTCGCCGCGGCCCTCCAACGAAGCAGCGGTTTCGTAACCGCGTCCGCCACGCACCTGCATCGCTTCGTCGGCAATGCGCCAGGTGGCTTCGGTCGCCCACATTTTGCACATCGCGGTTTCGATCCGGAGATCGCCCGCCTTGCGATCGACCATCGCGCTGGTCATAAAAGTGATCGCTTCCATCGCGAAAACGTTCCCCGCCATCTCCGCGATCTTGCCCGCGATCGCGTAATGCTGACCGATCGGCACACCCCACTGCACCCGCTCGCTCGCCCATTTGCGGCAGATCTCGAGGAGTCGTTTCGACAAGCCGACGCAGGCCGCGGGAATCGTTAGGCGACCGGTGTTCAGAGTCGTGAGGGCGACCTTCAAGCCCTGGCCTTCTTTCGCGATCAGGTTTTCTTTCGGGACGCGAACGTCGGTAAACTTCACGATCCCGTTGTAGAGCGCGCGCAAGCCCATGAAGTGGCAGCGATAAGTAATCTCCAGCCCCGGCGAATCGACCTCAACGATGAAGGCGCTGATCTGTTTGCGCTCTTTTCCTTTGACGATCTTCGGCGCGGTCTTCGCCATGACCACGAGGATGCCCGCCTTGATCAGATTGGTGCACCAGAGTTTCTCGCCGTTCAGGATGTAAGCGGAGCCGTCTTCGCTCAGCTCGGCCTTCAGGCTCATGTTTGCGGGATCGGAGCCGGCCTCGGTTTCGGTGAGGGCGAACGCAGAGATTTCCTGGCGCGCGACACGCGGGAGAAATTTCTTCTTCTGCTCGTCGGTGCCGAAAATCAGCAGCGGCTGCGGCACGCCGATCGATTGATGCGCGGAAACCAGCGCGGTCAGGTTCGCGTCCCAACTGCCTAACAACATCGCCGCGCGGCCGTAGTTCACCTGCGACAAACCGAGACCGCCATATTCGGTCGGAATTTTTACTCCAAACGCGCCCATCGCGAAAAGGTCCTCGATGTTCTGCCGTGGGATTTCGCCGGTGCGATCGATCTCATCGGCATCGACATTCGCCTTGAGATATTCGCGCAGCTCTTTCAGGAACGGATCGCCCTTCGCGCGATCTTCCGCGCTCTGCGCCGGGAAAGGAAAGATGCGGTCGAAGGCAAACTTCCCGATGAACAGGTTGCTCGCGAAACTGCCCCGCTCGTCGAGCGGGTCGCGCGAGCTTTCCGTGAGTTCAAGGGCGGCGCGTTTGCCCTCGGACATCTTCGAGGTGTCGATCGCAGACTGCGTTTCCGCGGCGGCAGGTTGAGCCGAAGTCTCCTCAGCGATTTGTTTTTCAGGCGCTTCGAGCGGTGTCTTCATAAAATTTGGTGATGGAGGTCAGGCAAGATGCCTGACTTCCGCTGCGGCTACGCGCTTCCATAAAATTCGGTGTTCTTGTCGGCGTGCTGCCGCAGCAGGTCGCATGGTTGAAATTTCTCGCCTTCGTTGGCCACGGCGCTGACCAGTTTGGCGGCGCCGAAATGATCGGCAAACCGCAACGGGCCGCCGCGCAAAGGCGCGAAACCGGTGCCGAGGATCATGCCATAATCGGCGTCTTCTGGCCCGGCGACGACCTTCTCTTCCAGGCAGCGCGCTGCTTCATTCACCATCAGGTAAACCAAACGCGTGGCCAGGTCCCCAGTGATCGCACCCGTGCCGCGCCAGACCTGCAGCGCCTCGTTAGGCGACTGCGTTTTGCCTTCGTAGGTGTAAAACCCGGAGCCACTTTTGCGACCGAGCATTTTTGCCTCACGCATCTTTTGCAAAATCGCGGGCGGGCGGGCGCGCGTGCCTAACGAATTCTCGAGCGTAGCCGCGATATCCACCGTGATGTCGACGCCGATCTCGTCGATCAACCGAAGCGGACCCATCGGCATCCCCCACTCCACCAAGGCGCGGTCGATCTTCTCCGCATCGACGCCCTTCTCGTAGAGCTCCGCGGCATCGAGCAGGTAGGGGAAAAGGACCCGGTTGACGAGAAAGCCCGGGCTGTCCTGCACGACCACCGGCGACTTCCCGATTTGTCGGGCGAAGAAGAGCGCGCGCTCTTTCGTTTCATCGGAGGTCTGCTTACCGATCACGACCTCGACCAATTTCATCCGGCTGACCGGGTTGAAAAAATGCAGCCCGATGACCCGGTCGGGGTGTTTGGTTTGGGCCGCGAGATCGCTGATCGAGAGCGCCGAGGTGTTCGTCGCGAGGATATCGGTGTCGTCGATTTTGCTATCGATATCCTGGAATATGGCGCGTTTGATTTCGACCTTCTCGGAAGCGGCCTCGATCACGATCTGGACCTCGCGCATCGGGCCGGGATTGCCGGAAGCCACGATGCGCGACCGGCCTTCCTTGGCTTTCTCCTCGCTCAGCAGACCGCGCTTGACCGCTTCGCCGTAGACTTTCTCGATATTGCCGAGGCCGCGATCGAGTTGTTCGGAGTTCACATCGCGCAGGATCACGGAGATGCCGCGCGAGCTCAGCCATTGCGCAATCCCCGAGCCCATCACGCCCGCGCCGATGACCGCGGCGTGGACGACTTTTTCCCCGGGCGCGGCCTTCGATGGGCTCTTCCGGTATTTGTCGGCGAGGAAGAAATTGCGGATCAGGTTGCGGGTTGACTCGGTCTCGCCGAGCTCGACGATCGCGTCGAGCTCGCGGCCTAACGAATCTTCGAGCGAGCTGGTGAGGCTTTGGTTGATGATCTCCGCCGCGCGAGCGGGCGCCGGATTCTGGCTTGGCTTCGCGGAAATCGTTTTCGTGCTCGCCGGATCTTTTGCCGCTCGCTTGCCGGATGGCAGCTTCGCGCGCGCGGCTTCCATCAGCTTGTCCTGGGCGACGACTTCATCGACCAGACCGAGCTGCAGGGCTTCCTGCGCCGGATAAAGTTTTCCCTTCAAAATAACTTCTCCGGCCGCTTCGATTCCGATCAATCGCGGCAGCCGCGTCGCTCCGCCCCACGCTGGCACAAGCCCGAGCGTCGTCTCCGGCAAACCGATCCGCGTCGCCGGCGCGTCAGATGCGACCCGGTAGTCGCAGGCGAGCGCGATCTCGTAACCGCCACCCGCGCACGCGCCATGGATCGCCGCGACCGTCGGCACTTTGAGGGCGGATAGCCGGTTAAAAATCTCCTGACCGTGCGCGATGAAGGCACGCATTTCTCCGGTTTGCGCCTGCCGGAGCAGCGTCTGTAGATCGGCGCCGGCGATGAAGATCGACTTCTTCGCCGAGGTCACGATCACCCCTTTGAGTCCGCTCTCATTTTCCAGAAAATCGAGCTGCTCACGCAGCGACTCGAGCGCGCCGCCATCGAAGATGTTCGCGCCGGATTCGGGCCGATCAAAAGTGAGCGTGCAAACGCCGTGGTCATCCATTTCGCGCCGGATGAACGACGCCGCGGGAGTAGAAGTCATCGGCTTAACGATGGCCACTTTCGCGCAAAATCCAAGTCGCACGCCCCGCCCGGGCCGATTGCACCGAGGGAGTCGCGATGCTACAACCTCACCACCTCCCGCGATTTTCACCTTTGCCTAACAATGGTCGGCCGGATTCTCCAACCTGAAATCAAGAGCCTGATCGACGCGCGGAATTTCACCGCGCTGCGCGAGCTTTTTTCCGAGATGCCGCCGGTGGATGTGGCGGAGATCATTCTCGACCTGCCGGAGGACGAGCAGGTGATCATTTTTCGCATCCTGCCCCACGTGCTGGCGGCCGATGTCTTCGAATATCTCGACGTCGATGTGGAGGCGCAGCAGACCCTCCTCCGCGGGATGGCGCACGAGCAGGTGGTGGCGATCCTGAACGAGATGTCGCCGGACGATCGCACCGCGCTGCTCGAGGAACTCCCGAGTGCGGCGGCCCGTCAACTCATCCGCTTGCTCACCCCGGAGGAGCGCAAAATCGCACAGGCGCTTTTGGGTTACCCAGAGGGCAGCGTCGGCCGGTTGATGACGCCCGACCTGATCGCGGTCGATGCTCATTGGACAATCAGGGAAACGCTCGACTACGTGCGCGAAAACGGCCGCGACTCGGAAACTTTGAACGTCGTTTACGTGGTCGATGATCGGGGGAAATTGATCGACGACCTGCGGATCCGGGAGTTTCTCCTTACCCCTCTCGACAAGCGAGTGAGCGACCTGATGGATGAAAATTTCGTCGCTCTGTCGGTGACCGACTCGCAGGAGGACGCGCTTAATATCTTCCGAAAATACGACCGGAGCGCGCTTCCCGTACTCGATTCCGGCGGGGTGCTCGTCGGGCTGGTGACGATCGATGACATGCTCGACGTCGCGGAAGAGGAAGCGACCGAGGACATCCAGAAATTCGGCGGCATGGAAGCGATGGACGAGGAATACATGCGCATTCCGCTGGGCCGCATGGTCCGCAAACGCGCCACTTGGCTGGTGGTGCTCTTCCTGGGGGAAATGCTGACCGCGTCGGCGATGAGCTATTACGAAGGGGCGATCGCGAAGGCCGTGGTGCTCGCGCTTTTCCTGCCGATGATCATCTCGAGCGGCGGCAACTCCGGCTCGCAGGCCTCGATGCTGATCATCCGCGCGATGGCGCTCGGGGAAGTGACCCTGGGCGATTGGTGGAAGGTGATGCGGAAGGAAGTGATCGCCGGGTTGATGCTCGGGCTTGTCCTCGGGTCGATCGGCTTTCTGCGGGTCGCGATCTGGGCGCAATTTTCCAATGTCTATGGCCCGCACTGGCTGCTGATCGCGATCACGGTCGGCGTGGCGCTGATCGGCGTGGTGCTCTGGGGATCGCTCTCAGGGTCGATGTTGCCGTTCGTGCTCCGCGCGGCGGGAGCGGACCCGGCGACTTCGTCCGCGCCATTTGTGGCCACGCTCGTGGACGTGACCGGCCTGGTGATTTACTTCAGCCTTGCGCTGCTGATTTTGCGGGGGTCGATGCTGTAGCGCGCTTAACCGTGATCAGGCCGGCTTTTTTCAACGTCGCGTAGGCGCCGTTTTTATTGATCGTCTTCAACCCGCGCGCGGTGGTCTTCACCCGCACAAACTTCTTCAACTCCCCGACCCAGATGCGCTGTTCATGCAGGTTCGGGCTGAAGGTGCGAGGCACGTTCTTGGTCACGTGACGACCGACGCCGCCTTTTTTCTTCGCCATACCGCGACGGTGAATAATGCTCCCGCGCGATGGTTTCGATCCTGTGATGCTGCAAACTTTTGACATAAGCCGGTTTTTTGGAAGGGCGCGTAAAGTGCCGTCACTCACCGGGACGGTCAAGGAATTCTTCGCCCGCGCGCTGATTGGGGGTTGAACGGCTTCGCCGAACCGTGGTCAAATCCAATCCGCCACCGGCCCGCGCGGCGCGATCCATTTTTTATGAACCCAAAAAACAATCAAAAGCTGAGCATCGGCATCATCGGCGCCGGTGAGATCGTGCGCCGGCGGCATCTGCCCGCGCTCCTGCGCAATCCCGATGTCGAGGTCGTCGCGATTTGCAACTCTACCTACGAAAGCGCGGAGAAGTTCTGCAACGAGAACGCGCCGCACGCCACGCCGATGCAGAACTGGGCGGAGCTCCTCGGCATCTCCGATCTTGATATCATCTGGATCGGCACGCCGCCCTACATGCACTCGGCCGTGACCGTCTCTGCGCTCGAGGCGGGGAAGCATGTTTTCTGTCAGGCGCGGATGGCGATGGACCTCGCGGAAGCGGAAGAGATGCTCGCGACTTCGCGGCGTTTTCCGGAGTTGGTGACGATGCTCTGCCCGCCGCCGCATGGGATGCGGGCGGATCTGCTCGTGCAAAAATTGCTCGCCGACAAGGTGCTCGGGCGTCCGCACTACCTGCGGCTGCAAAGCTTGAACAGCCTCTTCCTCGATCCGGATGCGCCGGCGCATTGGCGGCAGCGGATCGAAATTAGTGGGCTCAACGTTCTCACTCTCGGAATCTATGCGGAGGTGCTGCAGCATTGGTTTGGCGATATCACCGGCGTCTTCGCGCGGGGAAAAATCGTGCAGCCACTCCGGCAGAATTACGAAATCCAGATTCCCGACCAGCTCACCGTCCTCTGCACCTTCGCAAATGGGATGGACGGCGTCCTGGAATTCAGCGGAATCGACGCGCACGGACCGGCGGACCGGGTGGAGGTTTACGGCGATCTGGGGACGCTGACCTACGACTTCGGCTCCGATGTCGTGCTCCTTGGGCAGATCGGCGACCGCGCGCTCCATGTCGCGGAGTTGACCGAAGAGCTGGAGACGAAGTGGAATGTGGAAGACGACTTCATCGCCGCGGTGAAATCACGCGGCCGAATGAATCCGCACCCCGATTTCGAGGATGGCTACCGCTATATGCGAGTGGTCCAGGCCGTCGCCGACTCCCGCGCGCGGCAGGAGTGGGTCGAGATCAAGGTATAGGCTCGGAGCTCGGTTCGACCACCGGTTGGTCGGGAGGCGCGGCCGGCGGCGGTTCGTTAGGCGTGGGTTCGGGTTCGACGACGATCGGCTCCGCGGTGGCGCTGGGGTCGAGCACCGGCTGTTCGTTAGGCTCGGGATCCTCCTGAGCAGAGATCGGTTCTGGCGCAGCAGGGACCGGCACCGTCGCTTCCATGGGCCCGGACTCGTTAGGCGAAACCGGCTTGGCCGGGGCCCGAACCGCGGGCTTGGCGGCCGCAGTTTTCGCGCGCGAAAGATCCAGCGAGCCATCGTTGAATTCGATCACGTGACCTTCGCCGATGAGCCAGTGCAGATCGGAAGCGAGCGTCATTTTCTTTTTTTCGGCGTCAGCAGAAACCGCATCTGCCTCGGCCGCTTCGCTCGGGGCCGCGTCCACGGCAGTCGCCGGGAGCATCTTCTCAAGCAATTGTTTGCGCTTGATCCCGGGCGCGTCGCCAAGCGCGGCCATGAGCGCCGCGATCGAAGCCGAGACGCGGGCCGTGTCGTGACCGAACGGCCTCGGCCGCACCGGCGCGACGAAAAGCATTCCTTTGCGATGCCGGAAAATATGCAGCCCCGCGTCGGGAAACGCGCCGATCAATTCCTGCATCATCTTCGAAGGGGAGCGCGCTTCCTGCGCCCAGGCATTCTCGATCAAACTTCCCAGCCCGCGATCGGGCAGTCGCCGGCTAATCACGCCATCCACGGTCAGTTCCGCGCTTTCGTGAAGCAGGCTGGCGAGATGCTTCTGCCGGAAATGCCGCTCCGTCTCCGCCACGTTCTTAAAGGTCTGGGCCGGCTCTTCCCGCAGGGTCGTGTAGGTCGTTAGGCTGCGCGCCTCTTCCTTCCAGCGCTCGACCACTTCCGGGTCGTTGACGATCTCGATCTGGCGTTGGAAATCGGGAAAGCTCATGCGCCGGCTGTAACGCTCTTCGTAGAGACCGCGCAGTTTCGTCTGGTAGGCGTGATGATTGGTCGGGCCTAACAATGAGCCGCTGGCGCGATCCCGCGCCACGCTCGTGAAGTTGCCCTTGATCGGATCGGTCTGGGTGACTTCGGCGCGGTAAAAATTTTCGAGCTCGCGCGCAAACGCGCCGTTCTCCAGCAGCTTCCGGTCGCTCGCGACCGCGCCGTTTTCGCCCGCTTGGAAGAGCACTGCTTCCTTCGCCGTGAGCCGCACATCGTAGCGTTCCGGCTTTTCCAGGAACATCCGCGCCAGCGAAAAGACTGAATAGGCGAGATGCCCGCCCTTGATTTGCAGGAGCACGTTTTCCAGCGCGCGCTTGTCCGGCAGGAAACGCACATCCACCTGCGGCAGAGGGGCCCACACTTCCTCGGTGCGGCGCGGTGGCGGCGGGCCCTCGCTGCGCGACTGCGGACGGCGATCCCGGTCCCGATTCCCTCCAGCAGCGCGGCCCTCGCGGCGCGGCTCATCCCGACGCGGAGGCCGCGGACCGCGTTCGCGCCGATCGCCTCCCCCACCGCCGCCCCGCCGCTCACGGGAACCGCTTCGCCCCTCTTCTTCGCCCGCGAAATCCGCATAGCGATTATCGTTAGGCGACTCGGTCGCCCAGGCGGGAAGCATTTTTAAATCGAAGAGATCGGAGGCTGGGTCCGGCTCAGGCATCTGTGTTTCTACTCGCCAATGCGCCGTTGTAAAATCCACGATGGAAACGCAGCGCCCCTCCTCGAAAGACCCGCTTCTGGACCACGACCGCGACCAGATGGAGAGCGGTAAAATAATTTGCCCGCCCGCGAGATAATTTTAGTTGCCAACCGGTCGCGCCCCATTTAATCCGTCACCCACAGCAAGCCAACCAAGGAGAAATTTATGTCGGACAAGCCCATCGAAGAAAAAGTTAAAGAGATCATCGTCGAACAGTTGGGGGTGAATCCCGAACAAGTCACCCCGAACGCTTCGTTCATCGAAGATCTGGGGGCTGACTCCCTCGACATCGTCGAGCTAGTGATGGCGTTTGAAGAAGAGTTCTCGGTCGAAGTGCCCGATGAAGACGCGGAGAAGCTGCAGACCGTCGGCGATGTAGTGAAATACATCGAGGACAAGGCCAACAAAGAAGACGGCGCCTAGCCTTCCCCGTCCGCCGCTCGGCGGACTCGGTGCAGACTAACGAAAACACGGCTGCGGCCGTGTTTTTTGTTTTCCCCCGGTTGCGATCTCGACCCCGCCGGGCAATCTAACGCGTGAACATTCCCTGGCTCAAAGATCCGCTTTTCGATCTCGCCGGCCACCACATCTCCGCTCTCGGCCTCGGGGCCTTCATCGGGCTTTTTGGTCTGGGCCTGTTCGTGGCGAAACTGGTCCAGAGCGCCCCGGTGCGACGCTTCCTCAGCCGCTTCAAGCTCGACGCGAATTTCGTCGCCATTATCACGACAATTCTGAGCGTCGTCGCCCTCGTCTTTTTCACCCTCGCCGCCGTCAACGGCTTGGGCATCCCTTTCGATTGGAGCGCTCCCCTCCCCGGCGTGCCCATCAGTCTCCTGCAGATTTTCCTCCTCGTCGGACTGCTCATCCTGGTTTTTTGGCTCTCGTCGCGGACGAAGCGTTTTCTCTTCAACCGCTTCCTAGTCCACAGCGGACTCGATCGTTCTCTGCAATACGCGATCTCGCAGATCGCCTCGAATCTGGTCCTCGTCGTCGGCATTTTCATCGTCCTGCAAAACACCGGGATCCATCTCGAAGCGCTGACCGTTTTTGCGGGCGCGATCGGCGTCGGCATCGGCTTCGGTTTGCAGAACATCACGAGCAATTTCATCAGCGGGCTGGTGATTCTCGCGGAGCGGCCGATTACTATCGGCGACCGGGTGGAAGTCGCGGGCGTCACCGGACAGGTGGTGAAAATCCGCGCGCGCAGCACCGTGGTGGTGACCAACGACAACATCACCACGATCGTGCCGAACCAGAAGTTCATCGATTCGCCGGTGACGAACTGGACCTACGGCGATCCGCGGGTGCGCTTTCGCATTCCGGTCGGCGTCGCCTATGGCAGCGACACGGAGCTCGTCAGGCAAAAGCTGGTCGAGGCGGCCGGGGGGGTGAAGCACGTCTTGAAAGATCCGGCGCCGAGCGTGTTTTTCGTCGCGTTCGGCGACAGCTCGCTCGACTTCGAGCTCGTGGTCTGGAGCGACGAGATGAGTCACCGGCCCGCGCGTTTCCGGAGCGATTTGAATTTCGCGATCGAAAAACAACTCCGCGAAGCGAAGATCGAGATCCCCTTCCCGCAGCGCGATATCCACTTTCGCTCCGGCAAGGTGGAGCTGGCCGGAAGAGGCTCCGACGAAGAGAAAGCACCGGACGAAACCGAGCGCTAGCCGCCGCCGCCGCCTATAGGCCACTTGAAGCCGGTCGCGGGCTGGCTACTACATATCCATTCCAAGCGGCGCCCTTCTTTCTTCTCCAGATCCCATCTCGCTTCGCCTGCCCCATGGCTTCGCCACGCTCGTTAGGCGAGAGGACCTGACGCGCTTCCCTGCCTGGCCGGAAGCCTTTCGCCGCCAGTGCAAGGACCACCGCTTCTACGAACTGATCAGCGCCACGATCAACCCCGAATTCGAATATCGCTTTCTCGTCCTCGAAGACGACCAGCGCGAGGTGCGCGCGATCCAACCGGTCGTTTTCGTTAGGCAAAACCTCACCGAAGGCCTCGCCGGGCCGCTCCGGCGCGCGCTAGATCGGGTGCGGCAAAAGTTCCCGGGCTTTCTCACCCTGAAGACGCTTTTCGTCGGCTGCGCGGCCGGCGAAGGCCATCTCGGCGCGTGTCGCCCCGAGGACCTGGCCTGGACGGCCGAGGCGCTTCAGTCCTGCCTGAAGACTCTGGCCAAAAACGCCGGCGCGCCGCTCGTGGTGCTGAAGGATTTTTCGTCCCGCTACCGGGAACCGCTGAGCTGTCTTTCCGGGCACGGCTACACCCGTATCGCGAGCATGCCGATGACTCGGCTGGCGCTTCGTTATCGGGATTTCGAGGATTACGTTGCCTCGTTAGGCAGCGCGACCCGCAAAAACCTGCGCCGGAAATTCCGCGAGACTGCGGAGAGCGCGCCGATCACCTGCGAAGTGCGGACCGACGTCTCGCCCGTGATCGACGAGATCTATCCGCTCTACCTCGCGGTCTATGAGCGTTCGAAACTGCACTTCGAAAAGCTCACGCCCGCTTATTTTTGCGGGCTCGGCCGCGATCTCCCAGACCGCGTCCGCTTTTTCCTCTGGCGCCAGGAAGGCAAGGCGATCGCCTTCAGCCTTTGCCTCGTGCACGACGGCGTCATTTACGACGATTATCTCGGCCTCGATTATGCGAAGGCCTTCGAGCTGCACCTCTATTTCTACACCCTCCGCGACATCATCTCGTGGGCGCTGGCGCAGGGTCTGCGGCTCTATTGCAGCAGCCCGCTGAATTATCAGCCGAAGCTTCATCTGGGTTGCGACTTGATGCCGCTCGACCTCTACGTGATGCACACCAGTTCGCTGCTGAACCCGATCTTCCGCTTCGCCCTGCGCTTCCTCCAGCCGACGAAACACGATCCCGTGCTCCAGAAATTTCCAAACGCTCACGAACTCTAGTGATGCAGTCCTTCTCCGCCCAATTCAGGCCGGCGCGGGTACGACGGAGTTTCCCGCTTCACACCTTGGGCCTCCACGAAGGCAGCGCGCAGGTTTACCTCCGGGCAGCGGACATCGATCCGAGTTTCTGGGCGGATACGTTTGCCGGCCAGGCCAAGGATCGCGCCGCCTACGAACTGCTCGAGCGCACGATGGACGGCGGTTTTCTTTACCGCTATCTCGTGCTCCGTTTGCCTAACGAAAAGCCGGTGGCGCTCCAGCCGCTGATTTTGGTCGACCAGGATCTTTCGCTCTCCCTCGGCGCAATCGCCCGGCGTCTGCTCGGTTTCGGGCGGCGCTTTTTTCCGCGGCTGCTCCGCTCGCGCATGTTGATGGCCGGGTGTCTGGTCGGGAACGGGCACCTCGGCGTCGTGCCTGGAGTTGCTCGCCCCAGCGCGGTCGCGCTCCTCGCGGAAGCGCTCGAACGTTATGCGGAAATCGAGCGCGTCCGATTCCTCACTATCAAGGACTTTCCCGCCGACCAGCGCGCGGAAATGGCGTCGCTTTCCCGAGCCGGCTACACCCGGCTCGACGGCTTCCCGCCCCTCCGGCTCGACCTCGCTTTCGACTCGTTCGACGCTTACCTCGCGACCTGCCTGAGCAGGATTACCCGCAAAGGCTTGCGCCGGAAATTTCGTGCCACCGCAGAGGCGCAGCCGCCGATCACGCTCGAAGTGCGGAATAATTGCCGCACGGTGATCGACGAAATTTATCCGCTTTACCTCGCGGTCGCGCAGCGGAGCGAGATCAAGTTCGAGGTGTTCTCGCGCGCCTACTTTCTCGACGCCAGCCTGACGATGCCGGAGCGCTGCCGCTTTTTCATCTGGCGCCAGAACGGGAAGGCGATCGCTTTCTCCTACTGCACCGTCTGGGGCGAGACGATTTTCGATCACGATCTCGGGCTCGATTATGCCGTCGCCCACGAGCTCCACCTTTATTACCTCAGCTTCCGGGATATTCTGGAGTGGGCGCTCCGCCACGGTTATCGGACCTACCGGACTTCGCCTTTTAATTACGACCCGAAAATGCGCCTTCGTCTCGATTTGGAACCGGTCGATCTTTTCGTTAGGCATCGCTCGCCGATTTTGAATTTTCTCCTCCGCGTTCTTGCGCCGCGCTTCTCGCCTGTGCAGTCGGATCCCGTCCTGCGCCGTCACTTTTCCGCGCTCTCGTGATCGGCTTTTTGCGGCGCTGGTTTCTCAATCCGTGGGTCCAGCTCGGGATCTGCGTGCTCCTCGCGACCGCCGCGGAGATCTTCCTCAAGCTCGGGGCGCAGGCGACCGCGGATCCGAGCGATCCGTGGTCGTGGACCGGTCTCACCGGGTTGCGTTCCGGCTGGGTTTGGTGGGGCATTCTCGCCTCCGTCATCAGTCTGTTTAACTGGCTCGCCACCCTGAAAAAACTTCCCCTCACTATCGCCTTCCCGGTCGGGAATGCGGTGCACATTCTGGTCCCGGTCAGCTCCTGGATCTTTCTCGGCGAAGCGATTTTGCCGAAACGCTGGCTCGGGATCGCGCTCGTCCTCATCGGCCTGATGATCGTCGCGCAACCGGCCGCGCGGTTGGAGGCGAAGCTATGAACGGGATCGCTGCGATCCTTATTTTTGTGACTGTGAGCTGCTTCGTCGCCGGGCAGATTTTGCTCAAGCACGCGATGGACATCATGGAGCGCGAAACTTACTCGCGGCTACACGCGACGATCGTTTTCGGCTCGGCGATCGCGGTTTTTGCGGCGAATTTTTTTATCAACATCGGGCTGCTCCAGCGCTTCGACCTGAGCTACTTTTTTCCCTTCCAGGGGTTGAGCGTGATCCTCATCGCCTTTGCCGGCGCCTTCATCCTGAAGGAGAAGCTGACCCTCCGCCTAACGATCGGATCGATCGTGATCAGCCTCGGGGTGATTTTGGTTTCGCTCAGTTAGCGCCGGCAACAGCCGGCGAAGGGTCGCGAGATTAGTCCGCTGCCTCTCCCCCGGATCGCGCGCCGGCAACTTCGGGTGATCCATCTCCGAGGCGAAGCGCTGTTTCCGCCGCGCGTAGACCGGCGGCGACCACGCCCCGCAGATATCGCCCGCGCCGACGCGCTCGCCGAGTTGCGCGAGCGCCCAGGAGAGATCATCCACCGTGAAGCGCCCGCTTTCCCAGCTCGTCGCCCCTTCTTCTGCGCGCAGACAATCAAGATCGATCGTCACGTAAACCCGCGTCTCGCCCAGCCGCCTAACGAACTCGGTAAATTTCTCCCGCCAGTTTTCCCGCCGGATCGCGCCGCGGCGCGTCTGCTCCCGCGCGCTCCGGTCATCCGCCCACGGATGCACCTCCAGCCGGCCGGTCCGCTCCGCGCGGTTGTTTCCGAAAATTCGTCCCGGCCACCAGCACTCGAAATTCCCGCAGCCCCAGACGATGACCTGCTCGACCTGCGGCCATTCCAGCGCGCGGTTCACCCAGCTCCCGCAACCCCAGCGCGGCGGCCGGATGTCCCAATCCGGATGATTATCGAAGGAAATCACCGTCGTTAGGCTGGTCTGCCGGCGAATCCAGAGCGCGCTGAGATGGTGAAAATCCCCGGAGCCGTAAACCAAAAACCGCGGCAGCGTGGCGCCGAGCGCCCCGTCGAAAGCCGCGATCTCCCGGGCCGGTGCGGAAAAGCGCAAACGCGGTCCCCATTCCCGCAATGCGCGCGTCGGCAGGCCGAGATCCGAGGGCCAGGCGCCGTCGAGATCGAGATGGAGAATTTCGTTCTTCACGACAGAAGGTAACAAATTCGCAAGACAGGCGCGCAGGTTCCGTCTCTTACGCGAAGAGAGTTGTATGGCGAAAAAGAACGGTGCAAAAGACCGGAAAGATGAACCCCAGCGCGATTTGTTTTGCCGGATTCAGGACGCCTTCCGCCTCACCGCCCGGAAGATTTCCGCGGTGCTCGGCACGGCCTGGGCTTTCATGGCGGCGGTGGGCGTCATCGTCGTGTGGGGTGCGACCGGTCACATTTTCCATTACTCCGATACCTGGCAGCTGATCATCAACACCGGGACGACGATCGTCACCTTCCTCATGGTTTTCCTGATTCAAAACACGCAAAACCGCGACTCGCGCGCGGCGCAGTTGAAGCTCGACGAGCTGATCCGCAGCGTCTCGGGGGCGCGGAATAAACTGATGGATCTGGAAGCGCTGAGCGACGAGGACCTCGATGATTTTCAGAAGGAATTCGAGCGGCTGCGCAAACGCTCGGAAGAAACTGCGGAAGCGGTGGAGCGCATCGACGAAAGAACCCAATCACGCTGAAGGACGCGCTTCGCCGCGCCGGATGAAGCGCGGGCCGGACGGGCAAAGGCCGAGGATCTCGCAATTCGTGCAATCCGGTTTGCGCGCAAAACAACGGCGGCGCCCGTGCCAGATGAGCCAGTGACTCCAGATCGTCCAGTGGGCGCGCGGGACGAGCTTCATCAGGTCCTGCTCGATTTTCACCGCGTCGGCTTGTTTCGTTAGGCCAAGCCGCTCCGAGACCCGCGCAACGTGGGTGTCGACGACGATCCCTTCGTCGATCTGGAACGCGTTTCCGAGGACGACGTTGGCGGTCTTGCGGCCGACGCCCGGCAGCGCGTGCAGCTTTGCCATCGTCTGGGGGACTTTGCCGCCATGGTCGTGGACGATCGCCGCCGCCGCCGCGCGAATGCTTTTGGCCTTATTCCGAAAAAAGCCGGTCGATTGAATCGCCTTCTCCAGTTTAGCCGGCTCCGCGGCCGCGAAGTCCTCCGCCGAGCGATAGGTCTGGAAAAGCCCGGGCGTGACCAGGTTGACGCGCTTATCGGTGCATTGCGCGGAGAGGATGGTGGCCACGAGCAATTGCAGCGGCGTCTTGAAATCCAGCTCGCAATGCGCGTCCGGATAAATTTTCGGCAGCGCGCGCACGAGCGCTTGCACCCGCTCAAGCCGGGTCATTGCCTAACGATCCTTTTTTGCGCCGGCGCACTTTGCTCCAGAGGTCGCCCCCGCGTTTCAAAACGGCGCGCGCCCAGGCGAATTCCGTCGCGAGCACAGCGAGACCGAGCGGCACGACCACCACCGCGGGGCCCGGCAGAACGATCAGCAAGACGCCAAAAAGCACGATCGTGCCGCCGATCACGGCGACGATGGTTTTTCGCAGGCGCGGTCGGTCGGTGAGACCGAAGCGCGCCGTCCAGCGCTCGTAGCGATTCACGGCTGGTGATAGGGCGCGAGTTTGGCCTCAAGCTGCGGCGGGACGTTGGCCAGGACCTCGGTGAAATCGCCATCGTAATGCAGCTCGATCACGTGACCGACGCGATGCACTTCGGCGAGGAGCGCGGCCTCGCGCACCGGCAAGCGATAGCGCGCCCGCAGCCGCCAGGAGGTGAGCACATTTTGCAACGCAGGCACGAGATCGTCGAACCCCGCTCCGGTCCGCGCGGAAATCGCCACGCTGCCGGGAAATTTCTCGAGATGGAGATTCATCTGCTCGGGATTTTGCACGAGGTCGATCTTGTTGAAAACAATCAGGGTCTGTTTGCCGTAGGCGCCGAGCTCCTTGATCACGGTCTCGACCGCTTCCATCTGGTCATCCACCCGCGCATGACTCAGGTCGACCACGTGGATGAGGAGATCGGCCTCGACCACTTCCTCGAGCGTCGCTTTGAACGACTCGATCAAAGTGTGCGGCAATTTCCGCAAGAAACCGACCGTGTCGGTGAGGAGGAGCCGTTGTTTGTTCGGCAAAACGAGGGCGCGCGTGGTCGGGTCGAGGGTCGCAAAGAGCCGGTCCTCCGCGAGCACGCCGGCACCGGTGAGCCGGTTAAGGAGGGTGGATTTGCCCGCGTTGGTGTAGCCGACCACCGCCGCCACCGGCCATTGGTGGCGCTTGCGTCCCTGGCGCTGAACCGCACGATGTTTGCGCACTTCCTGCAGGTCCCGCTCGAGCCGCGCGATCCGTTCCTGGACGCGGCGGCGATCCACTTCGAGCTGCGTTTCGCCCGGGCCCCGTGTCCCGATGCCGCCGGTTTGGCGGGAAAGATGGGTCCACATTCTCGTGAGGCGCGGGAGCAGGTATTGGAGTTGCGCGAGTTCGATCTGCAACCGGCCTTCCCGGCTCCGGGCGCGTTGCGCGAAGATGTCGAGGATGAGCTGGGTGCGATCGAGCACTTTTCTCGAGAAAAGATTTTCCAGGTTCCGACCCTGCGCGGGCGAGAGCTCGTTATCGAAAATCACCGAGGTGACCACCTGATCCTGGAACGATTCCTTGATCAGCTCCGCTTTCCCTTTGCCGATGTAGAAAGGAGCGGTCGGCTTCGGTAGTCTCTGGGTCACGGTATCGACGACGTGGGCGCCAGCCGAGTGAGCCAGCTCCGCCAGTTCGTCGAGCGAATCGCGCAAATCCCATTTCGAAACACCGTCCTGCTCGAGACCGATGAGGAGCGCGCGCTCCTGTCCCCGCTGGGGTTGCGTGACGATCATTCAGGGGTGGCAAAAATGCGCTCGGCCTTTTGCAGGATCCAGTCGACAGCGGCTGCGTGGTCCTTGATCAATGAAAGATTCAGCGGCTCAAAATTAGTTTGCCCGCGAAACCAGGTCAATTGTCTTTTGGCGTAATGGCGGGTCGCCTGCTGAATCGCCGCGATGCAGGCCGGCTCGGCTATTTCCCCCGCCAGCAGGCGGCGAATTTCCGCGAGCCCGAGGGTTTTGGCGGCGGTCTCACTCAACCCCTTTACGGCTGCAACTTCATGGACCACGCCGTCGCGAAACATTTCTTCCACCCGCGCGTTGATTCGGGAGGTCAACTCTTCGCGGTCGCGGAAAACATAAATGCCCCGCGCGGTCGGAACCCTGGCCTGCCATTCGACCCGCTGGAGTGAAGCGGGCCGGCCGGTCTGTGCGGAAATCTCCAGCGCACGCACGACCCGGCGCTTGTTTTTGCGGTCGATCGTTTCCGCGCCTAACGGATCGACCGCGACCAGTCGGCGATTCAGCTCCTCGAGCGAAAGCGCGTCGAGTTGCGTGCGCAATTCCTGATCGATCGCGGGCAACGGCGCCAGACCGTGCGTGAGCGCCTTGACGTAGAGCCCGCTCCCGCCGACGACGAGCGCGCGCTTCCGGCGTTGGTGAATTTCTTCGATCGCGTTCAGCGCCCGTTCGCGGAATTTTGCCGCGCTCATCTCCTCGGTAAGCGGGAGCGCAGCGAGCAGATGGTGCGGTGCCTGCCGCCGGAGGACTTCGTTAGGCTGGGCGGTCAGCAGCGGCAGTCCTTGGTAAATCTGAAAGGCGTCCGCGCTCACGATCTCGGCGCCGAGACGCTCCGCGACCTCGCCGGCAAGCTTTGATTTTCCGCTCGCGGTCGGGCCCACGAGGTAGAAGACGTTTTGCATTTGCCAAAAAAAACCGGGAGACCAGCAGCGCGCAACGCCGCCCGATCTCCCGGTTATCGATTCGTTAGGCGATATTAGTCGCGCGTGTGGCTGTCGCCCTTCGCTCCGCTCACCACCAGTTTGCGGCCGAGGAACTCCTTGTCGTGCAATTCCGAGACTGCGCGCTTGGCTTCCTCGACCGATTGCATCTGGACGAAGGCGAAGCCTTTCGAGCGCTGGTTGTGTTTGTAGGTGACGACCTCCGCGTTCTGCACCTGACCGACGCCGTTGAACAGCTCGAACAGGTCGCCCTCGCTCGCTTCGAACGAGAGGTTACCGACATAGAGACGCGGGGTGGTGACTTCGATTGACTCGGGTTTGCGGGACGGCCGTTCGCGGTCGCCTCGTTCGCCTCTTTCGCGTCGTTCGCCCCGGTCACGCGTCGGCGCACCGTTGCGCTCTGGAGCGGAGCCGTTCCGCGGCGCGCTCGGGCGCCCCGGTTTGGCGGGGGTGGTGTCGGAGCTTCCGAAGAAGCCCATGATTTTCTGCAGCAAGCTCTTTTTTGCGGGAGCCTTCGCCTCCGCGCGTTCGTCGCGCGTATCGAACCGCCGTCGGGGTCCACTGCGACGCGGGCGTCGCGAGTTTCTCCCCGGGGATTGAGATGTCATAATGATCCTCAGTTAATACCCAGTTATTCTTCGGGCGGAGCGCAACATAAAATGGTGCACGGTCCATGGCGCGCGGACCCCGGAGGGTCCCACAAAGCAGCTCAAGAGCAGTCTGCGCAGCCGGAGGAAACTCCGCCTCGTCTTGCCGGGAAACTCTTTCAGGCCAAGGCCTGTCCGCATGCGATCTCCGTTGCTGCAAACCGGTCGGGTGGGACGTGTTTGCCAGCATCATTCGTTTCGAAACAACCGGACGATCGCGGGAAGGAGGTCGAGACCTCAGCCTCCCGGCATCTGTGAATAACTATTCCCGAGCGGTGCGTAACGCAAGCTCGGACTCTCGACGCCGCTCAGGCCCGGTCGCGGTTTTCGTGAAACCACGCGATAAAACGCGGCAGTCCTTCCGCGAGCGAAGTGGTCGGGCGATAACCGAGGAGCCGTTGCGCCTTGGAAATATCGGCGCAGGTGAGCGGCACATCGCCCGGTTGCTCGGGGAGGTAATTGATCTTCGCCTTACGCCCGAGCGCGGACTCGACGCCGGCGATCACATCCTTCAGTTCGATCGTTTGGTTTTCGCCCAGATTAAAAATATCGAACAACGGGCCTTCGTAGCTTAACGCCGCAACCACGCCTTGGATGATGTCGTCGATGTAGGTGTAATCGCGCCGCGTCGTTCCGTCGCCGAATTGGTCGATCGGTTTCCCATTCCAAATCCGACGGGTGAATTGGTGAATCGCGAGGTCCGGCCGCTGGCGCGGTCCGTAAACGGTGAAGAAACGGAGCGCGACGACCCGCATTTGATAGAGGTGCGAATAGGTCGAGCAAAGAAATTCACCGGCAATTTTGGTCGCGGCGTACGGGCTAACCGTTTGCGTGAGATGCAGCTCTTCCGAGAAGGGCACCGTTCTGGCGAGCCCGTAAACCGAGGAACTCGAGGCGAAGATGAATCGCTTCAGCCCGACAGCCCGCGCCGCCTCGAGCAGATGGAGCGTCCCGTTAACGTTGGTCTCACAATAGAGCTCCGGGTTGACCAGGGAAGGCCGCACGCCCGCCCGCGCCGCGAGATGAATGACGGCGTCGAAGTTCGCGCCTTCGAAAACTCCCTTCACCGCCGCGGCGTCGCGCAGGTCCACTTCGTGCAGCGCGATTTTATCCGCCATCGCCGCGAGATTGCGGCGCTTGATTTGCGGGTCGTAGAAATCGTTGAAGTCATCGAGCACCGCGATCTCGTGACCTTCCCCCAGGAGCTTTTCCACCAGGTGCGAGCCGATAAATCCAGCGCCGCCCGTGACCAAAATCCGCATCCCGCGAGCGTAGGGAGGAAGGATGCAGGCGGCAAGGGGGAAGCCCGCTGCGCGCCCGTGAATCTCCCTGCGATAAAAATCTTGTCGCCGGAACTGGAAAAGATAACATTGCGCTCCCGACTGGAAAATTCTCGGCGCCGAAATCGCCGCGGACCCAAAGGATGCAAAACTTTACGGCCATTCCCCAATCCGCTCGGGCAACTCCAAGCTTATGAGCGACGATCCGGCCAAACTCAGTCTGGGAAATTTTCTCGCCAGCGAAGGCAGCGACCCGCTGCAGGCGCCGCCCAGTTTCACGCGTTGGATGCAGGCGGGCGCGTGGGCGGTGGAACTGTACGAGCCCGAGATGCGCGCGGGCGCCGATGCCCGCACCACGATCACCTACGACGGCAAAGCCCAGCCGGTGATCAACCTTTGTTCCTATAATTACCTTGGGCTCGCGAATCACCCCGAAGTGATTGCCGCCGCGCACGAAGCGCTCACCTCACACGGTCTCGGCGCCTGCGGCTCGCCGATGCTCTCCGGCATGACCGATCTCCATCGTGAGCTGGAACGAAAAATGGCCGCCTTCCTCGGGCGCGAGGACGCGATGCTTTTTAACAGCGGGTTTGGCGGCGCGCTCGGCACCATCTCCGGATTGCTCCGCAAGACGGATGTCGCCGTGCTCGATAACCGGTCGCACCTGAGCCTGCGCGACGGCGCGACCCTCTCGCGCTGTCGCTCACAGAAGTTCGAGCATAACGATCCCGCCTCGCTCGCGGCGTCGTTAGGCAGGAACATGGGCAAGCGCCAGCTCGTGGTCATCGAAGGCATCTATTCGATGGACGGTGACTTCGGCAATCTCGAGGAACTGATCACCGTCGCTGAGGAACACGGCGCGAGTGTCTTCATCGACGAGGCCCATTCCACCCTCGCCTGCGGGGAACACGGCCGCGGTGCCGCGGAAAAATTCGGGGTCGAAGACCGGATCAAACTCACTTACGGCACCTTCTCGAAAGCCTTCGGCGCGCTCGGTGGCTTCGTCGCGGGCAACCGGGAGACGCTGCAATACCTGCGCTTCTACGCGCATCCTTACGTTTACTCCTGCGCGTTGCCGCCAGTGGTGGTCGCGGCGATTTTGAAATCGCTCGAGATCGCGACCGCGCAGCCGGAACTGCGCACGCGCCTTTGGGAAAATGCCGACTATTTTCACCAGCAGCTCCGCGGGCTCGGGATCGATACCGGAAATTCCACCACCTACGTGATGCCGATGGTGATCGGCGACCGCGAACGCATGTATCGCCTGGGGCACCAACTACGCAGCCGCGGGCTCTGGGTCGCGCCGGTTGATTACCCGGCCGTGCCGCAGCATCGGATTTGTTTCCGCGCCTGCGTCACGGCGCTCCACACCCGCGCCGATCTCGACGAAGCGCTCAACATCCTTGAAGACACGCTCGTCCCGCAGCTCGCCGCCCAATCCGCCTGAGGAAATGTCGGGAGACGCACGCCGCGATATGGCATCGGCCCCATCCTGATTTGTCCCCGATCGACATTACGCCGGTCGTCTCGCGCGCCGAGCGCGACGCCTTTATCCAATTCCCCTGGCGGATTTACGCAAATGATCCCGCCTGGGTGCCGCCACTCCTGCTCGAGCGGAACGAGTTCCTCGACCAGAAAAAGCATCCGTTTTTCGAGCACGGTGCGGCGGCCCTTTTTCTCGCCCGCCGCGCTGGCGAGATCGTCGGCCGGATCATGGCGAGCGACGATCCGAACTACAATGCCGAGCACAATTCCAATGTCGGCTGCTTCGGTTTGTTCGAATCGATCGACGATCAGGAGGTAGCGGCGGCATTGTTAGGCACCGCTGCGGATTGGCTGCGCGAACGCGGTCGCGCCGAGATCATGGGGCCGATCGATTACTCCACAAACTACGTCTGCGCCCTTCTCCTCGAAGGCTTCGAACATCCGCCGACGATCCTCACGCCGCACAACCCGCCCTACTACGCCGCGCTCATCGAGGGCGCCGGCTTCCGCAAAGTGACGGACTGGTATGCGTGGTGGTTCGATCGACCGGACGATGCGCGCCTCCGGCTCCAACGCATCTCCAAGCGCTTTGCGAACAGCCTCGACGTCAAAATTCGCCCGGTGAAGATGAAAGACCTCGCCGGCGAAAGCCGCCGCCTGCGCGAAATCTACAATCGCGCCTGGGAGAAAAACTGGGGCTTCGTTCCATTCACGACCGCGGAATTCGATCACCTGATCAAGGAACTAAAACCGCTCGCCGAGCCGGAATACACGCTCATCGCCGAGGTCGGCGACCAGCCTGTCGGCTTTCTGCTTTACCTGCCGGACATCAACGTCGCGCTCCGCCATTTGCCAAACGGCCGCCTTTTCACCTGGGGCTTGCCGATCGGGCTCGCGAAACTTTTGTATCACAAAAACCGGCTCAAGACAGGACGACTCGTCGCGCTTGGCGTCGTCCCGGAATTCCGCCGTCACGGTGTCGCGGAGAAGTTGGTCCTGCGCATCATCGAGGAAGCGATGATCAAAAACGGCGTGACCGGCGAGTGCAGCCTGATCTTGGAAAACAATCGGCTCATGAACCGTTTCCTCGAGGCCATCGGCGCCGATCGCTACAAAACGTATCGCATCTACAACCGGCCGATCACCCTGGCCTAACGTTCCACCGTCCACTCTTTCGAGAATGATTTCCCGCGCAGGCGGAAGGAGATCGTGTTCGCGAGCAAGATCCAAATCATCCGGAACCAGCCGACATTATGCGCTCGTCGCCCGGTGTGGAAAACTGTCAACCGCGCATCGGAATGGACCCGTCCCACGCGGGCGAGACGGCGAAAAAGATCCCGATCCTCGCAGGTCACGAGATCCTCGCGATAGCCGCCTAACGAACGAAACACACTCGCCCGGACCATCTGAAATTCGCCCCCCGGCGCGTCTCCGGTGCCGCGGACATTGTTCCCAAACCAAGTCGCGGCATTTGCCAGCCCGAAGAATAAATTGTCTAGGCGCGTTGCCCTTTCCGGCAGCACGCGCAGCCGCGCGGTCAGGCCGACCAGCCGCGGATCACTTTCGAAATGCGTCACTGCGGCGCGAAAGAATTCCTCGGGATTTTCCAGCGTGCAGTCCGCATCGAGAAAGACGAGGAACTCGCCTCTCGCCACGGCCGCTCCGGCATTACGACCCTCTGCGATCGTCTGCCGCTCCCCCCCGGAATGCACAATCACCTGCTCAGCGCGTTCCCGCGCGAGCTGCACCGTCCGGTCCGTGCTCCCGCCATCGGAAACAATGATTTCATGCGACTGAGGAAACTTTAGCGCCGCGAGCGTGGCGCTGATTACCTTCTCTTCCTGCAGCGTCGGAATGATGATCGAGAGTAGCGGTTTATCCTCGATCATCTCGGGAAGATTAGCTGGCTGGCGCGGAAATTAAATCATGGAACGCATTCGGCCGCTTCGTTAGGTTCGCCCCTCGTGCAGCAGGCCCATCTCACTCCGCAGGCAGTCGTGATCTTTGCGGATGAAACCGCCGAATGGCGCGTCGCAGGCCTGCGGCAAATCGACCGGATCAAGCTCGCCGCCGCGGATTATTTTCGCCGTGAGAAAATCGCAGCTCCCTATCTCGAGCTGACTTCGTTAGGCGATGGACCCGTCCTCGCTTTGAGTACGCGAGTCGTTCCAGATCGGAACTTCCTTCCCGGCCTCATCATCGACGCCAACGAACTCCGCGCGTCCGAACCCGACGCGATTAACGCAAAATTCCGCGGCGGAAGCTGGCTTTACCTCGAGCAAAAATCGGATCTCCCCCGCGCGACGTATCAGCTCCTGACCGGCACGGGAAAATCGCAGGACGGGATTATTTCTCGCTACCTGAACCGTCCGCTCTCGCGCGCGCTCAGCCGCTTGCTCCTCCGCACTTCGCTCCGGCCGAGTCAGATCACCCTGCTCTTGATGGCGCTTCCTCTCGCCGGCGCGCTCTTCTTGCTCCGCGGCGACTATCTCGGCTTTTCGACCGGGGCGATTTTCTTTCAAGTGCACAGCGCGCTCGACGGCTGCGACGGCGAGATCGCGCGCATCAAATATTTGGAATCGGAGTCCGGGCGAAAGCTCGACGAAGTTTGCGACCGCCTGAGCACGATGCTCTACGCGATCGCACTCGGTTTCGGTCTCGGCTATCCGTTTTATGTGGTCGAGGGCATCGGCGCGGCGCTTTTTATCGGAGTGGCCGAAACCTTCCTCACTCGCACAAAAATCGAAGACGACCCGGCCGCCGGCGACGACCGCTACCGGAGCTACGTCCGCGCGCAGCGGCATACTTTTAATCACGGCGACCAGTTAAAGCTTTGGCTGATCAGGCAGACCGGGCTCTTGTCGTTAGGCGACCGGGCCGCGCGCATTTTCGGAGAACTCACGAAACGCGACGTCTTCAATTTTGTCTTCATGCTCCTTGCGCTCTGCGGGCTCGCCGCCTGGGTCTTGCACATCATCGCGTTCTCCGCCTTCCTCATCGCGGTGCTCGCGCTGAAGGAACTCTTCACCTCCGCCATCGGCGCCAATTCCAACACGTGACCGACATCAGAACCTCCCAGAATGTCGACGAACATCGAACGAGTTCCCGTTTGGCCATCGACGCGCCCAAGGTCGCCGTCTTTTCTTCGCGTTTCGTTCAGTACTCGCAGACTTTTGTTTACGATGAGGTCCGGGAACACCGGCGTTATCGCGCGGAAGTTTTCACTTGGGACCGACTGAACGCGGCGCGCTTTCCCTTCGGGCCGGTGCATAGCCTAACGAGTCTGGAAGCCGCGCTTTATCGGACCACGCTGCTCAGCCCGACCTTTTTCCGCCTCTTCCGCCTCGGTGGCTTTGCTTTGGCGCATGCGCACTTTGGCCCTGGGGCCTGTTATGCGCTGCCCTACTGCACCCGCTTCGGGCTTCCGCTGGTCGTGACTTTTCATGGCTACGACGTGCCTCTGCTGCTTTCGCGGGCGCGTTTTCTTCCCGCAAACCTGCCGTACTGGGCCTGCTCGCGCTGGCTCTTTCGCCGGGCTGATCTCTTGCTCGCGGTCTCCGAAGATTTGCGCCGGTTGCTCATCCGCGCGGGCGCGCCGTCGGAAAAAACCGCCGTGCACCGGCTCGGCGTGGACACGGAAACTCCCGCCCGGATCGAACGCGACGACGGCGAGATAATCGTCTTCATGGCCGGTCGGTTTGTGGAAAAGAAAGGCTTCGAATACGGAATCCGCGCCTTCGCTGCTGCGCTTAAAAAATACCCCGCGCTCCGCCTGCGCCTGGTCGGCGATGGCGCACGGCGGCGCGATTACGAACAGCTCATCACGGACTTGGGCTTAGTTGAGAAGGTGGAAATGACCGGCGTGCTCGCGCACCAGAAACTGCTCGAAGCGATGCGCCGGAGCGACCTCGTGCTCGTGCCCAGCGTCACGGCGCGCAGTGGCGACCGCGAGGGAATTCCGCTGATCGTCTATGAGGCCGCGTCGTTAGGCATGCCCACGATTGCTTCGCGGCACGGCGGCATCCCGGAGGTGATCGAAGAGGGCGTGACCGGCCTGCTTGTGCCGGAGCGCGATGAGGTCGCTCTGGCCAAGGCTCTGCAACAACTGGCCGAAAACCCCACGCTGCGCCATTCGTTAGGCAAGGCGGCTCGGACGAAAGCGCAACGCGAATTCGATCTCCGCCAGCGCGTCGCCGCCCTTGAAGCGCGCTACGACGAATTGCTCCGGTAGCGCCGGTCGAGCACAACGTTCTTATAAAGGTAAAAGCATGCCGCGCCGGCGGCGGCCACGAGGAAGAGGCGCGGCGTGGTCGGGAATCTCGTGGCCACCAACCGTGCCGCCGCCCACATCGTGAGCCCCATTAGCACCACGCCCGGCAAGACCGGAGACAGCGCCGCGAGGAGCCGGCCGGCGGTCAAACCGAAATAGCGGCGCGACCAGTAAAGGTCCCAGATCAGGACCAGCGGATAAACCGTTAGCCAAGCCCAAGCCACCCAGAGCGCGCCCCGCCCCGCGGGAGCGGTGAAGACCGCGAGCACAAATCCGAGCGCGAGCAGTGTCCCCGTGAGCGCCGCTTCATAGACCGCGAGCCGCGGCCGTCCGCCCGCTTGATAGAGCGGCCCGAAAAGTTGCACGAGACCGCGGATCACGCCGGCCCAACACAGAATCTGCGCAATCGGCACGGCCGATTGCCAGCGCGGCGCCGCCACCACGGCGAAGAGATCGCGCCCTTCGATCGCGATGAAGGCGGCGATCGGCAGGAGCAAGAACAAGAGCGACCGCGCCGTGCGCGTGAAGGTTTCGCGCAAAATAGCGGCTTCACTTTGGACGTTGGCAAAGATCGGATAACCGACGCGGTTGACGACGTTGGTCGTGGTCTCGAACGGACTCATCCCGATGTCGAAACCGACCCGGTACAATCCCAACGGCGCGATCCCGAGGCGCAAGCCGATGAGGAAATAATCGGCGTTCCGGTAAATCTGGAAGAGCAGGTTCGACGAAACCACGTGCAGCCCGAAGCGAACCGCGCCCGCCGCTTCCTTGAGCGGAAACCGCCACGCCGGCCGGACCGGTTGAAAATAAAAGACCGCGGCGAGAAAAACGAGCGCACGCGCCGCCGTGCCCCAGACCAACGCGGCCGCGCCGAAGCCGAGCACAATCAAGCCAATCGAAGAAAGCGCCTCGACCATTCCGGCGGCCGTCTCGGCGATGGCAATCTCGCGGAACCCGAGCCGGCGACTGATCAGCCCGAGAGGCACCAGCGCCGGCCCGATCAAAATCAATTTGACCGCGGCGATGAGGAGCAGGGTCACCAGAGCCGGCTCGCCGTAGAGATGCGCCAAGAGCGGTGCGGCCGCGGCGAGCGCGCCGGCCAGGACAAAACCCCAGAGCGTCGAGATGGAAAAAAGCCCGCGCAAAGCCGCAGCGGAGAGATCGCCCATGCTCACGATGGCAAAATTGACCCCGAGCCCGCAGAATGCTTCCACTACCATCAGCACGCTCCACGCGGTCGCCCACCGTCCCATCTCGCCGAGGCTCAATTTCTGCAGCATCACCACGGTCAGCGCGACGTGGATGATTCGGGCCGCGACGGTCCCCGAGCCGGTCCACCAAAGTCCGCGCGTGAGGGAGCCGGCGGCTTTGACCGCGGGACTTTGCGCGAGCGGAGACGGGACCTCAGGCTGCATGCGTGGAGTAGAACCCGGCCAGCTTTTGCGCGCGCGCCTGCCAGGTAAACGAGCGCGCATCTTCCCGCGCTTGCGCGCTCAGGCGGCCTGCAGTTTCCGGCTCCGTCAGAACTCGACGGACCGCGACCGCAGCTTCCGCGGGATCATCCGGCCTAACGAGAAGGGCATTTTCCTCCGTGCGCAAAACCTCGCGCACGTCGGGCAAATCCCCCGCCACGATGGGCCGGCCCGCGGCGAGATAGGCGAACGTCTTTATCGGCAGGACCGTGCGCCCGTGCGTGCGCAACGGCGCGGACGCCGGCGGAATAATCAGGCAATCCGCCGCGAACAGGTAAGGCGCGATCGCGTCCTGAGGCACCCGTGGCAGCAGGCGCATATTGGGCGGGCCGAGATCCGTCTCCTCATCTGGAAGAGCGCCGACCAAAAGAAAAGTCGCCTCCGGGATCTGGCGCGCGATTTGCGCGAGCATATCGACGCCTTTGCTCGGATCGACGTGGCCGGTATAGACGACCAGCGCCGCCTGCGGATCGAGCCCGAGTCGGGCGCGCGCCGCCTCCTTGCTCAGTCGCGGCTCGAAATGCGCCGGCACGTAGCCGTTGTAGATCGTCATGACTCGCTCTGCGGGCGCGCCCGCCTCGATGAAACTGCGCCGGCTCAATTCCGAATGCGTGACGATCCCGAGCAGGTTGCGCCGGCGGTAACACCATCGTCGCCAAAGCGCGAAACGTGGGTCCTGATTGATATCAACGCGATGCGACTCGAAGACGCATCGCCGCCCTGCGAGCAGGGCGAGAGTGAGCGCAAAAATATCTCGCGTATGCAGCAGGCCGGCTCCGGCCCGCCGGGCTTGCCGGACATTTCGCAAATCCGCCCAACCTGCTGGCACGTCGCCCGTCGGCGTGAACGCAATCGTCTCCGGCCAGTCGGCGATCCTGTAGTAATCGCCCACCTCCGCGAACAAAACGCGCCCGCGTTCACCGCGGCAGATGACCTCGACCTGATGCCCGAGTCGCGCCAGCTCCAGGAACGTCCAGATGGTCTGTTCCGTATTGGTCGGGTGCGAGGGGAGCGGCGCGTGCGTGAGAACCGTGACCTTCACCCGCGCTCGATCCGGTAGAGGCGCACCTCGTGATACTTCATATGGATAATGTAGGAGCGGGCGAAGGTGGCGATCGGCACGAGCCGCCAGCCGGCCGGCAACGGTAGCTTGTCGTCGTCCGTGTAAATGGCGCGCGCGCCGCGCGTCGCGGCCTCGAATTTGGCCGCGGCCGGTTCCGGGTAAACGCGCTGGAATTCCGGGCCGTACCAATCAGCGTGGCGCCGCGAGCTGCGCAGAATCAGGACGACGCGAGACCGTTCCTCCGACGGGTAAAGTCGCTGCAAGTATTCGACCAACCGCACCGGCGGCGCTTGGTCGCGATGGTTGGCGCTGACCGTGGGCAGGAGAATTGCCACAAAAAGAAGGGGCAGTGCCACGCCGACTTTTATCTCGCGCAGACCGCTGAGGATCGCGATGAGCAGGAGCGGAAAGATGATGAGGTAGTAGCGTTGTGACGGCGGGATGCAGACGAAAATGATCACGACGTGGAGCAGCGCCCAAGGTAAATGGAAGCGCCAAAATCCGGCATCCGGTCTCCGGCGCAGATAGAGAAATAGCCCAGCCGCGCTCAGCACCGTGCCGAGGATGAGAAAGCTCCAGTGTTCCAGGAAACCAAAGCCGAGCCCGAACCATCCGAAAATGTGCTCGCCAAACCGGAGCGCGAAATAGCGCAAGCTCCAACCGCCCGCGAAGATGGAGACCTGCGGTTTATCGAGCCCGTACTGCCATTGCTTGTAAAACAATTCGGGATAAACCGCCCACGCCGGAATGTCCGGACGCAAACGCGCCATGAGGTACCACGTGGGCACCAGCCAGACCAACGAGGCCGCCGCAAACATCCCGAAGGCGAGCAACCAGACGCGCGCCGCCGCCGCCCGCGTCCGCAAGGCCAGAAACAATATCGCCAGCGCGACCGGCGCGAGCTGCGGCCGCGTTCCGATCGCCGCCGCGCCGAGGATCGCGCCTAGCGACAGCATCCCGCGCCTCCCGCTCCGCAGAAAGAGCAGCGCCGCCAAAATTTCCATGCTGAGGAAACCTGCCGCGAGACTGTCGGTCAGGACTTTGGTCGCAGTCATCCAGACCGCCGGGGTGAGCGCGAGCGAAACCCCGACCAGCCAGGCAAAGCGCTCATCGAATTGCAGCCTAACGATCAAAAACCAGGCTACGACAAAGAGGCCGCCGCCCAGAGCCGCGACCAGATGCAACGACAGGACCGGGTCGAGATGAAACCAGCTATTCCCCACCCAGCCGAGGAAGATGAAAATCGGAAACCCCGGGGGATGCGGCTGATCGATCCAAAGGTTGAAGTGCCGCACCCCGAGCGCGAAGAGCACCGAGTCGAAATCGTCGAGCCCCGGCGAGCGGAGCCCGAAATAGACGGCAAAGACAGCGAGAAAGAGCAAAGCCGACCGGAGGAGCAGCCGCCAATCGAACGGCGCTTCGACCGCGGCTCGCCTCCGCAGCACGCTTTCGGCCTGGGCCAGCATCTCCGGCGTATCGACATCTTGCCACCAGGCGGGGCCGATATCGATCGCGCGCACTTTCCCCTCTGCGGCCATCAGACGCACGCCGTCGGCGAGGCTGCAATCGCCGTCTCGTTGCGCGCGGCGCAGATTAACGAAGATCTCGGCTGGGCAAACGAAGAGCCCGGTATCGATCGCGTCGTAGCGCTCCAAAGATTTGCCCAGGGTGATCACGCGGTCGCCCGCGGTCTGCACTTTCATCCCGTCTTCGAGATCGAAGATGGCGTCGAGCTTGCGATCGATCGCGAGATTAAGTTCGTGCGGCGCGGACTGCGCCAGGAGCTGATCGAGAAGGGCTTGATCGAAAAGGTGATCGCTCATCGCGAGGACAAACGGCGCGGCCACGTGTCCCTCCGCAGCCAGTAGGGAAACGCCGTTCTGTTTTTGCCACTCTGGATTCTCGACAAAGCGCAGTTCGAGTCCGTTAGGCGTGAGCGCTCGCAGTTGCCGGATCAATTCCCCGGCCTGGAAGCCAACGACCGCATGCACCGTCTTGATCCCGGCGCGCTGGAGCGCGCTCAAAGTGTAGGAAATGAGCGGCCGTCCCAAGACCGGAAGGAGCGGCTTGGGCACGCTCTGCGCCTCGGCCTGCAGCCGCGATCCCGACCCCGCCATGAGCACGACCGCTTCGGAAATTTCCCTCCCGCTCACATCCGGTAATACTGCTGCAAGCCCCAGAGTCGAATGCGCTGGGAGAGGAATTTGAAAATGAGCGGCGCGACGCCCGCCTGGAAAAAGCCGCCGACGGTCACGCGCGGCGGTGGATTCTTTTGCCGGATCAGACGTTCGATCTGACGCGCCACCAGCGACGGCGGAGGCGCGGCCTGGAGGTTGGCATCGATCTGTTCCCAGACCTGCGCGAGCGCCGGATCGGTCGCGGCCTTTTTCACCACCGCTTCGTTGAAGGAGGTGCGGATATCCGCGGGCTGCAGATCGACCACGCGAATGGGCGACCGGCGCAGCTCGATTTGCAGCGTCATGGTAAAGGAAGCCAGCGCCGCCTTGGCCGCGTTGTAGGCGCTCATGTAGGGCACGGGCAGGCGCGCCGCCATAGAAGTGACGTTGATGATGAGCCCGTCGCCGCGCCGCCCCATCGCCCGCAGCGCAAGCTGGCAAAGCTCGATCTGCGCGAAGACGAGCACTTGAAATTGCTCAGCGATCACTTCCGCGGAAACGGTGGAGCTCGAATCGAAGTGGCCGCTGCCGGCGTTGTTGATCACGACGTCGAAGTGTCCCGCTTCGGCCCACGCGCGCTGGAAACTCGCCCGCGCCGCGGCCGTATCCGAGAGATCGAGCGCGACCGGATGCAAGCCGGTGAGCACCGGGAGCCGCGCGAGGTTGCGCGAACTACCCCAGACTTCGTGACCTTGCCTAACGAGAAGCTCGGCCGTAGCGCGCCCGATCCCCGAGCTCGCACCGGTTAAGAAAATTCGCTTATTCATGGTTGTGGGTGTGCGCGCTGAACGAAACCGACGATCGCCTAACGAAATCCGCGCGCGTGGCTCCCGATGATCACGCCATCCTTCATCTCGTGGATCCAATCGCACGCTTCCGCGATCACCGGGTTGTGAGTCACGAGCAGGAGCGCCTTGCGTTCTTCGCGCACGATTTTCTGGAGGAGTTTAAAGGCGCGCTCCGCGTTGGCGGTGTCGAGGTTGCCGGTCGGTTCGTCGGCGAGGATGACGCGCGGATCGTTCGCGAGCGCGCGCGCGATCGCCACGCGCTGCTGTTCGCCGCCGGAGAGATGCAGGCTCAGTCGTTGTCGTTTCGCGCCGAGCCCGACCTCCTCGAGCAACTGCCTTGCCCGCGCGCGCATTTCCTCTTCCGCCAACCTCCCCAGACGCTGCATGGGGATCATAACGTTTTCCTCCGCAGTGAAATCCTCGAGGAGGAAATGGAACTGAAAGATGAATCCGAGGAGCTCGTTCCGTTTCTGCGCGAGCTCATCGTCGGGCAGGCCGGCGACCGGGTGACCGTCGATTGTGAGTGTGCCGCCGTCCGGCTGGTCGAGCAGGCCGAGGACGTAAAGGAGCGTGCTTTTCCCACAACCGGACGGGCCCACCACCGCGTGCACGCTGCCCGGTTCGAGGTCGAGCGAAACGCCGCGAAGCGCGTGCACGCGGGAGTCTTCTTCCTCCCCGAGCCAGCGCTCCAGATCGCGGCAGCTCAGCCAGATTTCGTGCGCGCTCATCGTTAGGCAGGAAAACCTGCGCGCGGGATTTACGAATCGCGCTCGCCGCGAATGAATTCCTCGACCCGCTGGTAGGCTTCGTCGTCGGTAATCTGGACCGCCGGATGTTTTGAGAAATAGGCGGAGGCGGAATGGAGCACGCCGCCGATGCCGCGATCGAGCGCGAGCTTGCAGCAGCGGATGGAGTCGATCGCCACGCCAGCAGAGTTTGGCGAATCTTCGACCGAGAGCTTGAGGTCGATCTCCATCGGGACGTTGCCAAAGAGTTTGCCTTCGACGCGAATGAAACAAATCTTATTGTCGTTCTGCCAAGGCACGTAGTCGCTCGGGCCGATGTGAATATTTTCTTCAGATAACCGCGCGCCGATGACTGACTGCACGGCCTCGGTCTTCGATTTCTTCTTCGAGACAAGCCGGGTGCGGTTCAGCATGTTCAGGAAATCGGTGTTGCCGCCGGTATTGAGCTGATAGGTGCGCTCGATCTTCACCCCGCGCTTGCGGAAGAGATCGACGATCGTGCGATGGAGCACGGTCGCGCCCATCTGTGCCTTGATGTCGTCGCCGACGAGCGGGAGTTTTTTTTCCTCGAAGCGTTTCGCCCAGACCGGGTCGCTGGCGATGAAAACCGGGATGTTGTTGACCAGGGCGAGACCGGCCTCGAGCGCGCAGCCGACGTAGAAGCGCGTCGCCTCTTCGCTCCCGACCGGTAGATAATTGACCATGATTTCCGCGCCGGAGTTCTTCAGTTCCGCGATGATCCGTTCGCGGGTCGATTCTTTCTCCAGCGGGAGAAAGGTGCGGGCCGCGTCGTAGCCGCTCATGTGCGAACCGACGCCGTCGAGGACACAGCCCATTTTCACGATCGTGCCGGTCTTGGGGATTTTCGCGCAGAAGACCTTGGTGCAATTGGGAGGGGCGAAGATCGCCTTGCTCACGTCGGTCCCGACCTTGCGCCGATCGATATCAAAGGCCGCGACGACTTTGATGTCGTTAGGCGAATAGGGGCCGACTTTGCGATGCATCAGTCCGACGGCGTGGCCGTTCTTCGGCGCGCTCCCATAGAAGGTGAGTCCCTGGACCAGCGAACTGGCGCAATTGCCTACGCCAACGATCGCGATCGGGATTTTACTCATGGGAAGCGCCAACCTTGCCGCACCGTGCCTCGCGGGGCAAGCCCGCAAAACGACGGGGGCGAAAAATTCGTTAACGCCACGGACGGAGGGGATTTTTGTTGCGCAACCCCGGACGGCCGGTGAGAAAACCGCATGCGACCGGGTTTGTCATCAGCGCTCTTTCTTTTCGGCGCGTGCCTGGCTCCGGTCGTCGCGAGCCCGGCGCCGCGCTCGACGATCGACCAGATCGTGGCCCTGGCGCGGGAGCACAACCCGGAGATCGCGATCGCGCGCAAGAAGATCGAGGCGGCGCGTGGCGGCCAGCTCGAAGCGCGCGCCGGTTATCTGCCCTCCGTGGTGACGAACGGACTCTACCGCCGGCGCGAGCGCGCGGACGCGTCGCGCCTGCGCCCGGATGATTACAGCGCGTCGGTGCGGGCGGTGGAGAATCTCTACACCGGCGGCGCGACGAGCAGTGCCGATGCGATCGCGCGCCTGAACCGCGCGAAGCAGGAAGACGAGCTGCAAGTCGTGTCCGACCGCGTGACCATGGACGTGCGGCTGGCGTTCTACGAGCTGCTCTTGAACCGGGAAAAAATCCATCTGCGCGAGCAATCGATCGGCGTGCTCCGCGGTGAATTGAAGAGCGAGCGCGAGCGGTTGAGCGCGGGGACGGTCGGGCCGCTCGATGCCCGCCGCGCGGAGGTGGCGCTGGCCAACGAACAACCGGAACTGATCCAGGCGCAGACCGATCTGCAGAATTCCTACCTGCGCCTGAGCGAACTTTGCGGGCTCGAGGCGAGTGCGCCTAACGAACAGCCGTTCGAAATTTCCGGCACGCTGGAATACGAGCCGCGCCATCCGGACCTGAGCGCGGCGCTGGCGCGTGCGGTGACCGACCGGCCGGAGATTCGCTCCGCCCAAAAGGACATCGTGATCGAGGACCGGCAGCTCGAGCTCGATCGTGCCGCGAGCCGGCCGCACGTGCAGGCTTTTACCGGCTACGAAGTCTACAGCGAGCGCGATCCACTGGTCGGGCCGGAGTTCAATAACGGCTATGTCGTCGGCTTGAACGCGACCTGGAATATCTTTGACGGCTACGCCACCCGCGGCCGGATGGATGCGACCCGGGCGCGCCGCGAAGCCGCGCTGCTCGCCTTGAAGGCGGCCAAGCTCGGCATCCAATCGGAAGTGCGGAGCGCGTTTCTCGATCTGCAACAGGCCGACAGCGTGCTCGCGGCGCAGGCGAAAAATATCCGGACCGCGGACGAGGCGCTGACCTTCGCGAAGAGCAATCTCGCCGCGGGCCTGGGGACGCAACTCGACGTGCTCCAGGCCGCGGCAGATGCGACCCGGACGCAGACTACGCGACTGAGCGCGATTTATCTGCATAACGCGGCGCTGGCCCGGCTCGATCGCGCGACCGGCATCTCCTCGATGACGCCATCGCCTAACGAGTCGGCAGGCGGTGAGCGGGTGCTCGATTGGGTCCGGCCACCGGCGCAGCTCGGGGGACACAAGTGAGACTCGGCGCGATCGTGCTTTTGCTCGCGCTCGTTAGGCCAGCCGCCGGCTTGACGGTGAGCGCTGCGCTTGCCCAGACGCTACAAAACAATCCGCAGATCCTGCAGGCGCAGACCGCGCTGGCCGAGGCCGCGGGTCAGCGGCTGGTTTTTCGCTCGCGCGCCCTGCCCGATATCGGGCTCGGCCTTGTCGCCGGGGTGCAGGGCGGCGACCGCGCGGGGCAACCCTCGAACCTGCCGTTCGCTTTCGCGCAGGGAAATTTCCGGCAGCCGCTTTTCGACGCGGCGATCCCGGCTTCGCTCCGGCGTGGGGATCTCGCGGGACTGATCGCGGCGCAGCAGCTCAACGTCGCCGTGGTCGAGCAACTCCACGCCGTGCGGGTCGCTTTTCTCACCGCGCTCTACGATCGCTCGCTCGAGGAAGTCGGTCGCTCGCAACGCCAGCGCCTCGACGCCAACATGCGGAGCGAGGAAGCCCGCTACCAGGCCGGCACTATCGATCGCGGGGCGCTCGCCGCGGCGACCCTGCAGGCGCGCGAGCTCGACCCGCAAATCGAGGAAGCGCAGCACGCTTACGGCGCAGCGATTTTGCAATTGGCGGCCGCGACCGGCCGCGATCTCGGACCGGGCGCAAGCCTGCCCTCCCCGGAAGGCACGGTTGAATTTGTCCGCGCGGATTTTTCCTTGCCTAACGAAACCGCCGCCGCGCTCGAGCGCCGCGCCGATCTGCGGCTCGCGCGTCTGCTCGTGAGGGCGAGCGGAGAAGATGAGCGCATCGCCCGCGCCGGTTATTATCCGCGACTCGAGCTCACGGTTTTTGGCCGCTACATCCCCGCGACCAAAGTGCGCGAAGCCAGCTCCGGTTCCACGCAGCGCTCGGACGACATCGTCTCGTCAGAAATCAGCCCGGGGGCAAGCTCCACCTGGCGTTTGCTCGACAACGGCAAGGTCGCTGGCGCCGTGGTGCGCGCGCGTGCCCTGCGCGAGCTCAACCAACTGCAACTACAGAAACTCGAGCGCAGCGTCGGGCGCGAACTGGCCGCGCTGCAAAATAATTTCCGCGCCATCGCCGCGCGCCACGACTCGCTCCGGCAGTCCGTGGACGTGGCGGAAAACAATCTCGCCGTGGTGGAGAAGAGCTGGCAGCAGGGGCTCGCCTCGCAATTGGAATTCCGCACCGCTGAAACCGGCCTGCTCGCGACTCGCCGCGGCCTGCTCGACGCCGCCTTCCAGCAAAATGTGGCGCTCGCGGAATGGGACCGCGCGACCGGCCGCTATTTTCAATTCACGGACGAGAACGCCGCGAGCGTGCATAATTCCAAACCGTGAAGCTCACGAAGCAAGCCATCATCATCCTCGTCGCCGCCAGCGTGCTCCTGCTCGGTCTGATCTTTTTCTGGTCGCGACCAGTCGCGGAAGTGGCTGTCGTGAAGGAGGGGACCGCCATCTCCGCGGTCTACGGCACGGTGCGGATCGAGCCGTCGTTTGTGAATCATGTGCCCGCGCAAAATGCCGGCTTCATCCAACTCGCGGAACCGCTGGCAGCGGGCCGCGGAGCGATCGGGAAAAAAGTCACGAAGGGTGAGCTGCTGGCGACGATCACCGACGAAGCGACGGCGCGCGTGCTGAAACAGGCGCAGGCCGATCTCCAGGCCGCGACCGAAAGCGCGCGGCTGGATTTGCCCTCGTCCGAGCCGCTGAAGATCGCGGAAGGCAATCTGCAACGGTTGGAAAAATTAGCCGGCCTGAGCAACGTCCCCGCGGTCGAATACGAGAAGGCGAAGAGCGAGGCGAACCGTTTGCGCGACGCCCTGAAAACCGAAAAGATCGAGCGCGATCGCAATCTCGCCGCGCTCCAGGCCGCCGCGCAGAAGGCCGAGGCGGCAATGAAGAACACGGAAATCCGCGCGCCGATGGAGGGCATTCTCAGCGGGCTGCGGGTGATCGATGGCGAGCTGGTCGCCGACGGCAACGAGCTGCTCACGGTTTCATCGCGGAAGAATTATGTGCGCGGCGAAGTGAACGAAGAAGACGTCGGCGAAGTGCGCGCCGGGATGAAAGCCGACCTGGAAATGTATGCGTATCGGACCCGGCAATTCAGCGCCACGGTCTCATCGATCCTACCCGCGGCCGATCCGGAGACGCAGCGCTATACCGTAGTGCTCGAGCTGGAAAACCCGCCGGAAAATCTGATGGCCGGGATGACCGGTGAAATGAACATCATCACCGGCCGCCACGACCACGCGCTCCTCCTCCCGACGCGCGCGCTCCTCGTCGACCAGGTGCTGGTAGTCGCACATGGTATGTTGGACAAACGGACCGTGAAGGTTGGTTTTCAAACGCTGGAATTTGCCGAGGCGCTCTCGGGCGTGAAAGCGGGCGCGCATGTGGTCGTGGCCGACCAGGATACTTTGCGCCCGGGCGAGTTCGTCAGGCAACGGGTCGTGCACTCGGAGCTGCCCGCCTCCCGACGGTGACAACGCCGTCGCTCTACATCGCGCTCCGCTTTCTCGGGCACCGGAAGCGCGCGTTTTTTCTGAGTCTCGGCGGGGTCGTTTTCGGGGTGGCGATTTTCATCTGCACCCAGGCGCAGACCCAGGGTTTCGCGAAAAATTTCATCGACGGCACCCTTGGGAGTAACGGCGCGCTGGTCATGAAAGCGCGCGTGCAATCGCTCGAGGGCGCGGCCCAGTTGCCCCCCCTCCCCGTGCAGCCGCCACACCGCCGGACCTTCCAGGGCATCAATGACGCCGAGCAGATCATGCGGGTGAGCCGGCGCTTTTCCAACGTCGTCGCCTGCTCGCCGGTGCTCCGCGGGAACCTGACCGCGCGCGCCGGCTTCCAGAACGCCACGGCCGACCTATTCGGGATAGACCTCGCGCTGCATTTGCAGACCACGAATCTCGCGAAACAAATCGAAGCCGGGAAGCTGGACGATTTTCGCAATAATCCGAACTCGGTGATCCTCGGCGCGAAACTGACCAGTGCTTTACTCGTTAGTCCGGGCGAGTCGGTGGAATTGCTCTCCCCGGGCGGCGAATACCGGCGCTTCGTGGTCGCGGCGACCGCGCGCAGCGGCGTCGGCGTGATCGATGCCGCGCGGATTTATTGTCACGCGAAGGTGGCGCAATCGCTTCTGCGCAAACCGTATTCGGCCTCGATGATTATCTACAAGTTGCGCGATCCCGACCGTGCCCCCGCGCTCGCGACGCGCTTCGAGTCGCTCTTTCATCATGAGATGGAGAGCTGGCAGGACCGGGAAGAAGGGAACCTGCAGCTCTTCCTCACCATCCGGCTCTCCGCCGCGATCACGGTCTCGCTCATCATCCTGCTCGCCGGCTTCGGCATCTTCAACGTCCTCACCATGGCCGTGCTCGCGAAGGTGCGGGAGATCGCGATTCTGCGCTCGATCGGTTATCGGCGCGGCGACATCTCGGCCATTTTCCTCTGGCAAGGCGCGATGATCGCCGGCGCCGGTTCGGTCATCGGTTGCGGCGCCGGGGCGCTCCTGACCTCAGCGGTTTCCCATATCCCGATCCGCGTCCGCGGGCTGCTCTACGCGGACCATTTTTTGGTGGCGTGGGACTGGCACCACTATCTCTGGGGAACGCTGCTGGCCTTGGTCGCGGTCGCGATCGCGAGCTACGTTCCGGCCCGCCGGGCCGGTCTGCTCTCGCCGGTCGCTACCTTGCGCGGCACCAGCGGATGAGGAAGGCACGACTCGGATGCGCTTGGTGGCTGGTCGCCTGCGCGACATTCTTATTGACCCTGACCATCGATGTCGCCTGGCGCGTCCGCCCGGAATTGCTTGACCATCGCCGTTACCAGCTCGCGCTCGATCTCCCTTCGCCGCTCGAACTGGCTGCGCTCCCGACCGCGACGCGGTTCGACTTTCCGTTAGGCACGGAAAACGGCGCCCTCGCCTACGACGCCCAGCCTTTCACCACTAATAACCATCTCGGCGACGACTTGAACGGGATCGGCGGCGAGGACAGCGACCTCGGCGACCCGGTCTTTGCCGTGGCTGATGGCCGTGTCCTCTTCGCGCAGGAAGGCGGACCGGGCTGGGGCAACATCGTCATCGTCCTTCATGCCTACGACGAGAATGGCGTGCGCAAATATGTGCAGTCCTATTACGCCCACGTGCTTGCCATGCTCGTTAGGCCGGGAGACGTCGTCCACCGCGGAGAGGAAATTGCCACCGTCGGCACCGCCGGTGGCAAATACCTCGCGCATCTCCATTTCGAGATGCGCGAATTTATTACGCCGTTCGTCGGCGCCGGTTACCGCAAGGATATCAAAGGCTGGCTCGATCCCGGCGCCTTCCTCCGCGCCCATCGCGGCGCGCCGGAGGAAGACGTGGGACGAGAGAGCTCTCCTCGTTAGGCCCCCCTAACAAACGCGACGGGCGGCGTCCGCCGCCTGCGCGAGACTGGTCAGCGCCTGGAAGAAGGCCGGCGTTTGTCCTTCGAAGAGGCCAGACGCTGTCAGCCCGTTCGCCGCCGCCACCGCTCCGGCCGCCGCCTCTGAAGAAGGACGGATGACCGAGCAAAGCGGCAAGCTCGGATCGATGAACGCACACGGCTCCGGCATGATTAGGTCTTTCTGGCGCAGAGGATCACCCTCAAACACCGTCGCGATGTCAGGGAAGATGAGGCCCGGAACCCGCACGGCCGGGACATTACCGGCAGTATCGTCCCAGATGGCGAAATGAAAGACTTCAGAGCCCGCAATACTGGTGACGATCCGCAGGACGGTTAGATCTGAGGCTAACTCTGCCATCGAGGTATAGAGACTCGATCCCCCTTGTTCGATCGTGCCGAAATGGAAGGCCGCAGAGTTAGCGATCGCTTGGATTGCATCCGAACCAACGGGATAGTCCCGATTCGGAATGGTTGGGCGATTCACGATCTTGATCAGTTGCGGGAACTTCGCACCGAAGTCCGGGTTCTTGGGACTGCGATAACGAATCCACCAGCTCGTATCCACCGTAAGATTCATTAAGTTAGTCAAACGGCCTATTTGCTGCGCGCCCGTCGCCTGACTACTCGGCAGGGTGCGAAAAGCGTCGAGATTCACCGGCTGCGCTCCCATGGCCGCCAGGTAAGCATTAATGAAGGCGGCATGACTTAGCTCATCGTCGGTGTTATCGGCGATGTATCGCGGGAAATCGCCATCGATGGCTGCGACCGCGGTCATGTAAGCGTCGTTGCCGTTCGCCAGCTCGGTGTATTGCTGCCAAAGGTCGGCCTCGAGCAGTTCCGCCGCCGCGAGGAAACGCAGGATGGCGACGTCGCCGCGATTGAGCGCGTTCCCCGAACCGAGATTAGCCGCGCGGGCAACCCCGGTGAGAGCACCGGCCATGGGAGTGAGCAAGGCGGCGCCCATTCCCAGGCTGCGGAGAAACGACCTCCGAGCCATGCGACCCGGAGCCGGCAGAAGGCTGGAGAAGTGCTCCAAATCCAGAGATTTCTGACTCACTGACTTATCTTCTGATTTTAAGTTATTCATAACTGTTCCTTTGTTGATGGTTGATTGTTTGAGACACCGTTAGCCTTCGACTCGACCAGGTCGGCGACAAGCGAGGCTTGGTAACAGGTCTGTTACGCCGCCCGGGGGAGAGTTAGCCGAATAAGTAACAGTTCTGTTACTTAGAGCGGGTCATGCGCTGTGCTGGCGACGTGACGCGAGTCTCGCTGGCGCAGAGAGGCTAGAGTCTGCCCTGGGGAGAGCGCGCGCCTCGCGTGCTGGTTTCGGCGCCCTCGCCGAAACGAACTTGTTCTGCATAGGCTGGCCCCCGAGCTCCCTCCGCCAAAGAGAAAGTTCACGCTGGCACGCGAGGCGCGTGCGCTCCCCAAGCGGGGCGCCACGCTCTCGCCCGCAACGCAAAACTGCATGAAATGCGGTGGCGCTAGGAATCCAGCGCGCGCCAGAAATACCACGCCACGACCGAACGATAGGGCCGCCACTTTTCGCCGACGGCGAGCAGTTCTTTCGGCGTCGGGGCGACTTTCTTCCGATAAGTCTTCGCATAGCCCTTGCGCACCCCGAGGTCGTCGACCGGCCAGACGTCGAGCCGACCGAGATGGAAGAGGAGGAGCATCTCCACCGTCCAGCGCCCAATGCCGCGAACACTCGTGAGGCGCGCGATGATCTCTTCATCACTCATCCGGGCGAGCGCAGCGGGCTTGGGGACGGTCCCATCGAGCGTTTTCGCGGCGAGATCCTTAAAGGCCGCGGTCTTCGCGCGGGAGAGACCGGCCGCGCGAAACGTTTCATCGGGAGTGGCCAACAACTGCTCGGCGGAGAACCATTTGCGCCCCGGATAGAGGGCTTTGACCCGGCCGAAGATCGTGGCCGCCGCTTTGCCGCTGAGCTGCTGGTAAGCGATCGAACGAGCGAGGGCGTCGAGCGGCCTAACGATCCGCTCCGCGGTCACCGGGAACGGGCCGACCCGGGCGATGAGCGCGGCCAGCTTCGGATCGCGCCGCGCGAGCTCCTGCTCCGGCTTCATCGACTGCGCCGTCTTCCACCGCCACCACCACCGGAACGCCCCCGCGGCGCCGGTCCGCGCCGGCCGTCGTTAGGCCGATTAGGCCGGGGTCCGCGATCTTCGCGCGGCGGCGCGGGCGCTTCGTAATCGAAACCGTCCGCGCGCTTGCGCACGATCCCGCGCCCGATGAAACGCTCGAGCGACCGCAGCGGTCCCTGGTCATCCGGGGTGACGAAACTGATCGCGTCGCCGACTGCGTGCGCGCGGCCAGTCCGGCCGATTCGGTGGACGTAGTCCTCCGAGTGCATCGGGAAATCGTAATTCACCACGTGCGAAATCCCGTCTACGTCGATCCCGCGCGCGGCCACATCGGTCGCGACGAGCACGCGCACCGCGCCCGATTTGAAGTCCTTCAACGCCCGCAGCCGCTGACTCTGCGACCGGTTCGAATGGATCGTCCCGGCCTTGATCCCGCTGCTCTCGAGCCGGCGCGCGACGCGATCGGCGCCGTGTTTCGTCCGCGTGAAGACGAGCACGGTGTCGAAGTTTTTATCGTGGAGCAGATGCTGGAGCAGAGCCGGCTTCTGGTGCATTTGCACCTCGTAGACGAGCTGGGTGACGGTGTCGGCGGGATTGGCCCGCCGGCCGATTTCGATCACTTTCGGCGCATGCTGGAACTCATGCGTGAGCGCCTCGATCTCGCGCGAAAGTGAGGCCGAAAAAAGCAGCGTCTGCCGTTTCTGCGGCAGCGCCCGCACGATCTGCCGAATCGGCGGGAGGAAGCCCATGTCGAGCATTCGATCGGCTTCATCGAGCACGAGAAATTGGACCGCGGAAAAGTTCGTCTGCCGCTGTTCCATCAGATCGATCAACCGACCCGGCGTGGCCACCACCAGCTCCACTCCGGAGCGGAGCGCCTGGATTTGCGGACGCTCACTCACACCGCCGTAAACCGTCGCCATCCGAAGAGGCAAATGCCGGGCATACGCGCGGACGTTTTCCTCGATCTGCACCACCAGCTCACGCGTCGGCGCGACGATCAAAGCCCGCATGCCGGGCCGTTGTTCTCCGCGCATCAGTCGGGTGAGAATCGGGAGGACGAACGCGGCCGTCTTGCCGGTCCCGGTCTGCGCGATGCCGATCACATCGCGACCGGAGAGGACCTCGGGAATGGCCGCGGTCTGGATTGGGGTGGGTTCGGTGTAACCAGCGTCTTGGATGGCTTGGAGAATGCGGTCGTCGAGACCGAGCGCGCGAAAAGGCATAAGACGCGGACTATCGCGCCGGTTGGCGGGAAAGTCAGGCACTGGCAAATCGGTAAGCAGGAATGTCTTGCGAGACCCGATTTCATCCGCTCACTTCTGCTTCATGAAAATACTTGCCGCTTTCTTTCTCTGCCTGCAGTTCGGCCTCGCCGGCGCGCACGCTCAATCCCTTTTGCTCCGTCCCGACCCGGATCGCGGTGGGGCGCTGCCGGAAGTGGACGTGAGTGTGAGTCGCGGCAACGAAGCGGAAACAGCGGTGGCGGTAAATCACAAAAACCCGCTCCAGATCACGACCGTTTCCAATCTGGAGGCGAGCGCGCTCTTTCATAGCTGGAGCACCGATGGCGGAAAGACCTGGCAGCATAATCTGATCGCGAACGGCGACTCGTTAGGCTTCGCCTGCTGCGATGCGCAACTCGCCTCGGACGATTTCGGGAACATTTTCCTCACCTATCTCTCCTCGGATATCGCGATCAAAATGGGGATCTCGACCGATGGCGGCGCGACCTTCCAGTCGCTCCCGTTTCTCACTTCGCTCCCGACCGGATTGCCGGTGATGCCGTGGAAAAGTCTCGCCTCGATCGGGCAGGCCATCAGCGGCGATCAACCGTCGATCGCCACTGGGCCGAACAGCGTCTGGATTTCGTGGACCAATTTCGACGGCACCATCCAGGCCAGCGGCGCGGCGGTGACCGGGCTCGGACAAGTCGGCGTCTTCTCGCCCGCGCAGGGAATTCCGGGCACGAATCGCGCGGGCGATTACGGCGACACCGCGGTCGGGCCGAATGGCCAGGTCTTCATCACCTTTCAAAATCCAACCGGCGGCGAAGGTCCGTCGACGGTCTTCGGCGCGTTCGATCCGGACGGCCTCGGGCCGATGGGTTTCGGGCCCGCGCAAGTGCTCGAGACGACCAACGTTGGCGGGTTCGATTACATTCCGGCGCAATCCGGTCGCTCGATCGATGCGGAAGCCGGCCTCGTCTGGGATCGCACCGGGGGCGAGCACAACGGCCGGCTCTATCACATCTTCGTGTCGGAAGAGCCTAACGAGAGTAACAACACCGATATCAATCTGCGCTACTCCGACGACAACGGCGCGACCTGGACCGCGCCGGCGCGGGTGAACGACGACGTCGGTACGACCAGCCAGTTCAACCCGAAGATCGCGCTCGACGGCACCACCGGAAAAATCGCCATCGCCTGGTATGACGCGCGGAACGACGCCGGCGACCACAGCCGCGGCGATACCAATGGCGTACCGAACGACGACGTGATGATCTATTCCGCGATCAGCCGCGACGGCGGCCTGAGCTTCCAGCACAACGTCCGGCTTTCGCTCGCCCCCTCAAACGACAACGGCGCGCGGAGCGGCGTGGACTACGGGGACTACAGCGGCTTCGCCTACTATGGCGGCCGGGTTTATTTCTCCGCGGCCAATAATTCGAACGCCACCGGCAACAATCCCGACGGTACCCTGAAGGCGTTCGACCTTGTGATCGCGCCGGTCGGCCTGAAATAGGCGACGCGTTTAGTCGTTAGGCTGCAATCGAATCTTCGCCCGCGGCGAGGATATCGATGGCATGGCGGAGCTCGTCTACGTCGAACGGTTTAGAGAGCATCAAGTCGACGTGCAAGTCTTCATAAGCGTGCACGTTGGTCTCGTTCAAGTGGGCCGAGAGGACCGCAATCTTGCCGGCGAAATGATGGGCGCGCAGCTCGCGCACCAGCTCCAGGCCGGTGCACTGCGGCATCTGGTGGTCGGTGATGATGACATCGAACGGCCGTGCAGCCGTGGCGATCTTTTCCAGCGCTTGTGCGCCGTTGCAGGCGGTCGTGACCCGGCAGGTCGGACCGCAGAGAACCAGCGCCAGCAGTTGCGCTACGGCCGTTTCATCTTCCACGGCCAAGATCTTCAGGCTTTCCTTCATTTGCCGACTAGGAATAGCAGGACCCAGGCCGCGGCCGCGGCAACTTCTGCACCGTTTAGAGCGCGGGCGCGATTTCGCGCAACGTCCGGCGCCGCCATTCCATCGCGAGGAGGGCGAGAATCGTGAGCAAGTCGCTCGTCAGGTGCGTCACCTGCACGCTGGCCCAGGTCGCCGGGGTCAGCGTCGGCTCGATCAGCGCGCGGACCTGTTGCGGGTTGGCGGTCGCGCCGCCGTTCGCGTCGAAATGTTTGATCGCATCGAGGAGGGCAAAACGTTGCGCGGTCACATCGTGGAGCGCGCCCAGGTTTTCATAAGCGAAAAGCGCGAAGAGCAGACAGACCACCAAGGTAGTGACGATCGCGTGATGCTTGCGCAGCGAAGCGAAGGCGAGCAGCCCGCCGACGATGATGACGTAGAGATTCCAATATTCCTGGGTCGCGTTCGAACGCTCGAAATAAAGCTGCAGCAATTGGTCGTAGTTCATGGGTCTGGCGCCTTTGCCCGGATGAAATAACAGGTCGCCGCGGCGAGGACAACACCGCCGACGATGTCCGCGACATGATGCTGCCGAGTGAGCACGGGCGAGAGCGCGATCAGGACGAACCAGGCAAGGATGATGACCCTCACGAATCCGCGCAGCTGCCGCGCATAGACGCCGACGAGCAACCAGAGGAGCGCGGCGTGAAGCGAAGGGAAAAGATTGGTCGGCGCGTCGAGCGCGCGGAAGCCGTCGAAGAGCGCGCCCTGCCAACCACCAACCGGCGGCCGCGGAAAAGCGTAATGCAGCGGCAGGACAAGAAAAAACGCGCCCGCCACCAAGATCACCGCGGCGACCCGCTTGGCGTAAGCCCGCAACGTGATCGGATCGTGAAAGAGAAACGGCGCCGCGACGAAAAACAGATCAATCGAAAGATAAGGAAGAATCAGCGCGGGCACGAACGGGAGAGCGCGTTCCCAGGAAAAATAAAAGACGCCGACATCGGTGCGCTGCGCCGTGATCCACTGACAGCCGCCATAGACGAGCAGAAAGAGGGCCGACAAGCCTAACGAAACTAAGAGTGCCTGAAGGCGTGAAACGGAGCGATCCATCCGACGCAGTGTAACCACGCCTGCCCTCGGTGCTTGATCACGCAACAGCTCGCCGCTCCGCTCCCTCATTCCATTCCGGGGAGCACAGGCGGCCCGCCTGTCGCAGCCGGCGGCTCGCCGGTTGCATCGTTGCTCGAAGAGCAACTGGTGGAGCGGCGCCCGGCCCTCTCTTCCTCTGCCGCCCCGTGCAGTGTTCGGCGCGAGCCGCACCGAACGACAGGCCAGCGGCCTATGCTCCCCGGAAGAAGCAGAAGAAGAAATCGGCGTTGCTCCCGAGAACAGCTACAAGGTCTCCGCGCGCTCGATACACCGGCGCGCGACCGAGACGGTGAACATTCCCCAGCGATCGATCTCCATCCCGAGTTTCTCAAAGCCGGCCAGCCGGACCAGTTCGTCCATCTCCGCGGTCGTCCGTCGGCGCATGATCCACGGCTGGCCTTCCCGGTTGCGGAGCACGCGGGCGATGAATTCGAGCTGCGGATGCCACGGCTGGTTGGTGTAGATGAGATAACCTCCACCCGCGAGGGAGGTGGCAAGCGCGCCTAACGATTGCAGGACCTCGTCGTTCGACGGGAAGAGTTCGTAAAGCCCGGAGACGATTCCGATAGTGGCGGTGAGTTCGTTAGGCGCAAACGCGTCGCCCAGTTCCGCGGTCACGCCGGCGAGCTGCCATTCGTCGGCCAGTTTCCGCGCCGCGGCCACATTCTGCGGCCGGTTATCGCGCAGGGTGGCGGCGATCGACACCTCCGGGAGGGCGCGGATGGTTTCCAAAACGTAGCGCCCTGCGCCCGCGGCGACGTCGAGAATCTGCACCGGTCGCCCTTCGCGGCGCACACTTTCGATCGCACAGCGCAGCGCCGTTTCGAGATTGGCCTTCCGCTGGCGAATCCCCCGCCAACCGATGCTCGCGAGGTAATTCGCGTCGATGAATTTCCCCAGGCGCGAAGAACCCTGCGGCTCGTTCGCATAAACGTAATCGAGAGATTGGCCGGAATCGAAACCGCTCCGCCAGCCGAGATCAACTCCTGCGCTCAGCCGCCCGCCGGTTTTCATGATCGCGCGGACCGCGGCGAACTGCGGGCCGCCGCGGAGCTTCAGCCGCTCATATTCCTCCCAAGTGTAGCCGAACTTGTCCGCGTCGCGGAGCGAGACGGTGACCGGCGGTTGCGCGAAACGCTCGAGCACGAACTCGCGCACCCGCGCGATCACCTGCGCGCGCGCCGTCTCGTGGAAGATCGCGTGAAACATCGCTGGAAAGACGTGCATCTGCTTCACCGGTGAAGAGAGGCGGTCATAAAACCGGCGTTGCGCTTCCAGACTAACAACCCAGTCGCGCCCCGCGCCGAGCATCAGCGTGGGCACCGTGATCGCGCCCGCGTCGGCCAGCAGGCGCTGCGCGGTGTCGTGCAAATCGAGGAGGACGTTGATCGCGATCTGGCGAAAGATCAGCGGGTCGCGCTCGTAGGCGGCCGCCTCCGCAGGATCGTGGGTGAGCATTTTTGCGCGGACGTAACTCTGCACGTAACCGCCGGGGCGCAGCCGTTCCTTGGCGCGGAGCGCGGGGATCGCCAGCGGCACGTAAAGCTTCACCTCAAAGGCCGCGGTCGCGAGAATGAGCGCGCGAATCGGCGGGGCGTAATCGTGGATCCAGGCGCTCACCGTGACCGCCGCGAGACTGTGTGCGAGCAGAATCATCTCCTCGAGCGCGAGTCCAAAACGCTCCGCCAAATGCCTGACGAACGCGTCGACATCGCGAATCACGTCGGTTAATTCCCGGGCCGCGCCTCGCTCGCCGGGCGAGCGTCCATGCCCGCGCGCGTCCCAGGCAAAAACGGCGATATCTTCCAAGCCTAACGAACGAACCGTCTCTTCCCAGCGGCCGGAATGTTCGTGGCCGCGATGAAAAAGGAGGAGCGCCTTTCGCGCCGGCTTTTCGTTAGGCAGCCAGGCCCGGTAGAAGAACTCGGTCCCGTCCCAGCTCGTGAATTTATGCTCAGTCGGTTCCATTCGTCCGGCCCAGCTCCGCCACCGCGGCGTGCAATTCCCCCGCGATCGCGGCCCGTTCCTGCGCGGCCGCGAAGTGGCGCGGCGCGCCGATGCGCAGCCGCAGGCGCGCCGGCCACGGCCAGCGGCCGCCCTTCGGCCACGAGCGATGCGCGCCCGCGATATGACAGGGCAGCACGGGCACCCCGCGCCCGGCGACGAGCGTGCCGATCCCGCTGCGAAACGGGTGTAATTTCCCATCCCGCGCCCGGGTGCCCTCGGGGAAGAGCAGGAGCACGCGGCCAGGTTGCGCGAGCACTTCAGCGCAGGCGGCGAGGCTTTCGCGGGAACCCTTGCCGCGGGTGAAGGGGAGCGCGTTGACAGTCAGCGCCGCGATCCAGAAACGGGCGCGATCTTGAAAAAAATAATCCTCGGCCGCGACCGTGGCCGCGTCGGGCAGCCGGGCGAGCGGCAGCGCCGCGAGCAGGCAGAGCGCGTCGAGGTGGCTGGTGTGATTGGCCACGAGGACAAACGAGCCTTGGTTAGGCAAATGCTCCGCGCCCTCGATGCGCAGTCCGCCGTAGGTCCGGAGGAGGGCCCGAATGACCAGCGCGACCGGCAGGCGCAGCCAATCCCAGCCGAGTCGCTCGCGCTCCCCCGGCGGAAAAACGCCGACGTACTCGTTAGGCAGGAGGGTATTCATTCAGGCAGGATAATGTTGCACTAGCGCGGTGAACAGCGGTGCCACGAAAATCAGGCTGTCGATCCGATCGAGCACGCCGCCGTGGCCTGGGATCGCGCGGCCCATGTCCTTCGCGCCCAGCTCGCGTTTGAGCAGGCTGATCGAGAGATCACCGACCGGAGCGCCGAGGCCGACGATCAGGCCGATGCACAGGAGTTCGTTAGGCGGGAACCAAGGGAAGGTGAAACGGAGCAGCCATGGCAAGAGCATCGCCACGACCAGAGCGCCGAGCGCCCCTTCCCAGGTTTTACACGGGCTGATCTCGCTCCGCAGCGGATGGCGACCAAACATTTTCCCGCAACAAAAAGCCGCGACATCGCAGAACTCGGTCGCGAAAAGGATAAAGCACAGATAACCGGTTGCGCCCTCGAGATTGGCGAGGAGCGCGAGGTGGCCGAACATCCAGCCGAGATAAAGGAAGGCGAGCAAGCCTAACGACATCTGCGCGAGCGCGCCCCGGGCGCGATTGCGCACGATGGGCAGGAGTAAGACGAGCGCGCCGGTCACCAGCGCGATCGGCGAGAAAAGTTGCGGAGTGCCGAGCGCGCAGAGCCCCAGAGCAATGATGCCCGCGCTGACCACCACGCCGGTCGCTCGCTCGAGTTGCGCGACGCGTGCGAATTCCCGAGCCGCGCAGAGTGCGAGCGCGCTCACACCGACGATGAAAATGACGCGTCCGCCCAGAATCGCGACCGCCGCGAGCGGCGCCATCACCAGCCAGGAAAAATAGGTTTTCCAAACGCTCCCCAATTCGATCCGGAAGGCGGATTGGAGGAGGACGAGGACGAGACCGGCGAGGACGAGGACGACGAAGAGGATCGCCACGTAAGCGCGGAAGACCGGATCGTGCAGCGCGGGCAGCATCATGTTCGCTCGAGCGCGCAAAAAGTCCGACGGAGCCGCCGGCCGATGGTGAGCGCGCAGCCCGCAATGATGAGGAGACAAGCCCACTCCAAGGCGGGCCCGACGCCCCCGTAGCTGAGCCACGCGCCGATTTGCAGCACCACCATGCGCCAAGGCTTCGACATCGGCCCGGCGAACTCCCGCGGCGCGCCGACCGCTTGCGCAAGCGTGCCCACGTAGGCCGTGCCTAACGATGCGATCGCCGCCCAGTAACCGACCAGCGGATCCACCCAGCCGCTATGCGCGACGCCGACGAAAATCACCACGTCGGAAAATCGATCCGGCAGGTCGTTCAGCACTTCGCCGCGCGCGCTCGCCCGACCCGCCGCGAGCGCGACCATCCCGTCGAGCATGTTGCACCAGAGCCGCAGATCACAGAGCAACGGCGCCAGCAGGAGGAGCACCGGATGGCGGAGTGATTGCCAGAAACAAATCGCCGCGGCCGTCGCCGCGACCATGGAAAAATACGAAATAGCGTCTGCGGAAATCCTCGCCCCCCGGCAAAGACGAGTGGCCCCGCGCGCCGTCCGGCGAAAAACTTCCGCGATCGGACGCCGTGAAATCGGTTGGTAGTTCGCCATCGGCTCAGGCTTGCAAGATTCCGCGCGAAATGTCCACGGCGGAGCCGAAGAATTCCGCGGCCGGCGGCATGAAATCTTCTACAAAAGCAGTGTGCGCGTGCTGATTGCCGACGACGAAAGAGAATTCGCCCGGACGCTCGCCGAGATGGTTCGCCACGGCGGCCACGAGGTGGTGGACGTCGTGCACACCGGTCTCGACGCGATCCGCGCCTATCGCCGGCATAAGCCCCAGGTGGTGCTGATGGATTTCAAAATGGGCCGGCTCAACGGCCTCACCGCCTGCCGCAATATCCTCAGTGAAGACCCCGCGGGCCGGATTCTTTTCCTCTCTGGTCTGAGTGAATATCGCGATCTCGCGCCAGAATGGTCGGGCGCGTTCGCGGTGCTGCAGAAACCGGTCAGTTACGCCATGCTCGAGCAGTTTCTGAAGGAAGCAGCTGCGCGCGAGCCGGCGCCGCTCGCGGTCGCCGAGGCGGCGATCTGAGGCCGCAGCCGGCTATTTTCGGAAATCCACTTCGCGCGTGGTCGCGGTGCGCGTGCGTTCGGTTTTCACCGCGCCGTTGGAATCGTAAAACGTGTAGCTCTGGACCCGGCCGCTTGCGCCAATCACGACCGAGAGCTGCTGCACTTCGAGATCGAGGCCGCCGAGGGCTTCACCCAAGACCGGCACGTAGCCGCCCGGCTTCGGGCCTAACGAACGGAACCAGTTGAGGCTCGAGACCCCCCGGTTGGTCGTGAGCCATGTATCCGGCGCGCCGAAGAGCTGGCGGAGATTCGCTTCGGTCGTGGTCCCGGCGCGGATCTGATTCACCGCAGGCTGAGTGATCGCTTTTTGGGATGCGTAACTTGTTAGGCACGAAAGGGCGAGAAGGCCCGCGAAGAGGTGTTGGATTTTCATGAGTGAGAAAGAAGTGACGTTCGGTTGAGTAGGGAGATTGGCGCACAAGTGCTCGCAATTTGCAACCCGCCAGCGCGGGTTTGTCGCGACCGGGGCAGCCCGCTACCGTTCGGCTATGAAGAAAGCGAGCGCCGCGCTGAAAAAATTCCACGCACTGCATGAGACGGGCTGCTTTCTGCTACCGAACCCGTGGGATATCGGGACCGCGCTTTATCTCGAGCGCCTCGGGTTCGAAGCACTCGCCACGACCTCGGCGGGATTCGCCTTTACCCGCGGCCAGCCCGATGGCGCGGTCCCCCTCGAGGAAATGCTGACGCACATCCGGGAAATCGTGGCCGCGACCGCGCTGCCGGTGAACGCCGACTTCGCGGGCGGTTTTGCGGATGAACCGGAAGCGGTGGCGGCGAACGTGGCGCGCTGTGTCGCGACCGGCGTGGCCGGGCTTTCCATCGAAGATTCGACGGGACGAGATGAGGCGCCGCTTTATGAAGAGACGCTGGCCGTGGAGCGCGTCCGCGCGGCCCGCGGCGCGATCGATGACAGTGAAATCCCGGTGCTGCTGACCGGTCGCTGCGAAGCGTTTTTGGTCGAGGCCGAGAAGCCGTTGCGCGTGGTGTTGGATCGGCTGGTCGCTTATGCGGAAGCGGGGGCCGATTGCCTCTACGCGCCGGGTGTGACCGAACCGGAACAGATCACCGCGATCGTGAGGGCGGTCGCGCCGAAGCCGGTCAACGTGCTCGTCACCGGTTTCAATGCGCAACTTTCCCAGCGTCAGCTCGCCGATCTCGGTGTGCGCCGGATCTCAGTCGGCTCCGGACTCGCGCTCGCGGCTTGGGGGGCGTTCGCGCGCGCGGCGCAAGAAATCAAAGAGCAGGGAAATTTTTCTCAACTCGCCAACGGCGCGCGGACCGGGGACCTGCACGCGACCTTCGCGAAGCGCGCCGGTTGATCGAGCCGGAAACGCCGCGGCCTCCGCGCCGCCCGCGTTATCGCGGGAAAAACCCGCGCCGGTTCGAGGAAAAATACAAGGAGCGCGATCCCGCGCGTTACGCGGAGACGATCGCGAAGGTGCTCGCCTCCGGGAAGACGCCGGCCGGTTCCCATCGGCCGATCATGGTCGAGGAAATCCTCGAGGTTCTCGCCCCGCAGCCGGGCGAGATCGCGGTGGATTGCACCCTCGGCTACGGCGGCCACGCGGAGGCGTTACTCCCGCGACTCCTGCCCGGGGGCCGACTCCTCGGCCTCGACGCCGACCCGTTGGAACTCCCGCGGACGGAGGCGCGCCTGCGTTCGTTAGGTTACGACGCTGCGGGGTTGCAGGTGATCCGGAGTAATTTCGCTGGTCTGCCGCAGGCGCTCGCGCTCCAGGGTCTCGACGGGGCCGACACGATCCTAGCGGATCTGGGCGTTTCCTCCATGCAGCTCGACGATCCGGCGCGCGGTTTCTCGGCGAAACACGACGGGCCGCTCGACCTGCGGATGAATCCGCTACGCGGCCAACCGGCCTCGGTTTTCCTGGTGAAGCTGGCGCCGGAAAAACTCGTTAGGCTGCTGATGGAAAATGCCGACGAACCGCACGCTGCCCAGCTCGGCCCGGCCCTGGCGGGGAAACGCCTCGAGCGCACCCACTCGTTAGGCAAAGCAATCCGTGCGGCCCTCCCGCGCGAAAAGGAAGAAGCGATCGAGCTGACCATTCGGCGCGTTTTCCAGGCGTTGCGGATCGCGGTGAACGACGAGTTCTCCGCACTCGATACTTTCCTGCGCAACCTCCCGACTTGCCTGCGGCCCGGCGGTCGCGTCGCGGTTCTCACTTTCCATTCCGGGGAAGATCGCCGGGTGAAAAAAGCCTTCGCCGCCGGTCGACGCGAGGGCTTTTACGCGCGCATCGCCGAAGAGGTGATCCGCGCTACTCCCGCAGAACGCCAGGCGAATCCGCGCTCCACTGCGGCCAAGCTCCGTTGGGCGATCCGCGCCGCCTAACGACTGGTCGAGCGCTGGTATTCCTTCTCCGCCTCCGGCATCCAGGCCTCCAACTGCTGGATGCGTCGGCCATGCGACGGATGGGTCGAGAGAAATTCCGGCGGCTGCGCGCTGCCGCTTTGCTCCATCCGCTTCCAAAAGCGGATGCTCTCGTGCGGATCGTAGCCGGCCCGCGCCATGTAGATGAGCCCGATGTGATCCGCTTCCGACTCGTGTTCGCGCCCGAACGGCATGAGCACCCCGAACTGCGCGCCCGCGCCGAGCGCACCCATGACCGCGCGCTGCTTGCCGTAGTCCATGTCGGAAAGCGAAACCGCGATTCCGGTCATGGCGGTCTGCGTGAGGTTTTGCTGGAGGACGCGTTGGGCACCGTGGCGCGAAGTGGCGTGTGCCATCTCATGGCCGAGGACGGTGGCCAAGCCGGCTTCGTTCTCCGCGATCGGGAGAATGCCGGTGTAAACCACGATCTTGCCGCCGGGCAGACAGAAGGCGTTGGCCTGTTTGTCCTGGATCAGAGATTCCTGCCAATCGAAATCATGCCCAGCCGCGCCGGTGGCCGCCGCGAGTTTCGTCGCGACGCGCCGCACCATCTCAAAGTCCGCGCCCGAATCGATCGCCTGCGCCTGCGAAAGCACCTGCTGATAACTCTGCAAGCCGAGCGCCGTCTCCTGCGTCGTCGAGAGCCCGACGTGACTCTTGCGACCCGTCTCCGGGTTCACAAACTTCTCCGAGCTGAAGTATTGGTAGCCGAGAAAGAGGGCGGCGATCAGGATCGGGAGCCATTTGATGTGAGTGCGGTTCATAATGGGAGTTGTAGCCGGAGGCGGTGATCCTGGCCAGAGCCGGCTGCATGCACCTGCACTGCGACCTGCATCTATACCCTTCTAGGCGCGGGCGGAGTGTAGGGATAACGAAAAGTTTAAGTGCAAGTCGGAGCGGCCGCGACTGTCGTCTCTCCCCGGCTCAGACCATGGGCAGGAATTCCTCGCGGACGACTTTGCCGTCTTTCACTTCGTAAATGCCGACTTCCGACGCCTCCATCCGTTTGCCGGTGGGTTTGAAGGTCACATCGATATCGAAGCGCACCACGAAAGTGTCGCGTGCGACGAACGGACCGGTGGCCTTGGAGCTATGCACCTCGTGATTTTCGATCCACCAGCGGGTCTTCGCACAGACCTGATCAAAACCTTTGATCTCCGCGGGCATGTCGCCCATGGCATGAGCTTCAACGCTTACGATATCCTGAGCGTAGAGCGTCCTGGTGGCTTCCTCGTATTCGCTCTGATTGCAGAGCTCGACCAACTTTTTCCCGATTTCTTCCGTATTCATAAATCCTTTCGTTGCTGCCTGTGCCCGGCGAAATGCCGCGCCCGGAAAACTTCGGGAGATTTCCGCAGACGGCAACTTTGCGAGCGACGCGCGATTTCCTGATGATGACCAAGAAATCAACCAAGCCCTGGAAAAAGGCCCCACCCAAGAAAAGCGGCCACACGAAACTGACGCCGCAGGCGAAAGCGAAAGCCAAAGCCGCAGCGAAGGAGGCCGGCCGGCCCTACCCGAATCTGATCGACAACATGAAAGCGGCAAAGAAGCAGAAAGAGACGAAGAAAGCCTAGGTGTAAGGCTCTAGTGATCGTAGCGCTTCTCGCCGGCCGCGACGGCGACGGCGAGATCATTTCCCGGTGGCGGTAACGGGCAGGTGGCGAAAGGAGTGAAGGCGCAGGGCGGATTCTCGGCCTTGTTGAAGTCGAGCACGGTTTCCCCGTTTTCTGGCTTGGGGGCATCGAGGAAGCGGCCCGCGCTGTAAGTCTCGTGGTCGTTCGACTGGTCGCGGAAGATCAGGAAGAGGGTGCCATCGTCCTGCACGACCGGTTGGAGCGAGCATTGCTTCCCTTGGAGAACGAACTTCAGCAGGCCCGGGCTTTTCATCTTGAAGTGGCCGCCGATCTTGTTCGGCACCAGCAGTTCCTTGGGCTCAGGGAAGGCTTCGAGGCGGGCGGTTATTTTGTAACTCTCTTCCACCGGGAACCAGTGTTGTCCGGTGAAACCTAGGCGTGCCTTGCTCTGGTTGTCCTTCAGTCGAATACCGAACCGGTCTTCCCGCTGGATGAGATAGAAGGTTTGACTGCCCGTGTGCACTTCGGTCGGTTTCCCTTTCGTGTCGGGAAGGAGTGTGATCGTGGAGATTGCTTTGCCATCGACCAGCGCCTCAACGCCGCCAGTCACCTTCAGATTTGCTACCCCCTGGTGGAAGTCGATTTCGCCGAATTTCCCGGAGGTGAAGTTATCGGTGAGTTGAACATCGAAGGCCGGGCCGGCCCCGATGGTGTTACTCCCCTCCTTCAGCCAGTAAAGCCCGGTCAGGGTGAGCCAGCCGTTCTCCTTCTTCAGATCGGCCGCTTCTGCACTGCGCCATTTTTCGATCGACGCAACGTAGTCGGAGGACGCGGGCGCCGCCGCGAGCAGAGAAAGAGCAAACGCGCAGAGGAGAAGTGAAGATTTCTTCATCTCGCTACCATACACAGGGACTCTGCGGTCGCGCAGCGAGCCAACCTAACTCGCGACCGCGGGCCGAGGCGCGGCAGCGATCGCGCTTTCCAGCGCGCGGATATCGACCGGCTTGGTGAGATGCGTGAAAAAACCGCAGGCGCGACTGCGCGCGATGTCGGTTTCCATCCCATAACCGCTCAGCGCGATTCCCGGAAAACCGAAACGCTGATGCAGATCGGCCATCAATTCGTGGCCGTCGCCATCGGGCAGGCCGAGATCGGAGATGAGCAGATCGAAATCCCCTTCGCCCGCCCGCGCGCGCGCCGCTTCCAAGGTACCCACACCCGCAACGCGATGGCCGCGGCGCTCGAGCAGGAGCGCGAGCGTCGCCCGCGTCTGTTCGTGATCTTCCACGAGCAGGATGCGCCGCGCGGTCGCCTGCTCCGCGGAGGGCTCGCTCGCGGAGGGCAGGGCGTCGGCAGCGGTGCCGACCGCGGCCAGCGGCAGCTCGATGCGAAAAGTCGCGCCTTGTCCGCGACCTTTGCTCTCCGCGACGATGCGACCGTTTTGCAGTTCCGCGAGCCGATGGCTGATGGCCAGGCCGAGCCCGATGCCGCCGAAACGGTGTCCCCCGCCGTGCTCTTCCTGGATGAAGGCGTCGAAGACGCGGCCCAGCATCTCCTTCTCGATGCCGACGCCGGTATCGATGACTTCCACGACGAAGGTCTCCGGATTTTCCTCCGGGTTGCAGGTGCGGACGGTGACCGAGCCGCCGGCCGGCGTGAACTTGACGGCGTTTTTGAGCACGTTCCAAAATATCTGCTGCATTCGCACGGCGTCGGCGATGATGGTGTGGCGTTTCGCCGCGAGCTCGAGGCGCAAGTCGATCCCGCGCTCGGCGATGTCCGCGCGTAAAATTTCAAGAGCATGGCCAAGCGCCGCGTGGGCATCCATCGGCCGAAGATCGAGCCGGAGCTTGCCGCCCGTGATGCGCGTGATGTCGAGCAGGTCGTCGACCAGGCGCGCCTGGAGGGCGATGCCTTTCGCGATCACGTTGATGTCGTCGCGCACCTCGGCGGGGAGCGAGCGATCCTCAGCCAGCGAAGTGGCGAGCAGGAGCGCGGGATTCAGAGGGGTGCGCAGCTCATGCGAGAGCGCGGCGAGGAAATCATCTTTCGCGCGGGTCGCGGCTTCGGCCCGGCTTTTGGCGGCTTCGGCGGCGAGCCGGGCGGCTTCCGCGGTTTCGAAAAGGGCCCGGATTTGGCCGGCGCTTTCGCGAAGCGCGGCATTCACCTGCTCGAGCTCGGCGGTGCGCTCGGCGACTTTTTCCTCGAGGTCGCTGGCCTGCTGTTTCTGCTGCAGCGCGTAACGGATCGAGCGCTCGAGGGAAGCCGCATCGATCTCGCCTTTGACCAGATAGTCGGCCGCGCCGGCATCGAGCGCCTGCAGGGCGAGGTCGCGATCGCCCTCTCCGGTGAGGAGGATGATCGGCGCTTTGCAGCCGAGCCCGAGCGCTTCGCGCAAGAGGAGAATGCCGTCTTTTTTTCCGAGGCGGTAATCGAGCAGACAGGCGTCGTGCTCGCAACGGCCGAGGGCCTCGAGGCCCGCGTCGTAATCGGTCGCCCAGGTAAAGGCGATTTTGCTGCCCGGAATTTCATCGAGCAGCTCCGTCGTGAGCAGGTAGTCGTCGGGGTCATCCTCGATCAGGAGGACCCGCAACTGGCCTTTATCCATTCCCGCCTCCGGAGCCGCCGTTTTCGCTCGGCAGCGCGACGATCTCCAGCCAGTATTTCCCGAGCACTTTCACCACCTCAGCCATCGCGGCGAAGGTGACGGGCTTGGTAATGTATGAGGCCGCGGAAAGATCGTAGGTGCGATAGATATCCTCTTCCGCCTTCGAGGTGGTGAGGATGACGATGCGGATGCTCTTCAGGTTGGGATCGGACTTGATCTCCTTGAGCGCTTCGCGGCCGTCTTTCTTCGGCATGTTTAAATCGAGCAGGATGAGGCCGGGGCGCGGCGAACTCTGCGGGTCTTCGTATTTGCCGCGGCGCTTCAGGTAGTCGAGCAACTCCACGCCGTCCTCGACAAAACGGAGGTCATTGACCAGCCGGCTTTCCTCGAATGCTTCCTTCGTCATCAGCCGATCGTCAGCGTCGTCATCGGCCATGAGGATCGTGATTGGTTTGCCTTCTGTTTCCATGATTCTTGGGTTCCTGTTATGCCTGCCGAAGCGGGAGAGTGACGATAAATTTGGCCCCTTGATCGGGAGCACTTTTGGCCGTGATGGTGCCGCCGTGCCTTTCGGCTATTTTGCGGCAAATTGCCAGCCCCATGCCGGTCCCCTCATACTCCTGCCGTCCGTGGAGGCGCTGAAAAAGCTCGAAAATCCGGTCGAGGTAAATCTCCTCGAACCCGATGCCGTTATCGGCCACGGAGATTTCGTAGCGCGGACTCGCGCCGTTCTCCGAGGGTAATTCGCGACTCTCGACCTGCACGATCGGGGGCGTTTTTGGACGGGCAAATTTCAGCCCATTGCCGATCAGGTTTTGCAGGAGCTGGCGCATCTGCGAAGCGTCGGCCTCGAGCGTCGGCAGCGGCCCCAGGTCCACCCGACCGCCCATGCGCTGGACCCGGTCTTCGAGGTCGGAGATGACGTCTTTCGCGATGACTTCCAGGTTGACCGAGACGAAGGGTTGCGCCTTCGTCGTGATGCGCGAGAAGCTGAGCAGCGCGTCGATCAGGCTGCGCATTCGCGTTGCGGACGACTGCATGCGCGCGAGGTAATCGCGACCCTGCTCGCCGAGCTCGTCCGCGCAGCGGGTCATCAAACGGTCGCCGAACGCCTGGATTTTCCGCAGCGGCTCCTGCAGATCGTGCGAGGCCACGGACGCAAATTGTTCCAGCTCGCGATTACTGCGCTGGAGGGATTCGTTTGCCTCGTGAAGGTCGGCGGTGCGGCGCTCCACCCGGCCTTCCAATTCGTCGTTCGCGCGCGCCAGCGCTTCGATTCCGACGCGACGCGTCTCCAGCTCGCGCGCCGTCATCCGATAGGCCGCGCCGACCAGCAGCAGCCCCAGCAGAGTGGACGACCAGACCGTCAACACGGCCGTGTTATAACTCTTATGCGACTCGCTCTCGCGCCGTTGCAGGAGGAGGAGCTCGGACTGTTGCATCTCGCCCAGGATCTTGCGGATGGCTTCCATCTCGCGCCGGCCGCGTCCTTCCCCGACGTAGCGACGCGCGCCTTCCGCGCCGCTGGTTTTGTAAATCTCGAAACCTTTCTCCAGCGAAGCCAGCCGCGCCGTCACCATCGGCTGGAGTTGGTTCACCCGCTCCTGCTGCGTCGGATTGTCGGTGGTCAATCGTTTCACGCGCGCACTGCTCCGTTCCGCCGCGGCCGCAGAGACTCGATACGGTTCGAGGTAAATCTCTTCCCCGGTGATGAGATAACTGCGCTGCCGGCTTTCCGCTTCCGAGAGGGTCGCCGCGAGGTCGCGCATTTCATCGAGCACCTCGTGGGTGTGCACCACGAGCGCGCCATTACGCGAGATGCGCCGGATGTTTTGATCGGAGAGCCAGCCGGTCGCCGCGAGTGCGATTACCGCCAGGGCAAAGCCAACACTGGCTCGAAGGCCGACAAGGTTTTTCATCGAAGGGTGACGCCGGCTAACGAATAAAGCGGGAACGCAAATTCTTCATCGGAAGTTTCTACCATCCAGTTCTTCGCTTGAACCGCAACCGGGGGTTGGCCTTCCGCAGTTGCTCTTGGTTCGCCCGCCGGGGCCTCGCGCACTTGGCCGCTCCGCAGGTTTTTGCTGGGCGCGGGCCCATAATTTTGGAAATGGTAGCCGGTCATGAAAATCATCACTTTACTCGTCCGCCTGCTCCTTGGACTCGCCTTCGTCGTCTTCGGCTTGAACGCGTTCCTCCATTTCATGCCGATGCCCGAGCTGCCGCATAACGCCATGGGCGATTTCCTCAACGCGCTTTTCCGCAGCGGTTACATCTACGCCATTGGCTTTTGCCAGGTCCTGGGTGGTCTGCTCCTCCTGCTCGGGCGCTTCGTCCCGCTCGGGCTCACCATCCTCGGCCCGATCGTCGTCAACATTCTGCTTTTTCACATCTTTCTCGACCGCTCCGGCCTGATCCTCGCCTTCGTGGTCCTCGCGCTCTGGCTTTTTCTCGTCGCGCGCTGGTGGGGCGCCTTCGCCGGGCTCTTCCGTCGGTCTTAGCTTAAAGGGCGTCGAAAAAGCGAGGCGTGCCGGAAGATAGGCTTCCAGCCTGTCTCGGCCGGCAGCCAAGATGCCTATCTCCCCTTGGGCAACTATTTTTAGACGCCCTCTTAGACTCGTTAGGCAGGAAAAGGATCCGCGCCAAGTCCGCCGGCCTATGGCGGAGGCGGCGGCTCGAATTTACTCCGAATCGTTTCCGAAGCGCGCGATACTGCCGCGATGGTCCGCTCCCGCGGCCCACTCGTCTCCTTGTGGATTTGATCGAAGGTCCGATCCATCGCCGCCTTGATGCTGGCGGCGGTCCCGCCCTTCTCGCATTCGCGCACCAGCACTTTCTCAAGGTGCTTGACGACCGCGTCGACGGTGTAAGTCGGATTGATCACCCGCTTCGGGCCGCGCCGCTCGATCGCGCTATAGACATCGATCACCTCTTCACTATGGGCGCCCCATTCCAGGGTCTTGTAAAAGAGCGTCCCTTCCCGTTCCCCCTTGACCACCAGATCGCAGAGCGCCGCCGCGAGCGAGAGCGGCATTAAGGCAAAGTCCCGCAGGTTATCGAGCAACATCTTCAACTCGAAGACGAGCACGTCGCGCAAAAACTGCCAGCGCTCCGAACGCTCCGGCGGCTGTGGAACGAGTTGCGCGGGTAAAAGAGGCGGTGAGTCCATGCCCTATCTCTTAACCGATCCGGCAAAAGAGAAAAGCCCGGAGCGCTCGCCGAGTTTCCGCTTTTCAGCCTCACCGCGCTCCCTAAGGTTGCTCTGGCGCAGCACGCCGCCGACGACCATGAACGAAAGCTCCATCACCTCGCTTCCCGCGGATAACCCCGCGCGTCCCCTGACGATCGCCCGACCGAACACCGACGAAAGTCTGCCGCACCTCGGTCTCGTCGGCGACACCTACACGATCCTCCTGGCCGGCGCCGAGACTAACGGACGCTATTGCCTTATCGACATGCACATCCCGCCCGGAGGCGGACCGCCACCGCATCGGCACGACTTCGAGGAATCCTTTACCGTTCTGGAAGGCGAAATCGAAGCAACCTGCCGCGGCGAGAAGACCACCGTGCACACCGGCCAAACCGTCAGCATCCCGGCGAACGCGCCCCATTCCTTCACCAACGCCGCCGAGAGCGCGGCCCGGCTCCTTTGCATCTGCGCCCCAGCCGGCCAGGAAGAGTTCTTCGCGCAGGTCGGCGTCCCCGTGCCGACCCGCCGCTCCACTCCGCCGGCGCTCGACCCGCAGGAACAGGCCGTGATGACGAAGAAAGCCCAAGAGCTAGCCCCCAAGTTCCGGACAGAGTTCCTCGGGCCGTAATCAAACCGATGCGCCCCCGCTCCCGAGTTTTCCACGTCTTGCGCTGGAGTTTCTGGAGCGCGGTCGTGTTCACGGGCGTGACTTGCTGGCTGGTCATGATCCGCATGCCCGGGCGGAGTTTTCACGGACTATCGTCCCCACTCACTGCGGAGGAGAAAAAGCTGCAAGGCGAGCTGCGAACAGACGTGCAGCAGCTCGGGGGCAAAATCGGTGAGCGGAATCTCGACCGTTATCCGCAGCTCCTCGCCTCCGCCGACTACATCGAGCGCGAGTTGACTCGTGCCGGCTGGAAACCGCGCCGTGATGAATTTGACGTCCGCGGCCACAAGGTCTGGAACATCGCCGTTTTACCCGGCCGCTCGCCGGATGTCGTGCTCATCGGCGCGCACTACGATTCCGTGGTCGGAGCGCCCGGCGCGAACGACAACGGCAGCGGGGTCGCCGCGCTCCTCGCGCTCGCCCGGCGGGCGGTCGGCCAGCCTAACGAACATAGCCTGCGCTTCGTCGCCTTCGTCAACGAAGAGCCGGATTATTTCCAGACCGGCGAGATGGGCAGCCTGGTTTACGCCCGCCGCTGCCGGGCCCGCGGCGATCGCATCCGGGCTATGATCAGCCTGGAAACGATCGGCTATTACTCGCAAAAGAGCGGCTCGCAGAGTTATCCGATGCTCGGGCTGAACCTGTTCTATTCGCGCACCGGGAACTTCATCGGGTTTGTCAGCAACCTCGCTTCCCGCGATTTGCTCCGCGATGCGCTAGGCGCGTTTCGCCGGTGGCGCCCTGCCGGCGTGGGTCCGTGGCGTGGGCTGGTCGGATCAATGGTCCTTTTGGCAGCAGGGTTACCCCGGCATCATGGTCACGGATACCGCGCCCTGCCGGTATCCCTATTACCACACGGCCGGGGATACGCCGGATAAACTCGACTACGACAGCATGGCCCGCGTGGTCTCGGGCTTGGAAAAAGTCGTGCGCCACCTCGCGCAGGAGACTCGTTAGGCGGCGCGGTTAATTTCCGAAGCGGTGCCAAACCACGTAGATCGTTATCACGGCCAGCACCATCGCCCGGGCGGCCTGCATCCGGTTCCGCGGGAAGAGTGAGAGCACAGCTGGCCGGCCCCGGGCGCGCCAGGTGCGGAAGCAGAGGGCCGACGCGCCAGTCAAGCCTACGAGATAACTCGCCAGATGCGCGCACCAGACCGCGAGAAAGCGGTCGTGCAGCCTAACGGGAATAGCTCTGGCCAGGCTTGGGGGCAGAAAGAGGAGATGGCGTTGCGAAAGTTGGTAACCGAGCAGAGCCGCGAGCAACGCACCGCATCCCATAATCGTAAGGAGGAGCAGGATCGGTCGAACCAGACGACTTGGCGGGATAGGCGGCGGGCCGCCCGCCTGCGAGACCAGCGCGAGCACCAGCCCGAAGACCAGGCCGAGCGCGGCAGTCGCGGCGATGCCCCAGCAAAGCGCGAGCAGCGTCGGGGAGCTGGTCGGAAAGAGCGGCGGGTGCGCGACGGTGAAATATTCCAGGCAGACCCGTGCGGTGATCTGATCGTGGATGATACCGTAACTACACGCGGCGAGAACGCAGAGGAGAACGACCTGAAATTTCTTCACGCAGGGGAACCCATGCCGCGCCTAACGACCATCGGCCAGCCGTTCCCACCCGGACGCGGACCCTCGATCCACGCCCTGGCTAGGCTCTCCCCTAGGAGCGTGCCGGCACCTCTCGTGTAGACGTTTCGCTGTGCGAAACGCGGGTACCGACTCTGGCGGCCTGCGCCACCACCGCGTTTCGCCAGCGAAACGTCTACACTCCAAGGTGGATGACTCGCTCTAAGCCGGAATGGCTTTCGCGACTTGTTCCCGGTCCCAGTTGCGATGCTGGGCGATCGCTTTGATGAATTTCTTCGAGACTTTGCCGACCTCGGCTTTCTCGTCGGCCAGCAGGGCGAAATCACCTTTGGCTGCGTCGTTCTCGAAGTCGATCGCCGAGGCGTGGAGCACATCCGCCCCTTCGCCCGTCGCGGCCAGAGCCTTGCAATGTTTGTAGGCCTCATTCACGAAGTGGATCGCCCGGGCATCCGCCGCCAGACTCGCGGCACTCTTCGCCCCACCCGGCACATAGACCGCGTCGAAGACGACCGAGGTCGCATTATGCAGGCTGATATCCACTTTCACTTCCGTCCCTTTGGCACTCTGCACGCTGCCGCCATGCGGCCCGATGATCTTCACCATCGCTCCCGCACTCGTTAGGGCTTTCTTCATCGCGTTGAGCTCGCCGTCGTTTACGCCGTCGGCCACGAGGAAGGCGATGCGCCGGGTTTGGATCGTGTCCTTGACCGTGTTCATCATGCTGAGCGCGGGCGAAGTGCCGTAGGTATTCTTCATCGGCTTCGACTCCGTGTTCCGGCCGGCATCCGCGCCCACCGCCTGATTGACCCGGCCCTCGACCGAGCCTGGGACTTTCATCCCGAGCCCCTTGGCGATGCCGCCGGCCAGACCCTTATCAACCTTGTTCAACATCCCGAGCATGCGCTCGACGATCGCCGGCCGGGTGACGTTCCCGAGCTCGAAGGTGAGCGCGTCGATGATGTGTTGCTGCTCGTGCGGGGCTTGGCTCTGGAAAAAGAGCGCGGCCTGGCTGAAGTGATCGAAGAATTTATCCGTCTTCCCGCGCACTTTCGCGCCCTGCATCTTCTCCATGTAACTAACGAACCCGCCCATGTCCTCCTTCGCCTGCATCGGGCAACCGCCGCTGATCGCGTTCGGGAAGTAACTGGTCTCGCCCCGATTCACGATCTGCTGCATGTGACCATCGCGCTGGTTATTGTGCATCGGGCAGGTCGGCCGGTTGATCGGGATCTGCGCGAAGTTCGGTCCGCCGAGGCGGGTGAGCTGGGTGTCGGTGTAACTGAAGAGCCGGCCTTGCAGCAGCGGGTCGTTGCTGAAGTCGATCCCGCTCACGAGGTGGCCCGGATGAAACGCGACCTGCTCGGTTTCGGCGAAGTAGTTATCGGGATTGCGATTCAGCACGAGTTTGCCTAACGGCGTGATCGGCACCAGCTCTTCCGGAATCAGCTTCGTCGGGTCGAGCAGATCGAAGTCGAACTTATGTTCGTCCTTTTCCTCCACGACCTGGACGCCGAATTCCCACTCCGGAAAGTCGCCCGCTTCGATCGCGTCCCAGAGGTCGCGACGATGAAAATCCTGATCCTTGCCGGAGATCTGCTGGGCTTCGCTCCAGAGGACGGAATGCATCCCGAGCTTGGGCTTGAAATGGAATTTCACGAAGCGCGATTTCCCGGCCGCGTTGATGAAACGGAAGGTGTGAATGCCGAAGCCTTCGATCATCCGCAGGCTGCGCGGGAGCGCGCGATCGGACATCACCCACATGAGCATGTGAAAGGTTTCCGGCGAGAGGGAGATGAAGTCGTAAAAGGTGTCGTGCGCCGAGGCAGCCTGCGGAATCTCGTTATGCGGCTCCGGTTTCACCGCGTGGATGAGATCGGGAAACTTAATCGCGTCCTGGATGAAGAAGACTGGGATGTTGTTCCCGACCATGTCGAAGATGCCTTCGTCGGTGTAAAACTTGATCGCGAAACCGCGGACGTCGCGCGCCAGATCGCTCGAGCCGCGCGAGCCAGCCACGGTGGAGAAACGGAGGAAGACCGGCGTCTGCCGCGACGGGTCGTTCAGGAAACCGGCGCGGGTGAGATCGGAGTGGTTTTTGTAAGCCTGGAAATAACCGTGCGCCGCGACGCCGCGCGCATGGACCGCGCGCTCCGGGATCCGCTCGTGATCGAAATGCGTGATCGTCTCGCGCATGAGGAAATCCTCGAGCAACGACGGCCCGCGTTCGCCGGCCTTGAGGGTGTTGTTCGTGTCGTTGATCGGCGCGCCCTGATTCGAGGTCAGGGTGGTCCCGGCCATCTCGGAAATGTCGGGCGCGAGCTCCTTGATTTTCCCCGTCGCGGTGTTCTCTCTTGGGCGTTTGATCTTCGGCATAATTTCCTTTCGACTGACGTTTTGGTGGTTGCGCGCTCCACGAGCGCATGAGCAAGGTAACAATTAGTGCGATAGGAAGGAAAGACGCCTTCCCTATTTCGCCGATAGTCTTTGCCTATGGAAATCCACCAGCTTCGCTACTTCCTCGCGGTCGCCCAGGCCGGAAATTTTAGCCGGGCGGCCGAGAGTTGCCACGTCGCCCAGCCCTCGCTGAGCCAGCAGATTTTGAAGCTGGAAAAGGATCTGGGCGAGCAGCTTTTTGAACGCAAAGCGCGCAGTGTTCTGCTCACCCCGGCCGGCGAGGTCTTCCGCGCCCGCGCCGAGAGAGTGTTGCACGAACTGCACGAAGCCCGCCGCGAAGTGCGCGACCTGCGGGGCGACCCGCGCGGTCAGGTGGACTTGGCCGCCCTTCCCACGATCGCGCCTTACCTCCTGCCGCGAATCATCCGCGGCTTCGCCCGACGTTGCCCGGAGGTTTCCACCATTGTCCATGAGGAGACAACCGACCGCGCCCTCCGCGCGCTCGAAAATCACGAGATCGATCTTGCCTTCGTTAGTCTGCCGATTGAGTCGCCGCGGGTCGAGGTGCGCCCGCTCTTCCGCGAAGAGCTGCTGCTCGTCCTGCCGAAGCGCCATCCGCTGCTGCGCAAACGCGTCGTGACCGGCGCCGATCTCGAACCGGAAAAATTCATCTTTATGGCCGATACCCATTGTCTTGGCACCCAGAGCCTGCAGTTCTGCTACGCGAAGGGTTTCACCCCGCAGATTAGTTGCCGGAGCGCGCAGATGGAGACCGTGCAGGCGCTGGTCGCTGCCGGCGTCGGCATTTCCCTGGCCCCGGCGATGGCGCGGGAATCCTCGGCCCGGGTCAGCTATCGATCGTTAGGCAGGCCGAAACCGACCCGCACGATCGCGCTCGTCTGGAACAAGCGTCGCCACCTCTCCTGCGCCGCCACGGAGTTGCGCGAGTTCATCTGGAACACGGTCGGCAGTGGGCAAAAAATGACTGCCTCATAAGATCCCTTTTCAGCGCCTGCCACACGGAGTTTCAAGGAGCCAATCTGACGGCCCCGCACGATCCATTGATATGGCTCAATGCGAAGTTTGCGGAAACGATTACGAGAAAGCGTTTGAAGTGATCATGGAAGGTAAAAAGCATGTCTTCGACAGCTTTGAATGCGCCATCCATGCGCTCGCGCCCCATTGCACGCGTTGCGGTTGCCGCGTCATCGGCCACGACGTGCAGGAAGGCGACCGCATTTTCTGCTGCGCCCACTGCGCGCGGGCCGATGGCGGCACCGAGTTGAAGGATCACGTCCCGGCGTAACGACCGACAGGAAGCGGCCAGGTGACAGTTAGCACTGGCCCCGATTTCTTGAACCTAACGACAGGGAGCACGCAGTCGTCGCCTTGAGGACACGCAGGGCCCTGTGCAGGAGAAACATCACGCCGCCAAAAAAGAATCTTGGCAGCGTCGTGGAACAGTGGGAAAAGACCGCATGAAAACAATCCGTCTCGCAGTGTTAGCATCCATTGCCTCCGTCGCGCTTTCGAGCTCGATGTTGACGGGCTGCCAGAAGGAAACGGCCGAACGCACGAGCGCCGAACAACAGGACGACCAAAAGCTCGCCGACCAGGTGAAGGCAACTTTTGCGAGCTCGAGCAGTTTCAAGTTTCCCGACGTGCAGGTCGCCGCCTTCAAGGGGACGGTCCAGCTCAGTGGGTTTGTCGTCTCGGACGATCAAAAAAGCGCCGCGGAAAACCTGGCAAAAACGGTCGCCGGGGTGAGCTCGGTCGAGAACAAGATCTCCATCAAAAAATAAGGCGGAAGTCCCGCCTTTCCCTCCCCTCGCCCGTTCGAACCGTCCCGCGAAGCGACTGCGCGTGACGGGGAAGAGGAACATCTTTCCGTTTCGCAATCGGGCGCTAAATTCCCGCCATGGGCATCCTCAATTTCATCCGCAGCCAGGCGATCGAGATTATCGAGTGGACCGACGACTCGCGCGATACGATCTCATTCCGCTTCGAAGATAACGACGCGGAGATCAAGCGGGGCGCGCAGTTGATCGTGCGCGAATCGCAGGTCGCGCAATTCGTTTATCTCGGCGAGTTCGGCGACACTTTTGGCCCGGGCAAGCATAGCCTAACGACCGACAACATCCCGATCCTGACCACGCTGAAGTCGTGGAAGTACGGCTTCGAGTCGCCTTTCAAAGCGGATGTTTATTTTGTCACGACGCGGCTTTTCACCGGAAATAAATGGGGTACGCCGAACCCAATCATGTTGCGTGACCAGGATTTCGGAATCGTGCGGGTGCGGGCTTTCGGCACCTACGATTTCCGGGTTAGCGATCCCAAGCTGATGCTCAAGGAAGTCGCAGGCTCGGATCGCAATTTCCGGCTCGATGAATTCGCCGAGACGATGCGGTCCCGGATCGTGAGCATCTTCAGTGACGCGATCGCGACCGCGAAAATCCCGGTGCTCGATGTCGCTACCCGCTATCAGGATCTGGGCGAGGCTTTGCTGCCGCTGATCAACCCGATCATCCAGGCTAAATACGGCATCGAGCTGGCGAGTTTCGTGCTCGAGAATGTCTCCGTGCCGCCGGAGGTGGAACAGGCGATCGATAAGCGCTCGAGCATGGCCGCGGTCGGGAATTTGAATGACTACGTGAAATTCCAGATGGCGCAGGGGATGGAAAAAGGAGGCAGCGCGGGCGGGGTCGCGACCGAGATGGCGGTCGGGCTCGCGATGGCGCAGCAGATCATGCAGCAGCAGAATTCGCTGCAATCGACCGCGGCCTCGGGGAGCCCAGCGACCCCTGGAGCCGCCGCGCCGAGTCCTTCGGAGATGCCGGAACTCCTTTCACCCGCGCAAGCGGCGGAGGCGCTGGGCGTAAACGAGTCGGACGTGATGCAAAGCCTGGAGAAAGGCGACCTGAAAGGGAAAAAGATCGGCGCCAGCTATCGCATCACGCGCGCGGCGTTGAGCGAGTTCCTGCAGAGTTAAAAAACGTGACCGCGAAGGGTCGCCGCAGCACAGGCATCCTGCCTCTGGGGCAACCGGGCGTCTCGCCCGGTGTGCTTTGCCCTCGCCGTAAACACCGGCCGGGCGCGACACGATGAGCGACCTCACCGCACAAAAGCGTTTCGAATGCCCCTCCTGCGGCGGGGCGGCAGAATGGTCGCCGGCGAAGCAGGCGTTGGTGTGCCCTTTCTGCGGAACGGTTTCGCCGATGCAGCCGCCGACGGCGGCAGAGGGCGCGGTGAAGGAACTCGACCTTGCGGAAGCGCTCCGGGCGATTCCGGCGAGCGATCGCGGCTGGCAGGCGGAGACCCGCTCGGTGAAATGCCAGAGCTGCCAGGCCATCTCCGTTTTTAAGCCCGATCGCGTGGCCCAGACCTGTGACTTCTGCGGCTCGCCGTCGCTCGTGCCATATGATGAGATCAAAGCGACGATCCGGCCAGAGAGTGTCCTGCCTTTCCAGCTCACCCAGGCCCAGGTCCGCGAGAAAGTGCATGACTGGTATCGGAGCCGCTGGTTTGCACCGAATCGCTTCAAGACCCGCGCGTTTACCGATACCATTCATGGGCTCTATCTCCCCTACTGGACCTTCGACGCCCAGGTCGCGGCGCAATGGACTGCGGAAGCCGGTTACTATTATTATACCACGGAGACGTATACGGATTCCAAGGGTAACTCGCAGACACGGCAGGTGCAGCACGTCCGCTGGGAGGAGGCGAGCGGCGCGCTCGATCACTTGTTCGACGACGAGCTTGTCCCCGCCTCCCGCGGCGTGCCCCCAGACTTACTCCGTGGGATCGAGCCGTTTCCGACGAAAGAGTTAGCGCCTTACGACGCTGGTTATGTCTCGGGCTGGGTGGTCGAGCAATATCAGATCGACCTCGTCGCCGCTGCGCAAAACTCACGCGAGCTCATGGAAACGAAGCTGCGGAAACTCTGTGCCGCGCGAGTGCCGGGCGACACTCAGCGCAACCTACAGGTGTCTGCCAATTATAGCGGCCAGACTTTCAAGCACATCCTCCTGCCGGTCTGGCTCCTGAACTACCAATACGGCGGCACCACCTATCGCATCGTGGCCAACGGAGTCACGGGGGCTCTCGCCGGAAAATATCCGAAGAGTTGGAGCAAGATCACGTTCCTGGTTCTATTCCTCCTCATCGTCGGACTCATCATCTTCTACTTCGCGGAGGGCTAGAGTCCGGGGAGCGACGGGCCGCTGGCCGGCCGTCCCGCGGCTGCGGGAGCGGCTCGTCAGCTGCATTTTTGCGCGCAGCGCAACTCGTGGAACCAAGTGCGAGTTTGTCTTCCGTGGCGTCGTTTCGCGCGATGTTCGGCGCGAGCCGCGCCGAACGACAGGCGAGCCGCCTGTGCTCCCCGGAGTCGAGAACTCACCCTGTTCGGAAGAACCGCGCTTTTCGGCGCGACGGAGGGGCGATTGAGCATCCGAGGCGAGACGGTTCTGTCTTTCGCCTATTACTGCCGACCGTGATCGCCCCTAGAGCCGGCCCATCACGAGCAGGATAATAAGGATGATCAGGAGCAATCCACCCGGGCCGTAGTAATATCCGCCACCGGCCAGGCCGCCGCCGCCGAGTGCCAGGATAAGGAGAATAATGAGGATGATTCCAATGGTGCTGATGGCGAGCGTTCGACGAGCTAGTTTCATGTGCCAGTGCTCCCAGAAGCGCAGAACCGTGTCAATCTATTCCGCTCACGAAATTCGGCGACGCCTAGCGACTCGGGTTTGAGTTCGCGGCGCGGGGGCGAGGATATGGGCTTCGAGCTTGGCGCTGGTTTTGCGGGGCTGGCGCAGCGGGACCGAGGAACGATCCTGGAGCTGGGGCGGGATGCCGGCTTGGCGCGCGCGCCGGGGCCAGCGGCGGGCCGTTCTTTCGCTAACGCAATGGCGCGCAGGGAGAGGTGGTGGGAAGTAAGATGAGCGATCGTTTCTGCTCGCATCAGAGGCGCGAGTCTGGCATGAGCGTGCATGTTGTCCGTGCGGGAAGGCGTTGGGTTTGGTTTTCAACCACCACCTTTCTGGACGACCTTTTCCGTGCGGACAACGTCTTGAAACATGACAACTAATCAGGCGCTGCAGACAGACATGTGATTAAGTCAAGTTAGCTCTTGATCTGCGCATAAGGTTATCTTGCTGTTCCCCTCGAACCAAGGCTGTTCTGCTCCTTCAAGGGTAGCTCTTTAAGAGGTAGAGTTTTTGGTCGATCAAGGCCGTGTTGTTTTGGTAGCAGGGGGAAGGACAGAAGAATAAAGCTTCGCGCGATGAAGCGCCGACGCCATGAGGGTTTATCGCGGGTGAAGCATTCTAGTCTCACTCACGCCGCGCACTGGTTTAACCTTGACTGGTTCTCTCAAAATGGGAAATCTCCGGAATGAAATTTCCCTGCTCTCCCATCGCCCGACTTCTATTTCTCACCACTGCGTCGCTGGCGGCTCATGCCTTCGCACAAGCGCCTGCTCAGAACGGTCTCACTTGGACGCCGACGGGCGCGACGAACGGTATCGTTTTTTATCAGGTCGCCGGTTTGCTCCTGAACGGTGACGTGCTCATCGCTGGAGGCGAGGATGGGGTCCCGAGCATTTTGACCAGCGCACAGTTATACGATCCGGCGTCGGGCCACTGGAGCTTCACCGGGAGCATGTCCACTCCCCGCGTAACTCACACCGGCACCTTGCTGACTGATGGTCGATTCCTTGTCACCGGTGGGCAGGACGGTACCGGGTTGGTCGACTCGGCGGAGGTCTACGATCCGGTGACCGGTCAGTGGAGTCTGACCGGCAGTATGTCGACCGTGCGTGCGCTCCACGAGGCCGTTTCGCTCAACAGCGACAAAGTCCTCGTGGCCGGGGGAGTCGGAGCAGGACCGGGCACTACGTATCCCACCATCACCGAGCTTTACGATCGAGCGACTGAGACCTGGACGCCGACCGGTAGCCTTCTAAAGGGACGCGCGGCTTTTACGCTCACGCTCCTGAACGATGGCCGCGTTTTGGCCGCCGCTGGGCAGAACAAGAGCAACTTCCTAACCGAGGCGGAAATTTATGATCCGGTGACGGGCGACTGGACCGCCACCGGGAGCCTCGCGGTCGGGCGCAGCAATCATACAGCTACGCTCTTGCCGAACGGTCAGGTGCTGGTGGCGGGCGGCTTCGATGGGAGAGGGGCGACTGCCAGCGCTGAGCTTTACGACCCAGCTACGGGCATGTGGACCGCGACCGCTCCGTTACCTGCGCCTCGTTATAGTGATCGCGCCACTCTTTTGGACGGGAACGTCGTGCTGACGGGCGACGTGTCGACAGGCGCGCCGAACACCTGGGCCCTGTATGACACAGCTAGCGGCACTTGGACGAGAGGGAGAATGAAGGGATCACACTCCGGCCACACCGCAACGCTTCTTAACAACGACACGATTCTGGTCGCCGGTGGTTCATCCAAACACCGGGCATCCGCGGAGATTGGAGCCGTGACGGCACCCTAGTCTCGCAGTTCTAAACCTTGCGGGGCGAGCGACGCGTGGCGCGGCGTCGAGTGTGGCATTCTGTCGGGAAGATGGGAGCGGGGTCATGCATGGCATCCTTTTCAATAGTAAATAGGGGATTTGATCGGCGAAGGTCCGCAATAATTCGCCAACCGCGATTTTCTTGCGGCAGCGTTCACGTTTCCCTGCCCGTCTGGGTACGGCGAGTTCCAGCAGGAATGGGCAGCTCTGCGAGGGCCAAGATGCGCTCTTCAGTCTCACCACGGGCTCGTTCAATACCGTGGTGGCGCGGACATAGAATTCCACGGCTCGCTTGATCGTGCCTCCAGTCGCCGTCAGCCTCGTCAGGGCGCCATCGACTATCCGCGCGGCTGCCAGCACCGTGACGTTGTGCGATTTTTACAAATCATAGGCTCGGGTTGCATCTTCAGCCAGCGCACCGCCAATGTGCGTTGCCCGCAACCCCAGATTCTCCAGCTTGCTGGTCTCGACGTCCACGGACGTTTGCGCTTCGGCCCGGCTCTTGAAATACTTTCTCGCTCCGCGACCGCTTTCGTAGTAACCGGTGATGTTGAAGCGCGGCTCGCCTTACCTGATCTCGGGGACGATCCCTAGGACATGGCACAACTGTAGACGAAATGGCCCTTAACTGACAAAAGTGATTTCTCAACGATTCACCTAATTCATATAACTCGTTTGTTTTCCATTACTTGTCCCCGTAGTTCAACGGATAGAACAAGGGTTTCCTAAACCTTAAATGTGGGTTCGATTCCCGCCGGGGACATTTCTCGCATGACCGGTTGCCGCGACGCGGCTAGAGTCGAAAAAAAACGCTCAACGGAATCGCGCGACGATACGCTTTTGCAATGCGAACGCAGCCGAGGCTGCGAGATCGCCGCAATCCTTGCTAATGTTGCCGCGGCCCCATCTGCGACTAAAGGAAAGGTGTTACGGAATAGCGGAACGAGTTGGTGATGCTCCGACAATTCGCTGTGGTTTTTGTAATAGATTTGCGGACGTTGATCGGCCGGAAAGCGGAGGCGGGCGGCTTGCACCCCCTTGACTCGCGGAGTCGTCACGAATCAAAGTGGTCGCTATAAACTCACTTCCGATTTGCCGCGGCACGGCCACGTCGAACGGGCGTTAATGGAATGGCGCAGTATGTTACGCCACACTGTGGGAGCGCCGGATTTGGATTGGCCGCGGTGGATGGTGTTGAAAGCCGCCGCGGAGTCGCAGTGCGTTGCCGGTGCTCTTCGCTTTTCCTCCGATCCTGGCCGCTCAGCAGCGGAGCTTCGGTGCCTTCCGATTCAACTTTCGCACTTTTTCGGCGAGGGCCGCACAAGTCCGAGCGGAAAATTCTACTCGTTAGGCGCAGGTCCATCGTCGCTGAGCGCAGCCACCCATTCCACATTCATCGGGCCATTCATCAAAGCGTGCCAGTCTGCTCTGTGGCGATCTCCATTACGGAACCTGAGTGATTCTACTTCCGGACGACAGCAAGACCGACGGGTGTTTCGCGGGATGCCACTGAGAGGGCGGCGGGACTGCGGGTTTCACTCATCGTACCGTCAGCAGTAATGTCCAGCACATGCAGCTTGGCTCCGGCAACAGCATAGAGAAACTTCCCCGTAGGATCGAGCGCGATATTATGCGGCTTCATGTCTTTGGCGCTCCCGCTTAGGGTTAATTGTTGCAGCAAAACAGGGTTCACCGGGTCCGTGATGTCATAATCGGTTATTGTGCCGCTCTCTGTCTCAGCCGTGTAGAGGAGCGTGCCCGCGGTGTTGGTCGTCAGCCAGCAGATTGCGGCCCCGTTAGGGCTCGGGACCGTCCGGACAAAAGATAGAAGTCCAAAGCTGTCATAAGTGTAGACAGCTACTTGGTTCGTGATGGGAAGACCGGCATACAGAACTCTCAGTTTTGATTTTGGATTCAGGGTCTCTCCCAGGAAGAAGTCCAGAACAGGAGGAGGGACCGCAGCGAGCTGCGAGAGGGTGCCATCCTTCTTGATCCTGTAGGTGACAAGCCTGGAAGTGGTGTCTTCCATTCCAAAGAGCAGATGCACTCCGGACCGAATCAACGCCTGCGTAGGGGAAGAGTCAGCCGGAAGGTCGAGGGTTGAACCTGGGTTCATTGTTAGGCTTCCGTCCGAAGCGACTGTGAACGTCGTGTAATTGGGCACGTCCCCCGCGATGTCTTGGTCGGGATCCTCGTTCTTATTAACCGCGACCAAAGTCACAAACCCGGAGTCATCCATCAGTCCCACGCTGGCAGGGTCTTGCCCGCCCGATGGGAAAGGAGATCCCGGCACTGTGGTCAGCGTTCCATCGGCGTTGATCGTAAAGGCGGCGATCGTGTTCGTATGGCCGTTTACGGCAAAAAGCTGGCTACCGTCCTTCCGCGCGATCACCTGCTGGTCGGCATTAAACGGATCCGTCGGTCCACCGCCGGAGTCGACGACGCCGGTCCCGCTCGTCAGAAATGGAGCGCCTGGCAAGGGGGTTAAGTTTCCAAGCCCGTCGTTGCTGAAAGCGAAGAGGGAATTTCGGTTGGCGCTTTCCCCAATGTTGCTTTCAACGTAGATATAGCTCGTCTGAGCGAGCGCAGTGCCGATCGATAACACGACGACAGCGACTCTCACCCAGTTCTGTAAAAAAGCTGAGGAGGCGCTGCGATTTAAGGAGGATATTTTCATTATTTTATTTCTCATATTTGGAACGACTCCGTTGTAGGAGGCCGGATTTTTTTGTCAATCACAACTATGATCCTATTTGAGCGGCCAACGGACCCCGGTTGCCTGCCCTAGACTGATGGCGTTAGGCGAGCTGGTAGCTCGCGAGAGCAATTGCCGGATGTGGTTCCGGCAATGCCGACAGGCAGGCCGCGGATGAAACGATTGCCAGTTGCCTCGCGGTCCCTATTTCTTGCTTCACGATGGTCAAAATCACGATCATGGGAAATGCTTCGAGACGATGTTCACCAGGGAAATCCAGTGCGCTAAAACCGGCCCGGCTTGGCTACCCTGCGCCGGCGCATGGTCCTGATCGAAGAC
>JBBSED010000014.1:0-80841 GCA_038240025.1 Chthoniobacterales bacterium
AAATTCGTTTCGCGCCGCGTCACCGACGCGATGACTATCGATCGGCCGCCAGCCTCGCGCACAAAGCTCTGGCGAGCGGAGAAAAAGTCTGGTGGCTGGCCGATCTCAGCACCGGGTTTTATTATCACCTGCCACTCGGCAGCGGGCAGATCACCTCGTCACCACCCCAAGGGGACAATTTCTCACCGCCCGACCTGGTGATTCTCTCCAAGCCCGACATCTACGACTCTTCCGGCCAGATCCGCGCTTATCTCACGCGCCATGATTTCAAAGTGACGAAAGAGTTACCGGCTTTTGCGATTTACCGGCCAGGTTCGCCGGCTCCTTTGAGATCTCAGGGAAAATCTGGCGAATAAAGTCCTGAATCATGGCGTCGGTCTTGGCTTCGGAACGACCGAAAAGAACCAGCCCATCGGTAATATCGGCCGCGACCGTGATGTAGGCCCAGCGCTGATTGTAGCCCTTGAAGACTCGATCCTGGATGTCGAGCATCTCCCGCTGCAAATGCGAAGCGGTGAGATGATGGTAACCCACGAACCAATAGTAGTTGAGGTTGTAGACGGAAATCATCCCCCCGTCCCGAAGCGGTAACTGTCGGACGTCGTGAAGCCGGGTGACACCTAGCTTGCCGCCGGATTGCATCGGAATTTTCAGTTTACTGGTATCGGCAATCGTCCAGCCTTGTGCCGGGAGGCATCGCTCCGGCCGATGAATACTGTTATCCAGGTCGGTTCCGGAGAGGACGATGGAGACAAAGATCGAGTTACCCGCGGCATCGGTGTAAAGCTTGCGCGCGAATTCCGTATCCCCGGCGAGTGTCTCCAGTTCACGCGCCGTGATCTTCTGGTTGGTCCCATACCACTTCCCGACGAAATCCGGGAGCTCGAGCTTGATCCCGGCTGGCTGGATTTCCGCGGCCGCGGGCAAAAAGAAAATCCCGCTGAAACCCACCCCGAGAATGAGAAGCAGAACGAGCAGACGCCTATTGCTCATGCGCGACGGCCTCCTTTGCTTCATTTTTTCCAAACCACTTCCCGTAATCGATATTCAGGAGCCGGCTGAATCCGAGCATGCAGAGCAACGCGATCGGGAAAAAGAGCAACTGGCTCGACCAATCGTGGTAGATGCCGCCGGCGAACTTCGGGAAGCCGAAATGTCCGAGCAGGATGATGGTGAAAATCCGTCCGGCATTTCCCACGATGGCGAAGAGCACGGACGCGAGCAAGATCACGACTTTCTTCCACATCATGGTCTCCCGCAGATGCACGTAGATCGCCGTGAGCATGATCATCGCAATCAACGAACGAATGCCGCTGCAGCCCTCCGCAATTTCAAATCCCCAGTCGCCGTGCACCGGACGGATGGAGGTGCCGACGGTGTAAATAGCAATGCCGCAGAGACCGCTCAGGACTTTGACGACGCCGATAATGAGGAATTGCAGGCGGAAGGTCGTCTGCTCGAGCGCGCCGAGCGGGATCATGAAAAAAAGCAGCGCGATCGGGAAGCGAAGGATTCGCGCCATTTCGCGTCCCCAGAGAAAGAGGACCACGCCGTAGATCAGAAAAGGGAAACCGAAAAGCGCGACCCGCGGCTGGAAAGCCCGAGCAGCGACGATGTAGCAAACGACGCCCCAGGCGATGAAAAGCAGCCCGAGATTGCTGCCAGCGCGCGGCGCCTGGCGAATCTGCTCGCGGTGATACCAGAGCAGGAAGAGGACAAGCGGCGGGATGAGTTTGCTGTGTTCCTGATTGTATTGCGGGAGGAAACGAAGCCAGGCCCATTCCCAGATCGGTTGCGATTGATTCGCGTAGAGCCGGAGGAAGCCGAAAAAGTAAACAACGATCGCGATCGTCGCCGCGAAGAGGAGCGCGCTGAGCGGACGGTTTCGCACCCAGAGCAGGAGCGACCGGAGGAGGCCACCGAATTGGATGATCTGCTCCATGGATTGCGATCTTAGGCCGCGCGAACAGAGGCCGCAACGCGACCGCGATGCCTAACGAATTCGAGAGTCGCGGAGCAGCGCGGCTTAATCGACGACTTCGAGGCCCATCTGGCGGGCGGTGCCGGCGATGATGCGGAAACCGGCTTCGTCGGTGCGCGAGTTCAGGTCTTTACCCTTCGTCTTCACGATGTCCATGATTTGCTTGCGCGTGACCTTGCCGACTTTGGTTTTGTTGGGCTCTTTCGATCCGGCGGCGATGTTCGCGGCCTTTTTCAAGAGGATCGCGGCAGGTGGGCTCTTCGTGATGAAGGTGAATGACTTGTCCTTAAAGACGGTGATGACGACCGGGAGGATGTCCCCCGCCTGCTTCTGGGTGGCGGCATTAAATTCCTTGCAGAACGCCATGATGTTGACGCCGCGTGGTCCGAGCGCGGTGCCGACGGGAGGCGCCGGGTTGGCCTGTCCGGCCGGGATCTGCAGTTTGATGTGAGCGACGATTTCTTTAGCCATGGTGAAGAGAAGTAAGAATGATGAAGGATGAATTAAGAACCAGAGGCAGAGCGAAGGAGACGGCAAAATTTCTTCATTCTGCCTTCTTCCTTCATACTTTTCGTTAGCCGCGCTCGACTTGCCAGTATTCGAGTTCGACCGGCGTAGCACGACCAAAAATGGTGACCGAGACACGCAACTTGCCGCGTTCCGGATCGATCTCTTCGACGATACCGCTTTGGTTTTGGAAGGGGCCGTCGGCCACCTTCACGGTCTCGCCGACTTCGAAGCTGACCTTTGGTTTGACCTTTTCCTCACGCTCCCGCATTTGCGCGAGCATACTGTCCACTTCGGATTGCCGCATCGGGATGGGGCGGTCTTTGGTGCCGGCGAAACCGATTACGCCCGGAGTTTCACGGATGAAATACCAGGTGCGCCCGATGAGCTGATTCTCCTCATCAAGGAGATGCATGTTCACGATCAGGTAACCCGGGAAAAATTTTCGCGTGGTCTCGCTCTTTTTGCCGCGCTTGATCTCGGAGACGCGCTCAGTCGGGACGAGCACTTCGTAGACGACGTCGGTCATCTCCTCTGTCTTGACGCGCTTCTCAATGTTCTCGCGCACTTTGTTCTCCTGACCGGAGAGGACGTGCACGACGTACCATTGATCTTTTGCAGCAGCGACCTGTCCCATGATTTAGAGGCGGGTAAAAAAGTGGATCACGTTAACGAGGATGAAATCGAAGAGGGCGACATAGCCGCCCATGAGCAGCATCGCGACGATCACGACAATGGTGGAGTCGGTCAGCTCCTTGTAGCGTTTCATCCCCTTCTGTTTCGGGTCCCAGGGCCAAGAGGCCTTGACGAGTTCGAGCCGAACTTCGGAGAAGAAATTTTTAGATTTTGTAATCATGCGCTAACGAGTTTCCAACCAGGCCAGGAGGGACTCGAACCCCCAACCGACGGTTTTGGAGACCGCAACTCTACCAATTGAGCTACTGACCTATATTGAATCCTGCTCCTGCTCTTAATCCTGCTCCTGCTCCGCTCCGTTGGGATTAGGAGCAAGCGCATGAGCAGGAGAAGGAAATTTGAATCTAGTCCAGAATTTCGCTCACGCGACCCGCGCCGACGGTTTTGCCGCCTTCGCGAATAGCGAACCGAATCGTTTTCTCCATGGCGATCGGCGTGCCGAGCTCCACTTCGACGGAAACGTTGTCTCCCGGCATGACCATCTCGACGCCTTCGGCCAGCTTCACGCTGCCCGTCACGTCGGTCGTGCGGAAGTAAAATTGCGGGCGGTAGTTGGTGAAGAACGGCGTATGACGGCCGCCTTCTTCCTTCGAGAGGACGTAGACTTCGGCTTTGAATTTCTTGTGCGGCTTGATCGAGCCCGGCTTGGCGATGACCTGACCGCGCATGACGTCGTCTTTTTTCACGCCGCGGAGCAGGACACCGACGTTGTCACCGGCGCGCGCCTCGTCGAGGAGCTTGCGGAACATTTCGATGTCGGTCGCGGTCGTCTTCGCCGTATCCGTGAGGCCGACGATTTCGACTTCTTCCATCTTCTTGAGGATGCCACGCTCGACCCGACCGGTCGCGACGGTGCCGCGGCCTTCAATGTTGAAGACGTCTTCCACCGGCATGAGGAAGGGCTGATCGATGGGGCGCTCCGGCACTGGGATATAATCATCAACTGCCGCGATGAGCGCGAGGATCTGGGCTTCCTGCTCGGCGTCGCCGTTCAGCGCTTTGAGCGCGCTACCCTTGACGATCGGGATCGTGTCGCCGGGATATTCGTATTGGGTGAGCAGATCGCGCACTTCCATCTCGACGAGATCGAGAAGTTCGGGATCGTCGACCATGTCGACTTTGTTCAGGAAAACGACGACCGAAGGCACGCCAACCTGACGCGCGAGGAGGATGTGCTCCCGGGTTTGCGGCATTGGACCATCGGCAGCCGAGACAACCAGGATCGCACCGTCCATCTGGGCGGCGCCGGTGATCATGTTCTTCACATAATCGGCGTGGCCGGGGCAATCGACGTGCGCGTAGTGGCGCTTGTCGCTCTCGTATTCCACGTGCGCGGTCGAGATGGTGATGCCGCGCTCTTTTTCTTCCGGAGCGGCGTCGATGGAATCGTAAGCGCGCGCCTGGGCAAAGCCTTTCTTCGCGAGCACGGTGGTGATCGCGGCGGTGAGAGTGGTCTTGCCGTGATCGACGTGACCGATTGTGCCGACGTTCACGTGCGGCTTGTTGCGTTGAAACTTATCCTTAGCCATCTGGAATTCTCCTTGGGTTGCTTACTTTTTTGCTGCTGTCTTTTCGTTAGGGTGATTTAGCCGGCCGCGAGCACTGGAGCCCACAACCGGGCTTGAACCGGTGACCTCGTCCTTACCAAGGACGTGCTCTACCAACTGAGCTATGTGGGCCGCTGTTCATATCGAGCTCGCCCCCGCAGACGCGGGACAAACCGGTCGCTGACTCGTCGTTAGAAGCGAAAGTCCCAGAGCCGGTCAACAATTTGAACGACCATGGGACTTTTCCTCGATCTCCGAAAAAGCGGGGGCAAGCTAACCGCCCGCCTAGCGGTGTCAAAGACAATTTCCGCCTCTGGGCACAGCCGTAGCCGCCGCGCTGCGCGCAGCGTGGGAATGGGCGGCAATTGCCGTTCCGTGCCGATCCGGTGTCGCCCACAGGGCGACGGCTACAGATCGCTGCTTTGGGATTTTTTCTTCGCGATCAGAATGATGATGAAGAGAAGCACGACCAGCACGGCCACCCCGATGCCGATATTCAAGGGGGTGAGAAGACTTGCCTGGTGGACTGCGGCCGGAGGAGGTGGAGGCGGAGTCGGCGTGGACTGAACCGGCGCCGGCCTGTTCGCCTCCGCGATCTTGTTCTTCACAAATTGCAATCGCTGGACCGTCGCGGCATCATCCGGCTTCAGGCGGAGAGCAGCTTCCAGATCCGGCTGTGCCTTCTCGTACTGGTTCATCGTGACGTAAACGTCGGCGCGCCGATTGTAGGCGTTGAGCTCGTTCGGATTCTTCTCGATCGCAGTGGTGTAATCCTGGATCGCCTCGGGAAATTTCTCCAGGTGATACTGGGTCAAACCGCGCCGGTAGTAGGCGTCCGGATTGTTCGAGTTCAACTCGATCGCCTTGTTCAGATCGGTCAGCGCGGGTTCGTACTGATTCTGCGCGAGCTCGGTCTCTCCTCTCTCGAAGTAGCCAGCGTCGCTTTCCGGCGCCAGCTCGATCGCCTTGACGAAGTCGGCTACGGCTTCCGGCAATTTGTTCGCGAGCCGATAGACCCGGCCGCGATCCAGATAGAAGCGCGGGTCCTTGACATTGGTCTTGATCGCGGCCGTGAACTCGGCGATGGCCTCGTCATATTTGCCGGCCTGCGCGAGCTGGTTTCCCTGGTTGCCGTGTTTGGCGGCTTCCGGAGTGATGGCGAAAAGCGGGGCGCTCAGGCCAAACAAAAAAAATGTCGCGAGAGCCGCGACTTTACAGAGTGGTGTAGGTAGATGGTGCATGGGATTCCTTTGAAGGATTACGTTTCTCCCTGATCGATCGCTTGTAGGCCAGCAAAATTAACTTCCCGCCGATGCCGCTCGCACCCGAAGCCAAGCCCGCTGCCGTTGCGCCCGCGACGCGCAGTTCGGAAGGTTACGCCGCGGTCTGCGCGACCATCCTGATCTGGTCCACGCCGTCGCTCTTCCAGTTTTATCTCAACCGCTTCTACGACCCGTTTGCGCAAAATTTCTACCGCTACTCGGTCGGTTGTCTCGCCATTCTGCCGTTCGCGCTCTACCGCTTTCGCAAAAGCGGGCCGCGGCTCGATTGGCGGGTCGTGGGCGCGTGCCTCATCCCGGCTTTGCCGAATGTCGTCCACCAGGTCACGCAGACCTTGTCGCTCTATTATATGGGGCCCGGCGTCTACGCGATTTTCACCCGCTCCAGCGTGATCATGACCGCGCTGCTCGCGCTCATTTTTTTCCCGGAAGAACGCTGGATTATCCGCCAATGGCGCTTCCAAGTGGGCACGCTTTTGGGGTTGTTCGGCGCAGTCGGCGTCTTCTGGTTTCAACCGGGCTGGACCGCGGGTCAAATTCCGTTAGGCGGCCTCGCCATCGCCTTCACCGCGACCTTTTGCTGGGCGCTCTACGGCGTGCTCGTGAAGCGCCCCTCCGCGCGCCTCGGGACGATCCGCAGTTTCGGCGTGATCAGTTTTCTGACCTCGGCGATGCTCGGTCCGCTCACCTGGGTCTTCGGAAAACTCGACACCCCGCTGCACACGCCGGCGCACGTGAACGGGATCCTCGTGATCTCCGCGGTCACCTGCATCAGTCTCGCGCACGTCCTCTATTACATCGCGATTCGGGAGATCGGAGTCGCGCTTTCGCAGACCCTGCAACTCCTGAGCCCGGTCGGCGCGATCGCGCTTTCCGCGTGGATTTTTGGGGAGCGGCTGAGTTCCGCGCAACTCTGGAGTGCGGGCGTGCTGTTGCTCGGTGCCTTCCTCGCTACCCGGGTGAAGCCGGCGGTAGTCATGGCGGCTGCGGAAAACATTTAGCCTCCGGGGAGCGCACGCGCCCTCGCGTGCTGTTTTCGGCGCCTCGCCGAAAACTCCCAGAGCGCCGCGCCTTCCTTAAGGATTAAAGTTGGACGCGGCGAGCGGTGTCCTCTTCGATGCGAAGGGTCCGAATAGCCCTGCTCACTAGACATAGGGAGACTTCCTTTGGAATACGATGCGGAATTCATTCCCTAGTCCAATCCACTCGGGGGGTGGTATCCGTGAGCTGTGCCAGCTCATCATTCGTAACAATGCGTGGCGGCAGATAACGACCCAGAGCCGTAATTTTCGCCTTACCGTGCACGCGGGAATGTCTGGCGGTACCGGATCATCAACGTGCCTCATGATTGATCCCAGCCAGTGCGACTTGCGCGGTGCTCGGTGAAGGCTGCGTGTGTTGATGTGGCGACGAGTGCCGCTAGGGATGAGGAGGATAAATCGGTTGAAGATTTCCCTTCTACTGGGCTAACAAGACCAGGACAATGTAATCTCGCGGTTATTTTCCTTCGTTTCGGGAATATGCCCCTTGCAGTCATTCGGAGTCCGCGCGCGACTCCTCGAGCAGGACAGCGACCTTTCGGATAAGTTCATGAATAAATCTTCGCGGAGCCGATATGCGAACGGGTAACAATTGTGACCGCAGGAGCCGACGCTCCATCATGGAACGAAAGCCGAATAAGCGGTCTTTCGAAAATTGCTCGCTTCGATCGCAGCAACCGATTTTTGCCCGTCCCGCCCGGCACGAAGTTTGCGGCCTGAATCCTGCACGCGTATCATTTTCCGCAGCGTCAGCGCGAGGGGAATCAAGGGAATGAGCGACGAAAGAAATCGAGACCGGGAAGCGAGCGGTTTGCCTAACGACGAGGAGCCGATTTCGTTGTTGGAAGCGTTCGACCGCGCGGTCGCGCTGCTCCCGATGGACGAGACGGTCCGCGACCGCCTGCTGATGCTTCGGGCCGAGATTGAGGCGCAGGAGGAAATGATCGGCGACGCGCGCGACATGATCGAGAAGCTCGAGCAGGTGATCAAAAAGGTCACCTCGCCCGCAAATCGCATCGGCACTTTTCTCGGCAGCCCGGCGCGCGACACCGCGCAGATCGTGGTCGGCGGCGCGGATTATTATTGCAACGTCGATCCGCGGGTCAGTCTCGCGAAGCTGCAAAAAGGGACGCGGGTGCTAGTGAACGAAGCCTACGTCATCGTCGGCGATCTCGGTTTTGATAACGCCGGGCCGGTCACGAAAGTGGCCGAAGTCCTCGGGACGGATCGACTGCGGGTCGGCTCCGATCACGGCGCGCAGTCGCTGGTTCTGCAGCGTTCCGCGCAGCTGGCGAAGACGGCTTTGAAAACCGGCGACGATGTCCGCGTGGATGCCAATTACCGGGTCGCGCTCGAAGTGCTCGCGCGGCCCGAAGCGAGCGATCATTATCTCGACGTCGTGCCCGAGCTGCCGTGGGAAAAAGTCGGCGGCCAGGACGAGGCGCTGCAGGCGATCCGCGACGCGATCGAGCTGCCGCTCTTGCACGAAGATCTCTTCGCGAAATTTCGGCACGCCACGCCGAAAGGCTTCCTCCTTTACGGCCCGCCCGGCTGCGGCAAAACGCTCATCGGCAAAGCGACCGCCTACAACCTCACGAAGCAGCTCCGCGACAAATCCGGCGCGGATATGCGCGAGTATTTCATGCACATCAAGGGGCCGGAGATCCTCAATATGTGGGTCGGCGAATCGGAGCGGATGGTCCGCGAAATCTTCGCCACCGCGCGCGAAAAACGGCGAGAGGGTTACATGCCGTTTCTTTTCATCGACGAGGCCGAGAGCATCCTCGGCACCCGGCGCGCCTCGCGTTACTCGAGCATCCTCTCCACGCTCGTGCCGATGTTTTGCACCGAGATGGACGGCATCGATTCACTCAACGAAGTGGTGATCATTCTCGCCTCCAACCGCGCCGATCTGATCGATCCCGCGATTTTGCGGCCCGGCCGGATCGACCGCAAAATCAAAGTGAGCCGGCCGAACCGCGAAGGGGCGCGCGAGATTTACCGGATCTACCTAACGAAGGATTTGCCCTACGACCCCACCCTTCTGAAAGGCGCGGAATCGACCGAGGCCGCGCTCGACGCGCTCATTGGACGATTAGTGGAAAAGCAATTTGCGAAGCGGGAAGAGAACCGCCTGCTCGAGGTGACGCTGCGCAGTGGGCGCAAGGAAGCGCTCTATCGCAGCGACGTCCTCAGCGGCGCGATCATCGCCTCGGTTGTCGAACGCGCGAAAGCGCTGGCGATCAAACGCGCGATCGCCAGCGGCGGCGACGAGGGAATCAGCGAGACAGATTTGCAGGTCGCCTGGAACGCCGAGTATCTCGAAAACGAAATCCTACCCGCGACCGACATCACCGAGGATTGGCTCAAACTGATCGACTACGACCCGGACAACGTGGTCAAGATTTCCCCGGTCCGCATGCTCGATCGAGCGAAGATGGAAGCCCGCTCCGGAGTCATCTAGTTCAAGGCTGAACGAGCTGCCTGATGGTCTTTGATTTAACCGGAACAAAGATCGCATCTCCCGAATAGCTCGTATGGATGCGGTGCTGGCCAGGGCTGAGACTGGAAGTGGAAAACACCGCCTTGCCTCCAACCAGCGGAACAACCGCAAGCGTCTGATTTCCGTCGAGAAAGGCGATCGTTCCGGTCGGCACAGTTGAGGTGACGATAGGTTTCACGCGCGCTTGGAAGGTGACTGGGTCGCCGGGATGGGATGGATTCAGCGAGGAGGAAAGAGAAACTTGGTTTCCGCCGGTGTTGAGCAGCACGGAGAGAACGGGCGACCTCACGTCGGCCAGATCCAACGCGCCGTCGCCATTGAAGTCCGCCAACGCCGTGGCCTGGCCGAAATCATAAAAATCTCCCGGAAGGGAAAACGAGCCATCGCCGTTGCCGAGGAGGAGCCCTTTCCCGGTGCCAAGCAGATTTCCCAACACGAGGTCGACGAAGCCGTCGCCATTTACGTCGCCCATTTGCAGGCTGCTGACGGCGGCCGCGCCCGGGCTGACTACCGGAGCGCTGAATGTTCCATCGCCCTGATTCAAAAATGCGTAGACGGAAAGGGAATTGGTGGCCACCACGTCTGGCCGCGTGTCGCCATTGACGTCAGCCACGCCAATCACCGCACTCGAAGCCCCCGGCAGCGAGTAGCTGGTTGGTGCGCCAAATGTGCCATCGCCGTTGCCTCGAAAAACGTTGAACATCTGCGTCGCCTGGCCGTTCACTTGGTAGATAACCGCGAGGTCGAGTTGGCCGTCTCCATCGAAGTCGCCTTTCGCGATGGCTAAGCCGGCGCCTTTGAGAGGAATTTCCGTGTGGGCCGGGAAGCCGCCGACGCCATTGCCGAGCAGGATGCTGACGCTACCCGAAAAGGAAGGGTTATTGGCCGTCGCGAGGTCCATCTTCCCATCTGCATTAAAGTCACCGGTCACAACTGAGACCGGAGATGTTCCGACGGGATAGTCGGTTCGATTCGCGAAGGCGCCTTCCCCTGTTCCCAGAAGCACACTGACGGTGTTATCGAGCTGATTGGCCGTGACCAAATCGGGCAGGCTATCGTTATTCAGATCGTCGATCGCGAGAGCCATCGGATTGCGGCCTGCGGTGTAAACCGCTCGCGGGGCGAGCAGACCTCCAGTCAGGTTGAGAAAGACGGAAACCTCGCCCTGCAAATCCTGAGTCGAAGTGTTGCCAGCCACCACCACATCCGTCTTGCGATCTCCATTCAAGTCACGCGCCACGGCCGTCGTGGACACGATGCTCGATCGGATGGAACGCGGAGCGTCAAAGGTGCCGTCACCATTACCGGGGATGAAAGCGATTCCAAAACCGTCGCGATTACCAAAGACGAGCGCATCGATGCCCCCTTTTCCGTCGAATTGGCCCAGAGTCAGCCCACCTGTGTCGATCCCCTTATAGTAACTCTCGGCCGCCTCGAACGTTCCATCCCCTTTCCCGAGGAGGACGGCGATCGCGTCATTCGCCAGTACCAGATCGGGAATGCTGTCGCCATTCAAATCCTCCGCGAGGGTTTTCGTCACCCGAGGAAAGGGTGCCGCCGTGTCGATCGCTGGCTGAAACGTTCCGTCATTCTTTCCCAGAAAGAGGGTGACGTTTGAATCCTCAAAATAGGATACGGCAAGATCCGGATGCGAATCGCGATTGAAGTCCGCGACGATAAGGTAGTTGGGCTTCGTATGCGGTGTAGAATAACTGATCGGGCTCCCTAAAGTCCCGTCGCCGTTGCCCAAGAGGATGCTGAACTTGTCGGATTCGAGATTGGCTACCGCCACATCGAGATGCCCATCGCCATTAAAATCTGCCAGCACGACGGAGAGCGTCGTGGGGCCGGTTGGATATGAGACTGGCGGCTGAAGCGTTCCGTCCCCGTTCCCGAGCAAAACGCTCACTGCTTGAAGGGAGGAGCTGCTATTACTAACGACGACATCGATCTTGCCATCTTCATTGAGGTCGCCCAGCGCGTCGGAGACGGGAGACTTCCCCGCTTCGAAACTGGCCGCTCCGCCGAAGGTGCCGTCGCCTTTCCCCAGGAGGATCGCAACCTTGTGACCGGAAGATAAGGCGACCACCAGGTCCCGCACGCCATCGCCGTTCAGGTCCGCCGTCTCCAGATCGGTCGCGCCTGGACTTACGGTATAGGTCTGAGATGGCTGGAAGGTGCCGTCGCCATTGCCCGAGGTAATGTTGACCTGTCCGGGAGAGAAAATGGTCGAACCTACGTCCAGAATGCCGTCACCATCGTAGTCGGCGGCGACTAGGTCATTGGCATAAACGCCCGTCGCGATGAATGCGGGGTCAGAAAAGCGCGGTACCTCGACTGACGGCGGCGCCGCCAACAGACGAGCGGAGTTGACGAGAACTCCGGCTAGGAGAGTGCTGGCAAAAATAAATCGTCGCGTCATGGCGGAAACGGTAACGACTGAGCGGCGGTTCCGGCAATCCAATTCGAAGCTGTTGGGAGCTAATCGGAGCTGATATCGGGACCAGCGAGGATTGCCCTGCCGCGTGCGATTCGCGATCATCGCTTGGCCCTGCTCCGATTTTCTTCGCGCTCAATCTATTTGCCATCGCGCACGCGCCGACTGCGCCTAACGAGACCGGACAGCGCTTCCTGGCCGCGGCCGCCGAACCGATTCTTCCCCCTGGCGGAATGGAATGGGAAAAGCCGCACCCTCCTTGCACCAAAAAATGATCCTTGGATCACGCCGGCGGAGGAGACCGACTTCCGCCTCACCCCGACCTATGACGAAACCGTCGCCTGGCTGCGCAAACTCGTCGCTGCTGCGCCGCTGCAACTGAAGACGACTTCGTTAGGCAAATCACGGGAAGGCGACAACGAAGAAAATTTCGTCCCGTTAGGCAGCCTGATCGCGCGAAAGCGAAGACCTTGTCGGGCGTGATCTAGCCGCCGATCGGAATCGCGCCCACTACCGGCGCACGCGCTGCAACGTGATCGACGAAAGGCGCGGAACGAAGGTGTCGTCCCCCAAATAGTTGGCGCGAATCGAATGCCGCCCGGAACTGAGCGCGTCGGTCGAAAACGCCGCCTGGCCATTGGTCACACTTCCCGAACCAATCACCTGATCCCCGTCCAAAAATTGAACGAGCCCGCTGGGCGCTGTCAGGTCGAATGTCGGCTCAATCTGCGCAGTGAAAGTGACTCGCTGTCCCACGCGCGACGGGTTCTTGGATGACGTCAACGCGACTTGGCTGCCTCCCGTATTCGGCAAAATGATCACCGCTCCACCACTGGCCGTGGAGACGTCGAGCGCGCCGTCGTCGTTGAAGTCAGCCACCGTCGCGGAGGCGATCGGGTAAAGAAGCGGCCGACTCGGCGCCTGAAAAGTTCCGTCCCCGTTCCCGAGGAAAAGGCCGACCCCGGAAGCACCAGCGAAGGCGTACCCGGCCACCACGAGATCTTGTTTGCCGTCGCCGTTCAGGTCGCCGAAGCCGACCGTGGCGGCTTGCGCGATCCCCGGATTCGCGACGGCCGGTTGAAACGAGCCATGACCGTTGCCGAGGAAAACCGACGTCACCTGATCCGACCGGACCGCGACGAGATCCGGTTTGCCATCGCCGTTCACATCGGAAATACCGACCACGGCCGAGGTCGGGGTCCCGCCGAGCGGATAGTCGACCCTCGACTGGAAAGTCCCGTCGCCTTGGCCAAGAAAGACGCTCACGAGCATCGCCCCCAATCCGTTAGTCTGTGCGTAGCTGACCGCCAGATCGAGTTTGCCATCCCCGTTCAAATCCTGCACCGCCACGGTGCCGGGATAAGGGCCGGCCGACAATTCCGTGTGCGCGGGAAACGAACCGTTGCCTGCGTTGAGCAGAATGCTCAACGTGCCGTCGGCGAGGTTGTTTGCGGTAACCAGATCAGCCCGACCATCGCCATTCAGATCGCCGGCCGCGATTGACTGCGGCGACGTGCCGGTCGCAAAATCCTGGCGCGCCAGGAAGGTGCCGTTTCCGTTTCCGGGCAAGATGCTGATGGAGTTGTCGGTTCGGTTGGCGACCGCGATGTCATCGACATTGTCGCCATTCACATCGCTGAAAGAGAGCGCGCCTGGTAATTGTCCGGTGCCGTAATCAGCGTGCCCGGCGAAGGTGCCGTCCCCGGAATTTAAAAACACCGAAGCCTGATTAGTGCCGGAGGAAGCGAGAGTGCTTGTGACGACCAAGTCCGGTTTGCCGTCGCCATTCAGGTCACGGCTGCCGGAGGCGAGCACGTTCAAAGGCGTGGGAAACGATCGAGGGGCGAGGAAAGTTCCGTCGCCGAGCCCGGAGAGCAACGCAATCCCCGGCGCGAAGTCAGGTCCAGCCGCGCCCACCACCAGGTCGAGACCGGCACGGCCATCAAAGTCGCCGATTACCGCCGCCGATCCGCCCGGTGAATAATGACTCGGGGTCTGAAACGTCCCGTTACCCAAGCCGAGATAGACCGTGAGCAGACCTTCCGAGACGACCAGATCGAGGCGGCCATCCTGATTCAGATCACGCGCCGCCAGGTTGCGCGGATCGTAAGCGGTCGGCGTGTTGATCGCAGGCTGGAAAGTGCCATTCCCGTTCCCGACCAGCAGGCTGATGGTGCGGCTGCTCGTGTTTGAAACCGCGAGGTCCATCCCGCCATCGCCATTGAAGTCACCTTGGATGACCGCATACGACGACGTTCCCGTCGGGTAATCCTGACGCGCTTGGAAAGTGCCGTTGCCGTTCCCGAGCAGCACGCTCACCGCGTTGCCGACCAGGGTCGCGACCGCCAGATCGAGCCGGCCATTGCCATCGAAGTCGCCGACCACCACCGAGCGCGGATTTTTCGCGGTCGTAAAAGGAGTCGGCAGCTGCAACGTGCCGTCGCCATTGCCGAGCATGACATTAATTGTCCCGGCGGTGATCGAAGCATTGGTGACCACCACGTCCAACCGGCCATCGCCGTTGAAGTCGCCGAGAGCGGCCGAATCAGGGAAAGCTCCGCCCTCGAATTGTTTCTTGGCTTGGAAAGTCCCGTCGCCATTACCGAGAAGAATCGCGACCGCATTTTTCTTCGCGTTCGAATCGGGCAGGACGAGATCGGGTTTACCATCGCCATTCATATCGCCGACCGCGATCGCGGATGGGCCATTGCCGGCGGCAAAACTTCGCGCCGCTTGGAAAGCGCCGTCGCCGGTCCCGAGCAAAATATCCACCGTTGTCCCGTCCTGATCCGACGTGGCGACATCCGGGATGCCATCGCCATTGAGGTCCACGGTGACCATGGAGTAAGTCACATATCCGATCGTAGGAAAAAACGGCGGACTGAGCAGGCGCTCCGTTTGCGCCGAGGCCGGAACGAGTGAGCCCGCGAAAAAAGCAATGGCGAACAAGCCAACGACGCGGGAACGAAAAGGGATCAACGAATGAAAGTGCATAGGGCTTGTGGGGGAGACCGAGATTCCATCCTACCGCAGGCGACTCCCAAATGACCAGTCAAATGGGGCCGAGGCGGCGCCAACGGTTCGATCCGATCCCGATAGCGGTAAAGATCACGCTCGTTAGGCTGCTCGATCGCGCGTCATTCCACGCGAGGCGGCAATTATCTGGGAGAGCGCGTGCGCTCCAGAATACCTGGCATCGACGGTGAGCTTGCATTGCGCATTGGTTTTCGTTCGTATCTGAAACGCCATGAAATCTTCACTCCGCACCTGCGTATTCCTGATCGGGCTCGGTGTTTTCGCGACTGTGCAATCGCCCGCGGCCTCTTCCGCACCCGCCCCGCAGTTCTCGCCCGCGGCGAGCCAGCCCATTCTCCCGCCACGAGCGCGCCTCGAAGTTCGGCTGCGTCAACCAGCGCGGAACCGAGATCATGGGTTGGCGGACGAACGCAAAAAATCTAATTTGAATCGCGACTACGCGAAACCCGACACGCCCGAGATGACGACGATGCTGGGCGAGCTCAATCAGTGGCAGCCCGATCCTTACCTCGATCTGCACGTGACCGACGGGGCCGATTATCAGTACGACATCACGTTTGGCGAGGTCGAGTTCGCCCGGAGTCTCTCGAAAAAAATCATCCCGATCTGGCGCGAGGACAGCCCGCTTCCTTCCGAGTTCGCCGATCGCGACGTGATCGACTTCCGCCGCGCAGCCGCGCGGAACGCCGCTTCGACATCGACCGCATCGTCAAATACGCCCCACCGAATTCATCGGTCGCAATGACGAGAAGAAGCTGCTCGCTGACACTTGGCACCGGACGCTGCGCATTGAGCGAGGCCGCCCGCACATCCTCACCTTCGTCGCCTTTGGCGGTGAGGGGAAAACCTCACTCGTGGCTAAATGGGTCGTGGATGAAATGAGCGCCAAAGATTGGCCGGGCTGCGACGCCGCTTTTGTGTGGTCGTTCTACAGCCAGGGCACGCGCGAGCGGGTGGTCGCTTCCTCCGACCTGTTCCTCGAGGAAGCCCTCACCTTCTTCGCGAGCGGGACAAAAGAAGAGGTTGAGGAAATCAAAGCCTTCGCCGCCAGCCCCGCCGGGGCATTCGAGAAAGGTAAGCGCCTCGCCCGCATCGTGGGCCAGCCGGCGCAGCCTCCTCATCCTCGACGGCCTCGAGCTGCTAAAATACATGCCCGCCTCGCCCCTGCATCGAAACAGTCTCACGGACGGCGGAAGGGTGCGATTGGGGCACAGCGCTCGAAATTTACATAACGAAAACTAAGCACATGAACAACTCGAACTCCTCATTCCGTTCACCACTCCAGTGGCTGCTTGATAGAGTGTTCGGCTTTGACTTTTTCATCTCACATCCGCATAGCGACGGAAAGAGATACGCCCGAGCGATGTACGAGAGGCTCGTGAAACATACGCGTCGCTTCGACTGCTTTATTGACGTGCGCCATTTTCACATCGGCTCAGAACTAGCGGGACAACAAAGCCACGCACTGAAAAAGACAACCCGTCTACTCGTAATTGTGACTCCGGCCGCTCACCAATCTGCCTACGTTCGAAGCGAAATCGTTGACTTCAAGAAGCACCATCCCACAGGAGTAATCTTGCCGATTGGAACGATGGAGACGCTGTCTCCAGTGCATCACCCAAATTCAGAATTACTCCCACTAATTCCCCATCTTCCCCACGCCTTATGCCTCATCGATAACACGTTGGCGGAGAATCCCTCCGATGATGTTGTTGAGAAAATCGCCAGCGACTTCTTTGAACAGAAAAGCTCTGTAAAACGGCTGCGGTTCATGCGGCTCACCGCATCGCTCCTCACCATGCTTCTTGTGGTAGCTATTGTCTTGGGCGTTTTGGCAGAGGCACGCCGCCGGGAGGTGACGCGAAATCTGAGTCGCGCCAGCTTTGTGCAGGCAATTCGATTCCTCGAAGAAAGGAAATCCGCGGAAGCTCTTGCTTATCTAGCCAGAGCACTACGAATCGATCCGGAAAACCGCCCTGCTGCCGTGCGGCTCTTTACTCTTCTCACACAACGCAACTTTGCGTTAAACTCGTCTTCAGCCGTTGGCGAACAACCACCGTTCGAAGCTCCACCTGATGAGCTTGGACCAGCGGGAAGCCGCACTTCGGATAGCGTGGCGCAACTAGCGCAAAACGAGAGAGACCCGTGGCAATTCTCTTTGACTACGTCTCAAGTGCAAAATAGACCGATTCGATTTGCTCCCGCGGGTTCCGATCCGTGGAGTCCCAATGTCTCGTCGACATTTAATAAAGATGGAAGCCGCTTCGCCATTAGCGTCGCACTTCCTCGTGCAAGTTTTATCGGCACGTGGGATGCAAAAGGCGAACCGGTCTGCGAAACAATTCACGTTCCCGAAAACATTGACCACGTTTGGTTTGATCGTGCGACTGGTTACCTCTGCCATCCAGGATTCGCTTGGAACACTGTTTCGGGAGTCGCATCACCTGATGTCTATCCTAAAATGGAGGCCCGCCTCCCATCAATCCAAACGGATATTTTACTAGAGCGTGATAAGGAAAACGGAGTGGCCATTCCTCACTCGCGACTCCGCGTCCGAAAGCACCCAGGTGCAGATGGCAATGACGTCGAGGTATGTGAGGGCAGCACGATCTTGCACAAGCTCATGCATGACGACGTTGTTTACTGCTTCGCCCCCTCAGCGAGCGGCAAGTTTGTTGCAACGGGCTCAGGAGATGGCACGGCACGAATTTGGAATCCGAAAAGCGGTCAGCCAGTTACCGGAGTTTTGAATACTGGGGGGAAAGTATGGTGCGTGCGGTTCAGTGAGGACGAGAAATTGCTAGCCACAGCCACCGGTTCACCGATCGACGACGCCACATCAGTAGCACAATTGTGGGACGTCTTTACTGGGTTACCTGTGAGCGATCCGTATCCTTTTGAAGGAGCAATAGATGCCGTGCACTTTGCTTCGGACAATCGTCAATTAATCGTGCGGGTCATTTCCGAATTGCCGAGGGGAGAGCCTGCCTTGTTGGATTATATAGCTGTGTTGTCGGTAAGCTTTTCGACGACATCAGCGATGCCTGAATGGATTCCGAAACTCGCGGAGGCAATCGGTGGCTACACCGTAAACGAGGCGGGCAGTCTTGAACAAATGCCGATGGAAAGGCGCGCAAAATTTCTGAAAGACACTCAGACCAAGGTTGCCGCGTCCAGCAACGACGACGCGACGCAATTCGGTCAGTGGTTTTTCGCGCAACGTACTAACAGACCAATCCGGCCATATTCGGAAACCGATACCGAACATTGGCGGAATTCCAAGGCGCAACTCCACTTTTCAGGGCCGTAGTCACCTATCCAGTCACGAAGGCACCTATAAAGAACTGATGCAAGACGTGTCCCAGCCCAACCACTGCCGCTCAATCCACTTCATTTAACCTGCCCTTGAAAGAAGACCAGGCGCCCGGCACAAATGCTCAAGTGGGTAACCACGCAGCGATCGGCGCTTAACGCCAAGGGACCATGAGCAAAAAACTCTTCCTCTCCTCGGTGAACAGCGAGTTCGTGTTATCCTCCGCCTGCCGTAGGGAGTCTCGGGCAAAGCGGAGCCAATCCAATCGAAGACAAGCCGAGGATCTCGAAAACGAAATCCTGCCGGCGACGGACATTACGGAGGATTGACTGAATCTGATCGACTACGACCGGGACGACGTAGTCAAGATTTCCTCAGTCCGTCCGCTGGCCGCAGGCGCTCAGCCATCGGCGGCGAGCAGCGTCATTTAGCGGGCTTTTCGCTCGCCTCGGGCGTGGGGTGGGTCAAGGTTGGCGGGTGAAAATCCCACTCGTCCTCTCCGCTCTCATTTCCGCCGCGACTGCTCTAGTCGCGGAAAGCGCGGCCTTGCTCGATGCCGCGCAGCTCCAGAAAATGGCCGCGCGCTTTGCGCCGACGGAAATCACCGCCGACCTCTCGAAGCTTTCCCCTAACGATCGCAAGGTCCTCGCGAAACTGGTCGAAGCCGCGAAGATCATCGACGGCATTTTCCTGCGCCAGATGTGGTCGCAGAATCCTGCGATGCTGCTCGAGCTCGCGGGCGACGATTCAGCGGAAGGGCGCGCCCGCCTCCATTATTTCCTGCTCAATAAAGGCCCTTGGTCGAACCTCGACAACAATGCGCCGTTCGTGGCCGGCGCCCCCGCCAAACTGCCGGGCGCTGGTTTCTATCCGGCCGCCACCACCAAGGAGCAGATGGAGTCCTGGATGAAGTCCCTCCCGCCTAACGAACAGGAAAAGGCTCGCGGCTTTTTCACCGTCATCCGCCATGGTGGCAAAAACTTCGCGCTCGTTCCCTATCGCCTGGAATACCAGGGCGAACTCACCCAGGCCGCCAAGCTCCTGCGCGAAGCCGCCGCCGCCGCGGCCGAGCCGACCCTGCAGAAATTTCTCACCACCCGGGCCGATGCTTTCCTGAGCGATGACTACTACGCGAGCGACGTCGCCTGGATGGAACTGAAGGGCGAGATCGAGCCGACGATCGGGCCTTACGAGGTCTACAACGACGAGTGGTTCAATTACAAAGCCGCCTATGAGGCCTATATCACCGTGCTCGACGAGGCGGAAAGCGCGAAGCTGCAAAAGTTTTCCGGCCAGCTTCAGGAGATCGAGAACCTTCTCCCGATCGATCCGAAATATCGCAACCCCAAGCTCGGTGCGCTCGCGCCGATCGTGGTCGTGAACGAAATCTTCGACGCCGGCGACGCCAACCACGGCGTGCAGACCGCGGCCTTTAATCTGCCTAACGATGAAAGGGTGACCCGCGAGAAAGGCTCGAAGCGGGTGATGCTGAAAAATGTGCAGGACGCGAAGTTTGCCCAGATCCTCCAGCCGATCGCGCAGCTCGTGCTCTCGCCTAACGATCAAAAGGATCTCTCCTTCGAGGCTTTCTTTACCCACATCGTTGTGCACGAGTTGATGCATGGTCTGGGACCGCACGACGTCACGAACAACGGCCGCAAAAGCACCGTGCGCGAAGAGCTCAAGGAGACTTATAGCGCGCTCGAGGAAGCGAAGGCGGATATCAGCGGGCTCTTCGCTCTGCAATACATGATCGATCAGGGCGTGGTCGATAAGTCCCTCGAACGCTCGCTTTACACAACCTATCTCGCCTCCAGCTTTCGCACCCTGCGTTTCGGGACGAACGAAGCGCACGGGCTCGGGATGGCGGTGCAGCTAAATTACCTGCTCGATCACGGCGCTTTCCAGATCGCGCCGGATGGGACCTTTGCGGTCGTGCCGGAGAAAATCAAGGCGGGCGTGGAAGGATTGACCCGCGAGATCATGACCATCCAGGCGGAAGGAAACTACGCGAATGCGAAAGCGCTGAGTATGAAACTCGGAGTGATCCGCCCAGAAGTGCAAAAGGCCCTGGATAAGCTGAAGGATCTGCCGGTGGATATCGAGCCGAAGTTCACCACCGCCGAGCAGCTCAAGCGCGACAATCCCTAGCGTGGGGCGCGCGCCGGAGCGTGTCATGCACAGTGCTGGTGACGTGACTCGAGTCTCGTTGGCGCAGAGAGACCAGAGTGCGCTCCCCAAGCGGGGGCCGCGAACCTCTCGCCCGTAACGCAAAAGTGGATAACACGCTCTAGTCTCGTTTCGGCGCGACTTGAAACTCGAAGGCGCCTTTGCTCGCGTGCATGTCCTGCGCGACCGCGGTCCAGCTCACCTTGTAAGTCCCCGGCCCCAGATCCTGCCGGAGCGCGAGGCGGACGAGCGATTTTTCCCGCTCATCCGCCCGCAGAATTTTTTGGTCGACCTGCCGGCCGCTTTCGTCCCGGACCTCGATCGTGCTCAAGCCGACCTTGATCGGTTCGGTGAACCAAATCCTTAGTTCGTTAGGTGCGACCTGCAGAACCGCGCCGCTTTTCGGTTCGGAACGTTCGAGCGCGGAATGAGACCATCCCATGGTCGGGAAAAACAGAAAACCGAGAGCGGCCGCAACCAGAAGGAGGCGCTTCACTTTCCGAGGAGCACGATGGGGCCTTCCGCCTTGGTCACGCCGCCTTTGCGCTCGAGGCTGATGGCGAACGCCTTGGCGTTGCGCACGGGAGCGTTCGGCTTGAACGGCACCCTCATTTCCCCGTCGTTCGAGACGTGGAACACCCCGCCATCGACCGGGTCCTTATAGCGCGCGTCCACGAGCCAGAGCTGGTAATCCCGATTCGGCTTATTCGGCGGAAGCTGCGTGACTTTGAGCAGGCCCTTCTGTTTTCTCTCGTCCCAGACCACGACCGCATTGGCATTGGGCGCTTTCTCCAGCTTGGAGCTGAGCGAAGCGATCTGTACCTGCGCGAAGAAATCACGCTGCTCGAGCGTGGCGACCCGGCCGCGCAAACCAACGCGTTCCGCGACGAGATAGGAACAGGCGAGCGCGAGGCAGGCGGCGAGTGCCCAAGGGAGCCAATTGAGCCGACGCTGCGGAAAGGCGACCGTCTTGCCGCGATTGATTTCTGCCACCACGCGTTCGCGCAAACCGGCCGGCAACGGACGAGCGGGCGCGTCATACGCCCAAGCCGCGGCCGCCTCATCGAGTTCATCCACTAAAGTCCGGAGCGTGGGATCGCTCTCCAACTGCTTCTCAAATTGTGCAGCCTCCGCGCCTTCGAGCAGACCGAGGACGTAGAGCGAAGCCTGTTCTTCGAGTTGCTCGTTCACGAAGGGACCTTTCCAAGCACGTCCCGGAGCGCAAGCAAACCGCGGCGAATCCGGGCTTTCACCGTGCCGAGGGGCGTGCCGAGTTTTTCCGAAATCTGGGTCTGGGTGAGCCCGGCGAAAAACGCGAGATCGATCGCTTCGCGTTGCGCGGCGCCGAGCTGGGAGAGAGCGGCCCGCACCTTTGCGCGATCGTCGCTGCGGGCGAGCAAGTTATCGGCCCGATCGACCGGCGCCGTGGTAAGAACTTCGGGTTCGTTCGCGACCGCCTCCGCGAGGCGGGAATGCCGCTGCCGGGAACGGAGCCGATCGATCGCCTTGTGCCGCGAGATCATCACCGCCCAGGTGAAGAGGCTGCTCCGCGTGGCATCGTAGGTGGCGGTGCGCTTCCACATCTGAACGAAGGCCTCCTGGAGCACGTCTTCAGATTCCGTCTGGTCGCGCAGGATGGCGTAGATCATGGAGAAAAGCCCGGGTGCAAAACGATCGTAGAAATTGGTGAAAGCATTGGCGTCGCCGCTGGTCATTTGCCGCACGAGTTCCGCGTCGGCCTCGTTAGGCTGGCGCCGGCCCTGGGCAGGCGCAGGCTGATTCTGGGGGAGACTTTGAGGTTCCATCGCCAAGAGGATCGAAAGAGACCGCTATTTCGCGCGGGCGCAAGCCCTGAGCAAAGGGCCGGCAGCGGTTTGGTTGCCCGGACTATCGGAGTTCCAACGCGCGATTGATCGTTCTTGCTCACACAATTAAGACGAGGGCGCGCGCCGCGCAGATGCAATTACCGTTCGCGCGCCCCTCGGCGGGGCCGGTTGACAAGCGCGACCCGGTGCGGTTCAATGGCACGTCGGTTTGCGGCTTCGTCGGTCTTCTCCCACGAGGCGCACCAGTTCCGCTCCCCCGCGCGACCAGGGTCTCTCCGGCAATCGTTTTTCTTTCCCTAACCATGTCGGGACATAGCAAGTGGTCAAAGATCAAGCGCACCAAAGGTGCGCTCGATGTGAAGCGCGGCGCGATCTTCAGCAAGTTCGCGAAGGAGATCAGTGTCGCCGCGCGCCTCGGGGGCGGCGACACTGCGGACAATCCCCGGCTCCGGAGCGTGATCCAGATGGCGCGCGCCCAGAGCATGCCTAACGACAACATCGACCGCGCGATCAAGCGCGGTACCGGCGAAGGTGCCGACGCGGCGCAGATCGAAGAGATCATCTACGAAGGCTACGGCCCGGGCGGCGTGGCCCTGATCGTGGAGGCTGCGACCGACAACAAGAACCGGACGGCGGCCGAGATGCGGCACATTTTCAGCAAGAACGAAGGGCACCTCGCGACCAGCGGAAGTGTCTCTTACATGTTTCACAAGAAAGGCCGCATTACGGTCGCGAAAGATACGATCAGCGAGGAGCGCCTCTTCGAATTAGCCCTCGAAGCCGGGGCCGAAGAGTTGACTTCCGAGGAGGGAGAGTATGTTGTTCTCACCTCCCACGATCAGCTCTACGCCGTAGCTGAAGCGCTCGCCCACGCGGGTGTGACCACCGATGGGCAAAAGTTCACTTTCATTCCCGACACCACTGTCCCCGTCTCTGACGAGGCCGCTGCGCTCCAGGTTTTGCGCCTCTGCGACAGCCTCGAAGAGGACGACGACGTGCAGAACGTCTACTCCAATTTAGATATCCCTGATGAGTTGCTGGCGAAGTTGCCAGCCTAGGCCCGTGCGCGCCCGCAACGTCCGTCGCGCCCCTGCCGTGCAAATCGGTTTCAATTATGAGCGAAGAAAATCCTAATCCCCCAGCGCAAACGGAAAACGCCCCGTTCCGCCGGCGTCGGCCATCCCGTCGCCGCCCGCAACGTCGGCGCAACGACTCCGGCGGTGGTCACGCCGGCAACGATTCGGGCGGCGAGAGATCGCCGCGCGCTGACGGTCCCGAGATTCTACAGGACGATCACTCCAATGAGGCGGAACTCCGGCGCCAAGATGCGGCTCAGTTTGCTGACGTGGCGCATGATTCGGGTGAAAACCAACCGCGCGACGATGAGTCCGCCGACGAACGCCGCGATCGCGGCCAAGCGAATCGCGAGAACGGCGCCGAACTGCCCCGCGACCCGGAATTCGGTGACGGCATTATCGAGATTTCGGGCAAAGGCTTCGGTTTCCTGCGCGAGGCGAAACGCAATTTCGTGCAGACGCCTAACGACATCTTCGTGACCCCGGAAATCGTCCGGCGCTTTCAACTCCGCGACGGCATGTGGATCTCCGGCGAAATCCGCAAAGGCAATCGCGGGCCGCAACTCACCCGCCTACTCAAGATCAACGACGAAGAACCGACGAAATATCAGGACCTGCGTCCCTTCGAGGAGCTGACCACGATCAATCCCAATTCGCGGATCAAGCTCGAGACTGTGCCCGATCGTTACACGACACGGATCATGGATTTGATGACGCCGTTAGGCAAAGGCCAGCGCGGCCTCATCGTCGCGCCGCCCCGGACCGGCAAGACGACACTGCTGCAGCACATCGCCGACGCGGTGGTGAAGAATCATCCGGAGATGAAACTCATCATCCTGCTCGTGGACGAGCGCCCGGAAGAAGTGACCGAGATTCGCCGCACCGTTCCGAGCGCCGAGTTGATGGCGAGTTCGAACGACAGCGACATCAAGAGCCACACCCGCATCGCGCAGCTCGCGGTCGAGCGCGCAAAGCGCCTGGTCGAAGCGGGCAAAGACGTTTTCATCCTGCTCGACTCCATCACCCGCACCGCGCGCGCTTTCAACAACGCGACCGGTGGCGGCGGCCGCACCATGAGCGGCGGCATCGATGCCCGCGCCATGGAGATCCCGCGAAAACTCTTCGCCGCCGCGCGCAACACCGAAGAAGCTGGCAGCCTGACAATCGTCGCCACCGCTTTGATCGAAACCGGCAGCCGGATGGACGAGCTGATTTTCCAGGAGTTCAAAGGCACCGGCAATATGGAGCTCGTGCTCGATCGCAAGATCAGCGATCAGCGCACTTATCCGGCGGTCGATATTTTCCTCTCCGGCACCCGGCGCGAAGAGCTGCTCCTCTCGCAGTTCGAGCTCGATAAAATCAACCTGATTCGCCGCGGACTCGCCGGCCACAAGCCGGTCGAGGCGATCGAGCGTCTGCTCATGTTCGTGAAGAAATTCCCGACCAACGCGCAGATGCTCAAAGAGATTCCGGGTTGAGCCGTTGTCGTTAGGCGCGAACGAATGAAAGCGCGCGACGTGATCGACGCGGAGTGGGAAGTCCTCCCGCCGGAGGAAAAAGCGAAGCGCCAACAGGTGGAGCCGCTTTTTCGCTGGCTCGCGCTGGTCATGGACAACCTCCTCCGTTTGCCTGGAACGCAATTCCGCTTCGGGCTCGACCCGCTCATCGGTCTCATCCCGGGCCTCGGCGACACCGGCTCCACCATTATCTCTGCAATGGCGTTGCTCGCGGCCGCGCGGCGCGGTCTCCCGAAAATCCTCCTCGCGCGGATGTCGCTCAACATCCTGATCAACGAAGCCGTCGGCATCATCCCGATCGTCGGCGACGCCTTTTCCTTCTGGTTCAAATCGAACGCGCGGAACTACGATCTGCTCCGCCAGCACACCGCCGCGCCGCGCGCTTCCACGACGAGCGATTGGATCTTCGTTGGGCTCGTCCTGATCGCCCTCGTCGGCATTCTGGTCGTTAGTCTGCTCGTCAGCTTCTGGTTGCTCACCCAGATCGCGCATCTGTTTACCGGCCGGTAATTCAATCCACCAGATAGCGAAGGCGCAGCGAGCGGATTTCTTCCCGCGCTTGGCCAAATGGCAGCCGAGACTCCGCGATCGACGCGTATTTCATCCGGCGCGCTAGGGCTCGGCTAACTCCCAAAGCAACACAGCTCCGACACATCGCTCCAGGTCGCAAAGAGGAGGACAGCCAACGTGTGGAGCTGGCCACCGACCAGAGCGATCAACGCACTGCGGCTATGCACGCCGGTTTTCCCATAGAGAGCAGAGAGGGCGTTCTTAACGCTCCCTAATGCTTTGCCAGTTTCATTGGCGATTTCCTGATTACTCTTGCCTGCGCAGGTTAGCCGGATGAGTTCGCGTTCGCCAAGGGTGAAACGATCGAGGCTCAACTTGCGACTCGGCCGGTCCGCGACCGAGGCGGCCTTCTTCGGCGGATCGAACTCGATCAGGAACGAAGGTTTGCCTAACGGCGCGGTATGACGGACCCGAAGCGACACGTTGGCCGTGAGCGCCCCTTCTGGGTGTTGCACCACGAGGTGCTCCGCCTTCCCGGCCTCAGGATGATCTGCCACCGAGGCGTGCCAATTCCTTTTCAGTTCGGCGCAGGCGTCCCGCAGAGGCGCGGGAAGGCAGAACGGCGGTAGCTTTAACTGCGCGCTCGCGGCGCCGAGATTCCATTGCGCGCACATCTCGCGGGCGGCACGATTTGCCTCCGCCACAGTGAGATCCCAGTGCAGCACGCACGCGAGCCGCGCCGGGTCGATCAATCCGTGCAGTTCGCCCCGCGCGCCACGCTCTCGCTCGATCGCGCGCATGCGCCGCAGAGCGGCATCGATCTGCGGGTAGAGGCGATCGAGCATCGCCACGTCGTCATCGGTAAAATCGGGTTGTCCTTCAATGCGACAAACCGAGAGGACCGCTTCAGGCATTTGCGGCGGATCGTCCCAGAAATACATCCCGATGGCGTGGCGAAATCCCATCACCTGCATGACTTCGCGGTAAAAGCGCGAGGCATACAGAATCTCATCCGGCGGCAGAATATTGCGGGTGCCGATCAATCTGATCCCCGGGTTCGCCATCAGTATCGCGCTGGCGGGATGTTCCTGGAAGAAGATGCCTTCGCGCATTTCGCGTTCAAACTTGCGTCCGATCGAATCGACGAAGCGAAAAGGAATGGGGCCATCGGGACGGGTCTCGATCCGGAGGAAGATGCCCACGAGCTCACAGGTCACCGCGCGTTGCAGGAGAGCGAAGGCGGCCTTGATCAGCGCGTCACCGGTAATCGCTGCCTGGAGCGCGGTGAGTGGCTTGTCGAGTGACGGGTCAAGGACGGCGCGCGTCCTGCGGGAGTGGTTAGGCATGGCCGAGGTTTAGCAGCGCGGGCGCAAAAAGTGCAAACCTATTTTAACGCAAAATGGCCCTCGCATTTTGTGACTTAAGTTTAGGAGACAGCGGCAACCCTAAATCCCAAAATGCAGAGCAGTCAGCCCGCTTTTTATGAAAAAGAAATTTCCACTTCTTCTCTGCGTGATTGGTTTACGTGCGATTGCGGCGGTGGCGCAAGTGCCCACCGATATCTGGATTTCAACGACGAGCGGAAACTGGAGCGACGGCACTCGCTGGCTGGACGGAACCGCGCCTCCCATCGGGGGTGGTGCAACACAAATTCTGGAGTTCGATGCCAGCGGCGCTACCGCCTATACCGCGACCAACGATCGCGGGAATCCGTTTAGCCTTAACGGATATATTTTCAACAGCAGCAGCAGCGGACTAATTTCTCTCGCGAATGCCTCTAGCAACGCACTGACCTTCGTCGCAAATGGCGGCACCAATCCGACGATCACTCAAATTGGCAGCGGCGCAGCGACCATCGATCAATCCATGACCGTCAACGCTCCTCTAACAATTGGCGGGACGGGCACCGGCACATTAACCCTCTCAGCCGGCGGAGGAGTGAGAGCGATGACTCTTGGAAGCAATACTTTGACGATCAACACAAATTCGTTTCTGACTCAGCTAAATATCAAGGTTAACAGTTCGACTGGCGGTTCCATCGTCAAAAATGGGACAAACACCTTGGTCCTCAACACCAGTACGAACACCTTTAATGGCGGCCTCACCCTAAACGCCGGCAATCTGAACCTATCTCAGAATAGCAATACGTTTACGAGCGGTGTGCTTACAAGTGGAGCACTGGGAGTGGGGACGTTGACTCTCGCTGGTGGAAAAATCCAATCCAGTACCGGCACGGCCCGTACAATAGCAAATAAAGTCACGATCACGGGCGACGTCGCGTTCGGCAGCACAACGACGCAAACCGGCAGCCTTACTTTTGACGCCATTAATGGTTACGCGACTCCTCCCACAAATCCCTTTACCCTCGGCGGAGCGGGCAACAGTCAGAGGACATTGACCGTCAATGTGGCGACGACCTTCCTGGGCGCGATCACAGAAACAAATGCCCAGACTGGCATCATCAAAATGGGGGCGGGGACATTAACTTTTGGCCAAAACGCGGTTGACGTATATTCGAACACTTACACCGGCATGACGACGGTGAACGAAGGCGAGCTGGATCTGGCCAAGTCGGGAGGGCCTGTCGCGATCGCGGGGGATTTAACGATTGGCGATGGCATCGGGGTCGATGTCGTCAAATTGGTCCTCGGTGATCAGATAGCTGATACCTCCATTTTGACTTTCAACGGGACCGGTTCAAATGCTGGCATTTTTCGTTTAAATGCGGGTGATACGGTCGGTGGTTTGGCTAGCACCGGAGGCGCCGGGATCATCGAAGCCGGAAGCGGGTTTGGGCCGACATTAACGGTGGATGTTAATGCTACCAACCGCAGCTTTGCAGGCATAATCCGGGATGGCGGCGCATTCTCACCACTTTCCCTCACGAAAATGGGCAATGCAGTTCAAACGTTGACGGGCTCCAATACCTTTACTGGCGGCACTGCCATTATCGCGGGGACACTGGAGGCCGGGGCAAATGGAGCCCTGGGAAGCGGGACTACCGGGACGACCTCTATTCAAGTTCACAACAGTGGAACCTTATTGCTGAGCAACGCCAGCGCGACGGACCGGATAAGGGATGATGCACTAATCACGTTAGGGGGCGTGGGATCCGGTACCCCTTCCATAACTCGAGCCGGTGGCGGAAGTGAAGGGTCTGGCAGCGCCATCGGGTTAGGAGCGCTCACTTTGGCTGTGAATTCGTCGTTAAATTATGGGGGCGCCACCGTCGGGAACGGCACGCTGACTTTCGGCGGCGGCAACACGGCGAATCCTTTTATCCCAGACACATTTACCTTAAGCGTTTTGGGTTATGACGGCGTCTTTGGCACATCGATCGCGGGAGTGGATGGAACGAATGACAGACTGATTTTTTCCGCTGATGAGTCAGCCAACCTCGGCCATTTCTCATTCATCAATCCCGACGGTCTTATCGGCACGTTCGACGCTGATCAAATAAACCTGGGCAACGGCTTTTTCGAAATCGTCCCGGTTCCCGAACCAGCCACATCGGCGACAGCTCTGCTCGTTGTCGCGGCGCTCGGCTATATGCAGCGGGAAAGATTGAAGAGGTGCTCCTCTGCCTGGCGTAGGTCTTCTAGGCTAGAACGTGTGTGAGGGTAAGGCTTCGGTAGCGGTGAAAGTTTTGCCTGCCCAAGGTTTTGGCGAACAACGGGATCATCCAAGTCAACGCCGCCACCTTGAACGAGCAGTCCCATCACTGTCTCAGGGGTGGGTTCAATCCTTTCAGGATAAGGGACTGTTAACGTCACAGGACCGATCGGGGTCACGGTGGACGCGAACGGGACGCTGCAAGGAGACGACGGGACGACCGGGACCGCTCTGGCGCTGACCGGAGCACTAACGCTGAACAGCAACTCATCATTCAACTGGCGCTCGACCCAAGCGGCACGCATGTGCTCTGACCCGAAGCGGGAGTAGCGTGGGGTCTTTTCAATCCAACCAAACCTTCAATTTTCTCGATTTAGGCGCTCAGACTGGAGCGTGTAACGATACCATCACCGCAGGGTAGTTATCGTCCAGCCAGAAGGGTTAATGCTGAGTCCGCCAAGTCCTGGGTTCACAGGCACGTTCACTTTCGATGGCGCGACGATCGATCTAAACCTCGGCTGTCCCGGAGCCGGGTCACCTTGGTCGGCGGCGTCCTTCTCGCTGTCGCTCTCGCCTGGTCGCAGTTGCGCCCGAAAGGGGTGGGCCGCCAACAAACGCGCGTAGTTCTTGCGACAGGCCGCCAACTTCGGATGGCGCGCCGAGAGGGATCCGCGGAAAATTGCCAGCGCACCGTGAAGCAATGCCTCGGCACGCTCCCAGTCTTGGCGCGCTTGGCAAAGAAGGGCCAGGTTGTTCATCGTTAGGGCGACATCGACATGCCTGGAGCCGAAGAGCCTTTTTTTGATTTTCAGGGCCTCCTCGTAGTAAGGCCGGGCTCGCTCGAGATCGCCGGTCGTATGGTAAGAAGCGCCGAGATTATTCAACGTAACGGCGAGATCGTATCGACGACCGGCAGGATGGGCGCGAAAGATTTTTAGGGCCCGCAGGTAGAGTCGGCGGGCCGCGAGGTGCTTGTACCGGGCATCGAGGATAGCGCCGAGAGCCACTTCATCTTCCGCGACGGCGGGATCGTTAGGCCCGATAAGACTCCGCCGGATTTGGACCGCTTTCCTCGCCAGTGGCTCGGCTCGGCCCGGACGGTTACGGGCGTGCTCAAGCCCACCCATGTTGTGATAAAGCGTGGCCAGTTCGTGAAGAGACCTTTCCTGGGCCACGGTAAGTCTCCGCAGGGTCCGCTGGTATATTTGATCGGCGCGCTTGAATCGGCCCAGATACTTGCAGAGCACCGCGTAGTGATTGAGGGCAATGTAAGTGAGCCAGGCTCCACTGCCGAGCAGCACGGTAGAGTCGCTGATAGCCTGCTTTAACGAGTCGTCTGCTTTCCCGTATTCCCCTTTTCGCGTGTATCTACTTCCCGCCTCGCACAGGCGCTCAATTCTTGCGGTCCCCGCCGTCAAGTGACGGCGATCTTTCTTCACAGCCGCAATTAATAATCGCCGCCGGACCAATCTAGACTCGATATCTTCTGGGAGAGCAGCGGGTTATCCGCTGATCATGAATTCGTTGTGATTGGTGCGCAAACCGGTCGGGAGGATACCCTTGACCGTCTTGCCTGCTTTTACACCGCCTTTGGCGCGCAGGTCGCGCACTTTGATGACCTTCTTGCCCTTGGTGGTTGATTTTGTGGCCACAATCTATCTCCTTTTTCTCGCCAAGACTAAATCTCAGCTTTAAGCGATAATCCTACTCTTGACGGGTAAGTCAACCTAAAGAAAAGGTTTAGCGATCGCCTTGATCGCGATTGCAGACTGGATCGGTTCCCGAGAGTGGGGAATGGCCCACATCTAAACATTTTGACATTCGAATCAGCTAGAACAATACCCGACGTCTCGAACACAGACTCGACAATGAACGCGACCATCGAGGCGTTTCTTCCAGCGCTCCGTCGGCCGCGATCCGCAGACCCACGTCGTTTTGGTGCTGTTCGACCTGGCCAGGCTTTGCTCGTTAGTCTGGCGATGAGCTGGCTGCTCGTGCAGATTGAGGATGGGCTTAGCGGGAACCAGCCTAACCAGACCCGCTCCCGCCCTCCTTCTGCGCAAGGACGACAATGAGGTAGCGGAGAAGGAGCGGGAGGAAGACTCTGTTTATGCTAGTCGCGCTTAATCCACCAGATAGCGGAGGCGAAGCGACCGGATTTCCTCGCGCGCTTTGCCATACGGCAGCCGAAACTCCGCGATCGAGGCGCATTTCATCCGGCGCGCAAAAATCTCTTCTTCCGCGGGAGTCGCGGGCAAACGGGAAACGCTCCGATTCTGCCAGCGGCGCAGGACGGATTCACAGCGCCGCAGGAAATCATAGGCGCTCCGCAGATTGACCGCGTCCGCCCGTTCCAACACTTTTTTCTCCGCCAACTTCTCGGTCGCGAGGAGGAAATTGGGCTCCCAGATGGCGTGCTGCATCTGCAACCCCTGGACCAAAAACTCGGCTTCGATCATCCCACCGATCCCGGTTTTGAAATCGTAGAAATCGTTCCCACTCCCCCGATCGTTCGCGATCCGCACAAGCATGCCTTCGATTTGCCTAACGAGATCCGGGCGCCGTCCCGCGTCTCGCCAGAGTTCCTGCGCGAGGGCCACGAAATCACGCCCGAGCGGGCCGCTCACCGCGCGCGCTCTGGTCAGCGCCTGCAATTCCCAAAACTGCGCGCGCTTCTCGTAATAGCTGCGCACACTTGCGAGCGAACAGACGAGCGGGCCTTTCTCTCCTTCGGGGCGGAGCCGCGGATCGACCTGCGCGAGACTCCCTTCCGCGGTCGAGAGCGCCAGCTCGCCGATTAACTGCTGCGCGACCCGCGGATCGTCGCCGAGGAACATAACGTCGAGATCGGCACCGTAGCCGATCTCGCGCCCGCCAAATTTCCCGAGCCCGATAATCGTTAGGCTATTCTCCGGGTCGAGCAGCTGATGGACGAAACGGAGACACGCTTCGGCCAGATCGTTCTGCTCCGCGAGGAGCACCGGGAGCGGCGCCAGTTCCAGCACTTCGCGCAGGAGAATCCGGAGGAGTTCGCGCCGACGATAGTTGCGCACCGGGTCGAGCTGCAACGCACTCGCGCCGGACGAGGCCAGCCGGGACAAGTGCAAGTCTACCGTACGCGAGCCGTCGAGCGTTTCCCTCCGCGTGAGTTCCTCCAACAATTGCGGCCGGCGGATCAGGAGCGTGCCCGCGGCCTCGCTCGCGTCGAAGGTTTTCGCGATCAATTCGAGCAGGCGCGGGTTCGTGACCAGCAGCTCGAAGAGCAAACTGCGCAGCCCATAGGCTTCGACGAAACGAACGAACTGGTTAAGCGCGCCGTCGGGATCGGCGGCGTGCGCGAGTCCCTCGAGCAGCAGCGGCTTGAGCTTGCGAAAAATCTGCCGGGTCCGCGGCGAAACGTGAAATCCGGCCGCGCCGCGCCCGAGCTGCTCCATCATCTTCTCGGCGCGCGGGCGATCGCGGAAGATGCTGAAATCAGCCACCGCTCCCGATTCGTTAGGCGCGTTGGTTTCCACCACGCGCAGGAAGATCGCGCGGACCGCCTGCATCTCGGCGCGCAGGGCCGCGAGCAACTCATTTTCCTCCGCGAAGCCGAGACTGCGCGCGAGCAGTTGCAGCGCCGGCCCCGGCTCCGGCACGGTGTGCGTCTGCTGCTCCCCCTCGATCTGCAACCGGTGCTCCACCCGGCGGAAAAAGCGATAGGCAGCTTCCAGTCTCTGCGCGTCATCCCGCGGCAGAAACTCGAGCTCCGCGATTCCGCGCAGCGCTTTCAGGGTGCTCGTTTCCTGGAGGAAGGGATGCCGCGCGCCGTGGAGCAGTTGCAGCGCCTGGACCACAAATTCAATCTCGCGGATCCCCCCTACCCCGAGCTTCACGTTCCGCTCGAGATGCTCGTGGCCGACAATGTCGCGCTCGATCCGGCGCTTGATCAGCGCGATCTCGTCGAGCAAATCGGGCGTCGGGTTGCGGGGAAAAATGAAGGTTTGGTGCTGGCGCAGGAATTCGTAAGCCAGCTCGCGATCACCACAGATCCAGCGGGCTTTGATCAAGGCAAGGCGCTCCCAGGTTTCACCGAATCCGGCGTAGTAGTTTTCCATGCTCTCGAGCGACCTAACGAGTGGACCGGCGCTGCCTTCCGGCCGGAGGCGCAGATCGACACGGAAGAGCAGCCCCGCTGGATCGGAGCTGGCGAAGGTCTCGATGATCTTGTTCCCGAGCCGGGTGAACCACTCGTGATAGCTGAAGTTCGCGGTCAGATTCCCCTCTTCGCTGTAGACGAAAATCAGGTCGACGTCGGAGCTGTGATTCAGTTCGCGCCCACCGAGTTTCCCGAGCCCGAAAATCGCCAGCTCACTTTCCGGCGCGCCCCAGCGTTTCCGGAACTCGGTGTTCCAGTGCTCGAAGACCGTCGTTAGGCAAATATCCGCGAGCTGCGAGAGCTCGATCAGCGTCTCCTCGAGCGGGGCGGCGCCCGCGACTTCCCGGAGGGCGATCCGGACCATCTCGCGACCTTTCCAGAAACGCAGGAGCCGGAAATTTTGCGTCGCGACCTGCTCCCGGCCGACCAGGTTGCGGAGGTCGGTGATCATCCGTCCGTAGCCGCGCCGATCGGCGGCCACGTCGGGATGGGCGAGCCAGAGCAGGATCTCGGGGTGCTGGAGCAGGCGCGCCCGGCAGACGCTGGAGACCGCGAGCAGATGGGCGAGGGCCTCTTCGCCTAACGGAAAGCGGGCAACCGTTTCGCCTAACGACGGCGCGTCCACGGGCCAGCGCGCGGCCAGGGCGGCCAGGGTCGACTCCAGCGCCGGCTGGTGGAAAGACGCGCCGGTCTCGGAAACTTTCAATTCTCCCCGGCCGCGGACATTTTTTCGCGAACCTCGGCGAGAAGGCGCCGTTCGCTCCGGGTGAGACTGCTCATCCCGGAACGGGAAATTTTCTCGAGGAGCGGGTCGATTTCCTCGGCCATGAAATCCTCCACGGACAAATGGCTCCGGCGATCGCGCCGCTCTTTCTGCTCGCGCAGCCGACGCTGAATCCACGACGGTCGGCCGAAGCCAAGGAGGTGCGCGTAGAGCCAACCGGCGCCGGCGCCTCCGAGCAGGGCGCTGTGGCTGACCACGCCGTGCCGATCGAGCACAAGCAGGAGGACCGCGCCGCCGCAGAGAGCGGTGGCGAAATGTTTCGCCTTCAACTTCACCGGGACCAGAAAGAAAATCGACCCGGCCAGTTCGAATTCGGGCAGGATCGTGCCGAAGGCCACGATCACGGCCGCGACTCCGCCCGAGGCCGCGAGGAGGACGGTCGCGGTCGGCATGAGCAGGAGGTGGCCGAGTTCGCCGGCGATCGCCCCGGCGAGATAGAGATAAAGGAAATGGCGCTGGCCGAGGATCGACTCGACGTCGCGCCCGATGAAGTAGAGCGCGAACATGTTGGCCCCAAACTGGAAGACATTCCCCGGCATAAACATCGCGCTGAGAAACTGCCAGGCGAAGGCTTCATCGATGCCGCGATAGCTCAGGCCGAGATATTCCGGGATCGCAGACGGCGCGGATCGTTGCAAGACGAGCTGCCCGATAAAGACGAGGAAATTGACCCCGAGAAGAGAAAAGAGAGCGACCCGCTGGCGTGCAGTCCAACGCGGCGCGTAAGACGAAGCTTTTCGGCCGGACAGACGCATGGCGCAAAATTATCCCATTCGCTTTCGCTTGTCATTGGGAAAGCAAAGCGCGCCTCCCGCGCACGACCGTTTTTTGCCTAGAGCATGGCATGCACTTCAACTCTCTCGGTCAGCGTGACAGCGAAACGTCTACAGTCTCACCAGCACGCGCAGGCGCCGCGCGCCCGCGATGAATTCGACCGGGCAGCCATCCCTCAGTTCGCCATCGAGCTCGACCGGGACCTCTTCCGCGCTGCTCACGCGCAGGCGCCGCGTCTGGAAATACTCGACTTCGCGCGTCGTGATGTCGGAAGTGAAGATGACGTTCTGGAGATACTTCAGCAGCTCGAGGTAGCCGATCTGTTTGAAGACGAGGACGTCGAGCAGACCGTCATCGATCACCGCGTGCTTGAAGAAGGGGAAGGGTCCGCCATAGAGGCGGCCGTTGCCCACGAGGACGAAGGAGCCTTCTTCGGTCTTCGCCTCCGCCGCCTCGATGAGGAGACGCGGCGGCCGCCGGCTGGCGATCTGCGCGGCCGAGATGAGATAACTGAGCGGGCCGAAATTTCGTTTAAAGGCGAGACTGGTTTCTTTCACCACCTGCGCATCGAGGCCGACGCCGCCGAGCTGCACGAAATGTTTGCCGTTCGCCATCGGCAGATCGACCAGCCGGGTGCGCGCCGCACGAATGATTTCCCAGCAATGGTCGAGGTCGTTCGTCGGCAAACCGAGTTCAGTCGCGAAGACGTTCATCGTGCCCATGGGGAGAAGGCCGAGCGCGACGTCCGCGCCGGCCAGGCCGTTCACGACTTCGTTGATGGTGCCGTCGCCGCCGGCCGCGACGATTTGCTCGTAGCCTTCGGCGACCGCGCGGCGGGCGAGCTGCTCGGCCTCGCCGGCCCGGACGGTCGCGCAGAGATGCGCGTCGGCGCAAAGCGCGCGCACCCGTTCCAGGCCGCGCGCGGCCCGTTCGCCCCGGGCGCTGGGATTGAGAATGATGCAGGTCCTGGCCAAGGGCATACTTGTTAGGCGGCTTTCACCTTTTCTTCAATCTCGCGTTGCGTAACCTTGCCGCGGTGAAAAATCTCGGGCGCATTCTGCTCTGGCTCCTCGGGGGAGCGCTCGTTCTGGCCTGTGTCATTTTGTTAGGCGTGAACCTCTACGTCCAGGCGCAGGGCACGCACCGTCGGATTCAGCAGGAACTCAGCCAACGACTCGGGACGCCGCTCACTCTGCATCGCATCAGCGTCACTCCTTGGGGCGGGTTGCAGCTCACCGGGATCGTGATTCCGCAGGAGCCGGGCAAGATCGGGGGCGATTTTCTCCACGCGCAGACTTTCCAGTTGCGGGTGCAATTCTGGTCGCTTTTCTCCGATCGCCTGGTCATCCGGCAGGTCTCGTTGATCAAACCGGAAGTGGTCTGGGCGCAGAATTCCGCGGGGAAATGGCGGCTGCCCGAGTTGCCGCCGGAGAAGCGCGCGCCGGGGCCGGCGCCGCCGCTGACCGTAGCCCGCGCACCAGTGGTCGCTCCCAGCCCGCGCGCAGCTTCCGCTCCTCCGCCCGGCCTGTCGCCTAACGAGGAAAAGACGCCGCCGATCGCGGTCGAGCAGCCGCCGGCTTTCACGCCCGAAGTGCGCCGGGTCACTCTGCGCGACGGCGACTTTACCTTTCTCGATTCCGCCGGGCGGATCGTGGCGAAATTCAGCGGGCTCGATTTCACCTCCAGCTTCCGCACCGCGACCGCGGTGAAAGGAAGCACGCAGATCGAGAAGATTTCGCTCCGCGACCGCTTCTTTATCGAGCATCTCGACTCGCCGCTCCACTACGACCCGGCGCTGCTCGCTTTCTCCAAAATCTCGGCCGACGCCGCCGGCGGAAACCTCAGCGGAAGTTTCCAGATGCAATTGCAGGAGGTGGACTCCCCGTTTCGCGCGAGCGTGAAATTCCACGGTCTCCAAGCCGCGAAACTGCTGGCCAACGCGGGCGGCCCGCCGGATATGCTGGAAGGCCGGCTCGAGGGTTCGCTCGACGCCAGCGGGTCGACCGCGGACAGCCATTCGATCAAGGGCCAGGGCGAAATCTTCCTGCGCGATGGGACGCTGCAGCAATACAGCCTGCTCGTCGCGCTCGGCCAGATCCTACAGATCGACGAACTGATGCAGCTCCATCTCGAGCAAGCGGAGGTGCATTTCCACATCAGCCCCGGCATCATCAACATCGATCAGTTGCTCCTGCGTTCGCCCAACATCCGGCTCTCCGCGACGGGCACGATCAAGTTCGACGGCAAGATGCGGCTGAACTCGCAACTGGCCTTGAACGACAAGATTCGCCGGCAGCTTTTCGAGCCGATCCGGGTGAACTTCGTCCCCGTGAACGACCCGCCCGGGTATGCCGCGATCGATTTTCACGTCAGCGGCACGCTCGAGCGGCCGAAGACCGATCTGATGGATAAAGTCGTCGGTCACGACCTGCGCGATCTCGGCGGGGTGATCAGCAGCCTCTTCGGTCACGCGAAAAAGAAAAAGCCGGCGCCGCCGGCAACGCCGAGCCCGACCGCCAGCGGGACACCGGAAGTTTCGCCTAACGAGATGACGCCGGCGCCCGAGCGCACGCCCGCTCCGACGCCATGAGAGTGATCGCCGGCAGCGCCGGCGGCATCCGGCTCGACGTCCCGAAAAACGAAATTCGGCCGACGATGGACCGGGTGAAGGCCGCCATTTTCTCCAGTCTCGGCGAGCGGGTCATCGGCGCGCGCGTACTCGACCTTTTCGCCGGCACCGGCGCGCTCGGGCTCGAAGCGCTCAGCCGTGGCGCGGCTTCGGCGATGTTTGTGGAAAACAACCGCCAGGCGGTGCGCACGATCGAGAGCAACCTCGCGAAAACCGGCCTGACCGGACGAGTCCGCAACCAGGATGTGTTCGATTTTCTCAACCAAAGCAGCACCGCGGAAACTTACGACCTGATCTTCGCAGACCCGCCCTACGACAAATCGAAGCTGGGCGATGCCTTCACCAAGCTGCTCCTGCGCAACGATCGCCTGCCTCTGCGCCTAACGAGTGCAGGAGTATTCGTGCTCGAGAAAAGACCCGCCGAGCGCTGGCCGACGACCGATTTCTGGGAAGTCACCCGGCGCCGGAAATACGGCGCGACGGAAACGATCTTTCTCCAGGCGGTCGCTCCTTCCTTGTGATCCGCTTTTTCTACAACCTGCTCTTCCCGGTCGCGCTGCTCTTTTTCCTGCCGGGCTACGTGGTGAAGATGCTCCGGCGCGGCAATTACCGGGAGAAATTTGGCCAGCGGCTCGGCCTCTACGATCGCGAAACCCGGCGGCGAATTTCGGGTGGTCGCCACACCTGGATGCACGCGGTCAGTGTCGGTGAAGTGCTGATCGCGCTGAAGCTGGCGGCGACGATGAAAAAAGGCGAACCGGCCCTCCGCCTTGTCCTCAGCACCACCACCACCACCGGCTTTGCCCTCGCGCAAAGTCAGGCACCCGACTGGGTCGAGGTGATCTATACCCCGCTCGATTTCTGGCCGGTGATGCGCGCGGCTTTTACGCTGATTCGCCCGGTCCGGATCGTTCTCGTCGAGGCGGAAGTCTGGCCTAATCTGGCCGCACTCGCGCACCGGCGGAAGATTCCCCTCGCGCTCGTCAACGCGCGCCTCTCCCCGCGCTCGGAGGGCCGTTTCCAGCGGTTTAAGGCAATCGTTAGGCCATTCTTCCGGATGCTCGATCTGATCTGCGTCCAGGAGCCGGATGATGTCGCGCGCTGGGAGTCGTTAGGCGTGGAGCGTTCCCGGATTCACCACGTCGGGAGTATCAAATACGATCCGGCGGATCTTCCGCCCAGCCCGCTGCGGCCACGAGCGGTGTTGGAAAACTTTGGCATCGATCCCACGCGCCCGATCCTGCTCGGCGGCAGCACGCATCCGGGCGAAGAAGAGATTCTCGGACGCGTTTTCCTCGAGCTGCGCGGGGAATTTCCCGACCTCTTCCTGCTCATCGCGCCGCGTCACGTGGAGCGGACGAGAGAGATCGCGCCCGAGCTCCGGCGCCTTGGCTTGCAACCGGTCTGTCGCAGTGAAACGGAGTCGGCCGCCGGGCCACACGACTGCCTCCTGCTCGATACCACGGGCGAGCTACGCGATTGGTATGCCGTCGCGACGCTCGTCTTCATCGGCAAAAGCCTCACCGCGCGGGGGGGGCAGAATCCGGTGGAAGCCATCGTCGCAGACCGGCCGGTGCTCTTCGGCCCGCACATGGAAAACTTCGCGTCCTTGGCCCGTTCCCTGGTGGAGAAAGAGGGCGCGCTGTCCGTCGCGGACGAATCCAGCCTAACGATCGGCGCCGCTCGCCTGCTCCGCGACCCTTCGCTAAGCGCGGAACTGATCACCGCAGCGCGCACGGTTCTCGACCCCCATCGCGGCGCTACCCAGCGCACCGCCGACCTGCTGAAATCCCTCCGGGCGCACGGCTAAAATCCCTTGCCAGATGGACGCCCGCTTCGATATTGGGCGCTCTCCTGACCCTATCGTCCAGAGGCCTAGGACACCGCCCTTTCACGGCGGTAACACGGGTTCGAATCCCGTTAGGGTCGCCACACTTCTTCGCGCGACTGAAGACCCGCGCACAAACAGCCTGAACGCAGAGAGCGTCAATTTCGCCAGCACCGCGACCGATCCGAACGGCACCGTCTCAGCCTTCAAGCGGGTCTTCCCCGGTGGCACTCCTGCGAGCAGCCCCGTGCAATCGCCCGGCAACGTCCGCTTCGACAACCCGGGGATCTCCATCATCTCGATGACTTCACAGGATAACGACGGCGCGAATGACCCGAGCCCGTCCACGCGCACCATTACTGTTCCGGGTGAAGAAGTGGAACTCGATGTCGCGATCACGCAGCCGCCCGTCGGTTCAACCGTGAGCGGAAAGAAAGTGACCGTCACCATCACCGTCGCGGGCACGGAAGAGGGCACAACGAACACCTTCTACTTCGATGTTGATGGCGTGCAGGTCGCCACTCGAAACCTGGCCAGAACCGAAGCGACCCTGAACTGGAGCACCGCCGGATACGCCCCCGGCGAGCACAGGCTCACCGCCGAGGTCTACGATTACGAAGGCCACCGAGGCGAGGTCAGGGAGACCGTCACCTTCACGAAATAGCGGCCACTTCAGCCTAACGAGTCGAAGAAGCAGCGGCCCGGGCGCGAAAATCAGCCAGGGCCGTTTGCATTCCGTCGATCATCTGGCCGCGCGCTTCGTCGCGGGCCGCGCGTTCTTTGGGCAGGGCTTTCGCCGCCGCGGAAGCCTGACTGAAAACTTCCTTCAAACCCGGAGCGGTTCGGGCAAATTGCTTCGCCTGGTCACTCTTCAGCCAACTCCGAACGCGTTGGGCCTGGGCGGCGGACTGCGTCGCGTGATCTTCCAGCACCTCCCGCAATTTCGTTAGGCCAGCTTCGCTTTGTTGCAACAGCGCTTCCGTCATCGCGCGGAGCGGCTCTGCCGATTGAGCGCTCGCCAGGGAGAATTTCTCCGGCACGATCACCGGTGTTCCCTGCGGCAAATCGCCAATCTGGGCCAGGTGCGGATTCAAATTCAGGAGCGCCGCTTCCATTTCGTCCAGGGTGGTCTTGGGCGTGTCTGTTGACGGCTCGGCGAGCAAGTGTTTCGCCAAGGTATGGACCGTTTTTTCACCTTTTAGTTCTGCGATTTTCATACGTTTCTTTTTCGTTGTTAGACTCGTTAGGGCATTACATTCAGTGGCTGCCACGGGGTCCCGGCCAGGGTGGCGCCGTTCACCATGATCGGTCCCCCGACAATGTTGCCCAGCACCGTGAAAGTCGTTTTGCCAGGCGCTTTCAGATCGAAGGAACGCGTGTCCGACCCGCACTCGACGCGATTCGCCGAGGCGATGATGGTCTCCGCGCTGATCTCGACTGCGGCGACCACTTTCTTGCCGAGCAGACTCACCTCGTTGTCGCTGAACCGACAGCTGCCGCTGATCACCACCTCCGCGGCGGCGGAGCGCCCGTAGCCGTCCAAAGCGTTGCCGTGAATGCCGGCTCTCTCTGGAATCTTCGGGCCCGCCGCGGCGAGTTGGTCGATTGTGCCCACCTGTTGGGAAAAAGACAATTTGTCGAACCCGGCCATTCCGACCTTTAGAGCGCCCTCCGCTGCTCCGAGAATTCGGATCGACTGCCAGTTGGACTGATCATCGTCGGCGAGCTGCTCCTGTTGGCGTCGAATCCGATTGTCGGCGATCTCGACGGCGAGCAGCGGCCCCATCACAAGCACGCCTGCCGCCAGGTTCGGGAAGCCCGCAGCGGCGCCGATGTTCACGACCGTGTTGTCGCTGATCCGCATTTCCAGGCAGCTATCCGCGCGGATGCCGGCGACAATTTCAGGACGCTCCAATTTCGTGCCGATCTGGCTGACCGTGTTACCGCAGACCGCCCCGGTAAAGACGTGCTGCAGGTAGATCGCGGCGAACTCGAACTGATCCTTTTCTCTCGTCGGCGAGCCGATGTTGATCAGTTCGTTCCGCAACACGACGACACTGCCGGCAACGCTCTCCGCACTCGTGGTAATGCCGCTCCCTTCGATCGCGTTGAGCACGTTATCCTCGATCCGGGCGGAGATGAGCAGCTTCTCGATTGAGATGCCGTTTCCCCGCAAACCCTGCAGACGATTCCCGCGCACGACGAGCGGGAAAAGCGAGAGAGCGACCGTGCCGGGCACGATGCGAATCCCGTTTTGCGCGTCGTGGTCGAAGTTCGTGATCTGGTTGTCGGCGATGCGTGAACTGCCGCAGCCGATGACGATGCCGTCCCCTTTTTGCGGGGCGATGGCGTTGCCGGTGATCTCCAGTTCGCCGGCGGCGAAGCCGGTGACCGAAATTCCCGCAACCTCCGAATCGTAAACCAGGTTCCGCGCGATCACGGTCGCGTTCAGATAAAAGCTGCCCGCACCCAGGTCCACGCCGGTGTCGCTGCAACGCATCAAGTTGTCCTCGCAGTAGAAAGCGCTGAGCACGAGCGCCGGTTGGGCCGGAGGCGGCGGCACGGTCCCGACGGTGCCCCCGGTCGCGGGCGGAGTGGGCGGAACAAAGATGCCAATTTGTCCGCCACTCGCGGCGGTGGCGGTCTCTGCTCCTCTGCTGCCGCTGGTCGTCGTGGTGCCGGTGATCTTGATCGCCGCTTCGGGATTCGCCGCAGGCACCCGCGCAGTCCCGGTGACCTTTTGCACGGCCACCGACCTGGAAGACGAAGCCGGCGCGGCGGTGACGGTTCCTCCTGCCGGCACCGGATTTGATCCCACCTTCGGCGGCGAGGTATCCGCTGGCCCGAATGTGGTGGCCTCCGCCGCAAACTCCACGCCAGTCTGGGCCCAGATCAAATTGTCGCGAATCTTCGTCATCGTGAGGAACCCGTTGCCTAACGAGATCCCGGTTTTGGGGCCGTTTCCGTCCGTCGTCGGCGGGCCGACGATGAGGCGTTCAATCGTTGTCCCGACCGAGTTACTCAGGCGAATGCTCGGCCCGACTGCGGTCCCACCGATGGTATGAATGGTGAGGTAATCAAGCACGCACCATTGCGATTGATTGATCACGAAGGCGGCGTCCGCCCGCGGCTGGAGCAACACGGTCGCCGCGCCTTGCCCGCGAATGCGCACGGCATACGCGCTCTGCAACTGCACCGGCGTCTGCTGCAGATTGAAGATGCCCGGCCCGAGGCAAATCGTGCCGCCGGTTTTCGCGATCTGGGCGACTGCCTGGTATATCGTGAAGGTTCCCTGGTTATGTTCGTCGGCCGTCACGCAGAGGGTGCAATCGCAACTCTCGCCTTCCCCCATCGGCGGCGGCCAAAAATGGCGACAATCCAGCACGTCGTTAGGCAAAGTCACGAGCGCGAGCCGACAATAATGATGATGGACTCCTCGCGGTGGCGCGGCCTCGAGTTCCTCCACCGACGCGTCGGCCGTGCGCGCCGCGAAGATCCAGTAATCGCCCGGTCGAAACGCGCCGCCATTCGTGGTGGTGGTGAAAGTCACCTCGACGCCGTCTTCCAGCAGAAGCGAAGTGCCGGCCGGCGGCACATCGATCAGCCCGGTGCCCCCCGCCGCGTCGAGATCTACATACGTGTCGCCGTTGCTTTGCCTAACGATTCCCGTCTGATCCCAGCGTTTAATCCGGGTCGCGCGTTCCGGCATCGTCAGGTTCTGTGCGACGACGGGAAAATCACCCGCGGGTAACGGCGCGTCGAGCGTGATCCGGCGGGTGCCATCCTCGACGTCGTTCGCAATCCGCCGCAGCTCGCCCGCCGCACCAGAGAATTCGCGCACGTTATCGGTGATCTCGATCCAATCGCCTTTCTTGAAACGCCGCGCCGAGTCCCACAGCGTCCGGTCCACCGTCAGGGTGAGATCGTTCTCGATCGCGCTCACCCCGGTCGCGAGCGAAGCGTTGTCGCGCGACCATTTGAACGTCGCCTTCCCAACCGCTCCGCCCTCCTGGATTTCCACGCGGTAGGTCCGGTTATCGAGGCCCCGATAGCCGCCGCTCGGTGGAATCAGGCACGGATCTTTTTCGGAGGCGACGCCGATCGCACGCGTCGTTAGGCGGCCGGACGAAGGCGCGATCACCTCCAGCCAACCTTGCAAGTCGGCATCGGGCGTCGCGCAGGTCGCGCCCGCGCCGACATCCGGCAGCACGCGCACCTGCCAGGCGGTCTGCAAACGCGACGTGGTATCAGGACCGCCCAGCGCCACCTCGCGCAAGGTGGGATCTTCGACCGCGGTGACCTCGCGCTCCCAGATATCGAGATAGACCAGGTGGGACCGGGACGTATTTGTATTCGTCCGCCAACTGGTCGGCGCCGCGCAGCGTGCGGCTGCCCCAGACGACGCGCCCCGCCGCCGGGAAAGTGCGGAGGCAATTGATGCCTAACGGATTCAACATCCCGTTTTCGGCGTCGTTCAGGTTCGCCTGTAAGCCGGCGGTGCCGCTGACGCTCGCGTCGAGGCCGGCGGGCGCTTTCCAGACGCCGCGTTGGGTATCAGTGCGCGCCATCACGCCGGCGATGATGCCGCACGGCACGAAGGGATCGAGCTGGCCGTCGAGCGCGAGATCGGATTGGATGACCCGCGGGAAATAGAGTGCGGCGTTGCGCGCCCCAGTCCCGCCGAGGCCGAGCGCCGGCAGGCCAGCGACGGCGTTGGCCGCGGCCGCTTCTTTGTTGGCGGCCCAGCCGATCGGCGGATCAACGATGAGCAGGGCGCGGCGGCGCACACAGTAGGCCATCGCCGCCTGGTAAACGCCTGCGCTCGTATCGCCGGCCCGGGAGTCGGGCGGAATGCAAAGCAGATTGAAGAGGTCGGCCTTGGCGAGGGCAAACATCCCGGTCTTCGCATCTTCGTCGCCAACCACATCGTCGTCGTTCGCCAAGCTGGCGCTGTCCGCCCCGCCAGAGAAGAACCTGAACTTCGTCGGGTCGGCCGTGGCGTCTACCGGGTCCTCATCGGCTGCGGAATCGGCCGGCCGCGCGGCCACCAAATTCGGCGTGCCATCGGCCTTCAATTGCACGCGCACCAGACTCGACTCTGAGGTCAACACCCGATCCAGACGGCGGGCGCCAGCCGTCTCGGCGACGGCGACATTCAGGAACTTCTCCATCGATCCCTTGCCTGGATCGTCATAGATCGTGAGGTTGAAAAGATCGTCCTTGGCGACACCGAAACGATCCGCCACATCCTGTGTGATCCCCTTGGCGTCGACGACATAAACGAGCGAATTTCCCCACTTGCCTGCGCTCGAGCTTTCGAGCAGAACATCGGCCCGCTGCGCACGCACGGAGCCCTTTTCGAGCCGTACGATCAGGGCCTGGCTGCCGCCATTCAGGTAGAAATCGCGCACCGCGTAGCTCATCGGGTAATCCGCCCCGAGGCCGCCGAAGCGCCGCTGGAAATCGCCGAAGCTGTTGATCGTGGTCGGCTCATTCGTCGGTCCGCGCGCGGCTCGCCCGAGGAACGCGGTGATCGACGTCGCGACTCCGGTGATGGTGTGCACACCGCTGGATATTTCTTCGATATAGACGCCGGGATAATTGGTTAGCACTGGCATGGGAGACCTCCTTTTGAAGTGGAACGACGAAAGGGAGCAGGGAGAAAACCGCGCCTGCGGACAGCCAACCGTGCCGGCCGCCGAGGTGAAGAAATCGTGTATGACCTCATGACGAGAATACCTGGATTTAAACCGTTTCGGGGATCGATCGGAAACGTGTCAAGGGTTAAATTGCTCTCCTCGTAAAACTACCTTTATCGCGTAAATTGCTGAAATTATTGTCATTAGAATCATCGGCGCTTTTCGGCGCTCCCGCAGGCGTTCTTGGCATTTCCCTCGATTCGAATAGACTGGCCTTCAATCTGCTCAGGGTATTGGATTGACTCCGCACGCCATGTCTCCCTTGGTTAGCATCGCCATTCCGACGTTCAGTCGCCCTGCCTACTTGCAGGAGGCGGTCGCCTCGGCGTTGGCCCAGACTTACTCGAATATTGAGGTCTTGATCGGCGATAACGGCTCCGGTGAAGCCATGGTCGGCTGGGCCCCGGAGATCGTGGCCGATCCGCGTCTGACCTATCGCCGGAACGAGCGCAATCTCGGCATGTGCGGGAATTTCAACGCCCTGGCCGACGCAGCGCGCGGGGAGTTCTTCGTCGCGATCGGCGACGACGACCGGCTTTTGCCAGATTTCGCGAGCCGGCTCGCGGCGGAGATGAAACTCGGAGTCAGCCTCGCCTTTTGTAATCACTACATGATCGACAGTGAGGGTCGCCGGCTCGAGGCCGAGGGCCGGGAACAAACCCATCGTTACAAACGTGACGGCCTGACCGCCGGAATTCTTCCCAGCGCGCAGATCGCCGCCTGGCAGCAGTCGATCGCGATGTCGGCGACGATGATGCGCACGGCCGACATGCGGCGGCTTCGTTTCCGCGAGGATTTGAACACGCCGGACGCCGAGTTCTTCATCCGGCTCGCCCAAGAGGGCGCGACGTTCGCGTTTGTGCCGGAATATCTGGTGGAATATCGCGTGCATGTCGCCGCGACCACCTCCTCGGGACTGCGCACCGAACGACTCGTCGAATATCTCCTGCCGCTCGAAGTCGACCCCGCGGTCGAACCCTACAAACAGGCCCTCCTCGGTCCGCTGATGATGAATGCCGTAAGCCGTTGCCTCCGCAACAGTGAAAGGGAACGCGCGCGGCGATTTCTCGACAGTGCTTATTACCCGAGCCGGGCCCCGGCGGATGCCAAGACGCATTCCGCCTCCAAGCGGATGGCCAGGGCCGCGGAACACGCGGTGAAATTCGGGCTTCAGCACTTTTGCGCCAGCCTGCCGAAGGCCATCGGTTGTCCCACCTATCGGGTGGTGCGAGCGGCCAAAGACTGGGCGCGATCATGAGAATCCTCGTCACCGGAACTGAGGGCTATCTGGGCTCTCTGCTCGCCCCGCTCCTAATGCAGGAAGGCCACGACTTACTCGCGGTCGATACCGGTTTCTATAAATCCGGTTGGCTCTTCAATGGCTCCGCGGTCACGCCGCGCACGCTGAACAAGGATATTCGCTTAATCACCAGCGAAGACCTAGCTGGAATCGAGGCGATCGTCCACATGGCGGAGCTATCGAACGACCCGACCGGAGAGCTGGCCCCGAATATCACTTACGAGATCAATCATAAGGGCTCGGTGCGCCTAGCGACCCTGGCCCGGGCAGCGGGCGTCAAGCGCTTCGTCTACATGTCCTCCTGTAGCGTTTACGGAGTCGCAGACCAGGATTATGTAACTGAAGACTCTCCGGTAAACCCGCAGACCGCCTACGCGATTTGTAAGACCCTGGTCGAGCGCGACCTCCAGCCGATGGCCAGCGACGACTTCTCTCCCACCTTCCTCCGCAACGCCACGGCCTATGGTGCTTCGCCGCGAATGCGCTTCGATATCGTGTTAAACAACCTTGCCGGACTCGCCTGGACCACTCGCGAGATCAGAATGATCAGCGATGGAACTCCCTGGCGTCCTTTGGCCCACGGGTTGGATATCGCCCAGGCGATCCTACGCACGTTAGCCGCACCCCGCGCTGCCGTGCATAACCAAATCTTCAACGTCGGTGACACTGACCATAACTATACGGTCAAAGAGATCGCGCAGATCGTAGCTGACGTTTTTCCCGGATGTCAGGTGGCCTTTGGTACCCAGGGGGCAGATAACCGGAGCTATCGTGTTTGTTTCGATAAGATCCGGCGATCGCTTCCCGACTTCCGTTGCGCCTGGGATGCCCGGCAAGGTGCGGAACAGTTACACCACGTCTTCCAGCAAATCGCGATGACTCCCGAGACCTTCAACTCGCCCGGTTTCACCCGATTGAAACAGCTCGAGCACCTGATTCGCACCCAGCAGATCGATCAGGATTTCTTCTGGAGAAACGGAACCGCCTCGCCGCAGTGATCTTTACCGAAACTCCGCTTCCCGGCGCCTACCTGATCGATCTCGAGCCGCATCGCGACGAGCGTGGCTTTTTTGCCCGCACTTTCTGCCGGCGCGAGTTCGAAGTGCACGGCCTGAATCCTGCCGTCGCCCAGTGCAACCTCTCTTTGAATCACCAGGCCGGCACGCTCCGCGGAATGCACTACCAGAAGGCACCCTCGCGTGAGGCCAAACTCGTGCGCTGCATCCGCGGCGCGATCCACGATGTCATCGTCGACTGCCGTTCGGGTCAGAGCTTCGCCGTCGAACTAACGGCGGAGAATCGCCGTGCGCTCTTTGTTCCGGAAGGCTTTGCTCATGGCTTCCAGACGCTCATGGATAACTCTGAGGTGGAGTATCAAATGAGCGAATTCTATAACCCCGATTGCGGAGCCGGCTATCGCTACGACGACCCGGCTTTGGCCATCGCGTGGCCGCGCCCGGTGACCGTTATTTCTCCGCAAGATCTCGGCTGGCCAGCCTTTTCCTGATGCCGACGCCTGCAGAATCCATGAGCGCGTTGATCACGCGACTCTATCCCATCTGTCGCAGCATCACCGGCGATGGGGTGCGGGAAACCCTCTCGATCCTGCGCGAACATCTGCCGCTCGAAGTTCATGAGGTTCCTACAGGTACGCCGGTCTTCGATTGGACTATCCCGCAGGAGTGGAACATCCGCGATGCCTGGATCAAGAATGCGGCGGGCGAGCGGCTGGTCGACTTCACCAAGCTAAATCTCCACGTCGTCAGCTACAGCGTTCCCATCCATCGAAGGATGAGCTTCGCGGTATTGCAGGAGCATCTCTTTTCGGTTCCGGGTCATCCCACCTGGGTGCCCTATCGGACTTCCTATTACAAAGAGGCCTGGGGTTTTTGCCTGAGTGAGAATCAACTGGCGCAGTTCCACCCGGATGACGAATACGAAGTCTGCATCGATTCTTCACTTAGCGAGGGTCACCTCACCTATGGAGAATATTTGCTCAAAGGGCAAACCGAGGAGGAATTCGTCATCTCCAGTCACGTCTGTCACCCGTCGCTGGCCGACGATAATCTATCGGGCATCGCCCTCGCCGTGGCGCTGGCGCAGTACCTGCAAACCAAGCCGCGCCGTTACTCTTATCGGTTTATCTTCGCCCCGGGAAGCATTGGAGCCATTACCTGGCTGGCGCGAAATGAAGATCACCTGGCCCGGATTCGCCACGGCCTCGTGCTCACCTGCGTGGGCGATTCCGCGCCCATCACCTACAAGCGTAGCCGACCAGGCACGGCCGACATCGATCGCGCCTTTGCTCACATTTTAAAGCACTCGGGCGGCGCCTGCCACCTCACCGACTTCTCGCCCTACGGCTATGATGAACGGCAATATTGTTCTCCGGGAATCAATCTCCCCGTTGGCTGCATGATGCGGTCGGTCCAAGGCACTTTCCCCGAGTATCACACCTCGGCAGATAACCTCGAATTCGTGCGGGAGGACGCAATTGCCGACTCGTTCGCGAAATGCCGCGACGTCATCGAACTGATCGAGAATAACAGCTATTATTTAAACCGGAGTTCCAAAGGTGAACCGCAACTCGGCAAACGCGGACTCTACGAAGGCGTGACGGCGAGCGCCGACCGGCGGTTGCACGAGTTGGCGCTTCTGTGGGTCTTAAATCTCTCCGACGGTCACCATTCGCTGCTCGATATCGCAGAGCGAGCCGGCTTGCCGTTCGCCCGCGTCCAGGAGGCGGCCGATGCCCTCGCGGTGACTGATCTTCTCTCAGCGGTCGATCCATGAAAGTTGATTGCGCGATCATCGGCGGGGGGATCGTCGGTCTAAGTGTCGCACTACACCTCGCTAGGCGTCAGCGCGGTCTGCGCATTGTCGTCCTGGAGAAGGAGTCACAGGTCGCCAGTCATCAGACCGGAAGGAATAGCGGAGTGATTCACTCCGGGATTTACTACGCCCCCGGAAGCCTGAAAGCCCGTTACGCCAAGGCCGGCAACCGTTCGATGATCGCCTTCTGTCGCGAGTACGGCATCGCCCATGAGGTTTGCGGCAAAGTTATCGTCGCGACCAATCCGGAAGAGCTGCCGCTCCTGGAAGAACTTCGCCAGCGCGGATTGGAGAACGAACTCACAGTTATGCCCTTGTCGGCAGACGCTGTCCGCGAGATAGAACCGAACGTGCGGTGTCTGGCGGGTTTGGCGGTTCCTTCGACCGCGATCGTGGATTACCGCGCGGTAGGCGCGAAGTTCGTCCACCTTTTCGCGGAACTAGGCGGAACCGTGCAAACTGGAACGGAAGTGCAAAGCATCCACCGACGGGATGGCCAGCAGGTTCTGGAGACCAACATCGGCGAGATCGAGGCCAGGTTCATCGTCAACTGCGGCGGCCTGCAGAGCGACCGGATAGCACGGAAAGCAGGCGCGCAGCTTGACGCGCGCATCACTCCTTTTCGCGGAGAATATTTCGAGCTGGTTCCGGAAAAAACACACTTGGTCCGCTCCTTGATCTACCCGGTGCCCAACCCTGCCTTTCCGTTCCTCGGAGTTCACTTTACAAAAATGATCGACGGCTCAGTTCATGCTGGACCCAATGCGGTGCTCGCAATGCAAAGAGAAGGCTATCGGAAGACCGACTTCGATCTTGGGGACGCGCTGGAGACGCTGACCTACCGCGGTTTTTGGAACTTGGCGCGCAGACACTACAAGGAGGGGTTTGCCGAAATGTATCGCTCGTGGAGCAAGACTGCCTTCGTGAAAAGCCTACAGCGACTTATTCCGGAAATTCAGGCGAGTGATTTGGTCCCGGCCAAATCCGGCGTGCGCGCTCAGGCTCTTTTGCCGAACGGGAACCTGGTGAGTGACTTCCTACTCGTCGAAGGACCGAGCTCGATCCATGTCTGCAACGCCCCCTCACCCGCAGCGACCTCCTCGTTGGAAATCGGCCAGCATGTGGCCCAGCAGATCCCCTTGTTGCAGCCGACCGCTCCTGTGAGCTTCGCGCACGCCTGATCGAAATGACGACCGAGAGCAGTTATACGTGTCGGTTTTGCCAGGCGCCCTTACGGCACACTTTCGTGGATCTCGGGCTCTCACCGCTCTGTGAGTCTTATGTGTGCGCCGGGCAACTTGGAGAGTCGGAGACGCTTTATCCCCTGCACTCATTTGTCTGCGAGCGCTGTTTTCTGGTGCAACTTCCCGAGCACGTTTCGCCGCAGGCGATCTTCGAGGAATACGCTTATTTCTCGTCCTATTCCGACAGTTGGCTCGCGCATGCCAAATCCTACGTTGACGCGATGAGCGAGCGGTTAAGCCTTGGCTCGCAATCGCTGGTCATGGAGTTGGCGAGCAACGATGGCTATCTCTTGCAATACTTTGTCGAGAAAGGCATTCCGGTTCTCGGGATCGAACCGGCGAAGAACGTGGCGCAGGTTGCGATCGCCAAAGGAATTCCCAGCGTCACGGAGTTTTTCGGGGAGAAACTCGCCGCAAGGCTCGTCGCGGAGGGCCGGCAGGCTGATCTGTTGTTAGGCAACAACGTCCTGGCGCACGTCCCGGATATCAATGACTTCGTTGCGGGAATGAAGCTTCTGCTCAAGCCAAAAGGCACGATCACGATGGAGTTTCCCCACGTGGTCAGGTTGATCGAGGAGAACCAGTTCGACACGATCTATCATGAACATTTTTCGTATCTCTCCTTTACGACGGTGGAAGAGATTTTCCGCGCTCATGGCCTTCGCGTCTTCGATGTCGAGGAGTTGCCGACCCACGGCGGCTCGCTGCGGATTTATGCCAGTCACGACGACGACCTCAGCCAGGAAGTCTCGACAGCAGCGGTAAAACTCCGACAGGACGAAGCCGGTTGGGGAATCCGCGACCTGGCACGCTACTCCGCGTTCACCGCCAGGGTGGAAGCCACCAAGCGAGACATCCTTGGGTTTCTGATCGAGGCGCGGAACCAGGGCAAAACCATCGCGGGCTATGGCGCGCCGGGGAAGGGAAACACGCTCCTCAACTATTGCGGGATCCGGACCGACTTCTTGGAATACACCGTCGATCGCAGCACTTATAAGCAGGGTAAATTCACCCCGGGAATGCGGATTCCGATCCATGCGCCAGAGCGCATCCGCGTGGCCAAACCGGACTACCTTTTTATCCTGCCTTGGAATCTGAAGGATGAAATCATGAGGCAAAATGAGTTCATCCGGGAATGGGGCGGGAAATTTGTTGTGCCGATCCCCGAAGTCACGGTGTATGACTAGCCAGAGAAACTCATGAAGGTCGTCTTGTTTTGCGGTGGTCAGGGAATGCGGTTGCGGGAAGGTCCGCAGCCGGTGCCAAAACCGATGGCGGTGATCGGTTACCGTCCCCTGCTCTGGCACCTGATGAAGTATTACGCCCACTATGGGCACACGGACTTCATTCTTTGCTTGGGTTACGGGGCGGATATCATCAAGCAATCATTCCTGAATTATAACGAGTGTGTCTCGAACGATTTTGTTTTGTCTGATGGCGGCAAAAAGGTTGAGCTGCTCCGCAAGGATATTGAGGATTGGCGAATCACTTTTGTGGATACCGGTCAGAGCTCCAATATCGGCCAGCGCCTGCTGCGCGTGCGCCAGTATCTCGAAGACGATGACATTTTCCTCGCTAACTATGTCGATGGCCTTACCGACCTGGTGCTGCCGCAGCAGATTGATTACTTCATGTCCAAGAAGAAGATCGCCTGTTTTCTCGGAGTGACTCCGACCGCGAGCTTTCATACCGTCTCCGTCGGAGAAGACGGCGTGGTCAATGAAATCTCCCACATCGCGAGCTCGGGGAACCTGATCAACGGCGGTTACTTCGTTTTCCGTCAGGAACTTTTCGATTACATTAACGAAGGCGAAGACCTGGTGGAGGAGCCGTTCCGCCGACTTATCGCCGCGCGGGAACTGGTCACTTACCCATACGGCGGGTTCTGGACCTGTATGGACACCTTTAAGGAGAAGCAACATCTAGAAGACCTGCATGCCAGCGGTCGCGCTCCCTGGCGGGTCTGGGATGCGCGGTAAGCCGTCATGCTTGAGCTAGGACTTCCCGCTGACGCGAAGAATATTCTCTGTCTCGGCGCGCATGCCGATGACATCGAGATCGGCTGCGGCGGGACGCTCCTGAAGTGGCTTTCGGCGCGTCCGGAATTGCGGGTGCAATGGGTCGTTTTCACGGCGGAAGGGAAGCGCGCGAGTGAGGCGCGGGCGAGCGCCAAGGCGTGGTTGCCAAAAGGGACGCACAAGGTGGTCGTGAAACAGTTTCCGGAAAGTTTTCTTCCCTATCATGGCGCGAAGGTGAAGAAGTTCTTTGAGACTTTGAAATCCTCTTTCGCGCCGGATGTTGTCTTGACTCATTACCGGGACGACCGGCATCAGGATCACCGCCTGCTCTCCGACCTTGCCTGGAATACTTACCGTGACCATCTCATCCTGGAGTATGAAATTCCAAAGTATGATGGTGACCTGGGCTCACCGAATTTCTTCGTCCCGCTCGACGCCCAGCTGGCGCAGAAGAAAGCGGCGCATCTCTGTCGTTACTTCCAAACCCAGGGCAACAAACATTGGTTCGCGGAAGAGACCTTCCTCGCGCTGATGCGGCTGCGCGGGGTGGAGTGCGCCTCGACTTACGCCGAGGCATTTTACTGCCGTAAGCTCAGAGTCACCTAACTCTTGGTCACCGCGGCTTGCGCGGCAGCGAGCTTGGCGATCGGCACCCGGAACGGGCTGCAGCTCACGTAGTTGAGCCCGAGACGATGACAGAACTTCACACTGTCGGGATCGCCTCCGTGCTCCCCGCAAATCCCGAGCTTGATCTTCGGGCGCGTGCTCCGGCCTTTGGCCACGGCGATCTCCATGAGTTGTCCGACTCCGCTTTGGTCGAGCGTCGCGAAAGGGTTCTTCTTGAAGATCTCGTTCTCCGTATAGGGCAGGAGGAAGTTACCCATGTCATCGCGGCTCATCCCGAGCGCAGTCTGGGTGAGATCGTTCGTGCCGAAGCTGAAGAATTCCGCGGTCTCCGCGATTTGATCAGCGGTGAGCGCGCCGCGCGGCACTTCGATCATGGTGCCGACGAGGTATTTGAAGTCGGTCTTCTTCGCGGCCATCACTTCCTTCCCGACGCGGTGCACGATCTCGACCTGGAGATCGAGTTCCTTCTTGAATCCTACCAACGGGATCATGATTTCGGGAGCGACTTTGATTCCCTTCTTCACGACCGCGGCGGCGGCTTCGAAAACCGCCCGCGCCTGCATCTCGGTGATCTCCGGATAGGCAATGCCGAGCCGGCAACCGCGATGACCCAGCATGGGGTTAAACTCGTGTAACTGCGCCACGCGCTGCGCGACTTTGTCGGCGGTGACACCGATTTTCTTCGCGAGCTCAGCCTGCGAGTTGGCGTCGTGCGGGAGGAATTCGTGCAAGGGCGGATCGAGGAAACGAATCGTCGCCGGGTAACCCTTGAGCGCTTTGAAGATACCGATGAAATCCTGGCGCTGATATGGCAGCAGCTTGGCGAGGGCGGTCTTTCGGTCCGCGACGTTGTCAGCCAGGATCATCTCGCGCATCGCGTCGATGCGATCGCCTTCGAAGAACATGTGCTCGGTGCGGGTGAGTCCGATGCCGACGGCCCCAAACGCGAGCGCGTTTTTCGTTTGCTCAGGCGTGTCAGCATTGCAACGCACGTCGAGGCGCGCGAGCTCGGTGCACCACTGCATGAGCTGGTTGAAGGCTTTGAACTTGTCGGTTTTCTGCGCCGCTTTATCGCCTTCGAGCGTCCCGGTGACGATCTCGCTCGGAGCCGTCGCGATCTCGCCGGCGTAGACGGTCCCAGCGGTGCCGTCGATCGAGAGGTAGTCCCCTTCCTTGAAGACCTGACCGCCGGCGCTGACGGATTTCTTCGCGTAGTCGATTTGCAAAGCGGAAGCGCCGCAGATGCAAACCTTGCCCATCTGTCGGGCGACGAGCGCGGCGTGCGACGAGACGCCGCCTTTCGCGGTGAGAATCCCCTCAGCCGCGATCATGCCGCGAAGATCTTCCGGACTGGTTTCGTTACGGACGAGGAGGACTTTTTCTCCCCTCTCGGCGGCGGCCGCGGCGCGGTCGGCATTGAGATAAACTTTGCCGGAGGCAGCGCCCGGGCCGGCCGGGAGGCCGCTCGCGATCGCTTTAGCTTTCCTGATTTCGGCTTGGTCAAAGATGGGAGCGAGTAACTGATCAAGCTGATCGGCCGGGTTGCGCAGAACGGCCGTTTTCCAGTCGATTAGTTTTTCCTGGTACATATCCATGGAGAATTTCAGCGCGGCCGCAGCGGTCCGTTTGCCGTTGCGCGTCTGCAGCATGAACAACTTCCGATCCTGGATCGTGAACTCGACGTCCTGCACATCCTTGAAATGTTTCTCGAGGCGCGCGCGGACTCTGAGCAACTCCGCGTAGGCCTTAGGCATGATCTCTTTCAACTCAAGCACCGGCTGAGGAGTGCGCACACCGGCGACGACATCTTCGCCCTGAGCGTTGATCAAAAACTCGCCGTAAAATTCGTTTACCCCGTTCGCAGGATTGCGGGTAAAAGCCACGCCTGAGCCAGAGTTTGAGCCGGTATTTCCATAGACCATCGCCTGCACGTTTACGGCCGTGCCCCATTCCTGCGGGATATTGTATTTCCGCCGGTAAACGATCGCGCGATCGTTCATCCAAGAGCCGAAGACAGCGCTGGCCGCGCCGCGGAGCTGGTCCCAGGGATCGTTAGGGAAAGCGTCGCCAGTCCGCTCTTGGACCAATTTCTTGAAACGGGTCACGAGTTCCTGATAGTCGGCCGCGTCCAGCTTCGAATCGTCGAGGTCGTGTTGGCCATACTTCTCGTCCTTGTAATGCTCGATCGTCGACTCGAACGGATCGTGGTCTTCGCCCTCGCGTTTCTGCACGCTCATCACGACGTCGCCATACATTTGGATGAAACGCCGGTAGCAATCCCAGGCAAACCGTTCGTTCTTGGTCGCCTTGACCAGCGCTTCTACGGTTTGGTCGTTCAGGCCGAGATTCAGAATCGTGTCCATCATTCCCGGCATCGAGTCGCGCGCGCCGGAGCGGACCGCGACGAGCAGCGGCATCTTCTCGGTGTCACCGAACTTCGTGCCCATGATCCGCTCCATGTTCGCGATCCCCTTTTCCATCTCGGCCTGAAGCGTTGGCGGATAACTTTTCCGGTGATCGTAATAGTAAGTGCAGACCTCGGTCGTAATGGTGAAACCCGGAGGCACCGGTAGACCGATCCGCGTCATCTCCGCGAGGTTGGCGCCTTTACCGCCGAGGAGCGGCTTCATCTTGCCGCCGCCATCGGCTTTGCCGTTGCCGAAATTGTAGACGTTGCGCTTCGCTTTTTTCGCCGCGGATTTGGCGCGGGTTTTCGCGCGGCCGGAAGGAGATTTTATAGCCATGATTTCTAGAAAAACGACCGGAGGGACCCGGGAAGCGCAAGCTAAGGAACGAGGATGGCGTGTCAACGCGCGCCCACTTTCCCGCGCGTCTGATGACGAAGGAAACTGAAATTAAACTGAGCGCGGCTCAGTTCTGACCGGCGGGCTCGGCCGCGAGCACGTCGTCGATCGCATCCGCAAAATCGTCGACGCCGGAGATAGGCACGATGATCACGTTGCGGTGACCCTGGCTCTCCTCGGTGATGCGGAGAAATCTCCCGCGACCGTTCTCGCGCAAATCGATCGCGAAAATCTTTCGCTCGATCTCCAACTCTCTTGTTTCAAGGATGCTGTCCATGAGAAGGCGCCGATCTTACTCTGCCGGACCACAAAAAAGGAAGGGAATTTTTCGGCCAGAACCTCCAACCCGATCAGGAAAACCGGACGGCGGGGTTCAGCCTAACGACCAGAGCGCGAACGGCGTGCTGGGGCCGGTTGGTCGTTTACGATCGCGAAGTCGGCCTGTTGCTTAAAGATATCGATCCGCGCGACGACGACTTTCAAGACTTCGCCGACGGCGAGGGTGCGCTTCGATTGCCGACCGATGAGGCGGCGGCGCACGGCGTCAAAGACGTAAAAATCGCCGGCCAGCGACGAGATGTGGACCATGCCAGTAAGGAGGACGTCGGGTAGCTCGATGAGCAGGCCATAATTGCGCACGTCGAGCACGGTCGCGCGGAAGACTTGCGGATCCTTTGCGCCCACCTGCGCTTGGAGAAACTCCAGTTTTTTCATCTTTACCGACTCGTTCTCAGCCTCGGCCGCGACCCGTTCAGTGGTGGAGATGTGCTCGGCGATGCTCGTCAATTCGCCGGCTCCGCGACGGTCGTTCTTTTTCCCGCCGCGGTCGGCGAGGGTGCGGTGCACGACGAGATCGGCGTAGCGCCGAATCGGGCTGGTAAAGTGCGTATAGTTGTTTTTCGCGAGCCCGAAATGACCCAGCGGCTGGATCGAATAACGAGCTCGCTTGAGACTTTTCAGAAGGCCAATTTTAAGCGCCTGCTCTTCCGGCTTGCCGCGAAACGAAACGAGGAGACGCTGGAGCTCGGCGCGATTCGTCAGGTCGCCGCCGTGGAAGCCGTAGCTTTGCACCAGCTCGCGATATTCCGCGAGCTTGTCCGGATCCGGCTGTTCGTGGACCCGATAAACGCTCGGGACGAGCCGGTTTTTCAGTTCGAGCGCGACCGCTTCGTTCGCCGCGAGCATGAACTCCTCGACCAGTTGATGCGACTCGTCGTTCTCGATCCGATCGAGCCGCAGCGGCTTCCCGGTTTTGCGATCAACGATCACTTTTACCTCGGGGAAATCGAGGTCGAGCGAACCTTGCGCGAAACGCCGACGGCGCAAAATCGAGGCGAGCGACCAGGCGGTGTGGAGACGTTCACCTAGCTTATCGTTAGGCGGCTTTTGCAGGATCGTGAAGGCTTCCTTGTAAGTCAGCCGGTGCGCACTCTGGATGATGGTGCGGGCAAAACGGGCGCTCTTCGGTACGCCGTTTTTCGCGAAACAGATGAACGCGGAATGGGTCAGCCTCACGACGCGCGGGTTCAGGCTGCAGACGCCATTGCTCAGGCGCTCCGGGAGCATCGGGATGACGCGGTCGGCCAAGTAAACGCTGTTCCCTCGCTTCAGCGCCTCGCGATCGAGCGCGCTCCCGGGCGTGACGTAGGCCGAGACGTCGGCGATATGCACGCCCAGTTCCCAATCGCCGCCAGAGAGTTTCTCGACATGGATCGCATCGTCGAAATCGCGCGCATCATCCGGGTCGATCGTGACGATGAAGCGGTCGCGCAGGTCTTCGCGCGGGCCGTACTGGACCGGGTCAACGATCTCGGGGACGCGCTCGGCTTCCGCGAGCACCTCGTCGGGAAATTCCGTCGGCAGATGATGCTTCCGGATGATCGAGAGCATGTCGACGCCCGGGTCGGTCGCGCGGCCGAGGACTTCGACGATTTCGCCCTCGGGATTGACGTGGCGCGATTCCCAAACCTCCAGCCTAACGACCACTTTGTCGCCCGGGGTCGGCGCCTGCTGCGTGCCTGGGGGTGCCTGCAATTTGGTGTAAACGTTGTGCACCATCCGCGGGTCATCGGGTACGACGTAGGAAAAATTCCGCGTCTGTTGCACCGTGCCGACGATGGTCGCGTGCGCCCTTTCGAGGATGCGAATGATCCGGCCCTCGGGCCGGCTGCCGCTGCCGCTGCGAGCGCGGTTGAAGGCTACGTCGCGCGTAATCCGAGCCACCACCCGGTCGCCATTCATCGCGGTGCCGGTGTTTTCCGCGGAGATAAAGACATCGCCCTCGGTGGAATTTTCCCGGACGAGAAAGCCAAAGCCCGATTGGTGAATCTGAATTTTCCCTGTGACCAGATCGGCCTCGGCCGGCAGGACGTAGCGGTTCTTGCGGATGCGCGCGATGTCGCCCGCGCGCTCGAGATCGCGCAGTGCCTCCTTAAGCGCGCCGCGGTGGTCGCTCTTCATGTCCAGGGCACGGGTGAACTCGATCTTGTCGAGCGGCCGGTATTTCGGCGCGCGCATCAGGCTGAGGATTTTGGTTTTGAGGTCGCTCTCTTTTTTCATCGCGGCAGCCCGGAGCATCCAAGAAACCAGGGCGATTGAAAGCGGACATTTCGATCCGTTAGGCGGCGGTCGAATAAAATGCCGCCTGTGATAGTCTCTTGAGAGATGACCGCGGCGACTTGGAAAGTAGATGGCAACGTCATCGATCTCACGAGCCGCGGGATGATCATGGGCGTGCTCAACGTCACGCCCGATTCGTTCTCTGACGGCGGGGAATTCTTCGCGACCGAGGCCGCGCTCGAACACGGCCTGACCATGACGCAGAACGGCGCCGACATCATCGACATCGGCGGCGAATCGACCCGACCGGGCGCGCAGCCGGTTTTGCCGGACGAGGAACTCAGTCGCGTGCTCCCGGTGATCGAGGGTCTCGTGCAGGCCGCGCAGGTCCGCCTCTCGATCGACACCTCCAAGGCTGTGGTGGCGCGGGCTGCCCTCGACGCGGGCGCGTCGATCATCAACGATATAACCGGCGGACGCGGCGACCCCGCGATATTTGCCCTCGCCGCCGAGAAAGGCGTGGCGCTGATCATCATGCACATGCAGGGCACGCCACAGACGATGCAGGCGAACCCGACTTACGACGATGTGGTCGCGGAGGTGGCTGATTTTTTTCGACAGCAATATGAGCTGGCCGTACGGTCGGGGATCGATCCGACGTGCCTCGCTTTTGATCCCGGAATTGGCTTTGGAAAAACGGTCGCGCACAACCTCTCGCTCCTCGCCCATCTCGACCAACTCCGGATCGAGGATCGCCCGCTCGTAGTCGGTGTCTCGCGCAAATCTTTCCTCGGGAAAATGACCGCCGCGCCGCTCGAAAAAGCGACCGCGACCGTCGCCCTGACCTCGCTCCTGCGCGAGCGCGGGGCACAGATATTGCGGGTCCATGAGGTGGCAGAGAACGCCGACGCGCTCCGGACCACGGAAGCGCTGCTGGCGGCCAGGCGATGATCCATCAATTCACCCAGATGTTTTACGAGCGCTGGCGGAGCGCGTTCGAGATCGTGCTCCTGAGCGTCGGGATCTACTACGGCTATCTCTATTTCAAGGGCACGCGCGGGGCGAAGGTGCTGACCGGTCTGGCGATCGTTTTCCTCACTCTGACGCTCATTTCCCAACTCCTGAACCTGGTTGTGATCAGTTTCATCATCCGGAGTTTCTCGGTCTTCATCGCGGTGGCGCTGGTGGTGATCTTCCAGCCAGAGCTGCGTCGTGGCCTCGCGGCACTCGGCGGACATCCGATTTTTTCCCTGACCAGTGAAAAACGCGAGACCGTGCACGACCTCGCCGACGTCGTGACGCAATTGGCGAACAAGCAATTCGGCGCGCTGATCGCGATCGAGCGCGACACCTCGATTAAGGTTTACGAGGAAACCGGTGTGGTCGTGGACGCGGCTTTTTCGACCGAACTGCTGCTCACGCTTTTCCAGCCGAAATCGGCGCTGCACGACGGCGGCGTGATCGTGCGCAACGGCAGGATCGCCGCCGCGGCCTGCATCTTTCCCGTGAGCCAGCGCGAGACGCTCGACCGCAGCCTCGGCCTGCGGCATCGGGCGGCGCTCGGGATCACGGAAGAATCCGACGCGGTCGCGATCGTGGTCTCGGAAGAGACGGGCGGAATCTCAATTTGTCATCGACGGCGGCTCGAGCGCAATTTTACCCCGGAGACATTCCGACAGCGTCTCGGCGAGGTCTTGCTCCATCGCAATTATGAAGAAGATGATCCTGAACAACTGGCGCGCGAAGTTGATCTCCCTCCTGCTCGCGACCGCGCTTTGGTACCTCATCAAAAAGAACACCACAACGATTCCCTCACCGTCTGAGCTCGACGGGCGACCGGTCGCGGAGGAAGTCCGCTGATCTCCTCCTGCACTTTAAACTTACACTTACACCTACACTCAAAAAAGCAGGTGCAGGTGCAAGTGGGAAGTCTCAGCGCAGGAAGCGGGCGAGATTCTCTTCTTCCCAGCGACGCGCGCGGCGATAGCGCGGGAACGCTTTCTCCCGGCGATTGAACTCTTCCGTATGGACCCGGCGGCGCCCGGCGGAGTCCGTTTCCTCCGGCACCACGGAATGGAGCATCTCGTGGTAGAGCACGTATTCCAGAAACCACTTCGGCACGAAGGGCTGATCGAGCAGCGGATGAATCCGGATGACCCGGTCCTCTTCCTGGATCGTGCCGAAGATGAAATATTCCTTCGGCCGCTGCTTCCGGCGCTGACCCCAGACGACTTCGTAGCCGCGCAACCGGCCGCGAAAATGTTTCGCGTTCAACCGATCAAAAACCCGCCGCAGATCGAAACAATGTCCCTCGTGTTGCAACGGCAGGTGGCGCTGCATCGGCAGCGTCGGACGCGAGAGCTTTCGTTTGGCTTTCTTCGGCATCGGGAAAAGTATCGGGAGCGGGACGAGAAATTTAGTGGGCTTTGACAGGCTGACAAGGTTGAGCGTTGAAGGAATAATCTTAAAGTAGCTTAAACGGCTCGATTTGAGCTACTTAAAATTGTAACATTGGCTGATCGAGATTCCGCCGCTGGACTTCCCGCCGGGCGTGTTCATCTTACGTCCGCAAGGGTAAAAAGCCTCTTCGATGAACCCGTTTCTCCGCAAACTGCTCGGCCTGAACTGGCTCCTGCTCGTCAACACCCTGGCGCTGGCCATTTTTGGCATCGTCGCGATCTACAGCGCCACCTATATGCGGCAGGATCCGGGCGCCGCGGAGTTCTGGCGTAAACAAGCCAACTGGGTCGCCGTCGGCTTCTTCGCCTTCATCGCCACCAGCCTAATCGATTATCGCTGGGTGAAATGGGGCGCCCTTCCGATGTATTTCGCCGGCCTTTGTTTTCTCATTCTCACCCGTTTTATCGGGCACAAAGTTTACGGCTCGCGCAGTTGGCTGCAGCTCGGGCCGATCAATTTCCAGCCCGCCCAGCTCGCGGTCGTGGCTGGAATCATGGTCCTCGCGCTCTTTCTCAGCCAATTCCGCCAGATGCATCCAATGCTCCGGCTCACCCTCTGCGGCGCGATCGTGGGCGCCCCCTGTTTGCTCATCCTGATGCAGCCCGACCTCGGTGAATGCATCATCTGGGGACCAGTGATTTTAGCCCTCCTCTACGTCGGCGGACTGCCGCTGCGCTATCTCATCTGCATGGTCCTCATCACGCTCGCGATGCTGCCCCTCGCCTACACCGTGGTGCTGAAACCGTATCAGCAGGAGCGGATCACTGCGTTCATCAATCCGGATATCGACCGGCAGGGCTCGGCTTGGGCGATCAATCAATCGCTGATCGCGATCGGCTCGGGCGGGTGGTCCGGCAAAGGCTTCAAGGCGCCGAACACCCAGATCGAGCTCGGCTTTTTACCGGCCACGGCGGTGCATAACGATTACATCTTCTCCGCGATCGGGGAGCAATGGGGTTTCATGGGCGGGATCACGCTCCTAAGCGCGTTTGCTCTTCTCCTCCTGACCTGTCTGTTCGTGGCCTTCACCGCCGGGGATCTCTTCGGGACCCTGCTCGTGGTTGGGATCACCACCCTTGTGTTTACGCATATTTTTCAGAACGTCGGCATGACCATCTCGGTGCTCCCGATCACAGGCGTGCCGTTGCCGCTGGTCAGTTATAGCGGCTCGTTCGCGTTGATGATCATGTTCGGTCTCGGGCTCGTGAACAGCGTCTGGGTCCATCGGAAAGAAGTCGTAGGTTAGGGTTGTTGGCCTCCCGCGGATTCCCCTCCTGCTCCTGCTCCTGCTCCTAATCCTCTCTCATCACAGCTAAGGAGCAGGATTAGGAGTAGGATGCGATGGGGAGGCCGGCGCCGGTTTACAAAGTGCGTGCTTTGGACATATTGCCCGTCCCGATGAACATCCTGATCAATTCCCTGCTCGTTTTCGAGGCGCTAGTTTGCCTCCTCATGATGCTCGTCATCCTCATGCAGCGTCCGAAAAGCGAAGGGCTCGGAGCGGCTTTCGGCGGGGGCGTCACGGAGAATATTTTCGGCGCGCAGACCACGACCGTGCTGACCACTGCCACGACCTGGCTCGCGAGCATTTTCTTCGTCACTATTCTGCTCCTTTCCATCCTTTACGCGCACAAGAGCGTTTCGAATTCCGACGTCCGGCGTGAGTTGATGAAAACTTCCGCGGGCCAAAAAGCGGTGCAGCCGCTGCCGGTCAAAGCCGCAGCCCAGGGAGCCGCCGCCGACGCGAAAGCGCACCTCGATCCGGTGCCGAAAGGCGCGATCGCTCCTGTCGGGTCGGCTTCCGGGCCGACCGCCGCTGACGCTGCTGTCGGCGTAGTGCCAGCGGGTGCAATGGTCGCTCCTTCACCCGCGGCCAGCCCGGCTGCCACGCCCTAACGAATCGTTCGCCGGCCAGTTTGGAAAAGGGGCAGACGCCCGTTTCGTTGGCGCGATTTTTCGCACCCTGCGCCATGCGCGCCCCCGGCGCGCGTCTCACGCTCTTTGGAAAATGGTTCTCCTTACATCGCGTGGGCGACAGGCCTGAGCCCGCTAAATTTTGCGCGTTCTCTTCTTTGGCCGCCTACGAGACCGACTACGCGCAGCTGGGCGCTCTGCTGGACCAGCCGGGGATCGCTCCACCCGTGGGGAAATCGATTTTCTCCGTCGCATGCACCAGCGCCCGCGCCCGCATCCAGGCGCGATCGGCGCGGAGGATTACTTTTTCCTCACGGCCTTCGCGAGCATTCTCGCCCCGCGCCGGGTCGTGGAACTGGGCACGCTGACCGGCTTCTCGCGGGAACGACTCCGCCGGGATCGATACCCTCGACACGCGCGCGCAATGCCTGATCGACGAAACCCGGCCGACGGGGTTCGAGATTACCGAACCCATTCCCGACCTCGCCTCCTCGGTCCGGCTGCACACGCCTCACGATTCCTCCCACGTCCGCCTGCTCGCGCAACGCGAGGAACTCGAGGCCCTGGCCGATCTCGCCTAACGAGTCCCCCGGAAGTTTGACGAGCAAGCGCAACCAGCTAGCCTCCGGCCATGGTTGCTGACTCGATCGAGCGCTTGCGCGGCGCGGTGCGCGACGTCCCGAATTTTCCGAAACACGGGGTCGTCTTCAAGGACATCACGCCGATCCTGGTCGACGCCGCTTTGTTCCGCGCTTCGATCGATTGTTTCCTGGAACGCTGCCGCTCGCTCGCCGTGGAAAAGGTCGTTGGGATCGATGCCCGCGGCTTCCTTTTCGGGTCGGCGGTCGCTTATGCGCTAGGCGTCGGCTTCGTGCCGATTCGAAAAAAGGGAAAGCTGCCGTTCAAGACCGCAAGCGCGGCCTATTCCCTTGAGTACGGTGACGCGGAAGTGGAGATGCACGTCGACAGCATTGAGCCGGGGGACAAGATCGTGCTCATTGACGACCTCCTCGCGACCGGCGGCACTTCCGCCGCGGCCGCGGCACTCATTCGCAAAGCCGGCGGCGATCTGCTCGAAGCGCAGTTTTTGATCGAGCTCGAATTCCTCGATGGCCGGCCCAAGCTCGAGCCAACGCCGGTCGTTTCGTTCCTGAAATATTGACCGCGGATTTCGCGGATTTCGCGGATGGAAAGAGAAGTCGAATTAGACCTTTTCGGCTTTCTCCTATCCGCGTAATCGGCGTAATCCGCGGTTAAAAATCCGGTCCGCTTCAGCGCTTCGCATGCTGCACGTTCAGCTCCCAGCGGTAGCCGTCGGGATCGTGAAACCAGACGCAGAGGTTCTTCGAGCCGGGCGCTTCCGGCCCGCTTTCTTCGCCGGGATCCTCGATCTTCACCTTCTGCTTTTTCAGGTGCACGAGTGCTTTCTTCAGCGCGGCGAGGTTCGCGAGATGAAACGACATGTGCCCGAGCGTCTTCGGCCGCGGCTTTCCTTTGTGCAGCGCGATCGTCACGTTCCGATTTCCGATCGCGATGCCCTCCTCAAACTCGAACTGCTTCTGGAATCCGAGAGTTTTCTTAAACCATTTCGCGCTCTTCTTCGGCGACTTCACCGCGAGCCCGAAGTGCCCGACGGTCCCGACGGTGAATGGAATCTTCATGAACGCACGTTAAGGCGCAACGCACACCCCCGCTAATCCTCCTGCTCCTGCTCCTGCTCCTAATCCTAATCCTAATCCTCTTTGAAAGAGTGGAGCAGGATTAGGAGCAAGAGCAGGAGGAAGAAAAGGAGAGATCAATGGCAGGCGCAGCCCGCTCCGCAGCCGCCTTCACTCCCCGCGATCACTTCCACCTCGATCTCCTGGAGCACGAGTTGATCGTGAATCATCGTCAGCAGATCGAGCGCGCGCCCTGCCGGCACGGTCGCGCAGCGCACTTCGATCCGGCTTTTTTTGCCGGCTAAGTCCGGATGCGCCTCGGCCATTTCCCCATCGAGAAGGAAGGAGACGTAGGCGTTAAATTTTTCCTGTAACTGAAACAGTTGCAGTTCGGAATCCTCCCAGGGGCGCTCCTCAAACATCGCGAGCACGACCTCGTCCCGCTGCGGGTCGTAGGCGAAAAAATCGATCACGCCCGCCTGCGCGAGCCCGCTCGGAGTCGGAATTTCCTCAGCCATCGGGCGCAAGCTTCCAGCTTGCGCGCGGCGGGGCAAGCCGGAAGCTCGCCCATGCGCCTCGCCTGCCTGCTCGTCCTCCTCGTCTCTGGCCTCACGACTGCGCGCGCGCAGTTCTCCTCCGTTTTCGTCCAGAACAGCAGCTATTGGAACGACGGCAAAGCCGAGTTCGACCTTTACGACGCGCAACTCGTGCGCGAAGGCGAGCCACGCCACGACGAAGCCCTGTTTATTCTCGTGCGCGAACCGTTCGATCTGCAGCAGCTCGTGAAAGCCGACGACTGGCAGCGGCCCGGGGTGGTCCCGGTCCTGAAAATGAATCAGATCCTCCATGCCTCGACCGGTCTCTACGTCGTGCAGCAGATGCATTCGAGCTTCTGGCGGGCCGACAACGGCCGACTCGCAAAATGGAGCCTAACGAGCAACGACAGTTGCGGGAACAGCTTCCAGGAAGCGCGTCGCAGCGGCGAGCAGTTCACCCACGAGTGGCACACCTACTGGGACGGCATGGCCGACGGCCGCGAGCAGGTGACCCTCCCGCCTAACGGATTTTTTTACGACGAGCTGCCGCTCCGCGTGCGCACGATCGATTTCCAGAAAAAGCCCAGCGGCGAATTCGATATCCAGCTCGCCCCGACCGTCATCAGTTCCAAAAAGACCGCTCTGGTCTGGCAACCGGCACAGGTGAAATACGAAACCGGCGAGAAATTCATCAACGTCACTGTGAAACACGCCGGAGGTCGCGATGAGTTCGTGCTCGATCGCGATTTCCCGCATCTTCTCCGCGAATGGACTATGGCCGATGGCAGCCACTTGAAACTGAAGCGCACCCTCAAGGTCGCCTACTGGAAATACAGCAAACCCGGCGATCGCGAGCGCGCCCTGAACGACCCGATGCTGCGTCCACCGGACTGACGCCGGCACCGTCCGTCCGAGTCACCGTTGTAGTCGCTTCGCTGTGCGAAGTGCGCGTTTGATGCGACTCACCTAACAAATCGATACCCACGTCTGCCCGCAGGGCGGTATCACCAGTTGCCGCGGGACTAACGAATCGTAGGTTGCCGCGGTGGCGAAAAAAAAGAACAAGAAACAGCTCACGCTCCTCGGCAAAAGCGAAACCAAGGTCCCGACAACCCCCTCTGCGAGGATCCTCGAGACGTTTCCGAATCCCGCCGAGCGTCCGTACTGGATTCAATTTCACTCCGCCGATTTTACCTCGCTCTGTCCGATCACCGGCCAGGCCGATTTCGCCGAGATTACAGTCGACTACGTGCCTCACGAACGCTGTCTCGAAACCAAATCGCTCAAGTTTTATCTCGCCTCCTACCGCAACGAAAAAGCCTTCAACGAAAAGGTGACCAACCGGATGCTCGATGACCTCGTCGCTGCTTGCGCTCCCCGCAAAATGCTGATCAAAGCCGAGTTCGCGGCGCGCGGCGGCATCGCGCTGACCGTGACCGCGATGTTCCCCGACGCCGAGGAATGAAGCGGGCAGTAGTGCTCCTGAGCGGCGGCCTCGATTCCGCGACCACGCTCGCGATCGCGCGCACGGAAGGGTTCGAGACTTACGCGCTTTCGTTTCGCTACGGACAACGCCACGCGCAGGAACTGGCGGCGGCCGAGCGGGTCGCAAAGTCGTTAGGCGTAACCGAGCACCGGATCGCCGAGATCGATCTGCGCCTCTTCGGCGGCTCGGCCTTGACCGCCGAGATCGAGGTCCCGAAAAATCGCGCGGCCGCTGAAATGAGCAGGGGAATCCCGGTCACCTACGTGCCCGCGCGCAATACCATTTTTCTCTCCTACGCACTCGCCTGGTCGGAGGTGCTCGCGACCAGCGAGATTTTCATCGGGGTCAACGCGGTCGATTACAGCGGTTACCCGGATTGCCGGCCCGAATTCATCCGCGCCTTCGAACAACTGGCCGACCTGGCCACGAAAGCGGGGGTCGAAGGTGCGCGCTACCAGGTGCACACCCCGCTGATCAACCTCACGAAAGCGGAAATCATTCGCCGCGGGATTTCGTTAGGCGTGGATTACGGGCAGACCCATAGCTGCTACGATCCCGTGCCGGACGGCCGCGCCTGCGGCGCATGCGATTCCTGTCAGTTGCGGCTACAGGGTTTTCGCGAGGCCGGGCTCGCGGACCCGATCGCTTACGCGCCATGAACTTCCGCGATCGGCTCGGCATGTTCGTGCTCACGAAACAGGAGCAGCGCACGATCGCGTTCATCGTGCTGATGGTCGTGCTCGGACTCGCGACGAAGCATTATCGAGCGACCCATCCGCGAGTGACGAAGCCGCCCGCGGTCGAGACGAACCGCGCAAGCGCGAAGCCCACTCACTGAGTGGAAATCGCCTCTTATTCTGGGGAGCATAGGCCGCCGGCCTGTCGTTCGGCACGGCTCGCGCCGAACACTGCACGCGGCGGCAGACGAAAAGAGGGCCGCACGCCGTTCCACCAGTTGCTCTTCGAGCAAAGATGCAGCCGGCAAGCCACCGGCTGCGACAGGCGGGCCGCCTGTGCTCCCCGGAATTACTCTGCCTTCTTGCCCAACCCCGGGATCCGCCCGTAGCCAACGAAGCGCGGATGGCGCCCGGACGAGGTGGCTTGCTTCGATGAAGTTTTGAAATCGAAGACGCTTACGCCGTAGCGGCTCTTCCCTTCAAAACTCCGTCCGTCGCTCGCGCCGAGCATGACCGGTTTGCCGTCCTCTTTTTTCGTGCCGAGGTAGATCATGGTGTGCGTCACCGGCGGATCCTTTTCCACGTCATAAGTGCCCGTCCAGAAAAGCAGGTCCCCCGGCTTCAATTCATCGAGCTCAAAGGAATCGAGCTCGCTGCTCAGAACGGCGCGGAAATTGCCAGCTTTGCGCACCCACACGTATTGCCCGCTGGCGTCGCGCGGCACGTCCGTCACCCCGTTCTCGCGCAGCACGAAGTAGATGAAACCGGAGCAATCCATCCCGCCATTCTCGGGGTCTGCCGAGCCGTAGGTGTATTTCAGATCCCGACTGGTAAGGGCGAGCGCGCTCTCGAGAACCTTGCGAATCTCCGGCGCATTCCCTTCGTAGCCTTTGATCTCGTTAGGCGAAATCGTCGCGACCGTGGAACTTCCTTCCGGAGAAGCACTCGGCTCGGGTGAGGGACTGGGAGAATCTTCCGGCGTCGCGGTCGGGGTGGCGGTCGGCGTGGGACTCTCCGTGGGCGTCGGAGTTGGTGAAGACTTCTTCTTTTTGTGCTTCGGCGTGGGGGTCGGCGTCTCCTCGTCCTCGGGAGAGGGTGTCGGCGAAGCCTTATGTTTCTTCTTCGGCGACGGCGTCGGCGTCGGGCTGCTTTTCTTTTTCGCGCTCTGCTTGTGCCGACGGTGCGAGGTTGGCGTCGGCGTCGGCGTGGCGAAAACCTTTCTGATCTTGTCGCCTAACGACTCGTCGGCGGCCCGTGTCAGGCCCGCGGGACCGAGCACGAGCACGAGCACGAGCACGAGGAAGCGGCGCACGTTTTCTAGGAGCCTAGTTTTTTCAAGATCGCCTGGTTCATCTTCATCCCCGCCTCCAGGTTTTCGACCGGGAAGTTCTCGTTAGGCGAATGCGCCCGGCAATCGGGCAAAGCCAGCCCGATGAGCAAGGTCTCGACCCCGAGGATGTCGCGGAATTGCGAGACGATCGGGATGCTCCCGCCCTCGCGAATGAGCGCGACCGGTTTCCCGAAGGTCTCCTGCAAAGCCGACTGCGCCGCTTCGCCAAAGGCGGAATGCGGATCGGTCAAATACCAGGGCCCGCTATGGCCATCGGTGATCTCCATGGTCACACCGGGCGGTAGATGTTTTTCAAGATGTTTGTGCGCGAGCTGGAGAATCTTGTCGCCGTCCTGATTCGGCACCAGTCGGAAGGTGATCTTGGCCATGGCGTGACTCGCGATCACAGTCTTCGTCCCCTTCCCCTGATAGCCGCCGCCGATGCCGTTTATCTCCGCCGTCGGGCGCGCCCAGAGCCGCTCGAGAGTGCTGAAATCTTTCTCGCCGAAGAGCGCCGGCGATCCGGTTTCGTCGAGGATTTCCTTGTCGCCATCGATCGGCAATTGCCGCCAGGCCTCGCGTTCCCAATCCTCCAGCGGCTTGACGTCATCGTAGAATCCCTCGATCGCGACGCGGCCGTTTTCGTCGTGCAAAGTCGCGAGCAGACGGGCCAGAGCCGTCACCGGATTCGCGACCGCACCGCCGAAGACACCGGAGTGCAAATCCATCTTCGCGCCGGTAATTTTGAGCTCGAGGGCGGTCACGCCGCGCAGTCCGTAGCTCAGGGTCGGCACGCCGCGCGTGATCATTCCGGTATCGGAGACGAGGGCGACATCGCACTTCAATTCGTCGCGATGATCCTTCAGGAATCCGGGTAAATTACCGCTGCCGATCTCCTCCTCACCCTCGATCACAAGGTGGAGATTGACCGGGAGGTCGCCCTCTTTCGCCATCGTCTCTTCAATCCCGAGAATGTGCGCAAAAATCTGGCCTTTGTTGTCGGTCGCGCCGCGCGCGAAAACGAAACCATTCTTTAAAACCGGATCGAAAGGCGGCGAATCCCAGAGCTCGAGCGGGTCCGGCGGCTGGACATCGTAGTGACCGTAGAGCATGACCGTTTTGCGACCGGGTTGATGCTTGTTCTTCGCCCAGACCACCGGATGACCCGGCGTGGAAACGAGCTGCGTCTCAAGGCCGATGCTGGTGAGTTTTTGCACCAGCCAATGCGCGCATTCGCCAAGTTTCTCGGAGTAGGCATCGTCGGTCGAGATGCTGGGAAAACGGAGCAGAGTGAAGTAATCGTCTAGTGCAGAATCGCGCATGCCGGACCTTAGCGCGCGGCGCGCGCGCGGCAAAGGCTTTGCACGGCGGTGACGCTGTCGTTAGGCTGAGGGCGATGACGTTTCGCGTCCTGCTCGCGGGTGTGGCGTTCTGGCCGGCTCTTCTTTTTGCTCGCGAGCTGCCCCGCCCGCCGCTCGTGATTCGCAGCGTGACGGTGATCGATGTCGCACACGGCGAGCGTCTCGGCCTGCGAACGGTGTCGATCATCGCCGGGCGGATTGCCGCGATCGAGGAGCCGGCAAAAGCGGCGCCACCCCCGGGCGCGGTCGAGCTGGACGGCCGCGACTTATTTCTCATCCCGGGCCTGGTGGACATGCACGTCCACCTTTTCAACAACTCCTCCCACCGTCCGCCTAACGAGTGGGCGTTTCCGCTCTTTCTCGACCGCGGCATCACCGGCGTGCGGGAGATGGCCACGAGGCCGGAGCAGCTCGCGACTGTCGCGGGCTGGCGACAAGCCGTGGAGCGCGGCGAGTTGCTCGCCCCGCGCATCCTCGCCGCCGGGGTGCCCGTGGACGCCGACACGACGGCGGCGGCCCAACGGCAGGTGCGCACGGCGCGGGCGCGCGGGGCGGATTTCATCAAGATTTTCTCGCAAGTTTCGCCCGCGGCATGGCGCGCGATTCTCGACGCGGTGCGCGCCGCGGGGCTGCCGGTGTGCGGACATGTGCCGGTGAAAGTGGGGCTGCTTGAGGCCGCACGTGCCGGCCAGCGCAGCGACGAACACCTCACGCAGGTTTACGAAGCGTGCGCGCCGCAGGAACGCCAGTTACTCGCGGCGCGCAGCGACCTCGCGAGCGCGGAAGCCGTGCGGTTGCGCGATCAGCAGGAGCGCGCGGTACTCGACAGTTTTTCGCCAAAGCTTTGTGCCCGTATCGCCGCGCAACTCGCGGCGACGCGGCAGGTGCAGGTGCCGACGCTCGTCCTGCCCCATGCCGAGGCCGCGACGCCACGTCGCGATTTTCGGGAGGACCGGCGCTGGTCTTCCCTCCGATCCGATGAACAGGCGCGTTGGGTGCGGATTCTGGAGGAGCCTACCGAAGATCGCGCTCTGGCGGCGAAACGCTGGGAAGTCTCACAGCGCATCGTGCGCCTGCTGCACGCGGCTAAGGTCCCGATCCTCGCGGGAACGGACGCGCCAATGCCGCTGGTTTATCCCGGCTCCTCCTTGCTTGAAGAATTGGAACTGCTCGGTGGCTGCGGTTTCACGCCGGCGGAGGCGTTGCGCGCGGCCACGCTCGGACCGGCGGAATTTCTCGGGCTCGCCGACGAGACCGGTACCGTCGCCGTCGGCCAGCGCGCGGACCTTCTCCTGCTCGCGGCCGATCCGCTCAAGCGCATTGAGAATTTGCGGCAGCTCCGCGCCGTCGTGCTCGCGGGGCGCCTCCTCCCGGCCAATTAACTGCGCGCGTTGCTTTCCGCCGTCGCCCACTCGGGTAGGTTGGCCGATGCACCGTCTTCTGCGTTTGGGCACGTTTCTCTTTTCGTTAGGCATTTGCGGGACGCTGTCTGCGCAGATCGACCGGATCACGGGAAAAACCTGGTCGACGCGATCGGAAGTGCTGGCGCGGCACGGCATGGTTTGCACGAGCGTGCCGGCGGCGACGCAGGTCGGGCTCGACGTTTTGAAACGCGGCGGGAGCGCAGTCGATGCCGCGATCGCGGCGAACGCCACCCTCGGCCTGATGGAACCGGTCTCGAACGGGATCGGCGGTGATCTTTTCGCGATCGTTTACAGCGCGAAAGATCACAAACTTTACGGGCTCAACGGCAGCGGCCGCTCTCCCCGCGGACTCAGCTACGACCAGATGAAAGCGGAGCTCGCGAAGCTTCATCGCGAATATCTGCCGCCGACCGGAATGCTGTCGATCAGCGTGCCCGGAACCGTGGACGCGTGGGCGGAGCTGCACCAGAAATTCGGCAAGCTCTCGTTAGGCGACGATCTCTCTGGCGCGATTCATTACGCGGAGGAAGGCTTTCCGGTCACGGAATTGATCGCGTTCTATTGGGGCAAAAGCATCCCGCTTTTCAAGGGTCTGCCCGGCGCTTACCTCGAGACCTACACGCTCGACGGCAAAGGCCGCGCGCCGGCTAAGGGGGACATTTTCAAGAATCCCGGGCTCGCGCGCAGCCTGCGCCTGATCGGCGAGAAAGGGCGCGATGCTTATTACAAAGGCGAGATCGCAGACAAGATCGACGCCTTCATGCAGGCGAACGGTGGCTATCTGCGGAAGGCCGATTTCGAGCAACACAAGTCGGAATGGGTCGAGCCGGTCTCGGTCAATTACCGCGGCTACGACGTCTTCGAATTGCCGCCTAACGGGCAGGGTCTGGCCACTCTCGAGATGCTTACCTTGCTCGAAGGTTTCGATCTGCAGAAGTGGGGCTTCAATTCTCCCGAAACCCTCCACGCAATGATCGAAGCGAAGAAGCTCGCCTTCGCCGATCGCGCGAAATATTACGCCGACCCCGATTTCGCGAAAGCGCCGATCGCCGGGCTCGTCTCGAAAAAATACGCCGACGAGCGCCGCAAGTTGATCGATCCCGACCACGCCGCGAAGAGCGTCGAGGCCGGTAACCCGTCGTTAGGCCAGAGCGACACGATCTACCTCTGCACCGCCGATGACGAGGGCAACATGGTCAGTTTGATCCAGAGTAATTTTCGCGGAATGGGCAGCGGAATCGTGGTCCCGGGACTCGGGTTCATGTTCCAGGATCGCGGCCAGCTTTTCTCGATGGAGCCCGGTCACGCGAATGTCTACGCGCCGGGGAAAAGGCCGTTCCACACGATCATTCCCGGTTTCGTGATGAAGGATCAAAAGCCGTGGCTCGCCTTCGGCTTGATGGGCGGCGACATGCAGCCGCAGGGCCACGTCGAGGTGCTGACGAACCTGATCGATTTCGGGATGAACGTGCAGGAAGCCGGCGACGCCGCGCGCTGGCAGCACGAGGGCGACAACGAACCAACGGGCGAAAAATTGGAGCCTAACGGCGGCTACGTGGAGGTCGAAAGCGGCGTGCCTTACGCGACCGTGCGAGCGCTGCGCGCCAAGGGGCACGACATGCGTTTCGACGTCGGCGGGTATGGCGGCTACCAGGCGATCAAAGTCGAGATGCACGACGGGCAGCGGGTGTATGTCGGAGCAAGCGAGAGCCGCAAGGACGGGCAGGCCGCGGGCTACTAATTCTCCTAATCCTGCTCCTGCTCCTAATCCTGCTCCTCTTTGAATCCCCAAGGGATTAGGAGCAGGAGCAAGAGTAGGATTAAGAGAAGAGTCCTTTCGCACTTGTCGCGCTGCGCAACTTCCCGCACCCTGCGCGCGTGGCGGACTTGCCGGCTAAATCCATTCGCGTCGACGAGCAACTCCTCCGCGCGATCGGCGTCCTCGGCCTGACCGCGAACATCGTCAACACCACCGTCGGCGCGAGCATCTTCAAGTTGCCCGCGGACATGTCGAAGCAGCTCGGGGCAGCTGCGCCCCTCGCCTTCATTGTCTGCGCGATCGCGATGGCGCTCTTCGTCACCAGCTTCGCGCTCGCGGGCAGTCGCGTCGCGCTCACCGGCGGGCTCTACGCTTATGCGGAACTCGCCTTCGGGAAATATGTCGGCTTCATCACCGGACTCTTCTATTACACCACGGCCGTCCTGAGCGTTGCCGCTGTGGTAAATTTTTTTGCGGGCACAGTCGTGACCCTGATTCCGGCGCTCGCGGGAGCTTGGGGACACTTCGCGATCCTGCTCGTGATTTACGGCGGACTGGCGGCGATCAACCTCCGCGGTGTGCGCGCGGGCACCGGCGCCGTCGGCGTCGTGACCGTTGCAAAACTGATCCCGCTTCTCATCCTCGTCGCGGTCGGTATCTTTTTTGTGCACCCGGCGAATCTGGCGTGGCCTGGCTGGCCGGGGACCGGCGCTCTCGGCAAATCGGTGCTGCTTTTGCTCTTCGCTTTTTTCGGAATCGAGGTCGCGCTCATCCCCAGCGGCGAGGTGAAAAATCCCGCCCGCACCGTGCCGCGCGCGATCTACCTCGCGCTGGCCATCACCACGGTGCTTTACCTCCTGATTCAGACGGTCGCGCAAGGTTCGTTAGGCCCGCGCCTCGCGGATGACACGAACGCGCCGCTCGCCGCCGCGGCCGCGACCTTCCTCGGGAATAGCGGGCGGCTTTTATTGTTAGGCGCGGCGACCATCTCTTCGTTCGGCTTCATCGCGAGCGATATCCTGAGCTCGCCGCGGATTCTTTTCGCGCTCGGGCGCGATGGGATTCTGCCGCGCAGCCTGACCCACGTGCATCCGCGTTTTCGCACGCCCGATGTTGCGATCATCGTCTATGCGGTGCTGGCGTTTTTGTTTTCGCTCAGCTCCACCTTTGAAGGGCTCGCAGTGATGGCGAACGTGGCCGCGCTCCTCCTCTATCTGGTCTGCTGCGCCGCGGCTTTCGTCCTGATACGGCGCGATGTCCAGACAGACGAGAAGCCTTTTAATTTCCCCGGGGCGCGAATCGTCCCGCTCATTTCCATCGTGCTCATCATCTGGATCCTGGCCCAAGCGACTTCGCGTGAGTTCAAGATGGCAGGCGCGGTCTTTCTCGTCGGCACGCTCCTCTACTTAATCAGAGTCGCTGTGCCCTCGCGAGAGGCCTGACAGCCACTATATTTTGTGGCCGCGGGGCGGATCTCGCCCTGCATTTGGTATGATTTTGCTTGCGGTCGGTTGTTAGGGTGCGGTTAATCATGGAGGCACTCGCCAACACCATCATGCACCTCCAATCGCTCGAACTCTTCGGGTTCAAATCCTTCGCCGATAAGACCGTTTTTAACTTCCACGAGGGCGTCACCGCCATCGTCGGACCGAACGGCTGCGGGAAATCCAATGTCCTCGACGCCGTCCGCTGGGTGCTCGGCGAGCAATCGGCCAAGGCGTTGCGCGGCGGCGAAATGGCGGACGTGATTTTCAGCGGCACCGACTCGCGCAAACCGGTCGGCTACGGCGAGGTTTCGCTCACCTTCACGAATTGCGCGCAGGAACTCGGAGTCGACTGGCACGACGTGCGCGTGACCCGCCGGGTTTATCGCGACGGGAATTCGGAATACCTGCTTAACAAAACCGTCTGCCGACTGAAGGACATCCAGGCGCTTTTCGCCGACACCGGGGTCGGCCGGAGCGCCTATTCGATCATGGAGCAGGGCCGGATCGACCAGATCCTGAGCTCGCGTCCGGAAGATCGCCGCGCGGTGTTCGAAGAAGCCGCCGGGATCACGAAATACAAGGGCCAGAAAAAGGAAGCGCTCCGCAAACTCGAAGCGACCGAGGCCAACCTCCTCCGGCTCGGCGACATCATTAAGGAAGTAAAACGCCAGATCGGTTCGCTCCAGCGGCAGGCTGGCAAAGCCCGGCGCTACCAGGCGCTGATGACCGATCTGCAAGTGCTGGACACCCATCATTCGCGCGCCCAGCTCCAGTCGTTAGGCGCGGAGTTGGAAACCTCGCGCGGCGCGACCGGCCGGTTCGACGAAAAGCAGAGCAGCACCGAAGAGGCGATCGAGGAACAGGAAAACACCGTCGCCACCCAGCGCGCGAAGCTGGAAGAAGTCGACGCTACGATTAACGACGCGCGCACCGAAGTGCAGCGCCTGCAAAACCAGATCGCCGCACAGCGCAACCGAATCGCCTTTAACCAGGAGCGCGCCCAGGAATTGGGCGCCTTGATCGAGCGCTACGAAGCCGACATCGCCGCGGTGGAAACGAAGCTCGCGCAACAGGAGAGCGAGATTCACGACACCGACGCGCTCCTCATCGAAACCGAGCGCCTCCTCGATTCCAAAAAATCCGAGCTGGCTTCGGCGACCGAACGCGCCGCGGAGGTGCGCCGGGACCGCGAAACCCAGGATCAGGCGCTACAGGCGCTGGAGCTCTCGATTTCCAAATCCGAGAACCGGCTCGCCGATCTCGAGGCGGAGATCGCGGGCACGAGCGAGCGTCGTGCCGCCACCGCCCCGCGGATGGCGGAACTGGCAGCGTCGTTAGGCGAGGTGCGCGATAGTCGTGATCAGCTCACCGTCCGAATGGAGGCGGTCCGCGCCACGGCCGGCGAACAAAGCCAGAACCTGCAGGAACTCGCGGCGAGGATTCCCACCGCCGAGGAAGCGGTCGCGCACGAGCAGCAGGACCTGCGCGAAGCGGACGCCGCCCTGCTCGCGAGCGAGCGCGCGGTCGCAGAACGCCAGTCGCGGCTCGAGATTTTGCAGCAGCTTAACGACGAGGGCGAAGGTCTCGCCCAGGGTTCGCAGGCGCTGTTGAAAGGCCTCGGCGATCCCGAGCGCATTCTGCCTGCGCTCACCGGCGCCCTCGCCGCGCTCATCGAGGTGGACGAGCAATTTATCCCCGCGATCGAAGCGGCGCTCGGGCGCAACCTGCACGCCATCGTGCTCCGGGATGACGCGCTCGCGACCGAGATCATCGGCCAACTTTCCGCCCAAAAGCTCGGTCAGACCGCGCTCATCGCGCCGGAACTGCTGCGCGCCGGTCCCGAAAAAAATCGCGACCTGCCCGAGGGCGCGCTTGCCTGGGCGATCGACAAGGTCCATGCGCCCGAGCACCTGATCAATATCGTTAGGCACTTGTTAGGCGGCGTCGTCCTCGTGCGCGATCTCGCGCAGGCGCGCGACTTGAAAAAACTGACGCCCGAGCTGGCCTTCGCCACTCTGAGCGGGGAATTAATTTCCGGCCACGGCGTCATCTACGGCGGCCGCGTGCACGAGGAGAGCAGCTCGGTCTTTAGGCGTAAGGCGCAGATCGGCTCGTTAGGCACGGAGCTCCGCGGCCTGCTCGAGATCCGGGAGGAATTGCGGCGCGGCCGCGAAGCGAACGAGCAGGCGCACGTCCGTGCGATCGAGCGCTTGGAAGAAGTCCGCGCGCAACTGCAGCAGGCCCGCGCGGAGCACTCCGCGACCGCGCAGGAAGTGACCGCGCGCGAGCGCGAACTTCATGAAGCGAATCGCAAGGTCGACGCGATCGAGTGGGAAAAAGCGACGCTCGATCAGCAACTAGCGACTTCCGCGGAACGCGTCGCCCAGCTCGAAACCGAGGCGGCTGAACTTCGAGCCTCCGGCATGGCGGATCGCGAACGGCGCACCGCGACTCAATCCGCCGCGGACACCGCGCGCCTTCGCGATCACGAATTAACCGAGCAACTGAACGAGCTTCGACTCGCGGTCGCAACCGAACGGCAGCGGCACGAAGGCCTGCGCACCCAGCGTCAGCCAATGACCGCGCGCCAAAGTGAACTCGCCGAATTGATCGCCACCCGGCGCAGCGACATCCTCGCCTACCAGGCGCGCCGCGAACAACAGGCCCTAGAAACTACCGCGGCAGAAGAATCGATCGCGGCTGCCCAGGGCGAGCTCACGCTCGCGGAAACAGCCGTCCACGAAATCACCGCCACGCGCGCGACCCATCTCGGCGAAGTGAACCGACTCGAAGCCGATCTGCGCACACACCGCAAAGCCTTGAGCGATCTCCACGATGCCCGCGGCAAGGAAGAAGTCCGCCAGACACAGCTGGAGTTGAAAATCGAGAACATCGCCGAACACGCGATGCGCCGTTATCAGGTCGATCTCCGCGAGTTTTCGCCGGATCATTACGCCTTCACCAAAACCTTGCAGGCCCAGCTCAAACGTGGGGAAGCACCCGCGGGCGATCAGGCCGACGAGGCGCAGGTGACCTCGATTATCGCCGAACTCACCCGCCAACTTGACGCGATGGGCCCGGTAAATCTGGATGCCGTGCACGAATACGACGAGCTCGAGGAGCGCCACACATTCCTCGAAACGCAGAACACCGACCTAACGAATTCGCGGCGCGAATTGCTGGACGTGATCACGCGGATCAACCAGACGACCGAGAAACTTTTCGCGGAAACCTTTGCGCAGGTCCGAATCAATTTTCGCGAGATGTTCGCCGAACTCTTCGGCGGCGGTCGCGCCGACCTGGCGCTCCTCGATGAAAATGATGCGCTCAACTGCGGCATCGACATCATCGCGAAGCCGCCGGGCAAACAGCTCCAGAGCGTCTCGCTTCTCTCCGGCGGCGAGCGCACGATGACCGCGGTCGCGCTCCTCTTCGCGATCTACATGGTGCGCCCGTCCCCGTTCTGCATCCTCGATGAAATGGACGCGCCGCTCGACGAATCGAACATCAACCGGTTCATCAAGATGCTCGAGCGCTTCGTGACCCAGAGCCAGTTCGTCATCATCACCCATAACAAACGGACGATCGCGAAGGCCGATATTCTCTACGGCGTGACGATGGAAGAACGCGGCGTGAGCAAGCTGGTCGGGATGAAACTGAGCGCCGCCCAACCCGAAGCGAAGGCTCCGACAAAACCGGAACAAGTCGTGCCGGAACAGCGTCCGCTGGAACTCGACGAAGCCGCGACCGAAGAAGTCGCCGCGACTCGTTAGGCGCGCGGGATGACAAACCGCTTCGGGCCGCGCATGGTGCGGAGCTGGCCCGGCCGTTTCCACTCGTTAGGCCGAACCCGATGAAAAGACATCTGCTCATGTTCGCTCTGGCGCTCGGGGCCATTGCGCCCGCCCTCGCCTACGGCCCGGAAGGCCACCAGACGGTGGGTGCGATCTCTGACCGCCTGCTCGCCAACACCCCGGCCGGCGCCAAGGTTTCCGCCCTCCTCGACGGCTACACCCTGCGCGAAGTCTCGATCATTCCCGACACGATCAAGCAATGGGACAAGAAGGGCGTCGAGGATCCGATGGTGCAGCGCTATTTTTCTTCGCACCCGAAGATCGCGGAGCAGCTGCGCGCTTTCTGGAAGGCGAATCCGCCGACCACGGACGAGAAATCGGCGATCCCGTCGCATCATTGGTTTCACTACACCGACGTGCCGCTGACCGAGCCGCTGGAGAAATACAGCGACGGAAAAGTCGGTCGCTCGCCCTGGGACATCGTGCACATGATGAGCTACTGCATCGCGGTGCTGCGCGGCGAGGAGCCGGAGACCAACGCCCGCGGGATCACCAAGCCGATCGCGATCATTCTGCTCGCGCATTTTGTGGGCGACATTCATCAGCCCCTTCATGTCGGCGCGGAGTATTTCGACGCGAGCGGGAAGCCGGCCAATCCGGATAAGCCGGGCACGGTTTACCCCGACGAGGGCGGGAACTCGCTCCATCTGGAGTTGAATGAAACGCCGCCGCCGAACGCCTCGAAGCATCCGAAACTGCACGGCTTCTGGGACAGCGATACGGTCTTCGCAAATCTGCCGGAGCTGCCCTTCATCACGCCGAAGGAAGAGCGGCGCGCGAAGATGGACGCAGCCGAGAATGCGCTAGCGCAAGAGCTGGCCACGAACGAACCAGCCCGCTGGAAGCTCGGGCCGGAAGTGCCGCTCGCCAAATATTCGGAGGCTTGGGCAAACGAGATCGTTCCCCTCGCGCAGGCGGCGCATGCTCGGCTGAATTTCGAGCAGGTCCACCCCCAACTCGACCACGAACACATGGTCGCCGACGGCATCGCGCGCGAGCGCGCCATGCCCGATGGCTTGTCCTATCGGAAATGGTCCGGGCAGATCGTGCGGCACGAACTCCAACTCGCCGGTTGGCGGTTGGCGGATTTGCTCAAGCAAGCGCTCGCCGGACAGCCCGAAGCGGCGCCGACGGCGCCGCCAATTCTTTCCCCGGCGCCCGCCCCGGCCGCCGCGCCGGCGCTTTCGCCTAACGCCTAACGCCTAACGGTTTCCCGGCGTCGCCCACCGGCAGGTTGGCGGCTTTCCAATCCATCGCCATCCGAATCCGCGCCCGCCCGCTCGGGTGATCGAAGAAGATAAATTCCTCCCACGACCCAGGGTTGAGTTTGCGATAAGTGCCGAGCTTTAGCGCCACCATTGCGCAGCCATCGGCTTCCCGCGCAGTGTTGATCCCGAATTGATCGGCCTCCCGTTCGGTCACCCGCACCGCGGTGTTTTGCAGCGGCGTGAGGAAGAAAAAGTAGGTCGCAAAGATTAGCCCGAGCAACGGCAGACCGGCGGGATCGGCAATCCCACGCACGCCCCAACGCGCGCCCCAGCGTTGCACACAACGATCGAAAAACAGGTTCGCCAGGGCGAAGCCAACGAAGATGAAAACGCTGAAATAAAGCACCAGCTTCATCGCGTGATTGAGCACGTAGTGCCCCATCTCGTGCGCCATGACCGCGCGGATTTCCGGCAGCGTGCATTGCTTGAGCAGATTGTCGTTGAGGGCGATTCGCGTGGTCCCGAAAATTCCGGCGACGTTCGCGCTCACCCGGTTGCTTTGGCGCGAGGCGTCGACTTCGAAGACCTGGTGCACCGGAATTTCATTCGCCGCCGCCATCGCGAGAATCGGCGCGCTGATCTTCGGATCGCTCAGCGGTTTGTAGGTATTGAAGAGCGGTTCAATAAAAACCGGTCCGAGCAACATCGAGATGACAATCAGGATCACCCCCACGCCCGTGCCCCAAATCCACCAGCTCCGCGCGGCGCGCCGGAAGACCCCGTAAAGCATCATGAGCGCGAGCGGGCCGAAGATGAGCGCGACGATCAAGCCTTTTGCCTGATCGCCCGACCAGCCGGCAAAATTCTGCGTCGCGAGCCCGTACTGATGTTCGCGGAAATAGCCGGTGTAAACGTCGAGCGGGAGGGAAAGCAAGGTGGAGAGCAGGATGTAACCGACCGCATAGATCGCCACCTGAAGCGGCCGGAAACGCGTCCGGCGTTCCGCGAAATCGCGCAACCGCGCCGAGATTCCGCCGAACAAAAACAGGAGCGCGATCAACGCGCCCACGACGTAATTCCAGAGAATCAACCAGTAGCCGCCTTCGAAATACGCGTCGGATTTCGCACGCTTGTCCGCCGGCACGGTATCGAGCCAGGCCTGGGTCGCGGCCGCCGCCGCGCTGGAGGTCGCGGCCGGCGCGGGCGTCGTTAGGCTGGCGGGCGCCGTTTGCGCGGAAGCGGGAGTGAGCGCCTGGCAGAGACACGAGCCGACCAGCAGCAGGATGAGAAAATTTCGCATCCGCCATCCATAGGGAACTTCGCGCGCGGACGGAAGCTTCTTCTCCCCCACTCGACAGCGCAGATGAGGCCGGTAACCTTGCTCGATGCGCCGCGCTGCCC
>JBBSED010000015.1:0-75773 GCA_038240025.1 Chthoniobacterales bacterium
CAAATACTATCAAAACAAGGGATTGGTCGCCGCGCTCTTGCTCACCGGCCTCACGACTTCCAGCCTCTTCGCCGAGGGCGAAACCGACGCGCAGCTCCTCGCCCAGGCGAAGATCAGCAAGACGCAGGCGGAACACATTGCCATGGAAAAAGTGCCGGGATGGAAAATTCAAAGCGCCGAGATCGAGAACGAGCACAATGCGCTCGTCTGGTCGTTCGACATGGTGAAGACCGGGAGCAAAAACGTGACCGAAGTGCTGGTGAACGCGAAGACCGGCAAGATCGTCGAGGTGAGCACGGAAACGCCTAACGACCAGGCGAAGGAGCACGCCGAGGACAAGGCCAAGGAACAGAAGTAATCGCTTCCCCGGCGCCTGAGATTTTGGTTAGCGACGGCCGACGGCACGCTATCTTCCGCCTCATGCGCCGGACGCTGTTCGCCCTTGTCGTGAGTTTGTGCCTGGGCGGCTGCGCCGTGTATCGGACGGCGCCACTGGATCGTGGCGCCGTCGCGGACGCGCTCCGCCCGCCCTCGTTAGGCAAACTGCAAATTGCGGCGAACGAGATCAAGCATCCGCTCCTCGCGCCGGTCCGTTTCATCCCGCATGCCGGGCTCACCCCGGATCAGGCGGCGATCCTCGCCGTCCTCCTGAATCCTGCCCTGCGCGCCACGCGCGACCGGCAGGGGGTGGCGGCGGCGCAACTTTTCCAGGCCGGCATTTTGCCGAACCCGCAGGTCTCCGGCAGCATCGATTTCATCACCGGCGGCACGATCACGCCCGATCTGGTGACCGGTTATGGCATTGGCGCCAGCTGGGATTTGCAGGCGCTTATCCAGCTCGGCGCGAAGCGCGCGGCGGCGCGGGCCGGCCTCGAAGCGGTCGACCTCGAAGTCGCGTGGGCGGAATGGCAGATCGCGGAAGGCGCGAAGCTCGCGGTCTATCGTGTCATCGCCGATGAGGAGCAGCTCGCCCGCGCGCAAGCGGTCGACGCGCGCTTGCAGAAAAATCTCGGCGTCGTGCGACAGGCGACCGCGGCGCACGAGCAAACCGCGGTGAACCTTGGAGCCGCGGAAGCGGCGACCCAGGATGCGCACGCGGTCGCGCTCGGGTTGGAACAGGATCTCGCGCACCAGCGGCTCGCGCTGAAGAGAGCGATCGGGCTTCCGCCGGATGCGACGGTGCGTTTGCGCGCCGGGCTTTCTCTCCCGTCACGGGTGGCGACGCCTTCGTATGCCAGCCTCACGAACAACCTGGAAGAGCGGCGGCTCGATTTGCTCGCGCTCGGGAAGGGCTACGCGAGCGAGGAAGCCAAACTGCGCGCCGCGATCCTCGCGCAATTCCCGCGCATCAGTCTCGGCTTGAACCGCGGGAGCGACACGAGCAACGTTCGCACCCTCGGCCCCGCGCTCACGATCGATCTGCCGATTTTCGATCGCGGGCAGGGGACGATCGCGTTCGAGCGCGCCACCCGGCAGCAACTGCGCGACGAGTATTTCAACCGCATCTTCGAGGCCCGCTCCGACGTCGCGACCGCGCTCTCCGACCTGCACGCGCTGGAAAAACAGATCGCCGCTCTCGAGGCCGCGCTGCCGATCCTGCAGCGGCTGGTGGAAGATTTCCGGACCGCCTCCGCGCAGGGCAACCTGAGCGCGTTCGATTATTATGTGGCGGAGAACAACCTGAACCAGAAGTCGATTCAGATTCTGAAATTGAAGCAGCAACTGATCGAAACCCGGATCGCGCTCGAGCTCGCAACCGGGCGTTACCTGCCTGGCACGCCTAACGAATGAACCTTTTGCGGCCATGAACTGGAAACGCTGGATCTGGCGGGCGGTGATCGTGCTCGGCGCGGTCGCGGTGGGCTATTGGCTGGGCCATTCTTCCGGCGGGGGCGCGGCGGATCAAAGTGGGGGCGACCAAAACTCCGATCCGGTCGCGCAGGTCACGCTCGCGCCGATCGCGCGCAAATCGATCGCCGATACGGTCACCGCCTTTGGCAGCGTCATCACGCAGCCCGGGAAGAATCACGCCGTCTCCGTGGCCTACGAAACGCGCGTCCAGCACGTGCTCGTCGCGCCGGGCGAAGCGGTCACCGCGGGGCAGGCGTTGGTGGCGATCGACGCGAGCGCGCAGACCAAACTTCAGCTCGCCGAAGCGCGCAGCGCCGCGCAAGCCGCCGACCGGGATCTCCAGCAGACCGAGCAGAAATTCAAGCTCAAGCTGGCGACGAATCAGGATCTCGGCGCGGCGAAGAAGTCGGCGGAGAGCGCGCAGCTCCAGTTGCAGACTCTGGAAAAACAAGGCGCGGCCGGCGCGCAGGAAGTGAAGTCGGACCTCGCCGGAGTCGTCGGCAAAGTCGACGTCCAGGATGGGCAGGTCGTGCCCGCGGGAAGTCCGCTCGTCGAGCTGGTGCAGCAAAACGAAATCGAGGTGAAACTCGGTGTGGAGCCGGAAGACGCGCAGCATCTGCAACCGGGTCAGCCGGTCACGCTCTACCAGGTGCACCTCGCGGGCGCGCAACCGATCACCGGCCAGGTCCGCCTGCTCACCCGGCGGGTCGATCCCGACACGCGGTTGATCGATGTCTACGTCACTTTGCCTAACGAAAAGAGCCTGCTCCTCGATTCCTATTTTCGCGGCGAGCTGAAAACGCAGGCGCACGACGCGCTCGTCGTGCCGCACTCCGCCGTGCTGCCCGACGGCGACGGTTACGTGCTCTACACGGTGGAGAAAAATCACGCCGTCCAGCACCGGGTCCAGCTCGGGATCCAGACCCCGCAAGAGACCGAGGTCTTCGGCAAAGATCTGCGCGCCGGGGAGCCGGTCGTGGTCGAGGGCAACAGTGAATTGAGCGACGGCATGGCGGTCGCGGCCGGGAAGAAACCATGAAGCTTTCCGGCTGGCTCCAGAGCCACGCGCGGTCGCTCGTTTTCCTCCTCGCGGTCCTGATCGCCGCTGGAATTTTCGGCGGCCTCTCGCTCCCGGTCGCGCTTTTTCCGCAGGTTAGTTTCCCGCGCGTGCGCGTGACCCTCGACGCCGGCGATCGCCCAGCGGAACGCATGGCCGTCGAGGTCACTTACAAAGTGGAGGAAGCGGTCCGCGCGATTCCGGGCGTGCGCGGGGTCCGCTCGACCACGAGTCGCGGGAGCGCGCAGATTTCGGTTAATTTCGATTGGGGCGAAGACATGGTCTCGGCGCTGCTCCAGGTGGAATCGGAGGTGAACAAGATCCTGCCGGAGCTGCCGGCCGGCGCCACCTTCGAGGTCGAGCGGATGGACCCGACGGTCTTTCCCGTGATTGCCTACAGCCTCACTTCGCGGACCCATTCGCTCGCCGAACTGCACGACCTCGCGATGTATCAATTGCGCCCCGCGCTCTCCACCGTCACCGGCGTCTCCCAGGTCCGGGTGCAGGGCGGCGCGATCGCGGAATACCGCGTCGTGGTCGACCCGGCGAAGCTCCAGTCGTTCAAGATGAGCCTGAGCGAGGTCGCGCAAGCGCTCTCGGCTTCCAACGTGCTCGTCGCCGTCGGCCGGATCGAAGATCACAACAAGCTTTACCTGATCGTCTCCGACACGCGCGTGCATAATGTCGCGCAAATCGCGCACACGGTTCTGCGCACCGGCAGCAACGGCGTCGTCCTGCTCGAAGATGTCGCCTCCGTGAGGCAATCGATCGCGCCGCAATGGATTCGCGTGACTGCCGACGGGCGCGACGCCGTCCTCTTCCAGGTCTATCAGCAGCCCGGCAGCAACACGGTCCAGATCGCGCAAGGGATCAAACAGAAGCTCCAGGAAGAAGAAAAGCGGCTGCCGCAAGATTTGCGGATCAGCAACTGGTACGACCAGAGCGACCTGATCATTTCCTCCGAGCACAGCACGCGCGACGCAGTCCTCATCGGCATTGTCCTCGCCGCGATCGTGCTCCTGGTTTTCCTGCGCAACTGGAAGGTGACGCTCATCGCGATCCTCGCGGTGCCGGCGGCGCTCGCGGCCACCATGCTCCTGCTCTACGTCGCGCACATGAGCCTCAACATCATGACCCTCGGCGGCATGGCCGCGGCCGTCGGGCTGATCATCGACGACGCCATCGTGATGGTCGAACACATTATGCGCCGGCTCGGCGAAGGCGGAGACCGCGCGCCCCGCCAGGTGGTCGCGACCGCCGCGACCGAATTTACCGGGCCGCTCGTCGGTTCCTCCGCGGCCACGATCGTGATTTTTCTCCCGCTCGCTTTTCTCAGCGGCGTCACCGGCGCCTTTTTCAAAGCCCTCAGCCTCACGATGGCGAGCGCGCTCTTCATTTCCTTCCTCATCGCCTGGATCGCGCTTCCGATTCTGTGCGCGCGCGTTCTCGGGAAAAAGGACGCCGAGCCTAACGAACCGCCGAAGCTGATGCAAAAAGTGAACCGCGGTTACCGGCGGATGATGGAGGCCGTCCTCGCCCGCGGCTGGCTCGCGCTCGCGCTCATTACCCTTCCGCTCCTCGCGCTCGGTTATCTCGCGTTCACGAATGTCGCGTCCGGTTTCATGCCGACGATGGACGAGGGCGGTTTCATCCTCGATTACAAAACCGCCGCCGGCACTTCCCTGGCCGAGACCGACCGACTGCTACGGCAGCTCGAGAAAATCCTCCAGTCCACGCCGGAGGTGGCGACTTACTCTCGGCGCACCGGGCTCCAGCTCGGCGGCGGCATCACCGAAGCCAACATCGGCGATTTTTTCGTGAAACTGAAACCGCCCCCGCGCCGCGGGATCGAGCTCGTGATGGACGACGTCCGCACCCGGATCGAGCGGCACATTCCCGGCCTCCAGATCGAGACCGCGCAGCTCATGGAAGACCTCATCGGCGACCTCACCTCCGTCCCGCAACCGATCGAGATCAAGCTCTACTCCGACGACGAAAAGACCCTCGAGCAAACCGCGACGAAAGTGCAGCACGCGATCGAGAAAGTGCGCGGCGTGGTCGAAGTGAAGAACGGCATCGTGGCCGCGGGCGACGCTTTGAACATCGAAGTCGATCGGGTGAAAGCCGCGCTCGAAGGGATGGATCCCGATTCCATCACCACCACGCTCGACAATTACCTCAGCGGCAACGTCACCACCCACCTGCAGGAAGGACCGAAGCTGGTCGGCGTGCGCGTCTGGCTGCCGCAGAGCACGCGGCAAACTTTGCAGAGCGTGGGCGACCTCTTGCTCCGCGCGCCCGACGGTCATCTCTTCCCGCTCAAGCGCGTGGCCAAACTCGTGCCGGTAACGGGCCAGCCGGAGATCGAGCGCGACGATTTGAAACGCATGGTCGCCGTCACCGGGCGCATCAGCGGGCGCGATCTCGGCTCCACCGTCCAGGAAATCAAAACCAAGGTGCTGGACCAGAAAGGCTTTCTGCCCAACTCCGTCCCTTACTCGTTAGGCGGACTCTACGAGCAGCAGCAGATCGCCTTCAAAGGCCTCACCATTATCCTGATCGCCGCCATCATCCTCGTCTTCACCCTCCTGCTTTTTCTCTACGAAAGTTTCCGGGTCGCCATCGCCATGCTTGCGATTCCGCTGCTCGCGGTCGCGGGCGTTTACCTCGGGCTTTGGCTTACCGGCACGGAGTTCAACATCACCTCGCGCATGGGCATGACCATGATCGTCGGCATCGTCACCGAGATCGCGATTTTCTACTACTCGGAATATCGCGAGCTGGAGCCGAGTGCTGACCGCCTCATCATCGCCGGCATCAACCGTCTCCGCCCGATCGCCATGACCACTTTCGCCGCCATTCTCGCTCTCATGCCGCTCGCCCTCGGCCTCGGTCAGGGCTCGGCGATGCAGCAACCGCTGGCGATCGCGATCATCTCCGGCCTTGTCTTCGGCATGCCGCTCACCCTCATCGTTCTGCCGACGCTGCTGTCGCTTTTCGGCAAGGGCGCGGAGCGGGTCGACCGCTGAGCTCGGATGATTGGCGAAAAACGTCAGTGCGCTTTTTGCGCGGGCTTCTGCGGGAAGATCAAAATCAGCGCCACGATCACGACGAGCAAACCGATCGACGCGGTATAACGACTGAGCGCGAGCCCTCCCTTGGCAATCGGTTTATCGAGAAAATCGCCGACCACCGCCCCGAGCGGGCGGGTCAAAATAAAGGCTGCCCAAAACAAAACGGCCCGGGAAAGGCCGGTGAAATAGTAGAGCAGCGCGGTCACGAGAAGCAGTCCGCCGAAGAGCGCGGCCGCCCCGAGGTAACCGGTGGAGTTCGTATCCGCGACCCAATCGCCCAGCGCCGTCCCGAGCGTCTGGGAAAACATGATCGTGACCCAATAAAAGATCTCGACCTTCGGGGTGTTCACCGTTTCCACCGAGATGCTCCCGGTCGCCCAGCGCCAGATCAGGAGCGAAGCGATCACGCAGGTGAGCAGGATCGCGGAGCCGCCGGTGTAGCCAATGCCGAGCGAGCGCGTGCAATAATCCGCCAGGGTCGTCCCGACCGTGGTCGTGGCGACGATCGTGAGCCAGTAGAGGAAAGGGTGAAACTTCGCGGCTTTGATCTGCACCAGCACCGCGGCGATAAAGATGATTCCGAAGATGGCCGTGCCGATCAGGTAACCGCTGCCGTTCCCGGCCGAAGTCGTCTCGCCGAGCCACGACATGGTGACGGCGTCGCCGCCGGTCTCGCCCAGGGTGGTCGCGAGGATCTTGATAATCCAGAAGAGCAGGGTGACCTGCGGGACTTTCGAGACCAGCTCCGAGTTTCTATCGTTCGTAGTCATTTTTTATTCGTCTTCCGGAACCTTTAATTCGAGCGGCTCGAGCGTTTTGCGCGCAGAAAGTTCGCCCCGCTGCGCCCGGCGTTCGTTAGGCACGGGGATTTTTACTTGCTCGGGTGAGACGGAACGGCAGACTGCGCCACCCTGTGATGACGAGAAATTGGCTTCTACCGGTCCTGCTCCTGCTCGCGGCGGCGGGGCAGGCGCCGGCCCAAACCCCGACGCCAAGCGCAACCGCTTCCCCGACGGCCACGCCGAATCCGCGCATCCAGATCTGGCGCTGCGATTTGCCGGGCGGCACATACGAAGTCGCGGTGCGCTCGATCGTGTCGGTGAGCCTGCACGAGTATGTCGTCGATGGCGCAGCGCGGGTGAACGAGCTGAACATCGACACCGACGGCAACATGGCGGTGCGTTTTTATTATCTCGAACCGACCGCCGCGAAGTCGCCGGTCGGGCTCGGCCAATCGGCGCTCGATCGCGCGAGCGATCTCGCGAAAGAGGTTGCCGGTCGCGCGGGTGTGGAGCAGGTCTGGGAGCGGGTGGTGAAGAGTTATCCGACGACGACGCACGCGCACACGGTCGAGTATCGGGTCGAGAGCGAGGAGCAGTTGAAACAGATTTTCGCGAGCGCGCAGCGGGCTTTCGAATCGGGCCGGTCGGATGCCTATCACCCGCCGGAGCCGCCTCAGTGAGGAAGTAAATCAAGCAGCGACTTCGCGGTGTCGATGAGGTCGTTAGGCGATTTCTGCAGCAGCTCGCCCGCGGCCGCGGCGAGGAGCCGTTTGCTCAGGTCCTCGTGGGGATGATCGACCGGGCCGGTGAGATGGACCGGCGTCCAGGAATAGCCGTCGTGCGCGACCGTGAAGACGCGGGCCTGGGAACCGGGCAGCCATTGCAGGCTGGCCGCGGTCACGCCGAACTGGAAATGGCCATCGATCTTCCCCCCCGCGATCTTGCAACTGCCTTCGACCCGGAGGAGTCCTTCCGATTCCAAGACCAAGTTTTTCACGGTCGTGAGGCCGCTACGCCCTGGACCGGACTGGGCAAATTCGAGCGATGCGCGCGTCACTGCGACGGTCCGAAAACGCTCGGTCCGCGTGAAGGTGGCGATCTGCTCGAGGAGCGGGATCGCTTCGATCATTCCATCCTGGAGCTGGAGGTTTCCCTCGATCCGCGGGTCGCCGCCGGGGAGGGAGGCGTGGACCCGGGCCGTGCCACTGAGATCGCCGTGCAGGCGCACCCGCCAATCCTCCGGGAGCAGCGGCGTGAGAGAAATACGCTCGAACCGCGCCTGCAAATCCGCCGTCCGGTGGAAGCGGATTTCACCGTCCACAGCGAGATGGCCGGCGCCGTTGCGGAACGAACTTTCGGTCACGAAAAGCGACGGCCCAGTGTAACGCAGCTTCGCGGAATCGATCGTTAGGCTAGGCCAGCCGGTTTGCGCGAGCGTGCCGCCGTGGGCGTCGATCAGCCAGCCGCCGTCGTTAGGCAAAAGGGTGAAGCCGGCGCCGGTCACGCTCCCGGTCGCAGCCGGGGTTGTGCCCCAATGCCAGGAGGATTGCGCGACTTCGCCGCGGCGCAGGTCGAGCTGCCAACGACTCTTCTTTTTCGGAGCCGTCGGTTTGGTTTCTCCGGTCGGCGTCGGCTCCGGGGCGCGTCCCGCGAACTGCACGTCGAGGTTCTGCACGCTCAGCTCGTCGACTTCCCAGCGGCGCTCGAGCAACCCGCGCCAGTTCACCACCGCGCGGATCTGGTCGGCGCGCAGATTGGAAAAGAAGGCGGAACTTTTTCCCCGCGCCGCATAGCCGTCGCTGTGGAAAGTCCCGTCCGCGAAATGCAGCGGCCGAAAATCGCCCTCGGCCTGGAGTTCGTGGCCGACCGCGGAGGTGATCTGTTGGCGGAAGCGCTCGCTTTGCAAATACCAGCCGGCGCCGAGGCGCGCGGCGAGCGCGATGAAACCCAGCAGGCCGAGCAGGCTGCCGATGCTCCAGGCGGCGCGTCGCTGAAATTTTGTCATCGGTCTGGTCACGCTAGCGCAACTGCGCGACGATCCCAAGATCATGCTGGAGTTGCGCGAAGTGAGCGTGGTGGCCGCGCGCTCGGGAGAGGAAACTCGTTTGCTCGACGCGCTCAGCGCGCACTTCGCGCCCGGGCAATTGCACGCCGTGGTCGGGCCCTCCGGTTGCGGCAAGAGCACGCTCCTGAAAGCGATCGGCGGGGTGCGCCAGCCTAACGACGGCAGCGTCCATTGGGCCGGACGCGATCTCGACCAGCACGATCTCGCGCCTCACGAGATCGGCTACGTGCCGCAATTTGGGATCGCGTTCGAACTCCTCACCGTCAGCGAGAGCGTGGCGACGGCGCTGCGGCTGCGGGTGGGGGGATTGAGGGCGGAAGAACGGGCGGAGCGGGGGCAGCGTTTTCTCGCGGAGGTGGGTCTCGCGGAAATCGCAGAGCGTCGAGTGGGTTTACTCTCGGGCGGACAGAAGCGGCGACTCGCGCTCGCCTTGGAGATGGTAAGCGAACCGCGGCTGCTCCTTTGCGACGAAGTGACCAGCGGACTCGACCCGAAAGCGGAAAGCGAAGTGGTCCAGCTCCTGCACCGGATTGCCCGCACGGATGCCTGCACCGTGATCTCGGTGACGCACAGCCTGCGGCATCTGGAGCTGCACGATACGGTGACGGTGCTCTATGAGGGCCGGCTGGTTTTTCAGGGCGCGCCGGATTCGTTAGGCGATTATTTCGCCGTCGCCGACCCCGAGCATCTTTTTCCGACGCTGACCTCGCGACCGGCGGCGGAATGGCAGGAACGGTGGCGGAGTCACGCCCCGGGCAGACCGGCTCTGCCTAACGAACCCGATGCGGACGGGAGCGGCTTCCGTGCGCCCGGTTTCGCGGCTCAATTCGCCACCCTGCTCCAGCGCCGCTGGCTCCTCTTCGGCCGCAATCGCGGCCAGGTCGCGCTTCAGCTCGCGCTGCTTTTCGGCTTCCCTTGCCTGGTCGTGATCTTCGCCTGGAGCGGGCTCCCGCATATTCAAAATCTGAGCGGGATCTCGTCCAACGCGCTCCAGGAATTGCTCGAGACCACCGCCTTCGCCCTCCGCTCCTATCGCGTGGGCAGCCTCGTCTCCGGCCTCGTGATGTTCCAGGTGATCCTGCTCACGCTCATGGGCTCAAACAACGCCGCGCGCGAGATCGCAGGGGAGCGCGCGATTTTCGAGAAGGAGAAATTCGCCGGGCTGCGGCCTGCGGCCTACATCGCGAGTAAGGTTGCGTTCCTCAGCGTGCTCATCGCCGCGCAATCGCTCTGGATGGGATTCTTCGTCAGCCTGATCTGCCGTTTTCCTGGCGATCTGCTCGCGCAGGTCTTTATCCTCGGCCTCACGAACGCGGCGATGACTTTCGTCTGCCTCGCCATTTCCAGTCTCACGCGCTCGGCCGAGAACGCCTCGCTCCTCTCGGTCTACCTGGTCGGGTTGCAGCTCCCGCTTTCCGGCGCGGTCCTGGCGCTGCCGCATGTGCTCGGGCTCGCAACCAGGCCGTTCATCGCGGCCTACTGGGGCTGGTCCGGTTACTGGCAGACGATGCGCGACACGCGTTTTTACGATTTCATGCAAGGCATGAGCGAGACCGAGCTGATCGGCTTCGAGCTCTGTGCGTTTGTGTTATTGATGCACTTGCTGGGCGGAATCTTGGTCGCCTATCTCGGGGTCCAGAATAGTCGCTGGGATTGAACTTCTCGCGGAGACCGCTACGCTCCGCCCGTGGTTCGCCGGGCCAGTTCCTCTGTTAATCCTTGGTGGGCGGCTGGTGTCGTTCTCCTCGTCGTCGCCGCGATCTTCGGCGGCTGGGCGCTTTACAAGACGGTGAGCGACCCGTTTCGCACGCTCACGCCGTTGGACGTCGCGGTGTATCTCGACAACGCCAACAGTCTGCGCGGTAATGTTTACAAGGTCACCGGCACGGTCGAGACCCAGCTCGCTTGGGCGCCGCTCAAGGGGCGCCTCTATTCCGTAGAAGTGAACGATCGGAAAGACGTCCTCGCGCTCCTCATCCCGGCGGCCTTTAACAGCATGAACATCCAAATGGGGCAGCGCTATTTCTTCAAGATCGAGGTCGGTAACAAAGGCGTGCTCGAAGTGCGCGATATCCGCAAGGTATGAAACGACGCGCTCTGAGTCTTTTGTTCGTTAGTCTGGCGCTCACCGCCGCGCCTGCGCAGGTGCCAGACAGTGCGCCGCCGGCTCCGCCCGCGCCCGCAAAGTCGTCTTCCCCCGCGCCGAAATTCCTCGGCAGCGACGTGCCTATCTTCGATCCCGCGAGCGAGATCGTGAGCTGGGACGGGCACAACTGGAACCTGAACAACAACCGGGTCTTCGAGGCGCGATTCGAGAAATACCTCAACGCGCCGTCAGAAACGAGTGCTGACGCGACTGCTTACCAGGGCCTTCTCAACACCATTCTGGCCAAGCTCGGACCCGATCAGGTTTCGACCGCCAATGTCGATGAGGCGTTCCGCCTGTTGAAGCGCGCCGCGAATTATGACATCGACGCGCACCTCTGCGACGCTCTGGCCGACGCGGTCTACAGCGTCTGGCGAGCACAGGATGCGAGCCAGCGTCTTGCGCAGGCGAACGTCGCGCTCGAGCAAGAGCGAAGACAAAACGAGTGGAACGCCCAAGTCGCGACGCAGCAGACGAAACTCGAATCCGCGCCCGCCTCGAGCAGCAAGGACGCGACCGCGCAGTGGGCCAAGAACAACCAGGCCGCGCACGATCTCGCCGTTCAGCCCTACGCCACCCGGCTCGCGGAAATTCTCGCCACGATCAAGGCCAACCAGGCGAAGAAGGAACTGACCACGCTCCAGGCGAAGATCGAGTTCCAGGCGCTCTTTGTGCAGCTCTTTTTGCAACGGCGTTTCCAGCATGTGCTCATCGGCACGCGTTTTTACCGGGCGATTTTCAGCGGCGGTGAGAGCAAGCTCGAGGTCGGCAAGGACACCAAGGACTTATTCGAGAAAAGCAGCGGGCTGCCGCCAACCGTCGGCACCCTCGACTCTTTCGCGCATGAAGCCGTGCGCGACGTGCGCGAGAGCATTCAGTCGTTCGGATTTCTCCTCCAGAAAAATGAGCTGCAAAGCGCGAGCAAGCGTCTCACGGAGGCCTTTAGCGTGGGGGAATTTCTTCCCGAAGTCCGCACTCTGCCGCGCGAACAGAAGCGTCAGGTGCTCGATTTCTCGCAGAAGAATTACCAGCTCATCTCCGCGCTCGAGGTAAAGGATTACACCTTGGCCGATAAGCTGGTGAAAGAGCTCAACCTTATCGCGAAAGACTTCGACGAGTCGAAACCGCTGGCCGCGATCGAGACCGCCCGCACGGTCAGCGCGATGCATCTCGCGAAAGCGCGCAACGCCGCCGTCAGCGGAGATCGCGCCACCCTCGAGACCGAGCTGAAAGAAGCGACCGAACTCTGGCCGCGCAATCCGGCGCTGGCGGATGTTTCCGGCCTGATCTTTTCCCAGGCCGACGTGCAGCAAAAAGCTCTGGTCGATCTCGATCAACTGATCAGCCAGCACAACACCCGGCAGATTTACAACGACAAGCTCCGCTTCATCGCCGCTTCCGCGCTTTACCCCGAGCGTCAGGAGCAACTGAAGAAAGTCCTCGATCAGATGCAGGTGATCGAGACCGCCATCATTCAGGCCGGCGAGATCGAGAAGCGCGGGGACTATGCCGGCGCCTGGGAGACGCTCGAGAAGGTCTATAAGACCAACCCCGATGACAGTAAGCTCAACCAGATGCGCGCCAACCTAACGACTGAAGCATCCGACTTTGTGCGCACCCTGCGCACGGCGGAAAAACTGGAGGGCCGGGACGAGATCGGCTCGAGTCTCGCCTGGTATCTAAAGGCGCGAAAGATTTATCCCGCGAGTGACTTTGCCCAGGAAGGAATCAACCGGCTGGTCAAGCGCGTTCTCCCCGAGAGTTAGGCCGGGAGCGTGTCCTTCCGGCGGGACCTGCTTCCGCCTGCCCGGGGTTCGGCCCTGACGTTTCCGTTTTTTCGACAGACTGCACCGCTCATGCGATCCTTCATTCCGACCGCCGACGACCTCCGCCAAACCGTTCGGTTGGCGGCGCCGGTCGCGTTCGTGCAAGTCGGCATGGTCTCGATGGGCATGGTCGACATCATCATGGTCGGCCACGTCTCCGCGGTTGCGCTGGCCGCGGTCGCGCTGGGGAATCTCTATTTCTTTGGCTCCAGCATTTTCGGCATGGGCGTGCTGATGGCGCTCGACCCGATCATCGCGCAGTCGGTGGGCGCGCAAGATGAGCCCGGAGTCACCCGCGGCTTGCAGCGCGGGCTGATCCTGGCCGCGGCCCTCACCATCCCCACCACCGCCATCTTGCTCCCGGCGGGCCAGGTGCTCGCCCTCCTCCGGCAACCGCCCGATGTCGTCCCGGTCGCCGCGCTCTATGATTTGATCTGTGCGCCGGGTGTGTTCCCGGTTTTCGCCTTCATTGTTTTCCGCCAAACTCTCCAGGCGAAACACCGGATGCGTCCGATCGTGCTCACGATCATCCTGGCCAATCTAGTCAACGCCGGGCTCGATTGGATTCTGATCTACGGTCACCTGGGTCTGCCGGCGAGCGGGGTAGCGGGCGCGGCTTGGGCGTCGACCATCAGTCGCTGGATCATGGTCCTTCTCTTGTTAGGCGCGGGCTGGACCAGTCTGCTCCGCCATCTTCATCCCCTGGTGCCGGGTTTGCTCGCGCTCGCGCCGCTCCGCCGAATGCTCGCACTCGGCGCGCCGATTGGTTTTCAATTTCAGATCGAGTATGGCGCTTTCGCGGTCATCGGTTTGCTCATGGGCGTATTCGGGACGGAACAGTTAGCCGGTCACCAGGTGGCACTGAATCTTGCGTCCTTCACTTTCATGGTCCCGCTCGGGATCGGCTCGGCGGCGGCGGTCTTGATCGGGAACGCGATCGGTCGGCACGATCCGGAGACCGCGCGACGGCAGGCCGGTGCAGGGCTCCTCTGCGGAGCGGCTTTTATGACCGTGAGCGCGGTTGTTTTCATCGCCATTCCGAGGCAGCTCGCGGAGCTTTACAGCACCCAGGCCGGGGTGCTCGCGCTGGCCGCGCAGCTCATCCCGGTCGCGGGCGTTTTCCAGGTCTTCGACGGCTTGCAGGTGGTGGCCGGCGGCATTCTCCGCGGGGCCGGCGACACCCGGGCTCCGATGGTCATCAACATTGCCGGTTTCTGGGTGGTGATGATGCCGCTCTCGTATTTCTTTGGCTTTCGGACGTCGTTAGGCGCGGTCGGGCTTTGGTATGGGCTGGTCGGCGGTCTGGGCGTGGTTGCGCTCCTGCTCCTCTGGCGGGTGCGGCGCCGTTTCGGCCGCGAACTCCTGCGGGTTACCGTCGAGACTTAGACTCGTTAGGCCACTATCGCCAGTCGCCGCCGAGCGCCTTGATCAACTGCACCGTGGCCTGCGCGCGCTGACCCAGAAGCTGCACGGAGGCGCGCCGATCCGCGAGCAGGGTCCGCTGCGCTTCAAGCACGTCGACGTAACTCACGGCGCCCTGGCCATACTGCTGCAGGCTCAAATCCAAACCTTGCTGCGCCGCGGTGACCGCACGATTCTGCGCCGCGGATTCCGCCGCGAGCGTGCGCAAATCGTTTAAGGCCGTCTCCACTTCTTGGAAGGCGATCAACACCTGTTTGCGATAAGTCGCCACGCCTTCGTCATAGCGCGCGTGGGCCGCGGCCAGATTCGCGGCGTTTCGCCCACCCTCGAAAATCGGCGCGCTGATGCTCGGTCCGATCTGCCAGATCCGGCTCTGAGCCTGAAAGAGCAACCCGAGGTCCGCGCTTTCCAAACCCGCCGCGCCCGTCAGCCGGATGCGCGGGAAAAAATCCGCCGTGGCCACGCCGATGCGCGCGTTGGCGGCCGCGAGCTGGCGCTCGGCACTCGCGACATCCGGGCGGCGTTCGAGCAACTGGCTTGGCAGACCCGCGGGAATGGCCGGTGGTTCTTCGAGCTGGGAATCAGCGGGCAACGCGAAGCCACTCGCGGTGCGGCCAAGCAATCCCGCGAGCGCGTTTTCCATGTCGCCGCGCGTCCGCTGGACCGCGATCAGGTTGGCTTCGTTTCCCGCGAGATCGCTCTCTGCGCGGACCACGTCGAGCTCACTCGTGAGGCCAGCCTGCTGGCGCTCCTGCGCAATCTCGAGCGCGTCGTGCCGGGTCTTGATCGTGGTCCGCAGGACCGCGATCTCCGCGTCGAGCGCGCGGAGATTAAAATAATCCGCCGCCACATTTGCGGTCACGCTGAGCCGCAGGTTTTCCAGGTCCGCCTCGCCGGCCTGCACGCTCGCACGGGCCGCTTCGACTTCGTGACGCACGCGTCCGAAGAGATCGATTTCCCAATTCAGATCGAAGGGAAAACGAAACAGGTTGTAGGTGCGCGAGAGCGGTTGGTTGTTGAGCACGAGGTTCTCGCCCGTGCTGGCGCCCCCGAAGGGATTCGGCCCAACCAATTTGCCACGCTGAAACGGCAAGGTGTTGCTGGTGCGCTGGCGGACGGCGCTTGGGTCGAGATTCACGGTCGGCAGGAAATCGGCCGCGGCGAGGCGAGTCTGGGCGCGGGCTTCCGCGATGCGCGCGAGCGCGATCCGCAGGTCCTGGTTGTTGTCGTAGGCCTCGCGCTCGAGCGCGTTCAGGTTTCGATCGTGGAAGTTCTCCCACCACGGCCCCGCCGGCGCGCGACTCTTGCGCTCGCTCTCGCGGGTCTGCCGGTGCAGGCCGAACCCGTTCTTGAACCGGCCCGGCAGTTTGTCGTTCGGCGTCCCGGCGTATTTCGGGCCCACGCTGCAGCCAGCGAGGAGCGCGAGGGCGAAAATGAAAAGCAAGAGCCTGTTCATCGCCCGTCTCGTTTCCTTTGTTCGTTAGGCCGCACGCTGATGTCCACCGTCGGGACGACGGACTGGCCGGGAGAGAGCCGCCGGAGGTCTTCTGCGGGTTCGTCGAAGCGGATTTTTACCGGAACGCGCTGCACCACCTTGACGAAATTGCCGGTCGCGTTTTCGGCCGGGAGGAGGGAGAACCGGGAGCCAGTTCCAGGTTGGAAACTGTCCACGTGGCCTTTCAGTTCGCGATCGGGAAAGATATCGACTTCGATTTTCACCGGCTGCCCACGGACCATTTGAGCGAGCTGGGTTTCCTTGAAGTTGGCCGTGACCCAGACGTCGGGGGTGACTAACGAACAAAGGGTTTCTCCCGGCTGCGCATAGTTGCCCGCGACCACCTGTTTGCGCGCGATTTTCCCATCGGAGACCGCGTGAATCTGGGTGTAGGAGAGCTGCAGTTCCGCGTCATGGACCGAAGCCTGCGCCGCTTGGATCGTGGCGGTGGCCGCGCCGAGCGCGCCCTTGGCCGCGTTCAGATTCGCTTTCGCCGAGTCGACTTGTTCCTTCGAGACCGCCCGCGCATCCTTGCTGAAGAGACCGTTGAACCGGTCGTAGTTGACCCCCGCCACTTCAGTTTGTGCGCCCTGCTGTTCGGATTGGGCCTGCGCCTGCGCCAGTTGGGCCCGGGCTTTCTCGAGCGCGACCTCGAACGGACGCGGATCGAGCTCAATCAGAAGTTCGCCTTTCGTTACCGGGGCGTTGTCGTCAAAATGCACCGCTGTGACTGTGCCGGCGACTTTGGGACTGATCTGGACCACGCTCCCATCGATGAAGGCGTCGTCGGTCGACTGGTAGTTCCGCGAGTGCAGGTAGTACAGTACGCCCCCGATCGCGCCGAGCACGAGTACGAGGCCAAGAATGATTAGCGGTTTCTTGCTTCCCTTCTTCTTCGGCTTCTGGTCGGCCGGCTCTTTCGTTTTCTCCCTTGTTTTCGAGGAACCTTCGGCCGGTTCGTGATCGTTAGGGTCTTCTTCTGTTGCAGTACTCATAGGTGAATTGGGTCAATGGCCCATCGTGGCTTTGCCGGCTTCGTTGCGCTTCGCGAAAAAGAGGAGTGGCACCACCGCCAAGCAGGTAATCGCGAAAGTCTCGATCACATCGATGTAGGCCAGAATGTTCGCCTGCTGCGCGACGGTGCGGGCGATCTGCCCATAGGCTTGGTGCATCGCATCCACGCTTCCCGCGCCGGCGTGCATCAGGCGCTGTCCTATGTTCGTTAGGGTGCGCTGCAGGTCGGGATCGCCGGGCGAGATGTGCGAGCCGAGATAGGACTGGTGGAGCTGGGTCCGGCGGGCAAGCAAGGTGGTTAAAGTGGCGATGCCGATGCTTCCGCCGAGGTTGCGGCAGAGGTTGATGATCGCCGAGACCTGCCCATTCTCCGTCGGCGGGATGCCGATGTAGGCGATCGTGTTGATCGGCACGAAGAGGAAGGCGAGACCGATTGCCTGGTAGATGCGGAACGTGACCGCGGCGCGAAAGTCGATCCCGAGATAGATCTTGGTCATATGGAAGAGGGCGAGGGCGCTGACGATAAAGCCGAAGCCGATGAGGTAACGGGCATCGACCTTGGAAACGAGCTTTCCGACCACCGGCAGGCAGAGAATGACGACGAAGCCGCCCGGAGTCAGCACCTTCCCCGCTAACTCAGCCGTGTAGCCGAGTTGGGTCTGCACAAATTGCGGGATCAATACCGTGGTCCCGTAGAGCACGCCGCCGAGGGTGAGCATGAGCACGGTGCAGACGGCAAAGTTACGGTTCTTGAAGAGTCGCAGATTCAGGATCGGATGTTCCTGCTGCCATTCGTAGACTAAGAAGACCGCGAGCGAGACGACCGTGAGGATGGTGAAGAAGAGGATGAAACGGCTGGAAAACCAGTCGTCCTCCTGGCCTTTATCGAGGACCACTTCGAGCGACCCGAGCGCGACTGCGATCAGACCTGCGCCGAGGTAATCGATCGAAAGGCCGCGCGATTTTTTAGTCGTTTCCTGAAGGGCGGGCGGGTCCTCCACGAAATGCGCGGTGAGGAAGAGGGAGAGCACGCCGACCGGGACGTTGATGAAAAAGATCCAGTGCCAGGAGTAGTGATCGGTAATGTAACCGCCGAGCGTGGGCCCGATCGCTGGGGCCAGGACCACCGCCATGCCGTAAACAGCGAAGGCGATCCCGCGTTTAGCCGGCTCGAAGGTATCCGCAAGAATCGCCTGCTCGCTCGGCGCGAGCCCGCCGCCGCCGATGCCCTGGAGGACGCGGAAGAAGATCAGCAGTCCAAGGCTGGGTGCGAGACCGCACAGGAAGGAGCTGACGGTGAAGAGAACGACGCAGCTCATGTAGAAGCGTTTGCGCCCCACGCGATCGGAGATCCACGCGCTCAGGGGCAGGACGACGGCGTTCGCCACCAGATAGCTGGTTAAAACCCAGGTCGCTTCCTCCTGGCTGGCGGAGAGACTCCCGGCGATGTGGGGCAAGGAGACGTTCGCGATCGCGGTGTCGAGCACCTCCATGAAGGTGGCGATCGTGACCGTGAGCGCGATCGCCCAGGGGTTGTGCGAGGGGCGCCAATGGCTTTGTTCGTTAGGCCGAGCCTGACTCATCGTTTCCTGGGCGTTTCCCGCATTGCTCTAAGGCCAGCGAGCGAAAACTTCGCGACATGCGCGGCGATCCGATCGACCTGCGGCGCGGTGAGTCGAAACTGGGGCCAGAGGTGCGGGAAAAGCGGCTGCGCATGCGCCCAATGCACGCACTGCGCGATCACGCTGTGGGCAACGAAACGGACGCGCTCGGAAGCGGGCCGCTCGCCGAGATAGGCGCCAATGATCGCGCGCAGCCGCTCATAGCGGGGGCGCATGATTTCACCGATCACCTCGGGCAAGGCCGCCGTCGGCTGGGCGATCTCCCGCGCCATGATGCGCGCGCCCCAGCTTGGGCGACCTTCGCCGATCAAAGCCCGGACGAATTCGACGATGAAGGCGGAGAGCTGTTTCTCGGGCGAAAGCCGGGCATCGGCGGTGGTGGCCACGGAATCAAGCGGGGGCGGCAGGGAATGGCGCAGGACGGCGAGGTAGAGCGTGTGCTTGTCGCCGAAGTGGTAGTTCACGCTCGCGACATTGGTCCCGGCCGCGCGGGTGATCTCGGCCACGGTGGCCGCTTCGTAGCCGCGCTGGGCAAAAATTTCGCCAGCGGCGGCGAGGAGGGATTCCGGGGTCGGATCGGTTGCGGGAGAGGAAGCGCGCGCCTTTGCCATCCGCGAAGGTGGCATCTCAAATAGCTATTTCAAATGGTTATTTGAATCCTGCTTCGCCGGCCCGGTGCAGGCGCGGGCCTTTTGCGATTAGCTGCTCGTGGGCTTCGCTGAGCGAGATGTTCCGGCAGCTGTCGATCCAGGTCTGGCCCTCGGGCGTGGCCCAGTGCACCGCGTTGCGCAGGATCTGGCGCACCGTCGGATGGAAGTAGATCGGATAGGTCTCGTGGCCGGGACGGAAGTAAAAAATCTTGCCGTTGCCCCGCTTCCAGGTGCAACCGCTGCGGAAGACTTCGCCCCCTTCAAACCAGGAGAGAAAGACAATTTCGTCCGGGGCCGGGACGGCAAAGGGCTCGCCATACATCTCGGTGTTTTCGAGTTCAAAAGACCGGTCGAGCCCGCGCGCGATCGGATGCCCGGGGTTGCAAACCCAGAGCCGCTCGCGCTCGCCCGCTTCGCGCCAGGTGAGCGAGCAACTCGTGCCCATGAGCCGCTTAAAGATTTTCGAGTAATGCGCGGAATGGAGCGCGATGAATCCCATTCCTTCCCAGATACGGCCGAGGACTCGCTCTACGACCGCGTCCGCAACTTCACCGTGGGCGGCGTGGCCCCACCAGAGGAGGACGTCCGTCTCGGCGAGAGCTTTACTCGTTAGGCCGTGCTCCGGTTCCTCGAGGGTCGCAGTCCGGACCACGAAGGCCGGCTCTTCCTGCAGACCGTCGGCGATGCAGCGATGCATTCCGTCCGGATAAATCTTCGCGACCACTTCATTCTTCTGCTCGTGGACGTTCTCTCCCCAGACGGTGACGCGGATTTGGTCGGACATGCCGAAAGATGAATCCGGAAACGAAGAAGCCAAGAAGTTCAGGAGGGGTTTTGCTTCGCCGAGGCTTTGAGCGCGGGATGCCTAACGACGAGCTGGAGAGCCTTTGCCAGGAGCTCGCGTCCCGGCGAGATTCGGTGCCAGGGCGAAGCGCCCGAAGGATGCGGGAGCGGGATGAGATCGAAGCGGTGGCCGGCTTTTTCCGCGGGAAAACTCCGGCCGATCACGGTGTCGAGTTTTCCCACGGGCAGGAATTGCGCGATCGCCAGTTTGCCGACCGGGATGACCAGCGTCGGCTGGAGGATTTCCAGCTCTCGCTCCAGCCAGGAAGAGCAGTTCGCGATCTCCTGCGGGTTCGGGACGCGGTCGCTTCCACCCGGCGCTTTGCCCGGGAAACAGCGGCAGACGGCCGCGAAATAAATTCGCGCGCGGACTTCGTCTTCGCTCAGTCCGGTCGCTTCGTGGAACCAGCGGAAGAGGGTTCGACCGGCGGTCCAGGCGAAGGGCCGGCCGACGACCGGCTCGCGCACGCCCGGCGCCTGGCCGACGAGGATGATTTTGCTCACGACCGCGCCGCCGGAAACAGGCGGAGGATGCATCAGCGGACAGCGCCGGCATTGGCGCAGCCGCGCGACGTGCCTGGTGAGGCGGCTCTGGGCTTCAGCCATTTGCCTAACGACGGAAGAGCGCAAGGAGCAGGCTGAGGACAACGCTGACGATGAGGCAGGTTACGATCGGAAAATAGAAGCTTGCCGAACCGCGCTCGATCCGAATGTCTCCGGGCAGGTGGCCGAGCCAAAGACCAAACCCGTTCCAGAGCAGGATACCGATGATGACGGCGGTCCCGCCGAAGACCATGAGGATTCTGCCGAGTTCGCGCATGCCGGGAAGCAACCGGCAGCAAGGCATGAACGCAAGCGCCCGGGATGGACGGAACCACCTCGCCGCCGCACTGATTGCGACGCTGTCGTTAGGCGACGACGCCGCGGGGTGGAAGCGTTCGCGCTGGAATAGAGCCTAACGACGCCGGCGCTTGGTGCCGTTGCTGCTTCTTTCCAGGGCGGTGATGAGCATCACATCGATAGCGGTGTAGTCGCCGTTTTCTTTCCACACGTGCGCGACGCGACCATTCGGCGCGACTGCCAGGAAATCCGGGTGCGGGACATGCAGTCTCTCCGAACCAGGGAGGACAATGTTAAAGGGCGCAAAAGGGGAGGTGTGCCAAAACTTTTTCAGCTCAATTGCCGTCATGGCTCAAATCATTTCCCACGCCTGGGGTCACGTCAAAGGCCTAATCCCGAAACTGGCTCACCACCAGCGTGGCGTTGTGGCCGCCGAAGCCGAACGAGTTGTTGACCGCGACCCGCACTTTTTTTTCCTTCGCGACGTGAGGCGTGAAGTCGAGGTCGCACTCGGGGTCGGGGTTATCGAGGTTGATCGTCGGCGGGATTTGGCCGTCGCGCATTGCGAGGATGCAGGCCGCCAGCTCGATCGCGCCGGCGCCGCCTAACAAGTGGCCGGTCATCGATTTGGTCGAGCTGATCGCGAGCCCGTTCGTCGCGTGTTCGCCGAAGACGGTCTTGATCGCGCGCGTCTCGCAGATGTCGCCGAGCCCCGTGGAAGTGGCGTGCGCATTGACGTAGTCGACGTCGCTGGCCGAAATCTTTGCGTGCTTCAAAGCCATGTTCATCGCGCGGGCGGCGCCTTCGCCGTCGGGCGGGGGCGCGGTCATGTGATAGGCGTCGCCGCTGAGCCCGTAGCCGGAGAGCTCGCAGTAAATTTTCGCGCCGCGCGCTTTCGCGTGTTCGAGTTCCTCGACCACAACCACGCCGCCCCCTTCGCCGATGACGAAACCGTCGCGGTCACGATCAAACGGCCGCGAGGCTTTTTCCGGTTCGCTGTTCCGCGTGCTCAACGCTTTCATCGCCGAGAAGCCGGCCAGGCCGACGGGAATGACGGAGGCTTCCGAGCCGCCGGCGAGGAAGATGTCAGCGTCGCCGAACTTGATGATCCGCCAGGCTTCGCCGATCGCGTTGTTCGAGGTGGCGCAGGCGGTGACGATGCACATATTCGGTCCGCGCAGGCCGAACTCCATCGAGATGAGCCCGCTCGCCATGTTGCTGATGAGCATCGGAATGGTGAAGGCCGAGACGCGATCAGGGCCTTTGTTGACCAGCGCGCTGTGCTGATCTTCGAGGGTTTTTAATCCGCCGATGCCGCTGCTGACGATCACGCCGAAGCGTTCGCGGACGACTTTTTCCATGTCGATCCCGGCGTCGGCCATCGCGCTTTTCGCCGCGGCCATCGCGAAATGGGTGAAGCGATCGGTGCGTTTGTGTTCCTTGGGATTATTGAAAACCGGTTTCGGATCGAAGTCGCGGACTTCGCCCGCAATCGTGCTGTCGTAGCCGACACTGGTATCGAAACGCGTGATCGGGCCGATGCCGCTGCGCCCTGCGAGCAGGTTGTCCCAGAATTCCTCGAGCTCGCGGCCGAGCGGTGTGATGACCCCCATGCCGGTGATAACGACTCTGCGATTCATGCGGGATTGTGAATGGTGACCAGTGATAAGTTAATAGTAAAGAGGGCGTGCTTCATCGGGTTTGCTCTATTCACAAGTCACTTATCACCATTCACCTGATTTCCTAGCGCGTGCCCATGCCCACGCTCTGCACGGTCTGGAACAATTTGCCTTCGGTCTTGATCGAGGGTGCGATGATGATTTCGGTCTGCTGAAATTCCGGGAGCGAACTCGCTCCGACGTTGCCCATGCAGGTGGTGATGGCGCCGACGAGATTTTGCGAGCCGTCGTCCACTTCCGCAGGGCCGAAGAGAATCTGCTTCAACGAACCGGTAGCGCCGACTTTGATCCGGGTGCCGCGCGGGAGATTGGCGTGCGGGGTGGCCATGCCCCAGTGATAACCGGAGCCGGGCGCTTCGTAGGCTTTAGCAAAAGCGCTCCCGACCATGACTGCGTCCGCGCCACAAGCGAGCGCTTTGCAAACGTCGCCGCCTTTGCTCATGCCGCCGTCGGTGATAATCGGAACGTAGCGGGACGACTTTTTGAAATAAGCATCACGCGCGGCGGCGCAATCGACCGTGGCCGTGACCTGCGGGACGCCGAGGCCGAGCACGCCGCGCGAAGTACAGGCAGCGCCGGGACCGACGCCAATCAGGACCGCGGCAGGGCCGCATTCCATTATTTCGAGGGTCGCATTGTAGCCGACCGTGTTCCCGACGATGATCGGGATGCGCATCTCACGGCAAAATTTCGTCAGTTCGAGCGAAGCGTATTCCGTGGAAACATGCCGCGCGGTCGAGACAGTGCTTTGGACCACGAAAATATCCGCGCCGGCTTCCTGCGCGATCGCGCCGAAGCGCTCCGCGCGTTGCGGAATGGAACTAACCGCCACCGGCACGCCGGAGTCTTTCATCTCTTTCACCCGCGCGCGGATGAGATCTTCCTGCACCGGTTCCTGATAAATTTTCTGGAGCAGCGCCGTGATCTCCGCCTTGTCGGCCTCGATGATTTTCTGCAGCACTTCCTCGGGATTTTTGTAGCGAGTTTGAACGCCTTCGAGGTTGAGCACGGCGAGACCGCCGAGTTTTCCCATCGCGATCGCGAACTGCACGTCGACCACGCCGTCCATCGCACTCGCGAGGATGGGGATTTTGAATTCCAGCGGCTCGCTCTCTTTCCGCGGCAGGCGCCACGTGATGTCGACTTCGTTAGGGTTAATCGTCACCTCTCCGGGGACGAGCGCGATCTCGTCGAACCCGTAGGTGACGCGCGCTTTGCGATTTCGGCCGATCCACATTCCCATGATTAAATCCGATCCAGTTTAAAACGTTCGTTGAGGCTGCCGCAGCGCGGGCAGCGTGGCAGCAGCATGGCCGTGCGATCCTCAAACTCGAAGGCGCAAATCACACACCGCAAACGGTGGCGCAGTGCCCGCTGTTCCCGGCGGCGCCGGTTCCACTCGCCCACTATCCAGAGGAGAAAAACCGCCGCAAGAAAAAGCAGCAGATAAATCGTGACCAGCGCCGCGAGACTGACCCGGATCACGGCGCATGCTCCGCCGGTTTCGGCCCCGCGAGATCGGTGCCGAAAACGATCGTGGCCTCGGCCCAGGCTGGCTTTTCGTCAGGTGTAAAACGGCAGAGCGCGAGCGTGCGGCGGGCCTGTTCGTCCAGCGCCGCATCGCCCGAGGAAGCAGCGAGAAAACAAAAGCGGACCACGCCCGCGGGATCGACCGCGACGCGGAAGGTCGCCGCCTGCGGCGCATCCGGGAGCGACGCCTGAAACTTCATCTCTGGCCGGGTAACGGGGCGATCGGCTAACGAACCGGAAAAAGCGATTGTGGTTGGCGCGACGATGGGCGGCGGCGCCGGCGCCGGCTCGTCCATCGGCACGGGCGCTGGCGGCATCGCCGCCTGTTCGAGCAGCTCCGGAGCGGGCGGGGGAATCTCCTTTAACTGCGGCGGCACGGCGATGTAGGAGGGCACATGCGCGAGCTTTGGAAGTTGATAGGGCCGCGCTTCGGCGGGTCGCTGGGTTTGCGAAGCGAGCGCCGGGTCTTCCGCCTCCAGCCAACGCAGGAAGGTGCGCGCCTCTGGGGAAGTCGGTGCGATCACGCTCACCCGCGCGGGCGGCGGCAGGAGCGCGATGGTCGGCGGGTAGATAACCTGGAAAAGCAAAAAACAAAGCGCGTGCAAGCCTAACGAGGCCAGGATAAATCCGGCGATGGCGAAGCGGCGGCGGCGCGCCCGCTCCCAGTGAAAGAGTAACTGCCCGTGCGGCTGCGCGGAGGAGCTGGCCGCCATCATTGTTGCGGCGTGGTGGCGAGCGCCACAGAAGTGATCCCGCGCTCGAGCGCGGCGTTGGTCACGGCCATGACCAGGTCGTAGGAGGCCTGGCGATCGGCCTTGATCACGACCGAGCGACCTTCGCGCTTGGTCGCGTCGAGCCCGGGCCCGAGCTGATCGAGGGTGACCTTTTGATCGCGCAGATAGATCGCGGGGCTGGGACCGCCGGTGATGCTGATGATCTGCTGGTTAGGCTGCGGACCGAGGGTAAACCGGGAGAAGGGAACGGTGACGGAGATACCGGGCTGGAGGACAAAATTCGAGCTCAGGAGGAGGAAGAAAATGAGCAGGAAGAGGACATCGAGCAGAGGAAAGACATAGAGCCAGCCAAAGCTGATGTTGCTCGTGCGCGTGAGCTTCATGTCTCGTTAGGCGCGAGAGCCATGCGCCATTGGCCTAACGCTCGAAGCGTTGTTCCGCGGCTTTGGTCTGCGCCTGTTGGAAGCTGATGATCTCGGCCGTCGGCCCGCGATCGGTGAGCATGTGCACCACTTCGATCCCGGCGCGTTCCATGTCGTGCAGGAGCGTGTTCACCCGGGAGGAGAGATAGCTGTAAGCGACAAAAGTAGGAGTCGCCACGACCAGACCCGCGGCCGTGGTCAGGAGACTCTTATAGATACCAGTGGATAACTCGGTCACGGTCGCGTAGCCGCCATTCGACGAGACCATCCCGAAGGCTTCGATCATGCCCGCGACCGTGCCTAACAATCCCAGCAAAGGCGTGAGATAGGCCAGAGTCGCAAGCACCCCGAGGAAACGTTCGAGCTTGGGCACTTCGAGCTGGCCGGCTTCCTGCACGATCTCCCGCAGTTCGGCGCGCGGCGCGTCGTGGCGGATAATCGCCGAGTGAATGACCCGCGCCACCGGCCCGGGCGTGCCGGCGCATTCGTGGAGGGCTTCGGCGAAGTTACGGCGCTGCACCAGGTTGGACAGACCCTGGAGGAATTCGCCGACATGAATCGCAGCGCGATGGAAATAGAAGAGTCGTTCCGCGAAGACAGCGATCGAGATGATGCTGCAGACCAGAATGGGCCACATGAGGAGACCACCCTTCTGGATGTAATCGATCATGTGGTGACCTGATAACTCCCTTTGCTGCCGCTGGCAAGTCAGCGCCCGCAATTGCCTAACGACGAGCAGTTACTTGTGCGGGCTGGCGGAAGCTGGTGCAGTCTTCGGCGTCGTCCGACCGAGGAGCGCGCCGGCGCCGTCATAAATCGCGTAACCGGTCGGGTGACCTTCGGCGTCGAAGGAATACACGATCTTGTGCCGGACAGAGTCGTCCTTGTCGAGCTGCGTCTCTTCCGCGAGTTGGCCGGCCGGGTTGTAGCGATAGATCGTCTTGAAACGAAATGTTCCGTTCGGCGCGAAGACCCGGCCCGTTTCATAGCGACCCTCGGCATCGAGATGGTAAATGATTTTCCCGCCCGGTTTCCCGCTCGCGGTGGTGGTGGTTCCCACTGATTCGTGTTTCGCCCCATCGACCCGGTAGACCGTCTTCGAACCATCGGGATTGATCGTCATGGTTACGCGCACGGCGTCGTCATCGGTCTGCGCGTTCAGAGGATCAGCCCAACCGAAGGAAAGGGTGAGGGCTAAAAGAGCCAAAAATTTTCCGGTCATCGAAGGGCGCGAAAAGTTTACGCGGCCCAAGAAAAGCACGCAAACGGCCATTAATTTTATTGACCCGATAAAAACGCGGTGGTTTAAAGTGGAGGAAAGTGGATTAGTATGGACCGTTGATCCTCTGCACGCATGGATTCTGCCTTGTCATCGCCTCATTTTTTCGCCGGTGATTTCCGTCATCAGATCGACGGGAAGAACCGCGTAACCATTCCGTCCCGCTGGCGGCGCAATGGCGAGACGGAAGAGTTCATCCTCCTGCCCGAGCAAAATCTCCAGTGCCTGTTGGTCATGCCGCCGGAGGAATTTGCCCGCTTCGGCTCGGTCGCCCTGAACCAGCCCGGCCTCGTGGCGCGCGACGCCCGCGTTTTCCAGCGCCAGCTGCACGCGCGCGCGCAGCACGGCTCGTCCGACAAACAGGGTCGCCTTGTGCTGCCGGATGACCTGTGCAAAAAGCTCGAGCTCAAAGGCGAGGTCGCCCTTGTTGGCGGCGCCGGCCGTTTCGAAATCTGGAATCTCACCCGCTGGAAACGCGCCCACGAGGACGAACACTCCACCTATCAGCATGTAGCCAACCTGGTCGGTCTCTAGCGGGCAAGACGATGAACGCGTTGTTATTTGAGCGACCTATCCGGTTCTCGACCGGCCCGCTCGGCATCAAGGAGGAGGCGCAGGAAATGGAGGATCACAGCTATCATCAGCCGGTCCTGGTGACGGAAACGATCGAGCTGCTCGCGCCTCGCGCCGGCTCGCTCATTCTTGACGGCACTTGCGGCGGCGGCGGTCATACCGAGGCGATTTTGCAGGCGGGCGCGGACGTGCTCGCGCTCGATCAGGATCCCGACGCGCTGGAGTTTGCGGGCGCGCGCCTGACGAACTTCGGCGCCCGCGTCACGCTCGAGCGGGCCAACTTCCGGGAAGCCGCCGCGGTTCTCGACCGGCTCGGGATCGCGCAGATCGGCGGCGCGGTCCTCGACCTCGGCGTCTCCTCGCGCCAGCTCGAAAATGGCGACCGTGGGTTCAGCCTCATGCGGAACGGCCCGCTCGACATGCGGATGGATCCGCGGCGCGAGCTCACCGCCGCGGAAGTGGTGAACACCTACGCGGAAGAAGATCTCACCCGTATTTTCCGCGAGCTCGGCGAAGAGCCGGCGGCGCGCCGGGTCGCGAGCCAGATCGTGAAAATGCGCAAGGACCGGCCTTTCCGCGAGACCCTCACGCTCGCGAAAGCGATCGAGAAAATTGTCGGTCGCCACGGCCGGCGTCATCCCGCGACGCAGATTTTTCAGGCGCTCCGGATGGAAGTGAACGACGAACTCGGCGCGCTCGAAGCCGGCCTGCGCGCGATCACCGCGCGACTCGAACCAGGCAGCCGATTCGCGGTCATCACCTTCCATTCCCTGGAGGATCGGATCGTGAAAAATTTCTTCCGCGATCGCAGCCGCCCGACCCTCGACCGGCCGGAATGGCCCGCGCCGCGGCCCAACCCCGAGTACGAGCTCGCGTTGATCACGTCGAAGCCGGTGGAACCGGACGCGATCGAGCAGCGGGCCAACCCGCGTTCGCGCAGCGCGAAGTTGCGCGTCGCCGAGAGGATCGCATGAATCGCCGCCGCCAAAAGCTCAACCCCCTCAACGCCCCCTCCCTCGCGCGTTGGATCGTGATCTTCGTTTTCCTCGCGGTCACCGGGCTGAGCTACGTCTACCTTTCGGTCCAGCTCCACACGCTCGGGACCGACCGGACAAAAGTAGAACACGAACTCGCCGAAGTGCGCACCCAGACGGAGGACGCGAAAGTGCAGATCGCCGCGCTCGAATCGCGCCCCGCGCTTCAGCGCCGACTCCAGGAAGGCTACCTCAAGATGATCCCGATCGCGGATCAGAGCATCGTGCGGCTGCCGCTCGCGCGGGTCTTCCGCGACGACGAAGTGCAGCCGATCGCGAACGAAGGATCCCGCCGCTGATGAGGTGGAATGGCCGGACTCGTTGCGCGCTGGTGGGCCTAGTCTTTGCCGGGCTCTTCAGCCTGTTTTCGTTTCGGCTCGTCTACCTCCAGATGGTGCGGCACGAGTATTATCTCGGGTTGATTCACGGGAAGAGCTCGCAGCCGATTCCCGCCGAGCGGGGCGCGATCTACGACACGCACAACGAAGTCCTCGCGCAGAACGTCCCGGTGGAAAACGTCGTGGCCGATCCGAGCCTGATCAAAGATGCCGCAGCGCTCGTGCCGGTGCTGGCGAAGGGGTTGAAGCTCCCCGCCGCTGAGATCGCGGACAAGCTCGGTCGCGGCGGCTTCTACGTAATGCTGAAGCGCCACCTGCCGGAGGCCGAGGCGGTCTCGTTAGGGACGGAACTGCGGGCGCTCAAGCTGCGCGGCATTCGCTTCGAGCGCGATCTCGTTCGGTGTTACCCGAATGGTTCGATGCTTTGTCACGTCCTCGGTTTTTTGGACTTCGACCATAAAGGCATCCAAGGCATCGAAGCCTCGATGAATCGGTATCTGAAAGGCGAGGACGGCTTTCGCGAGACCGAGCACGATCGCACCGGCCGCGAGATCGTCCTTTACCGCGGGATCGAGCGCCCGCCGCACAACGGCGACAGCGTCCACCTCACGATCGACCTGAATTTACAGAACATCGTCGAGAACGAACTCGACGCGGCGATGAAGGAATACACGCCGAAGAAGGCCACCATCATCCTCGTGCGCCCGCAGACCGGAGAGATCCTGGCGATGGCGAACCGGCCAAATTACGATCTCAACCAGGTCAAAGACGCGCAGCCGGAACAGATGAAAAACCGCGCCATCATCGACATGATGGAGCCGGGCTCGACCTTCAAGGTCGTCACTGTGGGCGCAGCCCTGAATGAGCGCAAAGTTACGCTCGAGACGCCGATTTTCTGCGAGAACGGCCCCTGGCTCTACGGCGGCCGTTATCTGCACGATCACAAATATTACGGCGAACTTCCGGTGCAGGACGTGCTCGTGAAATCGAGCAACATCGGCGCGGCCAAGATCGCGCTCATGCTCGGCGACGAGAAATTTTTCGAGTACATCTGCCGGTTCGGTTTCGGCCAGCGCACCGGGATCGAGTTACCCGGCGAGATCGGCGGCCTGCTCCATTCGCCCCGGACTTGGAGCAAGATTTCCATCACGCGCATCCCGATGGGTCACGAGGTCGCGGTCACGCCCTTGCAGATGGTGATGGCGATGGCGACGATCGCCAACGGGGGCAAGATGGTCGCGCCGCGGATCGTGAAATCGATCGTCGCGGAGGACGGCAAAACGATCAGCCCGTCCGGTCCGACGTTCGTTAGGCAAGTGATCAGCGCCGAGGCCGCGGCCCAGGTCGCGCTCGCGCTCCGCGGCGTGGTGACGAAGCGCGGCACCGCGGCGGAGGCGGCCGTTCCCGGCTACACCCTTTGGGGCAAAACCGGCACCGCCCAGAAGGTCGATCCCAATGGCGGCTATGAGCACGGGAAGGAAATCGTTTCCTTCATCGGCGCCCTGCCCGCCGACAACCCGGCTTTCGTTGGCATCGTCGTGCTCGACGATGCCCACACTAAAACCGCCGAGGAAAACTACGGCGGCAAAGTCGCCGGACCCATTTTTGCGCGCGTCGCCGGCCAGGTCGCGCGCTATCTCGATCTCGAGCCGCATGAGGATGCGGAGAAGCAGGATGCGGCTGCCCGAGTCGCCTTAACCGATGCCCACCGCTGAGTTACCGCGCCGCGCTTCACCACTCCTCATGCAGCTCAAAACCCTCGCCGCAGGTTCACCGATCCGGCAAGTGCTCGGGCCGCTCGAGCGCGAGATTGAAGGGATCTACTACGACTCGCGCCGGGTGCAGAAAAACGGCCTCTACGTCGCGGTCAAAGGCGCGCGGAGCGACGGGCACCAGTTTGTCGATCAGGCGCTGGAGCGCGGCGCCGTCGCCCTCGTGGTGGAAAATCCCGAGACCCACGCACGCGCTACCACTTTAGTCGTCGAGGACAGCCGGCGCGCGCTCGCGGACCTCGCCTTCACTTTTTATAAAAAGCCGGCGTTGCATCTGAAAATGGCCGGGGTCACCGGCACGAACGGCAAAACCACGACCGCGTTTTTGCTCAAGCACATCTGCGAAAGCGCCGGCCTGCGCAGCGGGTTAATCGGCACCGTCCGCTACCAGATCGCCGATCGCATTTTACCGGCCACCCGGACCACGCCGGAGGCAGCTGACCTCCAGGAGTTGCTCGCGCAAATGGTCAACGCCGGCTGCAAAGCCGCGGTCCTGGAAGTCTCCTCGCACGCGCTCGCGCAGGGGCGCACCCGCGGCCTGCAATGGGACGTCGCCATTTTTACCAACCTCACCCAGGACCATCTCGATTTTCACCGGACGATGGAGGATTACTTCGAAGCCAAGGCCAGCCTCTTCACCGGCCTAACGAGTCAGCCCGACAAACACGGCGCCGCTTCCGTGATCAACCTCGACGACCGCCATGGCGAACTTTTGGTGAAGCGGCTCGGCGATTCCACTCCGGTGCTCACCTACGGGCTCGCCCAGCGCGCGGATTTTCGCGGCTCGAATTACCGCACGGAATTCGGCGGGACGTCCTTCCAGCTCGACGCCCACGGGCGCAGCTATCTCGTCAGGCTGCCCCTCATCGGGCGCTTCAATGTTTCCAACGCGCTCGCCGCGCTCGCGGCCGCGACGTCGTTAGGCATCAGCCTCCGCGATGCCGTCCTCAGCCTGGCTAAGGCGCCGCAGGTGCCCGGCCGTCTCGAAGCCGTCCCGGCGAAGCGGCAGTTCCAGATTTTCGTCGATTACGCGCACACCGACGACGCCTTACTCAACGTTTTGAAAACGCTCCGCGAGCTCGCGCCGCGCAAACTCATCTGCGTCTTCGGCGCCGGCGGCGATCGCGACCAAGCGAAGCGCCCGCTGATGGGCCGGGTCGCCGATCAAAACGCCGATTTCAGCATCATCACCTCCGATAATCCGCGGAAGGAAGATCCGCTCGCGATCATCGCGGAGATCAAGCAAGGCTTTCGTTCCGAGAACTACGAAGCTATTCCCGACCGCGCCGAGGCGATCACGCGCGCGATCTCGCTCGCGCAACCGCGCGACATCGTGCTCATCGCCGGCAAGGGCCACGAGACCTACCAGGAATTTGCCGATCACACCGTGCCTTTCGACGACCTCCAGGTCGCGCAGCGCGCGCTCGAAAACCGCCCGTTGGAATTCCAATGACCGGCGCCTAACGATGGACTCGCTCTCGCTCAATCAACTCGCGCAATTTGCCGGTGCCGTCCGCCAAAACGGCCACGGCGAACGCCTCGTGACCAATCTGAGCACCGATTCGCGCACGCTTCGTCCCGGCGACCTCTTCGTGGCTTTGCGCGGTGATAATTTCGACGGCCACAAGTTCATCGGCCAGGCTATGGAGCGCGGTGCTGCGGGTGCCCTCGTTGAAAAAAGCTGGACCGGAAAGCCCGCGCCCGATTTCTCCCTCCTGCGGGTGGACGACACCCTGGCCGCCTATCAAAAGATCGCGGGCGAATATCGGCGTTCGTTACGCTTAAAGGTCGTCGCGATCACCGGCAGCAACGGCAAGACCAGCACCAAGGATTTCACCGCCTCGGTGCTCGCGCGGCGTTTTCGGGTCACCAAGACGGACGGCAATTTCAACAACCACGTCGGCCTGCCCCAGACCATTTTGCGCGCGAGCGCGGAGGACGAAGTCGCGGTCTGGGAAATCGGGATGAATCACCCGGGCGAGATCGCGCCGCTTGCGGCGCTGGCCCGCGCGGACATCGCGATCGTCACCAACGTCGGCCTCGCCCACATCGAGTTCATGGGATCGCGGGAGGCGATCGCGCAGGAGAAAGGCGACCTCGCGGCGTCGTTAGGGCCGAACGGCACCGTGGTCCTGAATAGCGGCGACGAATTCTCCGAGACGATCGCGCGACGCACTACCGCCAAGGTCATCTTCGCCGGCCTCGAACACGGCGCGGTCCGCGCCGACGAGATCGTGCAGACCGCGAGCGGCGCCGAGTTCAGCATTCTCGAAGGGGCGCATCGCTGCCACGCGATCCTGCCCGTGCCCGGTTTGCACATGGTCCAAAACGCCCTGCTCGCGATCGCCGCTGGCCGCGCGCTCGGCGTCTCGCTGGAAGATTGCGCAACCGGTCTCGCGGCCGCGCCGCTTAGCCAAGCGAGGCTGCAGATCAAAACGATCCGCGGCGTCCAATTCATCGACGACAGCTACAACGCCAATCCCGACTCCATGAAAGCTGCCTTGCGCACGCTGGTGGAACTCGAGACCGAGGGACAGCGCATCGCTGTGCTCGGGCAAATGGCCGAGCTCGGCGCGCAATCCGCCGCCGGCCACCGCGAAGTCGGCGAAGCGGCGGCGTCGTTAGGAATCGATCGCCTGATCGCGCTCGGCGAAGGCGGGCGTGAAATCGCGGAAGCCGCGCAAGCGGCTGGCCTAACGAAAAGCATCGGCGTGGCCACCGCCGAGGAAGCCGCGGACCTGCTCGAGGAAACGCAGCCCGGCGATCTCGTCCTCGTCAAAGGCAGCCGGGCCGCGCGGACCGAGCGCGTGCTGGAGGCTTTCGCCCAACGCCAACCTGAGGCCCCCGTCGCCTCATGATGTATTACCTCCATCTCCTCACCGGTGATTTCAAAGGCTTCAACGTTTTCTATTACGTCACCTTTCGCGCGGTCCTCGCCGCCATCACCGCGTTCGCGCTCTCGCTTCTTTTCGGGAACTACGTCATCCGCAAATTGATTTCGCTCAAGGTCGGCCAGCCCATCAGGACGGCTGCGGAAGTGCGCCGGCTCGCGGAGCTGCACGGTGGTAAACAGGGCACGCCGACGATGGGCGGCGTGCTCGTCATCGGCTCGGTCGTGGTCGCCTGCGTCCTCTGGGCGCGGCCGGATAATCCGTTCGTCTGGCTCGTCCTCTTCTGCCTGGTTTACCTCGGCGGGCTCGGCTTCGTGGATGACTATCTGAAGGTTACGAAGAAAAAATCCGACGGGATCAGCGGCCGGTTGAAACTCCTTTTTCAGCTCGCGCTTGCCGGGATCGTGACCGCGTTTTTTCTCCTCAATCCGCTGATCGAAGTGCAGGCGCGCGCGCTTTACCTGCCGTTTTTTAAGCTGCCCGTGATTGTGAACATGGGCGTCTTCACCTTCTTCTTTTTTGCGCTCGTCCTCGTCGGCGCGTCGAACGCGGTCAACCTCACCGACGGCCTCGATGGCCTCGCGATCGGCTGCACGATCACCGTCGCGCTTGCCTACGCGCTACTCTCTTATGCCGCGGGAAATTTCCGGCTCGCGGAATATTTGCAGGTGCCGTTCTACCCATTCTCCGGCGAGCTCGCGGTCTTCTGCGCGGCGCTGGTCGGCGCGGGCCTCGGCTTCCTTTGGTTCAACTGCCATCCCGCGAAAGTTTTCATGGGCGACACCGGCTCGCTCGCGATCGGCGGGGCGATCGGCGTGGTCTCCATTTGCTGTAAGCAGGAGCTGCTCCTCGCGGTCGTCGGCGGGGTCTTCGTGATCGAGGCGGTCTCCGTCATCCTCCAGGTCGCGAGCTTCAAGCTCACCGGCAAACGGCTCTTCGCGATGGCGCCGATTCATCATCATTTCGAGCTCAGCGGCTGGAAAGAAAACACCGTCATCGTGCGCTTCTGGATTCTCTCGATCGTCTTCGCGCTTCTTGGGCTCGCCACTTTAAAACTGAGATGAGCCACCAAAAAGAGAAACCGCCAAAAGTGGTCATCCGGCGCCAGTGGCCTTGGCGCGAGCTTCTAGCTTGCGTGTTTCGTCGCTCCTATTGCCAAACCAGAATCACGCAAGCTAGAAGCTCGCGCCACGCCGTGCGCCGGCTCGGACTGATCACTCTGCAATCAAGGTTTTTCCCCGCATGAAGCCGCCCAGCTACGAGAATAAAAACGTTGCCGTTCTCGGCGCCGGCCGGAGCGGCAAAGCGGCCGCGCTCCTCCTCGCGGCGGAAGGCGCGCGCGTCACCCTGCTCGACAGCGCGCCCGAGGAAAAACTCGTCGGTCTCGAGCGGCTCCGCGCGCAAGGCGTTTACCTGCTCTGCGGTCCCGCTGCGGATGAAGATCCGGCCGTTTACGATCTCGGTGTGATCAGCCCCGGGATCGATCCCGAGCTGTCGTTAGGCCGAAATTTCTCTCGCAAGAACATCCCGACGATCGGGGAGCTCGAGCTCGGATTTCAGTTCGCGCGCGTGCCGGTGATCGGCATTACCGGCACCAACGGCAAGACCACGACCACCGAGTTGATCGCGCAAATGCTCAACGCCTGTGGGCAGAACACGATCGCCTGCGGGAACATCGGCAAGCCCTTGGTCGAAGCCGTGCGCGAGCGCGACGACCTCGCGGTGCTGACGGTCGAAGTCAGCTCCTTCCAGCTCGAAACAATCCGCGAATTTCATCCCGAGATCAGCGTCTGGCTCAACTTCGCGCCCGACCATCTCGATCGTTATCCGTCGATCCGCGAATACCGCGCGGCCAAGCTCCGCATCTTCGAAAAGCAAACGCCTAACGACACCGCGGTGGTGAACGTCGCGGAAAATCTCCCGCCGATTGCGGCGAAGATTCGCACCTTCAGCGCCTGGACGAATGACGGCGACTATGCGCTCGTCGACGGCTGGATCGCCTTCCGCCAGGAGCCCGTGCTCAACCTCGCGGAGGCGCGGCTGCGCGGACCGCACAATGCCGAGAACATGATGGCCGCGCTCGCGGTCGGGCGGGCCCGCGGGTTGTCCTTCGAGGAAATGGCGCCGCCGCTCTGCGCCTATCGCGCGCAGCTCCATCGGCTCGAGCTCATCCGCACGCTCAACGGCGTCGATTACGTCAACGACTCGAAAGCGACCAATCTCGACGCGCTCGAAAAAGCGCTGCTCAGCGCGACCAAACCGATCGTGCTCATCGCCGGCGGCAAAGACAAAGGTTTCGCCTTCGATTCGATCGCCAAACTCGTGGGCGAAAAAGTGCGCCACGCCGTGCTCATCGGCGAGATCGCACCGCGCATCGCCGCTGACTGGAAAAGCGCGACCGAGTGCGAGCTGGCGGAGTCGTTAGGCGACGCGGTCGAGCGCGCCCAAACCGCCGCCCGGAACGGCGAGACCGTTCTCTTTTCACCGGGCACTTCCTCTTTCGACATGTTCAAAAGCTACGCGGACCGCGGCGATCGATTTCGCGCCCTGGTCCGCGCGCTGCCGGAGACCGCCTTATGAAAATACCGACCATCCTCATTCGCAAAAAGAAGCTGCGTGCCTCGACCGCGCGACGATCCCGCTCGCTCGGCCTGCCCGATGAAATGGACTACGAAGAGATGGCGGAGCCGAACATGAAATTGTCGCGCGCGCTCCTCATCGTCCTCGTGCTTCACATCGTCGCCGTTGCCGGAATCGTGGCTTTCAACACCATCAAGACGCGGGAAAATAACGCGCCCGCGCTGCTCGAAACCCCGGCCCCGGTCATGACCGCGGCGGCTTCCCCCGAAGCTTCGGTCGCGGTCGCGACCGCGACGCAAACCGTGCCTAACGAATCCACGAAGACGGCGGCGGCTCTCGCACCCAAGCCTGCCGCGCCGAGCGTCAGCGGTGTGCAGGACTCGGGGAAAACCTACACCGTCGTGCGTGGCGACAACCCGGTGACGATCGCGCGCCACTTGAAAGTCTCCGAGGCCGACCTGCTCGAGCTCAATCAAATCAACGACCCCCGCAAGCTGCAGATCAACCAAAAACTGCGCATTCCCGAAGCGCATTCCGCGGCCCGACCGAAAGCAGACTAACGAAGTCGCGGGCACTTCACTTTTTCGCCTAACGAACACAGGATGCACCGGAAGAGCGCCTACCTCATGTTCCTCGCCGTGCTCGGTCTGCTCGTGATCGGGGCGGTCATCATCTACAGCACGGGCGCTTTCGCCAGGGACAGCCGCGGCGACTCACTCTTCTTCATTAAAAAACACGCCGTCTGGCTCGGGGTGGGTCTTGTCTTTTGCATCGCGGCGGCGCTGGTCGATTACCATTTCTGGCAGCGGACCTGGGCGATCTGGTTCGGTGTCGCGCTCGTCGCGCTGGCCGTCTGCTTTTTCCTCCCGGCCAAGAACGGCTCCCATCGCTGGATCGTGTTTCACGGCTGGAGTGCGCAGCCCTCGGAGTTCGCGAAGCTGGCCGCCATCTTCTTCCTCGCGTTCTGGTTTGCGCGTTATGAAAAGGAGAGCAAGCAGGTCTGGCGCGGGTTTGTCCTGCCGTTGGCGATGATCGGTTTGCTCGTCGCGCTTATCGTTACCGAGGTGGATCTCGGGACGACCGCGCTCCTCGGGGCGACCACTTTCGTCGTCATGTTCATCGCCGGCACGAACCTCGCCCTTCTCGGCGCGCTGTCGTTAGGCGGAGTCGGCGCCATCCTCTTTGTCGCGACCCATATCTCGGAACGGATGGCGCGGCTGACCGCCTTCATGCACCCGGAGCAGTTCAAGCAGGACGCTGGTTTGCAGCAGATGCAGGCGCTTATCGCCTGGGGCAGCGGCGGCCTCAGCGGGGTCGGCCTGGGGCTCGGCCGGCAGAAAATGCTCTATCTGCCCTACGCGCACACCGATTTTATTTTTCCCATCGTGGGCGAGGAACTCGGACTTCGCTGCAGTTTGCTCGTGGTTTTTTTGTTCGTCGTCGTGATCATCTGCGGCCTCACGATCGCGCTCCACGCGCGAGATCGTTTCGGTCTTTTGCTCGGAAGCGGGATCGTCTCGCTGCTCGCTTTCCAGGCGGCGATCAACATCGGGGTCGTGACTTCGCTTTTGCCGAACAAAGGCATGCCGCTGCCCTTTATCAGTTACGGCGGCTCGAATTTAATCGTCGCCCTCTTCGCCATCGGCGTCCTCCTCAACATCTACCGACAGGGCGTGCTTGAATCGGTGGCGGCAAAAAAACAAATCCCGATGCGCGTCCGGACCACGCCGCGAATCTGATGAACGTCGTGATCGCATGCGGCGGAACGGGGGGGCACCTTTTCCCGGGGTTGGCGGTGGCGGAAGTGCTCCGCAAACGCGGGCACGAAGTCCTCGTTTTCATTTCCGAAAAGGAAATCGACGCTCTCGCGGCCACGAAACATTCCGACTTCCGCTTTGAGAAATTGCCGACCGTCGCGCTGCCCTCGCCCTACTCGCCGGCGATTCTCGGATTCGTTAGGCGTTTCAATCGCAGCCTCGCCCTTTGTCGCGCGATCTACCGCAAATTCCAGCCGCAGATCGTCCTCGGCATGGGTGGATTCACCTCGACCGCGCCGGTCCTTGCGGGCAGGATGCGCGGCGCCGCCACCTTCATCCACGAGTCGAACGCCTTCCCTGGCAGAGCCAACCGGCACTCGGCGCGATTCGTGAGGGCGGTCCTCCTCGGTTTCAAGGAATGCTCCGCGTTTTTCCCGAAGGCGCGGACGGAATGGACCGGCACGCCGATTCGCTCGACCCTCCACCGGGTCGATCGCGCGGAGGCACTCGTGAGGCTGGGTCTCCGGCCGGAACGGCGGACGCTGCTCGTTATGGGCGGGAGCCAGGGCGCGCAGGGGATTAACCAGGTGTTGATCAAGGCCATGCCCGCGCTCCAGGGCGACGCGCTGCAGGTGATCCATCTCACCGGCAGCCGGGATGAGAAATTGCTCGAGGATAATTACCGGCGCGAAAACATCCCGGCCTATGTCGCCGCCTTTCATCATCAGATGGAGGAACTTTACAGCGCCGCCGATTTCGTGATCGCGCGTTCGGGCGCGGCCAGTCTGGCCGAGATCGCGGCCTTCGCCCTGCCGTCACTTTTAATTCCCTATCCCTATGCGGCCGACGATCACCAGACGCGCAACGCCGAGATTTTCGTGCAGGCCAAAGCTGCGCTCCTCCTGAAGGAGAGCGAGCTGGTCGACGACGTGCTCGGGAAAAAAATCCAGCAACTCCTGAGCGACCCGGCGGCGTTGGCGCAGATGTCCGCCGCGGCCGCCGCGCTCGCGCCAAAAAACGCGGCCGATTTGGTCGTCGATACGATGGAAAGGTACAGTCAACCCCATGACGCCCTCGCCGCCTGATCTCGAGCTGCAGCGTTTCTTCACCGAGGAGCGGCACGCGATCCATCTGATCGGCGTGGCCGGCAGCGGGATGAGTGGCATCGCCGCGCTCCTGCTCGAGCTCGGGCACGACGTCCGCGGGTCGGATAAAGCGCGCACGCTCGAGACCGGCCGTCTCGCGCAGCTCGGGCTCCGCGCTTTTTCACCTCACCGGGCGGAAGACGCAGCCGATGCCGAGCTGATTATCTATTCGTCGGCGATCAAGGACGACAACCCGATCCTCGTCGACGCCCGCGCCCGCGGGGTGCCGGCGATCCGCCGGGCCGAAGCACTGGCGGCGATCATGCTCGGAAAGCGCGGAATCATCGTCGCGGGGATGCATGGGAAAACCACCACCTCGGCGATGGCGGCGCACGTTCTGCGCGGCGGCGGGGTGCATCCGTCGCATTACGTCGGCGCGGAAATCCCGATCCTCGGGAGCAATGCGCACTGGGACTCGTTAGGCGAATATTTCGTGGCCGAAGGCGACGAGAGCGATGGCACGCTTCAGCTTTTTCATCCGGAGCACGCGCTCATCCTGAATATCGAGGAAGAGCATCTCGACTTTTACGCCGATCTTGCGGCGATCGAAGCGGTCTTCAGCAAGTTGCTCGCCCAGACCACGGGCACGGTTTTTTATTGCGCCGACGACGTGAACGCGACGCGCCTTTGCGGCCAACGGGAGGGCTCCGTCTCCTATGGCTTTGCCGAGCAGGCCCGTTACCGCGCGAATGGAATCGAGCTGCACGATTTCGCGGCGACCTTTTGCGTGCAGCGCGGCGCGGAAAAACTCGGCGACGCGACCCTCAACGTGCCCGGCAAGCACAACGTGAGCAACGCCCTCGGCGTGATCGCGCTTGCCACCGAACTGGGCGTCCCGTTTGAGAAGATCGCCAAATCGTTAGGCAACTTCCGCCACGCCCGCCGGCGTTTCGAGATCAAATACCAGAGCGAGCGCTACCTCCTGGTCGACGACTACGCGCATCACCCGACGGAGATTCGCGCCACCCTAGCGACCGCGCGCTCCGCCGGTCGCAAACGCGTGCTCACGATGTTCCAGCCGCATCGCTATTCCCGCACCCACGCGCTCCGGCGCGAGTTCGGTGCGGCTTTCGACGACACCGATCACATTCTCGTGACCGATATTTATCCGGCGAGCGAAGCGGCGCTGCCCGGCATCAGCGGCCAGACGGTCGTGGATGAAATTTTGCGGCATGGCCATCGGAACGCCACTTATCAGCCGCGGCTCGATTCGTTGCATGGAGACCTCGGGCGGATCATCGCCGAGGGCGATCTCGTGCTCAGCCTCGGGGCGGGAAATGTTCATGAGCAACTGGCGAAGCTCGCGGCCGAGCTGGTCATTTTGGAGGGACTGAAAGAGATCGTCGGCGCAGAAGGCGAGGTGCGTTTATCGGAGCCGCTCGCGAAGCACACGACTTTGCGCGTGGGCGGGCCGGCGCAGTTCTGGGTCGAGCCGCGAACGGAAGCTGCGCTCGCGGAAGTGATCCGCTTTTGCCGGCACGAAAATCAGCCGCTCTTTGTCATCGGCCGCGGCTCGAACCTGCTCGTGCGCGACGGCGGGATTCGCGGCGTGGTCGTGCATCCGAGTGGCGGCGAATTTGAAAAGATCGAGACCGCGGGCCTCGAGGTCACCGCGGGTGTGGCCGTGAAATTGAAACAGATCGCCTACGCGGGAAAGGCCGCCGACATCGGCGGGTTCGAATGGATGGAAGGCATCCCCGGCGAAGTCGGCGGCGGGCTGCGGATGAACGCCGGCGCGATGGGCGTGCAGACCTTCGATCAGGTCGTGCGGGTTCGTTATCTCGATCGCGAAGGGGTGGTGCACGAGAAGGCGCCTAACGAGATGGAAGTGGCCTACCGCCACGTTGCGACGCTCGACGAGAACTTCGCCGTCTCCGCGGTTTTCCGTGGGGAAAAATCCACCGCGGAAGAAATCGGCAGGCGGCTCGACGCCTCGCAGGAGAAACGGCGGAGCACCCAACCCAGCGCGCGCAGTGCCGGCTGCATTTTCAAAAATCCGCCCGCTTGCCCTGCGGGCAAACTAGTGGACGAGCTCGGGCTAAAAGACAGCCGGGTCGGCGACGCGCGGATTTCGGAGGTGCACGGAAACTTTCTGGTGAATGACGGAGCCGCCACCGCCGTCGAGATGCTGGCGTTGATCGAGCGGATCAAAACCACCGCGCGCGAAAAGCGCGGGATCGAATTGGAAACCGAAGTGCAAATCGTGGGGGAGGAACTGTGAGCGCCGTGCTGGAACTGAGCGGAAAGAAAATCGCCGTGCTCAAAGGCGGCCCCAGCGCGGAGCGCGAGGTCTCGCTCGCGACCGGCGCGGGAGTGGCGCAGGCGCTGCGGTCGTTAGGCGCAGACGTCACCGAGGTGGATGTCCGCGGCGCTGATTTCGCCTTGCCTAACGACACCTGGCTCGCCTTCATCGCGCTTCACGGCACCTTCGGCGAAGACGGGCAGTTGCAGCAGATTCTCGAGGATCGCGGCGTCCCCTACACCGGCGAGGGCGTCTTGGGCAGCCGCCTCGCTTTCGACAAAATCCCTTCCAAGGAACAGTTCACGAAACACGGCGTGAATACGCCGCATTGGGAAATCATCCACACTGGCGAGACCCCGACGCTCGACCTGCCCTATGTGATCAAGCCGCCGCGTCAGGGCTCCACCGTCGGCATTCAAATCGTCCGGGAAAAAAGCGAGATCGAGGGAGCGCTCGCCGAGGCGACGAAATACGACGAAGAACTTTTAATCGAGCAATTCATTCCCGGTCGCGAGCTTACGATCGGCGTGCTCGGCGATCTCGCGCTGCCGATCCTCGAGATCATCCCGAAGAGCGGGTTCTACGATTTCAACGACAAGTATCCGTTCCTGAATCCGCAGGGCGGCGGCGGCGCGCAGCATGTCTGCCCAGCGGCGATCGACCCCGATCTCGCGAGCAAAATCCAGAATCTCGCGCTCCAGGCGACGCGCGCGCTCGACCTGCAGGTTTACTCGCGCGTCGACGTCATGCTTTCGCCTAACGATCAATCCTTCGTGCTCGAGATCAACACCATCCCGGGCATGACCGAGGCCAGCCTGCTGCCCGAAGCGGCGGGCGTCGCCGGCATTTCCTATGCGCAACTTTGCGCGCGCATCATCGACCTCTCGTGCGCGGCGCGCCCCGCTAAAAAATGAAAGTTTCGAAGGACAAAAACCCACCGCGCCCGCGCAATCAGCGGCTCTCGACCTCGCGGCAACGCCGGCAGCAGCATCTGCTCGACGTCCGGGTCCGCTCCCGTCGCGCGATTCATTATCGCAACCGCCGCGTCCTCGTGCTTCTCGCCAAAGTCGTGCTCGCTGTCGCGCTCTGCGCCGGGGTTTATCTGGGGGCACGGGAAGCTTTGCGGCGCTTCTTCTTCGACAATCCCGATTACCGGTTGAGCACGCTCGGGGTGCAGACTGATGGCACACTTTTGCGCGATCAGGTTTTGAAGGTCGCTCAACTTTCCGAAGGTCTGAACATTTTCTCGGTCAATCTCGCGCAGGTTCACGACCGGCTGCAGCGTCTCCCGCAGATCGACGAAGTGCAGGTGGAACGGCGCATGCCTAACGAGATCGATATCAAGATCACCGAGCGCAAACCGGTCGCCTGGATCACGAGCGAGAAGGCGGTGGCGAATCCGTTTGCCTCCGACGCGGCCTTCCTCGTCGATGCCCGCGGCATCCTGATGAAGGAGAAAAAATTGCTCCCGGAATATCTCTCCCTGCCGCTCATCACCGGGTGCTCGAGCGAAGCGCTCGTCCCGGGGAAAGAGGTCAGCTCGTTCGAGGCCAAGACCGCGCTCGCCCTTCTTCGTCTAACGACCACGAGTTTCATGCAGACGCGCTTCCAGATTCGCGACGTCGACGTCTCGACCGGCTACTGCCTGCTCGTGACGGACAAGAATCACACCGAGGTCCGCTTCGGCTTCGACGATCTCGAAACGCAGATGCAGCGCCTCGAGCAGTTGCTGGTTTATGCGGACGATTCACACCGGCAAATCGGCACGGTGAATCTGCTCGTGGCGCGCAACATTCCGGTGACTTTCACCAAACCGGCGGCGGAAATTATTTCCGAACTACAGGATGACGGCGTCGTGCCCGGTCCGGTGGCGAAAAAGGAGCCGGTGCCGGAGACGAAGCCTGAGTCCGAGGTCACGCCCGCCCTCGCCGATAAGCCGCACAAGAGCGCGCCATTGGTTTATCACGCGCCCGAAGTGCGCAAGGCGAAGCCGGTCGACCACACCATTCCGAAGGCCACGCTGGTGAGCCCCGGCGTGCAGAAATTTCACACTCGTCCCGCTGCGCCGACACCGGCGCGGAAAGGGGTTCCACTTCAGCGTTTTAACAAAGGAAACGACGGTAATGGCTAGCAGCAACTTGATGGTCGGTTTGGAAATAGGCACCTCGAAAATCTGCGTCGTGGTCGGCGAGAGCCGCCCCGATGGCACGATCAAAATTCTCGGCGTCGGACAAGCGCCTTCGCGCGGCGTACGCAAGGGCGAGATCGTGGATTTCGAGACCGCGATGAAGTGCGTGCAGGAGGCGGTCGTCGATGCCGAGGAGAAGAGCGACATCATGATTCGCAGCGTCTACATCGGCATCAGCGGCGCGCACATTCAGAGCTTCAACAATCGCGGCTGCGTCACGCTGCCCGACGATCGCGACGAGATCGATGAACAGGATATCGACGACGTGAAAGTGAACGCGCGCGAGGTCAGCATTCCGGCGCAGAACGCTTTTCTGCACACCATTATTCAGCATTATCACGTCGATGGACAAAGCGGCGTGCTCAGTCCGCTCGGTATGCTCGCGCAGAAACTCGAGGCGGATTTCCACATCATCCACGGCGTGCGCACGCGGATTCAAAACACCATCCGTTGCGTCAAGGAACTGCCGCTCGAAGTCGAGGACGTGGTCTTCACCGCCTTCGCTTCCGCGCAGGTTGTCCTCACGCCGAACCAGAAAAGTCTCGGCGCGCTTGTGATCGATATCGGCGGGGGCACGACCGACTACGTGCTCTATGTCGATGGCGCGGTGAAACAAAGCGGCGTCCTTGCGGTCGGCGGCGATCACATCACGAATGACATCTCGATGGGGCTGCGCATCCCGATGACGCGCGCGGAAAAATTGAAGATCGAGGAAGGGAGCACCGTGCTCGGCAACTGTCTCCCGGGCGAAACCGTCCTCCTGAAAGACGACTCCGGATTCGCCGGGAAAGAAGTCGAGCGCGAGACACTGAACACCATCATCCACATGCGTCTGCGCGAGACCTTCGAGCTGCTCAAGCGCCGGCTCGAGGAAGAACCGTTCCTCGATTATCTCGGCGAAGGCATTTTTATCACCGGCGGCTGCAGCCAGATCAACGGGATCGACAACCTGGCCGAGGACGTCTTCGGCATTCCCGCGCGGGTGACGCATGCGCGCACCATGAGCGGCCTCACGAGTGCGTTCGAGAACCCGCAGTTCGCGGCCGCGATCGGGTTGATCAAGTACGCGCAGGCCGTGCAAGGCGATCGCCAGCCGGTCGGCGGCATTCGCGGGATGTTCGGGAAATTACTCCACCGCATGCGTTGATTCTTTTTTAGCCTAACGAATACCTAACGAAATGATCCAGCTCAGCCGCAATTACACCCTGCCGGAGAAACACGAAGACGATCTTGCGATCAAAATCATCGGCGTGGGAGGCGCCGGCTCGAACGCGCTCGACCGCATCGTCCTCGATGGTCTGGAGCGGGTCGATCTCATCGCCGCCAACACCGATGTGCAATCCCTCGCCAGCTCGGTTGCGACCGCGAAGGTGCAGCTCGGCCGCGCGGTCACTCGCGGGCTCGGCGCCGGCGGCGACCCGGAGCTCGGCTTCAACGCCGCCCACGAATCCGCCGATGAAATTCGGCAGGCGCTCCAAGGCGCACGGATGGTTTTCGTCTGCGCCGGACTGGGCGGCGGGACCGGCTCGGGCGCCGCGCCCTGCGTGGTGCAGATGGCGCGCGAGAGCGGCGCGCTGGTGGTCGCGCTCGCGACCTTGCCCTTTGCGTTCGAAGGGAAACGCCGCGGCGCGCAGGCGAGCGAGGCGCTCCGCCAACTGCAACAACTGGCCGACGCCGTGGTCTGTTTCGAGAACGACCGGATGGGCGACATGGTTTTGCCGAAGGCCGGGATTCATCAGGCCTTTGCGGCGGCCGATCTCACCATCAGCCAGAGCGTGCGCGCGATCGTCAATATCGTTAGGCGGCCGGGCCTGATCCGGATTGGCTTCGATGAATTGCTCTCCGCCCTTCGCAGCGAGGATAGCCGTTGCCTCTTCGGCTACGGCGAATCGGACAGCGACAATCGCGCGCACGAAGCGCTCGCGCTTGCCTTGAAGAATCCGCTGATGGACCGCGGCAAAATGCTCACCGATGCGCGCCATTTGCTGGTCCAGATCGCGGGTGGCCCCGGGATGACGCTGACCGAAGTGGAGATCGTGATGCAGGAACTGAACCGACACGTGGAGGATCAGACGCAGATCCTTTTCGGCACCGCGGTGGATGGAAAAATGGGGAACCGGATGAGCGTGACCTTGATTAGTTCGATCGGCTCGCCGGTCGTGGCCGAGCCGGCACAGGTTCGCGCGCCCGCAGCACTCTTGAAGCCCGCGCCGTTCATCCCGCCCGAACCGGAACCGGTGGCGGTGGTGCAACCAGTCGAGCCCGCGCCCGTTGCAGCGGAGATCGAGCCGGAGCCGGAATTGGAACCGGTGGTCGCGCCCGACCCGGTGGTAGCTGAGCTGCCGCCCCCGCTGCCGGTGGTGAGGAAAGAACGGAAAGCGCCGATGCCAGAGCCGGTTGCGGCAACGGAGGAGCCCGTCCCCGCAAAAACACCGGCCACGCGCAAAGAGAAATTCGTTTCGGCGCGCCAGGAAGTGCTGCAGTTCGAATCGATCAGCCGCGGCCGTTTTGAAAAAAGCGAGCCGACAATCGTGGAAGGGCAGGACTTGGACGTGCCGACTTACCTGCGCAAAAACGTGCGGGTGAAATAGGCCTCCCGCCCGGGCACATCTCCCCAGCTGACGAACGGGCTTATTTTTTCCCCAGCAGATCGAGCACCGCGCTCGTCATTGCGACCAGGCCGGTGCGAATCGTCGGCTCGGGCACCGGCGCGAATTTGCTCGAATGCAGGCTCGGCAGCGGCGCCGCGCCCGGCTTCTTCGAGGCCGCGACTTTCTCCGGGGCAACCGCGCCCACATGAAAGTCGACCGCCGGAATCGAGTGATCGGGCAGGCTGTATTCCGAGAAATCCTCGCCGCCCATCGTCGGGTCGACGATCTCGACGTTGTCGTCGCCAAGGGCTTTTTTCCACACGGGCAGGAGCTGTTTGGTGAGATCAGGATTGTTGTAGGTCGCGGGCGTGAACTCGTCCCGGAGCACTTTCACCTCGGGCATTTTGTCCTCCGGCCAGCCGCCGGCGATGGCGGCGCCCTTTGCGATCTGCGCGATCTCGGCGAGGACACGCTCGCGCACGTCGCTCTTGTAGGTGCGGACGGTGAGCTGCATCTGCACTTCGTTCGGGATGATGTTGTGCTTGGTGCCGCCATGGATGGAGCCCACGGTCACGACGATCGGATCGAGCGGGTTGTTTTCCCGGCTCGCGATCGTTTGCCAGAGGTTGATGATTTCGGCCGAGAGCACGACCGGGTCCTTGGTCTTATGCGGATAGGCGCCGTGTCCGCCGACGCCGTGCACGGTGACATCGACCGAATCGACCGAAGCGTAGGTGTAGCCCGAAGTGACGCCGATCTTGCCCGTCTCCAAGTCGGCCTTGTCGTGAAAGCCGAGGGCGAAATTCGGTTTTGGGAAGCGGGTGTAGAGCCCGTCGTTCAGCATCGCGCGCGCGCCGGTGCCGAGTTCTTCCGCGGGCTGGGCTACGAAAACAATGGTGCCCTGCCATTGATCCTTCAGCTTCGCGAGCGTGCGCGCGACGCCGATGAAGGTCGCGATGTGCACGTCGTGACCGCAGGCCTGCATCACGTGGACGACATCGCCCTTTTCGTTCTTGGTCGTCACCTTGCTCGCGTAGGGCAAGCCGGTTTCCTCCTCCACCGGAAGCGCATCCATGTCCGTGCGCACGAGCACCACCGGGCCCTCGCCATTCTTCATCACGCCGACTACGCCGTAGCCTTTCTGGTCGGCGTGATCGTATTTGCCGAGGTGATCGGTGACCTCGCAACCGACCGCCTTTAGTTCCTTCGCGACAAAAGCCGAGGTCTGCTCTTCGTGGGTCGAGAGCTCCGGATGACTATGCAGGTTTTGGTAAATCGTAAGGAGCGAGGGAAGTTCCTGCTGCGCGAGCTGCGCGGGTGTTTCTTCCGCCTGGAGGCGGGGAAGGAGGACGAGCAGGGCAAGGAGCGGAGCGAGGAAAAACTTCATCCCGCAGAGTAGGGCGGAAAAGCTCGCGAGCAACGCGGGGGACGTCGGCGACAGGCGCGGCGGTGCGGTTCGCATGCTAATCTGCCGCTTCTTATGAGCCGGCTCCTTTATCTGGACTGTTTTTCCGGGATCAGCGGCGACATGACCGTCGGCGCGCTCTGCGATCTCGGAGTAGCGCCGGCGCGGATCGAGGCGGAGCTGGGGAAGCTATCGTTAGGCGCGACCGCTTTCAGTTTCGCGCGGCAGACGCGGCAGGGGATCAGCGGAGTGAAATTCGAGGTCCACCTCCCGGAGCACGGCCATGGGCACACGCACTACGGCGAGATCCGCGCCCGGATTGAGGCGAGCAACCTGTCCGGATTCGTCAGGCAAAAAGCGCTGGCGATTTTCGAGCGGTTGGCCCTGGCCGAGGGAAAAATTCACGGCGTCGCCGTCGACGAGGTGGCTTTTCACGAGGTCGGCGCGGTCGATTCCATCGCGGATATTGTCGGCGCGTGCGTCGCGCTCGAGGAACTCGGGCAGCCGCGGGTGATCGTCTCGCCGCTGCGCGAAGGCCGCGGCTGGATCGATTGCGCGCACGGTCGCTTTCCACTCCCGGCGCCGGCGACGCTGGAGATTTTGCGGGGCGTGACTCTGGAACAAGTCGACGAGTCCTGGGAATCGATCACGCCCACCGGCGCCGCGATCGCGCGGGAATTTGCCGAATCTTTCGGCCCGATGCCATCGCTGGAAATCGGGCGGATCGGCTATGGCATCGGCACGCGCGACCTCGAAGTGCGGCCGAACGTGCTTCGCGCCGTCCTCGGGCTGGCTTCGCCTAACGAACATAACAGGGACACCATCATCGAACTGGAAACGAACCTCGACGATTGCTCGCCGGAGTTAACGGGCGCGGCCACGGAGCGGCTCTTCGCGCTCGGCGCGCTCGACGTCACCCTGACTCCGGTGCAGATGAAAAAGAACCGTCCCGGCGTGCGGCTCACCGTCCTCTGCGAGCCCGCGCTCGAGCAAAAAATGGTGCACGCCCTTCTCACCGAGACGAGCGCCTTCGGCGTCCGCCGCAGCGAAAAGCGCCGCTACAAACTGGAGCGCCGCTTCGAAAAAGTGACGACGCCCTTCGGCGAAGTCACGGTGAAGCTGGGCCTGCTCGAAGGCAAAGTGGTGCAGGTCGCGCCTGAATTCGAAAGCTGCCGGGCCGCGAGCGAGCGTACCGGGGCTTCGCTGCCTTCCGTTTATCAAGCCGTGATCTCGGCCCATCGGGCGCGAACCGTGTCTAACGACTTAAGCTAGCGCGGGGCGAGGGTCGCCGCGATTTTTTCGAATTCCGGATCACCCCGCAGCGAGTCCCAGTAGGGATGCAGGCGGAGCTGACCGTAACTCACGTCGCTCGGGATTTCCGCTACTTTGCGCAGCTGTTCGAGCGCCGCCGGTTTATCGCCCAACCAAGCGTAAGTGACCGCGAGATATTCCGCGACTATCGCGCCATTAATGGAATCCTTGCTGATCGGCAGGAGATCGACTGCCTGCCGGCCTTCGCTGATCGCTTCGCTCCTTCGGCCGAGCGCGGCGTCGATCATACCCAGCACGCAGAGGATCCGGCTATCGGTCGGATCGTCTTGCAAACCTTCGGCGAGCTCGGCCCGGGCCTGGAGAAAATTGGCGCGCGCGGCGGACTGGTTGCCTTCGAGGCGATCGACGAGAGCTCCACACCAAGAGTGAGAAAAGCGGACTCCTTCGTTGTTGTAACCGCTCGCGGGCAGCGCGGCGAGGGCTCGTCGGGCGGCGGTGACATCCCGTTCGCAGAGGGCGAGGAAAAGCCATTCATCCGCCAGACCGGAAGCGGCGGTCGGATCTTCGGAGAGAATGTGCGCGATCGCCGCGCGCATCGGCCGTGGATCAGCCTCGGCGTGCAGGGCGATCCCGGCGCGCGTGACTTTTAATCCGGGATCGTTAGGCAAAACCCGAAGCGCCTGGTCCAGGGCGACGGCGGCGTTCTGGAACTGGCGCTGGGATTGATAGGTAATCGTAATCTGTTGCAGGGTGTAAGCGTTGCGCGGATCGAGCTGGAGCGCGCGGGCGAAATGTTGGGCCGAGTCGGTCCAGCGCCCTTGCCGGCGATCGATGAAACCGGCCAGCTGATCGATCAAAGGCTCGTTAGGCAAAGAGCGGGCGGCGACCGCGAGCTCGCGCCGGGCATCGTCGTACGCCAGGAAAACGCAGTAGAGATGGTTCGCGAGGGCGAGATGAGTTTCGCCCGCATTCGGCCGCAGCCGCTGCGCCGCCCGAACGGCGGTCTCGGCAAAGGCGACGCGAGCCGGGGTGTGATCGGGGCCGTTGAGATAGATCTGATCGTGGGCGCTCGCCAGCAGGCAGTAGGCGAGGAAGTATCCTGGATCACGGGCGATCGCGCGATCGAGCAGAGTGACGGCCTGCAAGAGATTCTCCGTGCCTTGGACGTTGAAAAGCGGCGCTGAGATCAAGGCATTGGCCTGCAGGTAAAGGTCGTGCGCGGTCAAATCCGACGTGGGAGTTTCTTCGATCGCGGCTTTTTCTGCCGGCGAGATCTTGGAGCGCAATTGAGTGACGATGGTTTCCGCGAGATCGCTCTGGAGCGCGAAGAGATCGCTCAGGTCGCGATCGTAGTGATCGGCCCAGAGGTGGGCGTCGCTGCGGGCATCGATCAGCTGCGCGCTTAGTCGAATCCGCTGTCCCGCGCGCTGCACCGTCCCCTCCAGGATGTATGCAACGCCGAGGGCCCGGCCAATTTCGCGAATGTTGCGCTCTGCCCCCGGGCGGTATTGCATCACCGAGGTGCGGCTGATCACTTTAAGGTCTGACACTTTTGCGAGGTCGTTCAGGATTTCGTCCTGCACGCCTTCGGCGAAGTAGGCGTTATCCTTCGCGTCGCTCAGGTTCGCGAAAGGAATCACGGCAATGCTTTTCTCCGGGATCGGGGGAGCGACGGCGGTGCCGGGAAGACGCAACGGCACCGCGACGGCCATCGGCCTCTCCCTACTCTTCCAAGGTTGCCAAAACCAATATCCGCCGAGGGCGAGTGCAGCGACGAGCAGCCCCGCGGCAGCCAGGACGGCGATGCGACGCAGATCGGCCGCGGGTGAGGCGACGAGCGTCGTCTTGCGGAGTCCGCCGCGGGTAACGTCGAACACCCAGCCGAGGACGAGAGCGCCGGGGAAACCGAGGGCAAGGAGAAGGACGAGAAGTTGAAAGATCCAATCAGCAACATGAAAAGCCGGCAGAATGGTGCCGACGACCTGCACCGCCGCCGACGCGAAAATGACGTAGGCGAGCGCGACGCGATAAACCCGCCGCCGTTTCAACTCCTGAAAGAAAGTCTTCATTCCAACTCTTCCGAATCGGCTGCCTGTCCGGGAGAAGAATCACTCCTTTTCGCCCGAGCGCGAACCGCCTTCTCCCAGCCCAGAAAAATCTCGGGCGCGAAGGCGGCAAGATTGAGCACCACCATGACGAAGGCGAAGAGATAAAGGCCCATCGTGAGCCCGATCGAGAGATGGAGGAGGAGAATGCCGCCGAGCCAGATACGCCGGGTGCGCACGGGCCAGATCAGCACGGGATAGCTCATCTCCAGTAGCCAGACGCAGATCCCGCCAGCCGTGAGGAGCGGCGCAAAGTGAATGAGCAGCTGGGGAGAAATGAGATCGAACGGGGGGCGCGTGAGCGCCAACCAGAGGCTGTTGCCGTTCCACCAATCGGGGCCGGTGCTTTTCGCGAGGCCTCCGAAGAAGTAAATCAGGCAGAGGTGGAGCTGCAGGATGCGGCGATGAAAACCGAGCCGCTCCGGCGACTGAAGCGCTTTTTTCCGAATTCTCCGATCGAGCGACCAAGGGTCGGGAAAGGGAGCGATCGCGAGATAGAAAAGCCCGATGACCGTAAAATTATCGACGCCGTAGGCAAAGAGTGTGCCGCTCTTGGCGCTGCTAAGATAGAGAAACCAGGCGGCGATTGCGGCCGCGCGCGCGCCCAACCCCAGGAGCAGCAGCAAGCCCGCGCCCAGCAAAGACCACCAGACAAGCGAGAGCGTCTGCGCTTCGGAGAGACCGAGATTTCTCCCGGCGGCAATGCACCAGCCGAGCCGCGGGACCAAGTGACTCTGGGCGGAAAGGATCGCTTCATTAAGCGTACGGTTGACGAGGCCGTGGCCATTCAGTCCGAAGAGATAATCCCAGTCGGCGCGCAACGACCAGGTGTAGAGCATTACCTGCAGACCAAGCCCGATGCGCAAGAGGCTGAGCCAGTGACCGGAATCCGGCGGGAAAAGGAACGTCCGCAGCCGTGGGCCTCTTCCTGGCATCGCTATTTGCCGTGGCGCGGAGTGGCTCGGGAGGAAAAGCGAAAGTCGTAAGCGTAGAGAGGGCGGTAAGAGACTCTCCGGCCCGCGCGGTATTCGGCAATGCTGGGGAGCTGCGCCAGGGCAAAGGAAGCGCGGATGGTTTCAGCGCCCGGGTGTTCGCGGCCCGCCGCGGCGGCGAGCGTCTGCAGGATAGCCTCCCGCAAGCGCTCGTAATGGATATTTTGCAGGCGGTCGAGGAGCGTGGCGATGCGGTAGCCGGCCGCCGCTCCTCCGACCGGCGGCAGGTCCTCTTCCGTGCGGCCATCCGGATAGCGGATCGTGAACGAGAGCTTTCCGTTAGGCGGAACGCTCGGCGCAAAATAGCTGTAGCCCGCCTCGATCCCGCTGCAATCCATGTAGGTAAACGCGGCCTGGCGCAGCGGATTCGACTCCGCCAAGTTTTTCCCCGAAGTCGCCGCAGCCACCGTCCGAATTCGGCCTAACGACGTTCTGATCCAGCCGGGGCTGTGATCGTTCCCGAGCAGGAGCGATGACGACAGGTCGTGCAGCGCGACCGCAATGATCAGCGTACAGTGCAGCGCAAAGGCGGCCAACCAGACCCAGGTCTGCCGGGCAGACACGATCAGCGCGAATTGGTATCCGCTGTTCCGTCGAGGACCGCGTTCACTTCCTCCACCATCTTCTGCGATTCGATGATGTTTTCCGGGAGATGCGCGTGCGGCATCAATCTTTCAAACTCCGCGGTCGGGGTCGGCGTCGGCGTTTCCTTCTTTCCGCCGGGCCGCGATTTATCGTCCCCGGCCTCTTGCACCTGATAATCGGCGAGTGCTCCGAGCCCAATCTGCACCGCGAATCCCTTGAAGTTCGTCTGCGCAGCATGCTCATCGACTTCTGCGATCGTTCGGATGAGCATCGCGTCGCATAGCGTTCCGTCTCCCGCGTTCTCGGGTGTAGAGCCGGGATTATATTTGCGCAGGCGATAAAGCTCGCTGCGCCGACTCGCGCCGGGCCCAGAATCTCGCCCAAGAACCTCTTTGATTTTATCCCACTTCACCGAATCGATGTCCTTCCAGACAAAGATGCCGCCTTTCTCATCCCGAAACGTTTCCGTGCCCTTTTTCTCGCAGCCGAAATAGGCCAGAAGAAGGGCGCCCAGAGCCAGAGTTGTAACTATCCTGAGGAGCTTGTTTTTCATCCTCCATGGTTTGCGCCTCTTGGCCCGGTGCTGGCAAGCTAAATTACTAGTCGCCAGTCAGCCGGGCTTCGGCGAGGTCGAGATCGCGCTGGATGCGGCGGAGGGCGGCGTCGTTGATCTGGCGGGAATCGCGCAGGGCGATAATGGTTTTTCGCTCCACGCCAAGGGCGCCGTATTGCAGTTGCTGGTAGATCGGGGTCGCGACTTCGCCGCCGGGGTTTTGCGGGTCGCCGGCACACGATTCGAGCTGGGCGATGCGGTCGCAATATTCTGCGCGGACCCGGATCATCACCTCTTCCGGCATGTGCTGCTCGAGCGCGCGCGCTTCGATGAAGTCCACCGCGGCTTCGTTCGCCCGCAGCCGGGCCTGGCGCTCTTCACGCTCGACTACGCCGTCATCGTGGATGCCGAGTTTTTTAATCAGGAGCGGGAGGGTGAGCCCTTGGAAAACCAGCGTGGTCAGGATGACGCAGAAGGTGAGAAACAAGATGTAGCTCCGGCCGGGGAAGGCATCCCCGTTCGCGAGCACGAGCGGGAGCGAGAAGGCCGCGGCGAGCGAGATGACGCCGCGCATCCCGGCCCAGGCGATGAGCACGCTCTGTTGCCACGAGGGCGCGGGGTCACGCGCGCGCAATTTCGGACTAAGCCAGCGCGGCAAATAGGTCGCCGGGAAAACCCACGCGATCCGGACCAAGACCACGGTGGCGCTGATGAGTAACCCGTAACCGATCAGACGCGTGAACGGCTCCCGATTCAGCTTGTGCAGGATCTCCGGCAACTGCAGGCCGATGACGATGAAGATGAAACCGTTGAGGAGGAACGCGACCATTTCCCAGAACGCCTGGGCCTGAAGCCGGGTTCGCGCGGGCAGCGCGGTGGAATGCCAGCCGAGATACACGCCGGCGGTGACGGTCGAGAGCACGCCCGAGACGTGCGCATGTTCCGCGAGGAGATAGGCCGCAAAGGGCGTGAGGAGCGAGATCGTGATCTGCACCGGCGGATCATTCAGCCGCCGTTGGATCCAGCGCGCGCACATCCCGACGATGAGCCCAAGCGCGACTCCGCCTACCCCCACGAGCACGAACTCCCCGCTCGCCTGGCCTAACGAGAAGTGACCGGTGACCATCGCCGCGACCGCAAACTGGTAGGCGACAAGCGCGGTCGCGTCGTTCACCAGACTCTCGCCCTCGAGGATCGCCTCGATCCGCAGCGGCACCTGCAGCCGTTTCAGGATCGCCTCGGCCGCGACTGCATCCGGCGGCGAAACGATCGCGCCGAGCGCAAACGCCGCCGCCCACGGCAATCCCGCGACGAAGGTGTGCGCGACCCAAGCGACAACCGTCATCGTGAGCAGGACGAGCCCGATCGCGAGGAATAAAATCGGCCGCAGATTCCGGCGAAAATCGCGCCACGAAGTAAAGAGCGCGGCGGGATAAAGCAGCGGTGGTAGAAAAAGAAAGAAGACCACCTCCGGGTTGAGCCGGATCACGGGCAGGAACGGCACGAAGCTGAGCGCGAGCCCGCCGAGCACGAGGAGCACGGGGAAGGGGATCGTGAATTTATTCGCCACGATCACGAGCGCCGCCACCAGCATGAGGAGCAGGACGATCGGCTCGACGAGATGCATGGTAAAACCGCGAACCTAAATCTTGGTGGCCTGCGCGCGGGTGCGATTGGCCTGTAGTTGCGGCAGATGTTTTTCCGACCAACTGCAGATCGCGCGCAGCGGGTCGATCAAGGTGCGGCCGAGCGGCGTGAGCGAGTATTCCACTTTTGGCGGCACGACCGGGTGCACCTTGCGCAGGACGAGGCCGTCGCGCTCGAGGCTGCGGAGAGTTTGCGTGAGCATCTTCTGCGAGATCCCCCCGATCTCGCGCTGCAGGGTGGCGTAGCGCGTGGTGCCGTTGGCGAGCACGTAAATGATCAGCGCGGTCCATTTGTCCGCGATGCGATCAAGGACAACGCGCGAGAGACAAGCGGGATTCATGACCGAAGGGCCTTTGGCGGATGGCGGCATGCTTCTGCTTTTCTAAGGCATCCCGCGATGGGTGCAACTAGAGAGTAACGTTCCCGTCAGCGGGTTGCCCCCCGTGCGGAGGGTATCGGAGTTTCTTCCGCGATGAACGAGATTTTTCTTGGAGAAATGCCCGTTTGCGGCAAATCTCGAATCGTACGCCTTCCCCGAGCCCGCTCTGGTCTTGATCGGATGATCTCTCCAGCAGCGCGCAGGTGATCGCTTCCCCTATGATTGCCCTTTCTGCGCACCTCCGTTTCTGATGAGTCTTTTGATTGTGGGGGGAGGCGGCCGTGAACACGCCCTGGCTTGGAAATTGAAGCAATCACCGCGCACCGGGGAGATCTTCTGCGCGCCGGGAAATGCCGGCACCGCGGACCTCGGCGAGAACGTCCCGATTCCCGCAACCGACCTCGCCGGCCTGCGAAAATTTGCGCGCGAGAACAAGATCGATTTCACCGTGGTCGGCCCGGACGATCCTCTCGCTGCCGGAGTGGTGGATGTTTTTCGGGAGGACAATCTGCGCGTCTTCGGTCCGGTGAAAGCCGCCGCACGGCTTGAATCCTCGAAGGTTTTCGCGAAGCAGGTGATGCGAGTCACGGGGGTGCCGACGGCGATGGCCGGGGTCTTTACCGATTGCAAGAAAGCCTGTCGTTTCGTCGAGCGGCTGCACTATCCGGTAGTGATCAAGGCGGACGGGCTCGCGGCCGGGAAGGGCGTGATCATCGCGCGTGATGCAGCGGAAGCGCGCGAGGCGATTTACGACATGCTCGAGCATCGGCGTTTCGGCACCGCCGGCGAGCAGGTCCTGATCGAGGAATTCCTCGAGGGCTGGGAATGCTCGCTGCACGCGCTCGTCGCGGGCGACGCTTATCGACTCCTCGGCACCGCGTGCGATCACAAGCGGCTACGCGACGGCAACGAGGGACCGAACACCGGCGGGATGGGCGCCTACAGTCCTGCAGCGGGGTGGAACGCCGAACTTGAGAAACAGCTCGACACGAAAATCATGCAGCCGCTCCTGCGCGGTTTGCGCGCGGAGAACGTCCATTTTTCCGGGCTGCTTTTCCCCGGGTTGATGATCCGGGAGAACGTCGCGCGCGTCTTGGAATTCAACTGCCGCTTCGGCGATCCCGAGACCCAGGTGATCCTCCCACGGCTCCGGGGCGACCTGCTCGAGATCCTGGAGAAAATCACGGAGGGCAAACTGGGTGAAGTGAAGCTGGAACTCGATCCGCGCCCGGCGGTGACCGTGGTCATGGCTTCTGCCGGGTATCCCGGCGCGGTCGAAACCGGGAAAAAAATCAGCGGCCTCGAGGAGTGCGCGAAGATGGAGCACGTGCAGGTTTTCCACGCCGGCACCCGGCGCGAAAACGGCGCGGTGGTGACGAATGGCGGCCGTGTGCTCGCCGTCACCGCGCTCGGCGATGATCTCGCCGCGGCTCGTGATCGCGCCTACGCCGCCGTCGCGAAAATCGATTTCGAAGGCGCGCAGTATCGGCGGGATATTGCTCTCGCCGCGCTCCCGGCTAACCTGCACGCGACCGATGTCGCGCCTCGTCCTTAGCGTTAGCCTAACGATCCTTCTTGGCCTGGCTGGCGCGCTCGCGGAGCCAGTCCTACCGACCCCGGCAACGCCGACTCCGGCCGATTCGATCGATCAACTCAGCGCCGCGGACCTCGCCAAAGCGCTCGATTTTCTCCAAAAAAATTATGTCGCGCCCGGCGCGCTCGACGAGATCGCGCGGCGGCGCGCCGAGCTCGCCGGCCTGCTCGAGCGCCTCGGGCGCAGCGCCAGCCTCGGGCCGGCGAAAGCGGAGCCCGCGCCCGCGCCCTTTTACCACGAGCTGGTCGCCGGCCACATCGGCTACCTGCGCCCGGGCGCGCTACGTAAGAGCGACCTCGCCGCGCTCGACGATGCGCTGAAGGATTTGAGCGCGAAAAAAGCGGACGCGATCATTCTCGACCTGCGCGCGACCTCGGCGACCGGCGATTTCCCTGCGGCGGCGGATTTCGCGGACCGGTTCGTGGCCAAGGGCGCGGCACTTTTCTCCCTGCACCGATCGAAGGCGGGAGAGGAACGCACCTTCACCTCCGATCGCAGCCCGTCCTACAGCGGGTTCATCAGCGTGCTCATCGATGAAGAAACGATGGGGCCGGCGGAAGTGCTGGCGAGCGTCTTGCGCGCGCGGGCCCGCGCCATCCTCATCGGGCAGACCACGGCCGGCTGCTCGGTCGGTTATTCCGAGCTGCCGCTCGGGACCGACCTCCTCCTCCGCGTCGCAGTCACCGAAGCGGTGCTGCCGGAACAGGGCGACGGCATCCCGCGCGGGGTCGCGCCGGATATCGGGGTGACCATGCCGCACCAGGACAAGCTGGAAATTTTCGCGCAAAGCCTAACGAAAAGCATGGCGCTCTTCATTTTCGAGGAAGACCAGCCGCACCTGAACGAAGCCGCGCTCCTCTCCGGGACGAATCCCGAGATCGAAGCGATGCAGGACCGCCAGCAAAAGCGCGCGCGCGGCGAAAAGTCCGGCCCCCACGACCCGGTGGTGCAGCGTGCGGTCGACGTCATCACCTCGATCGGCGTCTACGCGCCCGCCGCGGGCCGCGCGCCCTAACGAGTGCCGCCGTGCATCCGCTCGAAGAACGCATCCCGTATCAGTTTCGCGAGCCGCAGCTGCTTATCGAGGCGCTCACTCATCCGAGCGTGCGGCACGAAAAACAGCGCGCGCATTTCGATAATCAGCGGCTCGAATATCTCGGCGACGCCGTCCTCCAGCTCGTGATCACGGAACATCTCTTTCGCCTTTTCACCGACGCGGGCGAAGGCCGCCTCACGACGCAGCGGGCGCGGCTGGTCTCGCGCGGTTCGCTCCAGGCGCACGCGCGGCGGCTCGATCTTGGGCGGCATCTTTTGCTCGGGCGCGGCGAAGAGGCGAGCGGCGGACGCGAGCGCGCCTCGACTTTGGCGGACGCGTTTGAGGCGCTGCTCGGCGCGATTTTTTTAGACAGCGACCTGGAAACGGCGCGGCGTTTTATTCTCACCGAGATGCAGGACGAGCTCGGCCGGCTCGAGGAGGAGCCGCTGGAAATCAACCCGAAAGGGCAGCTCCAGGAAATCCTTCAATCGATCTCGCCGCGGAGCCCGGTTTACGAGTTGCTCGCGCAAGCCGGGAAGGAGCATGAGAAGACCTTTTCCGTGCAGGTGCTCTGGGAAGGAAAGGTCCTCGGCGAAGGCGAAGGCCGGAGCAAGAAGGTGGCGGAAAGCGCCGCCGCGCTCGCCGCGCTGCGCGAGGAACGCTGGAAGACGCCGACCTAGAATTGCTTAAGCGCGTGGATTTCGCCTAAAGAATTGCGCCAGGTGAAATGTTCCGCGATGGCCCGACTAACGAACTTTTTTCCGTGCGCGATCGCATCGCCTAACGACTCGCCGCGCGCCAGCCCCGCGGCGATCGCGGCGGAGTAGGTGCAGCCGGTTCCGTGGGTCGAAACGCCGGCCAGATACGGTGCCGAGAATTCCTCGACCGCGCCGCCGTCAAAGAGCAGGTCGACCGCGCGGTCGCCGCCGAGATGGCCGCCTTTGAGCAGAAAACGCGTCCCGTGCTTTTCCTGCAGCATGGTCCCGGCAACGCGCATTTCGGCGAGGTTCGTGACCGGCAGATTCGTGAGGGCGGCGGCTTCTGCCATGTTCGGCGTGACCAGCGTCGCCAACGGAAAAAGCCGCGACTGGTAAATCTCGACCGCGACCGACTCGAGCAGCCGGTCGCCACTGGTGGCGATCATCACCGGATCGATCACGAGCGGGATTTTCCGCGCCTTGGGTTTTGCAAAAATCGAGGCGACCAGCTCCACGATCTCAGTGGAGCAGAGCAAGCCGGTCTTCACCGCTGCGACCGGAAAACTCGCGAGCAGCAACTCGATCTGCTCGCGCACCGTGACCGGATCGACCGCCGCAATGCGCGAGACTTTCCCCGGCACTTCCGCGACCACGCAGGTGACGGCGGTGAGCCCGTAAACGCCAAGCGCGCTAAAGGTTTTCAGGTCGGCCTGCAAGCCAGCCCCAGCGCTGCAATCCGAGCCGGCGATCGTTAGGGCAACGGGCATCATTTCCCCACTTTTAGCTTACTCTTACACCTACACTTACACTTCCCCGATCCGGTGTAAGTGTAAGTTTAGGTGCAGGATAAAAGTCCCGGAATCAGGCGCCGCCGCCGTCGCTCCCGATCGCCTCGACCGGGCAGCCTTCCATCGCTTCCTTGCAGAGCGCTTCTTCCTCGGGGGTCTCGGACTGTTTGTAGACAAACGAATGCCCTCCGTCGTCGTTCCGCTTGAAGTTCGCGGGCGCGGTTTCGCGGCAGAGATCGCAGTCGATGCACTGGTCATCGACGTAGAATTTTCCCTCTACGTTCTCCTCATATTTGTTTGCGACATCAGCCATAAATCTTCCTCGGTCCAGCGAGGGCAGGAACCTAGGAAGAAACCTTTCCGGCGCAAAGGGATTTTCGGTTGACGGCTCCTCTTCCCACCGCCAAATGACGCGGGCACGATAAATTCTCGACCGACTCTTCCGCTCACCATGAAATCCGGAGCCCGCAAGGTTCTCACTTCTTTTGCCATCGAGCTGGTCGTCTATGGCGCCCTTGTGACCGGCTATTTTTTTGCCGTCCTCCACTTCCTCGCCGGCTGGCTGGCGCAGCTCGATAAGGATAACCTCAAGCTCTACGCGCTGGTCTCGATTGCGCTCATCATCGGCCAGGCCGTCGTGCTCGAGACGGTCACCACGTTCATCTTCAAACTGATCCGGGGCCGCACCGAATGATGCTCCCGCTCCTCGCGATGCATTTCCCGATTTCCGGGACGGACATCAGCCCGGTCTATCTGGTCGTGATCGGATTTTTAATCGGGATCATGGGCGGATTTTTCGGCGTCGGCGGAAGCTTCATTGCCGGCCCGGCGCTGCGCGCGGTCGGGATGCACTGGAATTACGCGGTCGGCACGGATCTCGCGCACATCGTCGGCAAATCCGTCGTCGCCGCGAAGCGCCATCGCGCGCTCGGTAACGTCGATCTGCGCCTCGGCTTGATCATGGCCTTGGGCACGATCGCCGGGGCGGAGTGCGGCGCGCAATTGATCCAGCTCCTGAAACGCCAGGGAAATGTCGACTTCGTGGTCAGCGTGATCTCGATCGGGATCTACGTCAGCATCTCGACCTTCATGGTCTGGGAGAGCTGGAAGACGATGCAGCTGAAGAAAAGGACCGGCGCCAAAGAGTCGACCGCGAAAGGGAAGGCGAAGAGTAAGGACAAGGATATCTCTTCCTTCGATGGCGTGACCAAGTCGATCCAGGCCTTCCCGCTTTGGCCGATGATTTCGCTGCCGACCTCCGGCGTGAAGTCCATCTCCCTCTGGATCATCATCATCGTCTCGTTCATCGGCGGGCTTTTTAGCGGGTTCCTCGGCGGCGGCGCAGGCTACATCCGGATGCCGATGATGGTTTACGTGCTCGGGATTCCGACCCATCTCGCGGTCGGGACCGATCTCTTCGAGATCATCATCTCGGCCAGTTACGGCACTTTCAGCCACGCCGTGAAAGGCAACGTCGACATTCTGATCGCGCTCGTCATGAACACCGGCGCCGCGATCGGCGCGCAGATCGGCGCCATCCTCACCCAATATTTTGCCGGCCCGAAGATCCGCCTGTTATTTGTCCCGCTGCCGTTGATCGGCGCCGCCATCGTCCTCTACACTTTGTTCACCGGACACAAACTCTAGCCGTTCATGCGCATCCTCATCTGCAGCGATGGAACCGACCCGGCCGATAATCCCACCCGGCTTGGCGGGCTGATTGCTGCCCCGAAGGCGTCGCCGACCACGCTGCTCGGGATTGCCGAGAAAGAAGAGGACGAAACGGCGTTGCGCGAAGCGCTCGACGGAGAGGCCGCGATGCTCAAAGAACTGGGCGTCGATCCGCGCATCGTCATCCGATCCGGCGAGCCAATCCGGCAGATCCTCGCGGAGACGGCCGCGAACGAATACGATCTCGCCATCATCGGCGCCCGGCGCAAGGGAAGCGGCGGGCTCTATTGGCGGCCGGAGAAAACCTACGAAGTGATCAAGGCCGTGCCGCCGCCCGTGCTCGTCGCGATCGGTGATTGCGCGCGCATTTCCCGCATCCTCGTTTGCACCGGCGGCAAGCGCTACATCGACGACGCGGTCCAGCTCGCGGGCGAGATCGCGGCCTTCGTCGGCGGGTCCGTGACCCTGCTCCATGTCATGGCCGAGCCGCCGGCCATCTACGCCGATCTCGTTAGGCTGGAAGAAGATGTCGACCGCTTGCTCTCTTCCGATTCCGAACTCGGCCTCGGTCTGCGCGGACAAAAGGAGAGCCTCGAAAAACTCGGGATCGAAGTGGAAGTGCGCATCCGCCACGGGCTCGCGCTCGACCAGATTTTCATGGAAGTGCGCGAGGGCGAGCACGACCTCATCGTCACCGGCACCTCGCAGGCGAAGGGGAGCTTCCGCCACTACATCATGGGGGACCTGACGCGCGGGATTTTGAACCGGGCCGAATGTCCTGTGCTCGTGGCGCGGGCGGGCAAGATCGTCGATCACGACGATGCCGAGGGGGGCTTCTTCCATCGGCTGCTCCACGGCTTCGGCGCAAAGAGTGCCTAACGAACGCGATCGTTCGCGGCGGACCGCCCCTTCAGCGCTGTGGCCGCTTCGCTGTGCGAAGCGAGGGTATCGACGTTCGAGCGCACCAGCGCCACCGCGCCCCGCCCCGCGCCTCCCACAGGGAGGCGGCGACACCGGCTCGCAGCGCCAGCCTTGCATGAGAAATTGCTGCCGTTATGCTCGCGAAGCCGCTATGAATCCCATCTTTCGCCGTTCGTTCACGCTCGTTAGTCTGCTCACTCTCTCCCTTTTCGCCCTCGCGCTCCTGCCCGGTTGCGGTGGAAAAAAAGGCGGCGACCAGGGCGCGGGGAGCACCGGCGACTACGTCAACGGCACCCCCTTGCCCGACCGGCCGGAAGGCGGCACTTCGTTTATGAGCAGTAACGTCGATCGCAATCAGTTTCAGCCGATCTATTTCGCCTTCGATAGCCAGGACATCGGCAGTTCCGAGAATGGAAAAATCCAGCAGGTGGCGAGCTTCCTCCAGCAGGGCAGCAGTCAGATTATCATCGCTGGTTTCACCGACGAACGCGGCACCGCGGAATACAATCGCGGCCTCGGCGAACGCCGCGCCGAATCCGTCCGCGAGGCGCTCATCGCCGGCGGCGCGAGCGCGCAGAACATCCAGACCGTGAGCTTCGGCGCCGACATGCCGGCTGACCCCTCTTCGAACGAGCAAGCGTGGGGGAAAAACCGCCGGGCCGAGATCGGGGTGGTGAAGTAAGGCGCGCGGCGCTCAGCTTCGCTCGTTAGGGAACCAATTTGGTGCGCCGGAGAAAATCGGCGAAGCGCGGATCTGAGCGAAGACTGTCGTACCAAGGATTCACTTTGAGTGAAGTGATGGCCACGGAGCGGACTGCGTAGGCTTTTTCCATGGCGGCAAAAGCTTGTTCTTTGTCGCCTAGTCCGAGATAAAGACAGAGCAAAACCTGGGGTTCAATAGGATGCCCGGCCGCGCCTCGCTCGAGATCGCCGAGGATGCTCTCGGTCTTGCCTCGCTCACCCGCGAGACCGTAAACATAACCCAGCCAGCCCATCGCCCAGCGGTTGTTCTCCACCTTGTGAAAAGCCGCCAGAGCCTCGTTGTAGCGACCCATGCTGGTAAAAACCGAACCGAGCCAGATCTGCGCCTGCGGAAAAGCCGGGTCCAGCGTCAACGTTTCGCGCAGTTGCGCGAGGGCCTCGTCGTAGCGCCGCGCGAAGTAGAGAATCTTGCCGGTGTCGGTGTTGATGATGAGCGAGAGCGGGTCGAGCTCGTGCGCCCGTTTGATCTCCGCGAGAGACTCGTTAGGCCGGTCGAGCGCGATCAGGAGTTCGGCGTACCAGTGGTGAGCGGTGGCGTAGTTGGGATTTAACCCGATTGCTTTTTTGAATTCGTTTTCTGCGGTGGGCCAATTCCAATCGCGATTCATGGCGAGCAGGCCAAGCGAAGCGTGCGGCTCGGCCAGAGTGGCGTCCAGGGCGATTGCTTTTTGCGCCGCCGCACGCGCCTGCGCGTAGAGGGCCGACGGCGCCACAGCGTCAAAAGCGTTGAACTGACAGGCATCGCTGAGCCCGGCGTAAGCGGCGGCGTAATTCGGATCGAGGGCCACCGCCTGGCGAAAATATTCGGCCGCCTTCTCGTAATCGTCGCTGGTGCGTTTGTTCCAAAAGTAGCGTCCTTTTAAGCAAGCCTGATACGCCTCCACATTTGCGGTAGGCTTAAGCGCGAGCGCCTCTTTTTCTGCGCCGCTCAGAGTGGTGGCCAGCGCGATGGCGATGCGTTGCGCGACTTCGCTTTCCACCTGAAAGAGGTCGGTTAATTTCCGATCGTAGGTCTCGGCCCAGAGGTGGGTGTCGCTCTGGGTGTTGATCAACTGCACCGTCACGCGCACGGTCTCGCCCGATTTTTGCACGCTCCCTTCCAGGATATTCGCTACTCCGAGTTGGCGCGCGATTTCGCGCACATTTTCGGGGGCGCTTTTAAATTTCTGGGTCGAAGTGCGCGAGATCACTTTGAGGGCGGAGATTTTCGCGAGGCGGGTCAGGATTTCATCTTTGATTCCCTCGGCGAAATAGGCGTTCTCCGGGTTGCCGCTGAGGTTATCGAAAGGAAGGACGGCGATGCTTTTCTCTGAGGCCGGAAGAGAAGCCGAAACGGGCGCGGGGGTGCGCGCCTCGCTTCGCCAAAAGAGCAGCGCGGCGACGCCGAGCGCGAGCGCGCCCACGATCCAGAGGAGGATGGGCCGAAGGCTTGGGGACGCGGCGGAAAGGACGGGGTCGACCGCCGCGGCCGGCACCTCGGAGAACGCCGGCACGGAATCTTCGACTTTCGGTTCTTCCTGCGACGTGACCGTGTCGGCGGGTGTGCTCACATCCGCGACGAAGCGGTAGCCGCGCCCCGGCACCGTGTCGATGTAACGATGCGCGCCGGGAGTTTCGCCGAGGACGCGCCGCAACGTCGAAATGTTTTGGCTTAGATTGTTCTCCTCAACAATCGAATCCGGCCAGACGGCTTCCATCAGTCGCTCTTTGTCGAGCACCGCGCCGCTGTGCTGCACCAAAAAAAGGAGCGTGTCGAAAACGCGGGGAGTCAACGGCAGGGGCGTCCCATCGCGTCGCGCCAGAAGATGGTTCGCCGGATCGAGCCGGAACTTACCAAATTCGTAGATGGCCGTGTCTGGGACGTTACTCACACTCTTTAGATTCACTCGTTAGGCTGAACGCCTTTTGGCCCGAGCGAGGCGACAATCTTCTCAAAACGCGGATCGCCGCGGAGCGAATCCCAGTCCGGGTCCAGTTTCAGACTGCCGTAGTAAAGTCCCATTGGCATCTGGGCGGTGAGCGCCAATTGTTCGAGCGCCAGATCTTTCTCGCCGATCCAGGCATAGATGGCTGCGAGATTGCCGGCTAACTCCGAGCCTTCCACCGCATCGACGGAAACTGGGAGCAACTCGCAGGCGCGACGGCCCTCGCGCGCGGCTTCCTCCTTGCGTCCGAGCCCGGCGTCGATCCGTCCGAGCAAGCTCCAAGCCTGCGCATAATCGGGTTGAGTGAGCACAAGTTTCTCCACGATCGCATGCGCTGCGCTGAAGGCGCCGAGCGCCGCAGCCGGATCGTCAGAGGCGCGGGCGGCCAGCCCGGCAAACCATTCGCGTGGACAAATAATGGCGCCACCCTGCACTCCCTCAGCTGGGATCGCAGCGAGCGCGCGAACGACCGCGGCCGAATCCCGCTCGGCCATTGCGCAATCAAATACATCAACGGCAAGCTCTACCTTGGCGCCCGGCTCTTCGGCCAGAATCGCGGAGATCTCGCTGCGCAGAGGTCGAAGATCCGCTCGCTCAACGAAAGGTATTTCGGCGCGCACGAGGCGGGCTTTTCGATTGTGCGGCAGGATGCCAGCGGCGTGGTCACAGAGGCGGCGGGCATCGGAGTAACGGCGCAGACCTTCGTAGATACCCACTGCAACCAGGAGATGGTCCAGGTTACCCGGGTCCAGTTCTACGGCGCGTTCCGCGTTCCTCGTCGCTTCGGCCCAGCGACCCTGGCGGCGGTCCAACAGCGCGCTGAGATAGTAGATTTCGGAATCGTTAGGGAGAGCGCCCCGCGCCAGATCCAGCTCCGCGCGCGCGCGATCGAAGTCGCGAAAACCGTAGTAAGCATAACGAGCCCAGGCGAGGTGGACTTCGCCGGATTCGGGCTGGAGCCGGCGAGCATTTTCGAGCGCCGCCTTCGCGAGTTCGAGACGGGCCGGAGTGTGATCGTAGCCTCCATAAAAAAGGTAAAGGTGCATCCGGCCGAGTAAGCAGCAGGCGAGCACGAATTGTGGATCGCGCGCGATTGCTTGATCGAGCAGGCGCACGCCTTGGAGCTGGCTTTGTGGCCCGTCTTCAACCCCGAGCGCGTTGGCCTGCACGTAAAGTTCGTTCGCCAGGAGATCGGTGGTTGGCGCCGCCGCCATGGCCGCTTTCTCGCGGGGCGAAATGGTCGCCTGAAGCTGGCGCGCGATCGTGGCCGCGATCTCACTTTGAATGGCGAAGACATCAGCCAGATCGCGATCGTAGGTCTCGGCCCATTCATGCGCACCGGTGTGCGTCGCAATCAACTGCGCATTCACCCGCACGCGGTTGCCGACGCGCTGCACGCTGCCTTCCAGTAAGTGCGCGACGCCGAGCTGCTGCGCGATCTCGGGCAGATTCCGCGACGCCTTATCCTTGTAGGGCAGCACGCTCATTCGGCTGATGACTTTCAAGTCCGTAAGCTTGGCAAGGTTGGTCAGGATCTGATCCTGCACGCCGTCGGCGAAGTAGGCGTTTTCCGCGTTGCTGCTCAAATTATCGAAAGGCAGGACGGCGATGCTTTTCTCTATAGACACGCCGGCCGGCCCGGAAATGGAAGCTGACGCAGGAGGGGATTGCGCTGCACGGCGCAAGAACCAAAGGCCAGCGGTGCCAATCAGAATCACGATCGCCGCGGCCACTACCAGTCGAGGGATGCGCGCCGCCGGCGCGATCTCAGTTTCAAATGGAACGTCGGCAGCTTCGTCCGGCGGAGCGTCCGGAATGACCGGCAAGTTCTCCGCGATGCTGTCATGCAGCACGACATCCGCGACGAAGCGGTACCCGCGCCCCGGCACCGTGTCGATGTAGTGATGCGCGCCGGGGCTTTCCCCGAGGACCCGCCGCAAAGTCGAGATGTTCTGACTGAGGTTGTTTTCTTCGACGATCGAGTCGGGCCAGACCGCCTCCATTAAGCGCTCCTTATCGAGCACGCTGCCGCTGTGCTGAACCAAAAAGAGGAGCGTGTCGAAAACGCGGGGGGTCAACGGTACGGGCGTTCCATCGCGCCGCGCCATGAGATGGCTGGCGGGGTCGAGACGGAATTCGCCGAATTCGTAGAGCTCGGGGAGTGGCGCGTTCATCTCGTTTTTCAGAAGATTCACGAGAAATTCACCCTCGTCCTAAAGACTTTCACCAGGGTCTTAGGGAAAATTCGCCCACACACGATGGCCGGGAAGACCCCATGGCCAAAATATAGGCCTAACCGGCCCAGCGACCAAGAAAGACATAGCAAAATGAAGAAAACAACTTCTGCGGCAACAACGTCACGTCTCGCCGCGCCACCCCAAACAGGTGAAAATCCAGTCAATCTAGAAACCTCGAACCCGCCCCAAGCGACGATTCCGTCCCACGGAAATCTGATTAATCGGACGCCCTGGATGCGGGGCCTTCTTTTCGCGACGCTCGCTCTTGCCTTCGCCTGGCTTGCGCTTTCGCCGCAAGCACGAGCGGCTTGTCAACAAGGCTGCGACCTCAACCACTTCAACACATTCCTGGGCGAGGAGGCGCTCAATATGAACACGACCGGCAGCGATAACACGGCCACCGGGTGGATCGCACTTGCTGCCAACACCGCCGGCTTCGCCAACACCGCCACCGGATCAGATGCACTCGGGAACAACACTCTCGGCTTCGGGAATACGGCCAACGGTGCTTACGCGCTCGCGAACAACGTGGATGGCTCCAACAACACGGCGACTGGCGCTGCAGCGCTCCAGAACAACCGTATCGGCATCTACAACACGGCCAACGGCTATGAAGCGCTCTTTACCAACAACGCAGACTATAACACGGCCGACGGTTTTCAGGCGCTCTATAGCAACACGACCGGCGACTCGAACGCGGCTCACGGCTTTCAGGCGCTCTTTAGTAACATCTCGGGAAGCAGCAATACGGCCCACGGCATTCAAGCGCTCTTCAGCAATACCACCAGCAGCTACAACACAGCCAATGGTTGTGAAGCGCTTTTTTGGAACAGCTACGGCGACGCCAACGCGGCCAGCGGTTATAAAGCGCTCTTTAACAACACGACTGACGTCGACAACACGGCTCACGGTTTTCAAGCCCTGCTTAACAACACCACCGGCAGCAGCAATACAGCCACGGGTTTCTCGGCGCTCCTGAACAACACAACCGGCACGGCCCACGCCGACACTTCACTGTCATTAATGGTAGCGCGACCGACCTGCGCTCGTTCAACCAAGCGATCGGCGACGCCAACGCGCATCCGAACAATCCGGGCCTTCCCGATACGATCGAGTTCAACATTCCGACCTCTGATCCGAATCGGAATCCGGCTGCCGGACCATGCTTGATCGCAGATTGTATCCGGCTTGGAGTCAGTCTGGTGAGACCGGTTCCCACTTCAGACTGGCTTGGGTAGAGCGGATTCGAACGAAGAACACAGATGCTGCACTTCTGAACTAAAAACTTGAAAAATCACCTAACGATCCTACTTCTCGCCTCCGCCGCCCTGCTCCTTGCTGCGTGTCATCGTAAGGCGACTCCGCCTGTCTCGGTTCCATTGGTTGGGACCGTCAATGTTAAGATTGCGCCCATCCAGGCGACGATCAGCGGCGGGCGAGACAAGCCTCAACCGGTCGCCACCTCCCGCGACGAGAAAGGCGTGCAGAGCGATTTCCTCGAAGGTGTCGTGCTCGTGAAACCGAGGAATGCGACTGACTTGCAGTCCTTTCTCGATCGCTATGACGGGAAGGTCATCGCTGATGACACAATTCCTGTGCCGCCACGTGAGTTGGGCATCACCCTGACCGCGGAACAGCGCAAGCCGACCGAGTTCAAGGTTTGTATCAATCTGAGCAAGGTGAACCTCGGCGGATTGGCAGCCCATGGTGCCGCCGTCGGGCTCAGCGGCAAACTGGAGTTCTCGTCCGCCGCAGGCATGCGAACGCTTGCTGCCATTCTGGATGCCAAGGCGGCCGGCTTTCGTGCCTCAGGCGACTACATCTCATACGGCGATCAATCGTTTCCGCTCACCTTGTTCAGCACCCAGGAGCGCCAGACCAAGGCGGGCCCGCCCCCATCGTTTAATGATCCCTTCACCAATGCAGGCTACGGGGATTTCGGGGCGGCGGGCAACACCAACCAATCGAACGTATTTCTGGCGTGGCAGTTTATCGCCGCTCATGGAATTCAGCGACGCACGCGAGTCGCAATCATCGATAGCGGGTTCTACTTAGACGCAGCTGGCCTGGCGCGCGGGACCGACAGTGACTTCCCGCCGCCTCCTGGCCGGCCACTTCAATACGACATCGATTTCGAGGATCCATTTGCGGGCGATGCAGGTCCTGGGGCGTGCGGCCCGGGAAATCCTTGCTGGTGGCACGGAACCGGGTCTGCAGGCGTGGCTACGGGCATCGCAAACAATCGCCTCGGCGAGATGGGTACCGGCGGACAAGTTGCGGACCCCATTCTGCTTCGGGTCAACGGAACCATAGACGAGCGAAACCGGGCGATTCGCACCGCCGTAGCCTGGGGCGCGGACGTCGTGTCGATGAGCTTCAGCGTCGATTGTAACTCTTCGTGCCGGGTGGATGACCGGGACGACAACCCTTTCGACGATGCTGTCAACGGAGGGAGCAAGGTGGTCTTCGTCGCTGCCGCTGGAAACGGCCGGCCACCGACGATCATTGGGCCGCCGCCGTCGCCTGCCCCTTCACCGGTTGGTTATGATGTCGGCGATCCCTCTTTCGTTCACCCCTGCACCGAGGATCACGTAATCTGCGTCGGCGCGCTCAACCCCGGGGCGATGACCAAGTTCCAGTACTCGAACTTCGGCGGCCAGGTTCTGCTTTTTGCTCCGACGAACATTCCCGTCATGTCCTATCCGCAGAGCTCCGGAATTAATGGCGCGGGAAAATCCTTTCCGCTGCCACTAGCCCAGGCGGACGGCCCGCCGGCGCCGCAGGTCTTCGGTGGAACGAGCGCCTCGACACCTTTTGTGGCCGGAGTGGTTGCGATGATGAAAGCCCTCAACCCCGACCTCAACCACGATGCGGTCGCCAAGATCCTGGGCGAGACAGCGCGAGCGGGAGTGGCGCCTGCCACCCGCACCTTGGACGCCTACGCAGCAGTGAGACGCGCGGCCGGGGCCTCCGACATCGCCAATGACTTCTTCGAGAAAAATGATCTCGAAACCACGCCCGCCAACCTCGGTTCTCTGCCACCCTACACCCGGTCCAACCTAAATATTGATAAGAGAGACCGCGACTATTTCCGCTTCGATTCCCCCAACGGATCGCTCATGACGCTCGCACTGGCCTATCCGCAAGGACTCGGCGCGATCGCAGTTCACAGCCTGGCAAGCCCGAGCGGCGTCTGCGCGCCACCCGCCCTCGTCAGCGACACACCGATTAAGGCAGGCGGGCACGCTCTCGTTTACAGAGTGCCGGGCGGACCTCTCGAACTCGGGCTGAGCGCTACTGATGCGAATGCCTACAACATGAGCATCACGTTCGCTTCCGACACCTACCCGATCGACGACTTTGAGGAGAACAACACGGTTGCCAAGGCGAAGCGACTTAGTTCGTTCAAATCGGTCCATTCCGGAACGGTCCTCTATCCAAGCGGCTATCCCCGAGTCACGATCGAGGCCACGATTCATGTTGGCAGTGATGTTGACTTCTACATCGTCCAAGGCGCGAGACCTACCAGCGCGGAGAAGATTTTCATCGCCGGCGTCCCGTCCCTCGAACTCTACGGCAATGACTCCCTCATTAACTTGGAAGTCTTCGAGCTCAAAGATGATAACTCACAGGGTCTTCAAGTTGCTAACTTGAATGGTGTCAGGTGCGCGCCCGCGCCCCTCCAGGTCCGCCTGGATGAAGATCGCTACTACTTGGTAAGAGTCTCCGGCAGTCCCGGTCGCTACACCCTGCGTAATGGTGTTGACGGTGATCCCCGGCAGTTTCCTCAGTTAGAGCACGACAGGGTATATGAAGTGGTTCACCCGGGAGAACCGATCGAGCAGGTAATCGGCGTTCCCGAAGTTTTCATCTTCGTCGCTGACCGCCTGTTTAACGGAGTCCGTGCCGCCGGTCAGAATGTGCATATGAAACTATTCAACGTTCCCGGTAAACTCATCGCCGAGGGAGTCGTCGGAAAGGAAGGCGAAAGCCTTAGCTTAGCGGCCGTCTCTCCTGGTCAGGTTTATGCCTTGGAGATCGCACCGAAGGACCCCAGTGCCAATCAGGGGCGGCTCAATCTGAAATGGGATGCTGCGAAGGCCAAGCGAACCAGTGGGAACCTGGTCAAAAACCCTGGCGCGGAGACGATCGATCAAAGCCAAAATGCGGACTTCGTCGATTGGGAACGCGTCAGCGGATTGGCGAGTCCACGCCGCCTTCCCTACGAAAGTGATGGCACTCCTTCTCCGAGCGACCCGGGCGCGAAAGAGAGGGGCTCTTTTCTCTTTGGTGGCGGGGATACCGGTGCGCCTAACGGAATCCAACAGAGCATTCCCGTCGGTCGCGAGTGGGAACAGGCAATCCGGGAGGGACGCGTCGCGGTCCATTGCTCCGCGTTTCTCGGTGGGGGCTTGGAGTCACCGGACCTTGCCACTGTCAAAGTCACGTTCCTCGACGCCAACCGGCGGGACGTAGGCGAATTGCTCCTGCCAACGGTCGGTCCACGGGATCGCGAGGGCAAGACGGGTCTCTTCCCGGTCGAGAACAACGATGCGGTTCCCGCCGGCACCCAGGTCATTCGCTTGGCGCTGACCTTCAACAACAGGGACGGTCGGGGCCCTCACCAGTTGTATGCGGACAATCTCGAGCTGATACTATCCGAGTACTAGCCATGAGTATGAACCACTGGTCCTTGCACTCCCAGTGGATCGCCTGAACCACTCGCCAAAAACCTAACGAACCTATTCATTGCTTCCATCACGCTAATGTGTACTGCCGCCTCACTGCACGCCGCGACGGTCACCGTAACCAGCGCGAACGACGCATTGAGCGGCTCGCTGCGGCAGGCGATCCAGGACGGCAACTCGGCCGACACCACCGTGCCGACTTCATTATCGGGGGCTTTATTGTCCTGGGCCCCAACTCGCAAAACGTCATCACCCGCGCGATCGGTCCGTCACCCCCGGTGGCCGGAAAGCTGGCCAATCCCACCCTCGAGCTGCACGACAAAGACGGCGCGGTCGTGATGTCGAACGACGATTGGCGGAGCGGCCAGGAGGACGAAATCATCGCCACCGGCGTTGCGCCCATCAAGGATAGGGAGTCAGCCTAACGATGGAGCGGTTTCTTGCCGAATTGAAACGCCGCAACGTGCTACGCGTTGCCGCGTTCTATGCCGCGGCCGGCTGGCTCTTGGTCCAGATCGCGACGCAGGTCCTGCCCGTGTTCGATGTTTCGACGTGGGCGATGCGGGTCGTCGTTGTCGCCGTCGTGCTCGGCTTCCCGTTCGCGCTCGTGTTCTCCTGGTTCTACGAACTGACACCGGAAGGTCTGAAGCGCGAAAAGGAAGTCGACCGGTCGCACTCGATAGCTCGTAACACTGGCCGCAAACTCGACCGACTCATCATTGCCGTCCTGGCGGTAGCGGTGGCCGTCCTGCTCGCGCACCAGTTTGTCCCGCAGCGGAATTGGGATAACGCCACCCTGGCCAGAGCGATTGCCGTGCTCCCGCTGGCTAACGACACTGGCGACCCAGGCAACGAGTATTTTTCCGATGGGCTTTCTGAGGAATTGATCAGCGCGCTGGCCCAGATCAAGGTCCTAAAAGTCATCGGGCGCACCTCGTCATTTCATTTCAAGAACACGCACGAAGAGAGCAAGGTGATCGGTGCTGCGCTCGGGGTGGGATACCTTCTCGAAGGCAGCGTGCGCAAGTCATCCGAGCGAGCACGCATTGCCATTAATCTGGTGCGAGCCGCGGATGGCGCCAGCGTCTGGTCGCAGATTTATGACCGCACCCTGCCGGATATCTTCACTGTGCAGGCGGAGATCGCGCAGTCGGTCGCGGGCGCGCTCAAGGTCGCGCTGCTGGGCGATGCCGAGAAAAATCCGGACGCCCCCTCAAACCAAAACGTCGATGCCTACACCGCTTACCTGCAAGGTCGCCATTACGAAAGGCGCTACACGGCGGCCGATTTGCGCAAGGCGATTGGGTTCTACGATGCGGCCATCCAGAGCGACCCGCACTATGCTCTGGCTTACTCGGCTTTATCGAAAAGCTGGTGGGCTCTGGGCGACATAACAGGCAAGGATGTGGCCGAGGCCAATCGCAAGGCGCGAGCTGCCGCCGAGCGCGCGGTGAGCGAAGACCCAACTCTTGGGGAGGGTTATGCCGCCCTCGGCCAAATACTCGTCAGCGTCGATCAGAATGCGAAAGCGGCCGAGGTGGAATATCGACGGGCCGCTGAACTCGCTCCGGCTTCCGCGGAGCCGAAGATCGGCCTGGCTTCGATCCTCGCGGATTTCGGACAGATCGAGGAGGCGGTCGATCTTTTGCAACAAGCGGTTCGGCTTGAGCCGCTGAGCGTCAACGCCCACTTCGACCTCGCCAGACTGCTTACCTCCCTCGGCCGTTACGATGAAGCTGTGGAATCGGCGCGCAAGGCGATCGATCTCCAGCCCGGAGGCGCGGGAACGTGGGAAATGCTGGCGCTGGTCGAGGCGAAACGGGGAAATGGTGAAGCCGCATTGCAAGCCGCCGTCCAGGAATCGGATCCGGATTGGCGCGCCTACGCCCTCGCTCTCGCTCAGCAGGCTCGAGGTGACAGTCAGGCTGCGGGAGCAGCTATGGACGCACTCATCGCGGGCCACAGCGACGACATGGCGTTCCAAATCGCGACCGTCTACGCCTTCCGCGGCGATGCCGACAAGACCTTCGAGTGGCTCAATCGTGCCTATGAAAACCACGACCCGGGGGTCATGGCGATCAATGACAATCCGTTTACGCGCGAGCTGTGGTCGGACCCGCGATTTACCGCCTTTCGCCAGAAGGTCGGCTTGCCTTGAGTGCGCCGGGATGGCCGTCAGCTTCGGTGCGGCGATGCCCGCCGATGCTTCTTCGAACGAGGAGGTGTGGGCGAAAACCGCCGAGCCGAGATCGGCGTGGTGAAGTAAACGCGCGCGGCGCCTTGTTCGTTAGGCGCAAGATTCTGCTTGCCGGGGCGGGGCGCCTGCCTAACAACCTCCGGCCATGGCCGACCGCAAATCCGGGCAGCCTGCTCCTGCTCTATGACGGGACCGCGTTTCACCAGCTCTTTTTCATTACCTACGACACCTAAGCCGGCTCGGCCTTCAGCGGACACAGCCACGGCATCGCCGGCGCGAGTTGGCCGCGCTGGAGTGTGCTCGCGCAGATCACATTCACTCGGCAGCGCGGGTTGTTCCTCGACAGCACCACCTCGGCGACGGCCGATGCGACTTTTTCTACATCCGGAAATGGCGCGACCGCGTCACGATGCGGTGGTTGACTTTGATTGGGAGATTGAGGGGGGACCGATGCGCGCGCCTTTCGGTGGCATCGGGCGCGGCGCTCTCTACGCGCCGGAAGACGGCGGTTATGTCCTTACGCTCGAATCTGATGACGGCTCGGCCTTGTATCTCGACTCCCAGCCGGCGATCGACCATTGGCGAAGGAATTCGCCTGCTCGCAAGGTGACGATGATTTTGATGCGGCGCGGCTTTCACCGGCTCGCGCTGCACCTCTACTCCGGGCGCCTGCGCTTTTTCTGGGCGCCGCCGGGTGTGCCGCTGGAGAACGTGCCGTCGGAATATCTCTTCAATCGCTAAGCGCGGTAGCGCCTAACGAGGCGCCGCGAGAAGCGAGCCGTTCGCACCAAGCTGCGCGCGCATCAGCGCTTCGCCGATCAGGACCGCGTTGACGCCGGAATCCTTGATCCGCGCGAGATCCGCCGCGCTGCGAATGCCGCTCTCGCTCACGAGCACGATCTCTTTCGGCACTTCCTCGGCGAGCGTCTCGGTGACCGCGAGATCGACCTCGAAGGTCGCGAGATTGCGATTGTTGATCCCGATGATTTCCGCGTCGGTCTCGAGCGCGCGCTCCAGTTCGGCGAGACTGTGCACCTCGACCAGCGCGTCGAGCTGATAGGTCGCGGCGCTCGCGAGCAGGCGCACGAGTTCCTCCTGCGCGAGCGCGGCGACGATGAGCAGGATTGCATCCGCTCCCGCCGCCGCGGCCTCGAGGATTTGCAGTTCATCGAGCACGAAATCCTTGCGCAGAATTGGCAGCCTAACGACTTCGCGGACCGCGCGCAGATGATCGAGGTGACCTTGAAAATACTGTTCGTCGGTCAGGACCGAGATCGCTTCGGCCCCGGCGCGCGCATAATTTCGCGCGATCGTCACCGGGTCGAAATGGTCCGCGATCACGCCCGCGGAGGGCGAAGCTTTTTTGATCTCGGCGATGAGGGCGAGCTTGCCGTCGTCGCGCTGGAGCGCGGGGCGCAGCCGGCGGAAATCGTTGCGCAACAATGCGGCCGCGCGCAGTTCCGCCCGCCGCGGCTGCAGCCGCCCGATCTCAGCTCGTTTCGTCCGGAGAATTTCGTCCAGTTTGCTCATCGGCACGGACAAACTAGACAGGATGATGCCGAAGCAAAGCAGCCCGCAGCGGAACTGGATCGCCCATCTCTGGCACGAGTGGCTTTTCGAGCTGCGCCGGCCCATCGCGCCCCCGCGCGCGCGCCCGCGCCCGAACCAATGGCCTAACGACCGGTTGACCGCGGCGTGGCTCGGGCATTCCACCGTGCTTCTGAATTTCTTCGGGGTCACGATCCTGACCGACCCGGTTCTCTTCGCCCGGTGCGGCGTCCGTCTTCCTTTTTTCACCATCGGGCCGAAACGCCTTACCCAGCCGGCGCTGACCGCGGCGGAATTGCCGCCGATCGATCTCATTCTCCTCTCGCACGCGCACTTCGATCACTTCGACTGGAGGACGCTGCGTCGCTTCACGCGCCGCTCGCAGGTCATCACCGCGCCCCGCACGCGCGATCTGCTGCGGGGGACGAAACTGCGTAAGATCACTGAGCTCGCGTGGGGCGACAAGGTCACGATCGAAGCTCCGGCGGGTGCTTTACTCGTTAGGGCAATTCGCGTCAATCACTGGGGCGCGCGGCTGCAATACGACACCTATCGCGGTTACAACGGCTACGTCCTCGAGCGCGCGGGCCAACGGATCATCTTCGCCGGCGATACCGCCCTCACGAGCGACTTCGCGGCGCTCCGCGACGATCGCCCCTACAATCTGGCGATCTTCGGGATCGGCGCCTACCAGCCGTGGATTCGCGCGCATTGCACCCCCGAGCAGGCGATCGCGATGGCCGATGACGCGGGCGCGCGGCACGTCATGCCGGTCCATCACCAGACCTTCAAGCTCAGCTTCGAGCCGTTCCGCGAACCGATTGAACGTTTTACCGCCGCGCTGGAAAGTGCTCCCGCGCGCATTGCCCTGCGCGAGATCGGCGAGACTTTTTCGCTGCCGCGGGCACCTTAGGCTTCACCATGCGCGCGATCGTGATCACGAAACACGGCGGCCCCGAAGGGATCGAGCTCCAGGAAGTCGCCACCCCGCCCGCGCCCACCGCCGATCGCGTGCGGGTGCGAGTCCGCAGCGCCGGCGTGAATCGCGCCGACCTTCATCAGCGTGCCGGAAATTATCCCGCGCCGCCGGGTTATCCCGCAGATATTCCCGGGCTCGAATTCGCTGGTGAAATCGAAGCCATCGGGGAAAACGTGCGCCGCTGGAAAGTGGGCGAACGCGTCTGCGGGATTACCGCCGGAGGCGCCCAAGCCGAGTTCGTCGTCGTCGCCGAGAGCAACCTCGGGCGCATTCCGGACGGGCTGAGCAACGAGGAAGCTGGCGCGCTGCCGGAAGCGTTCATCACCGCGCACGACGCGCTCTTCACCCG
>JBBSED010000016.1:0-73942 GCA_038240025.1 Chthoniobacterales bacterium
GGGGTCGCACCCCTTCTTTTTGCGCGTAGATTGTGGGGGTGTGGCCGGCGCCGTCGGCGGCGCCACACGCCCCTTAACCTTGTTCTATTGCTAACAACTCCACAGCACCTATGACCAAGAGCAAGGCCGCCTTTCTTTTCGCTTCGAAAACCCTCGGGAAACAGGAGCTTTACCTTTGGACTTTCACGTTCAAGGACCTTCTTGCTGTGAAGGAAACACGGAAGCGTTGGAATCATCTGCTAACGCTGCTGCTGCGCACTTGGCCGGATCTGCAGGGGCTGCGGGTATTTGAGCTGCATGAAGAGCACGGCCTTCACGTCCACCTGCTCACAAATCAGTTCATTGATGTGAACAGAGCGCGCGAATTGGCTAACCGGGCAGGGTGGGGGCGCATTCACGTTGTACGCATGCCCAGCGAGCACGCCGGCTACCTGGCGAAGTATCTTTCGAAGGAGCGCCCCGAATGTCTACATCGCTGGCGGCTCTGGGCAGGATTTGGTGCGGGTTGGGAATGGACGAAGGTAAAGGATGTGATCCGCGAAACGCTGTTCAGCCAAATTTACCGGGCCTGTAAGGAATGGCAGAACTGGAGCGGTCGGGACCAGTTATTCCAGAGGATGGAGCTTGTTCGGAGGATGCTAATTTTAACAATCGAGCATGGCTGGGAGGTAGGACGCGGACCGGATGGAACTCCGTTTGGGGCGCTGTCGGAAGAGGACTATTGGTGGATGTAAGCGAGTGAAAGGTAGGGACGGTCTGTTAGCAGGGTTCATCAAAATCCGGCGTGTTTTCGGGGATGACATGTTCCCCTGAGCCGGGTTCTACAAGGGGCGACGGTAAGCCCTTTGCTGCGTCCATTACAGGGCGGAATGTTGGTTGGTCGTTATTGGGTCGAGACGACTCGACGTTCAAGTTTGCTGGGGCTGAGTTGATCGGTCACCTTGTCGATGCGCGATGCCTGCTCGTTCAGGCGTGAACTAAGCTCCTTCAAAATCGACCTTAGCTCCGTAATGGCGGTTTCCTGCTCTTCCACCTTGCGGTGCTCCTTGAGAAATTCGTTCAACAGCATCGCATTTACCGCATCATATCGCACCGTGTATGGTTTACCTTCCTCGTCCCGAGCGACAAGGGCGGGATCAACCTTGGCTACTTCTTCGGCGACTAACCCAAACTGCGGGATCGCTTCCGGGTCCAGCTCTTTCTTGTAGCGGAAGGTCATGGGCTTAAGTGAGAGGACGGATTCGCTCGATTTCGCCATTGGCTGGATATTGTCCTTGTAACGAGCTGAGGAAGTCGCCACCCCGAGTTGGCCTTTGCCGTTGACCATCACCGCGGCCCCGCCGGAGATCGTCGCGCCGCTGATTCCGGCAATGAAGGTTTTCGTTTGCGTCGCTGTGTCGCCGATGCGGATGAACCCGTTTTCGTTCTTCGTACCCTGGGTCGCGATCTCGATATTGTTCGATCCAGTCGTCACATTGTGGCCGGCAGAGAGGCCCAGCAGGATATTGTTTGCTCCCGTGGTGACGCTCTGGCCGGCATACTGTCCAATGGCAATATTGTTGTTCCCGGCACAGTTCAAGCCAGCTTGCTGCCCGATCCCAATATTTTCGTTCCCGTTGGCCGCGTTGAGGGCGCCGTCGCCAACCGCCACGTTGTCGTTCCCGTTGGAGAAGGCCATGGCCGTGCTGCCGATGGCCGTGTTGTAGTTGCCGCTGGTGCCAAGCGCCAGAGCGCCAGGCCCAACGGCCACATTAGCCCCTCCGTTAGTGCGCGCCTGAAGCGCTTCTTCGCCAATCGCAACATTGTTGGTGCCTGTTGTATTGGCTACCATAGCATTGGGTCCCGCCGCGACGTTGGAGCCACCCGTAGTGGTTGCGAGAAGAGCTTGAAATCCAATCGCAACATTTACCACACCCGTTGTCGTGTCCAAGAGAGCATGACTCCCAACGGCTGTATTGCCGCCTCCAGTGCTGGTTACACTCATCAGCGCGTCAAATCCAATTCCTGTATTATCAAAACCGGGGGCAGCATTGGAAAGAGCCCCATCGCCTAGCGCAGTGTTGTTATTCGGGTAGCCGCCGCTGGGCGGCGGTTCGACAGCTAAAACATGGTCAGACGCGCTGGCGCAGAGAAGCGCGAGCGCCCCCGCCAGGCCGACCAACGCGCGCCAGCGATGGCTGCTTGAGTGACTTATCGAATAGTACGTTTTCATTCACTTTTCTTTCTTTAAATCATGCTATCAACGCCGAGGAACCACCAACTCACTGGTAAAGTCAGCGCACGCCTGTTAATTGTCAGTTTTGGATGATTTGGGCCGTAAAGCCGCGCGGTTTGCCCTCTTTCCAGCAAGTGCCACAGATTGTGCCGTTATTGTTGATGCCGGTCAAAATCGTGTTCACCGTATCTGGAACGTCGTAAGAGATAAACGTGGAAGGCAGCTGCATGAGAAAGCCGTGGCTCGCATTTCCGTCGTACCACGTACCAACGATCAATCCAGCATCATTAATCGCCGTTGGTTCCGTCCGCTGAGCGCCCGGAAAATCGTAGGTCGTCAACGAACCATCGGTGTCGAGAAAGTAACCATGAAACGAGAGGCTGCCGACCTCCGTGGTGTATTCGCCTACGATTTTGTTGAGATTGTTGATGCCGGTTGCTGCAGAAAAATAGAAGGGGATCGGGAGAGTGGTAAAGACGCCGTCAATCATGGAATAGGACGAGGCTTTGTAAAAGCCGACAAAATTATCGGCGTCGTTAATGGAGTAAATGAACGTCTCTGTCACTCCTTGCACGGGAACGACGAAAGAAGAATATTTCTCGCCAATTCGGATAAATCCCTTGAAGCTGAAACTAGCGGCATCCCGATAGTTTCCGCAGATATGCCGCTGGTTGTTAATGCCGCTGGCTAAGGTCTGTTGGCCGGTGTCGTCCGGCTCTTTAAATGGCGCGGAAAATTGACCACCGGGGTGAGCGTAGAAGCCTTCCTGCGCTCCCGAGTTGACGTAGCCGACCAAAATATCCGAATCGTTTATTTGGCCGGTGATGAGGGCTTCGTTCGGCGCCGGGTATCGGAACAAACCGGTCATTTGAATGATGATCTCGGCTTCCCCAACCGATAAGCCGGCGAAGAAAAGACATGCAAACAATGAAAGTTGAATTCGCCTCTTCGTGTAGGCCATGATTGAAAAAACGTCAGCCAAGTCAAGATCGAAATATGAGTTGACGAAAAGGAAACGATAATTCACTTCGGACGCGGTCGACGCGTTGCGGGCACTGCTCTTGGAAACGCCGAAACCGAAGGATCGCGTGTTCGTCGGAATCCTGCCGCGAATGGAGCAGTTTCGCAAAGATTTGGATGCGGCCGGAATTGCTCACGTGGATGGCAAAGGAGAACATGCGCATTTCCATTCACTGCGAAAGACGTTCGGAACGATGTTGACGCTAGCGGGCGTGGGAGACAGCGGACGGTGATGGAATTGATGCGTCACAGCGACATGCGCTTGACCGCGAAAACCTACACGGACGCAAATATGCTCCCGGTCTCGGACGCGGTAGCTTCGCTTTTGCGTTACGCTGCGCGGGGCCATGACTCACAAATAGACTCACAAAAATTAGTCCAAGACAGTCCAAGCTTGTCCGTGTGTGTCCCGGTCGTGACAGGTGAGCCGAGAATGCTAACGGCTGCAGTTCAGACGTTTAGTCCATCGGAGTCCGCGGCTGTCCACTCAGGTCTAGAAAGTGGGGGTGGTGCGCGATGCAGGGTTCGAACCTGCGACTTCTTGCGTGTGAAGCAAGCGCTCTACCACTGAGCTAATCGCGCCGAATGTCGAGGGGAGGCTAGAATTACAGCGCTCTTCTGCGGGGGCAACTTTTGATTTCTTCGTCAGGCTTCGTCGCCTATGGCAGCGAGCGCGCGGGGCGTGGCCCGGGGAGCCCGGCGCGATCTCGGCCGGGGCCGGTAGCGGGGCCGGCTGCGCGAGAGCACTTCCCAGAAATAAATGCCGACTCCCACGAGCAGAAGCCAGGAAGCCAGCGGGCGCGCCCGCTCCAGCAGGTGAATCGCACCCAGGGTGGAGCTGAGTTTTTTATCGAGCAGGAGCACGTCCGTGATCATGGCCGCGCTCATCGCGGAAAGAACAAAATGAAGCAGGCTCAAGGGCAAGCTGACCCCCAGCGCGACCGCGCTCAAAACCGCGCCCCAGAGCAGGTAGCGCTCATGCATTTGCCCAAGGAGCGCGAACATCAGCAACCAGGGCGTGGCGAGGGCGATGAGCACCCGCGGATCGCGCCGGCGTTCGTGGCGCGCCGCGCCTAACGAACAAAGGACCAGCATGCCAAGGTAGAGCAGGCGCAGGGTCCACTGCCAGTTCAAGGCCAGGGGGAGTGAGCCGAGGTGGCCGGTCCAATAGGGTTCTTTCAGCGACCAGTTGAGGTGGGCCATGAGGGAAGGGAGGTTGTAGCACGAGCTGATGAAGAGGTAGGGGTAATGCTCCGTCCCGTAGAGAAAACCGATCTGCAACCAGGCGAAGCTGCCGTTGCCCCAGCCGCCCACGCAAAAGGCCGCGATCGCGACAAGGCCGGCCGTCCAGGGCCAGACATTCCGGGAACGGCGCCAGAGAAAAAACCCCGCGGCCGGGATGGCGACGAGGGCGACCAGGACCCAGGAGAGCGGAGAGCGCAGGAGCCAGGGCGAAACCACGAGCGCGAAGGTGGCGAGGAACCCCGCGAGCACGTGGCCGGTGCGCGCCCAGCGGCGCTGCCAGAGCGGCCAAAAGAAAAAGAAGGGCGCCACAAAGAGAATCTGGCCTTTGAACATCGCACCCAGCGCGAGCAGACAGCCGCACCAGAACCAGCGGTGGGTCAGCGCGGCGAGGGCGGCGAAAAGGTAAAAGGGAAGAATCCACACGTCCCATTGCGGCCAGGCATGGGCGTCGAGAATGAGGGATGGCTCGAGCCAGGCGGCGAGGGCCGCCAGCAGCCCGCAGACTTTGGCGCGTTCCGCGATTGGAAAATGACAGAGCAGCCCCGAGTCGGTGCGGCCGCCGGAACGTCGAACTCCCAGCCTAACAAGCAGAAAAACCCCGAGCGCGGTGAGGATTTCACAGACGAAATTCACCCTCAGGAGCGGCTCGACATATTCCGGAGTGCCGTCTTCCGCCCCGGGAAATTGCGCTTTCACTTCCTTCGTCCAGATCGACATGACGAGCAGCCGGAGCGGGGGATAATCGAGATTGTATTGTCCGTCGTAGGCGCCTTCCCGGACGTTTTCGTAGAGGCCGAGGTAGCCCCGGGCAAAGGTGCGCCACGAATCCGGCGGATCGTTCGGGGAGAGCGCGCGACCTTCCTTGAGCAGTTGGCTGCCCCAGTAAAAGCCGTTCACGATGTCGTGCTGGTATCGCAGGTGCGTGGTCCGTTGCCACGCATACTGGCGGAGCTGCACCCCGCCGAGCAGGAGTGAACCAACGAGCAAAGCGACGGCGAGAAAACGAATCGCGGCGCGACCGGAAGGGAAGCGGAAAGCGCGGCGAACTTCCATGCGCCGCAGATTAACGCGCCGTGGGCCGCGAGCAACTTTCCGGGAACAGGAGGGTGTAGCGCGGGTCTCAGACCCGCGAGGTCGTCGGGGTGGTGAGGGCTGCCGGAGCGGGAAGCTGACGGGTCAGAGACCCGCCCTACATGGCCGCTAGCCGACCGCGGCTTCCGGGAAGATCTCGTCGAACATGAGCAGGAAGCGCCGAATCTCGAAAGGCTTCGTGATGTAATCGCGCGCGCCCGCCGCGAGCATCCGCTCGATCTGGCTCGGGGTGGCGTCAGCACTGATCACGATCACCGGCGTCTCTGCCGTCGCCGGCACTGCGCGCAGTTTGCCGAGCACTTCGCTTCCGTGCATGTCGGGCAGATCGAGGTCAAGCAGGACCAATCCCGGGTTTCGTGCCCGGGCCAGCTCGAGACCTTTTCCCCCGTTCTCCGCCCAAGTGAGATTGATGCCGGGCCGATCGCTGAGAATGCTTTTGATCAGGTCGAAATTCGCCTCGCTATCCTCGACGCAGAGGACTTCGCGGCGATCGGGCCGGAAATTCACCGCGCGCACGTTCCCTTCCTCGGGGACGGATGTCGAGGTCGGAGAAGCCATGATTGCCGGGGGCGGCGGAGTCACCCGGGCGGCGGGCGCCTTCGTTTCACCGCGGGCCGCACTGGCATCTTCGATCGCTTGGAGCAGCTGCTCGCGCAGCATCTTGATCTCGAGGCGAGCGAGGCGCAGCGCCTGCTCTTGGGGAGTTTCGTTTTCCGAAGTGTTCATAGTCTTAGAGGGCGGCGATCTTCAGGCCGGATGGTTCCTCGGCCGTGGGCGAGCGCAGCTTCTTCGCCATCTCGAGGTCGCGGCGCATTTTGTTTTTGTGAGTGGAAAAGAGGAGCGCGGTCTCTTCCGAGATTACCTCCTCTTCGAAAGCGGTCAGGAGCGATTGATCGAAGCTGTGCCAGCCGAGCGTCGACCCGGCCTCGATGATCTCTTGAAAAGTGCGGTTCTCGCTTTCGCCGTAGAGCAGAGTCTCGCGGGTGCGCAGGCTGCTTCCCATGATCTCGGTCACGAGCAGGCGGCCGCCCGCGATTTTGGTTACGAGCCGCTGGCTCACGATGTAGCGCAGGGTATCGGCGAGTCGTTCGCGCACCTGTTTTTCCTCGTCATTGCTGAAGAGTCCGAGGATCCGGTTGATGCTCTGGCCGGCGTTGATTGTGTGCAGGGTGCTGAAAACGAGGTGACCCGTTTCCGAGGCGGTGAGCGCGATCTCCATCGTCTCGCGGTCGCGAATTTCACCGAGCAGAATCACCTTCGGGGCCTGCCGGAGAGCGGCCCGCAGACCGCTCGCGAAGTCGGAAAAATCCTTCCCCAGTTCCCGTTGGCTGAAAGCCGCCCGACCGTGGGGATGCACGAACTCGATCGGGTCCTCGAGCGTCACGACATGGACATCCTGAGTCTGGTTGAGCTCGTTCAGGAGCGCGGCCAGCGTCGTCGTCTTGCCGCTCCCGGTGCTGCCGGTCACGAAGACGATCCCGTACTTCTCCTTTACGATTTGCTGAAAGATCGGGGGCAGGCCTAACGACTCCAAGGTGGGCACGCTCGATTGCAGTTTGCGCATGACGATGCCGATGCGGCCCTGCTGCCGGTAAATATTGATCCGGAATCGCGCCTGGCCCTCGAGTGCGTAGCTCGTGTCGCAGGAGCCGGTCCCGGTGAGATCCTGTTGCAGGCGCTTACTCCCGTTGACCAACAGAGCGGAGATCGCCTCGGTGTGCGCGGCCTGGAGAATCGGGCTGGCCGCGTCCATCGGCAGCTCATAGAGCTTGCCGTAACGCTCGATCAGGGGCGGCTTGCCAACGAGGAAGAGAAAATCGGAGACGCCTTCGCCGCTCTGGAGCATCGCGAGCAGGAGGTTTTGGAAATCAGCGCTGGTCATGGTTTGGACTCGGCCCGGTCAAAGCGGGCGCGTCTGTTAGTGCAAGAATTGTTCCAGAACCGGCGCGAAATCGGCCTCGCTTGCGAATTGCGGGCCGGCCTTTATTAAGAGGCATGTCCGAACACAAAATGACGCTCAGCTGGAAGCGCGCCACGTCCGATTTCGAATACAAAACCTACAACCGCGATCACACCTGGAGCTTCGATGGCGGCCACGAAATGACCGCCACGGCCGCGCCCGCCTACCTCGGGAATCCCGATCATGTCGATCCCGAAGAATCGTTCGTCGCCGCGCTCTCCAGCTGCCACATGCTCACCTTCCTCGCCGCCGCCTGTAAGAAAAAATTCCTGCTCGAGGAGTATGTCGATCACGCCGTCGGGCACATGGAGAAGAACGCCGAGGGCAAACTCGCGATCACCAGGGTGGAGCTGCATCCGGAGTTGAAATTCTCCGGCGACAACCAGCCGAGCGAAGCGGACATCGAGGCCATGCACCACTTCGCGCACGAGAATTGTTTCATCGCCAACTCGGTCAAGACCGAAGTGACGGTCGCGAAGTAGCCGCTGATTTTTTTAACCGCGGATTACGCGGATTACGCGGATGGAAGAAGCGTTCCTCCGTGTTTCCCATCCGCGAAATCCGCGTAATCCGCGGTCAAAATTCTCTTATGAGCAGCCCAAGCGAAACTCAGCGGATGGAAAAGATCGTCAGCCTCTGCAAGCGGCGCGGTTTCATTTTCCAGGCGAGTGAGATCTACGGCGGCCTCAACGGCGTCTGGGATTACGGTCCGCTCGGCGTCGAGCTGAAGCGCAATCTCAAAGACTATTGGTGGCGCGTGATGGTCCGTGAACGCGACGACGTCGTCGGTCTCGACGGGGCGATTTTAACCCACCGCGCCGTGCTCAAGGCGAGCGGGCATGAAGAGACGTTCAGCGACCCAATGGTCGACTGCCGCACCTGCAACGCGCGGCTCCGGGCGGATCAACTCCCGGAGAAAAACGGCGCGCCGCAATGCCCGGTTTGCGGAGGCCAGGACCTGACCGAGGCGCGCCCGTTCAACCTCATGTTCTCCACCCAGATGGGCGCGTCGGCCGATCCCGAATCGATCGCTTATCTCCGGCCCGAGACCGCGCAATCGATCTTCGTGCAGTTCAAAAACGTCCTCGATACCGCGCGCAAAAAATTGCCCTTCGGCATCGCCCAAATCGGGAAGGCGTTTCGCAACGAGATCAACCCGCGCAATTACATTTTTCGCTCGCGCGAATTCGAGCAGATGGAGCTGGAATACTTCTGCCGGCCGGAAGACGGGCTGCAGCTGCTCGATTACTGGCTCGAGGAACGCCTGAAGTTTTACGAGAACATCGGGCTGCCGCGGGAGAATCTGCACGTCCTCACTGTGCCCGACGCCGACCGTGCGTTTTACTCCAAAGGCACCTACGACATCGAATACGATTTCCCGTTTGGAAAACAGGAGCTCGAAGGCGTCGCCTATCGCACCGACTACGATCTCACTCAGCACCAGAAGGCGAGCGGCAAACCGCTGGATTATTTCGACGAGGAAACCAAACAGCGCTTCACCCCGCACGTGATCGAGCCGAGCGCGGGCGTCGATCGCACCGTCCTCGCGCTCCTCTGCGAAGCGTTCGCCGAAGAGACGGTGACCGACGAAAAAGGGAAGAGCGAAACCCGGGTTGTGCTCCGTTTCCATCCCCGAGTGGCGCCGATCAAGGCGGGCATCTTTCCGCTCCTGAAAAACCAGCCTGCGCTGGTCGCCAAAGCCCGCGAAGTGCAGGCGCTGCTCCGGCCGCTGATGAACGTTTTCTACGACGAGACCGGCGCCATCGGGCGGCGCTATCGCCGCCAGGACGAAGCCGGGACGCCGTTCGGGATCACGATTGATTTCGAGTCGTTAGGCGAACGCGATGCGGCCCTCACCGACACGGTCACGTTGCGCCATCGCGACAGCATGGAGCAGGAACGGGTCGCGATCAGCGAGCTCCCGATGCGCCTGCTCGCGGCGATCAGCTGATGGATCTCGCCGGGTTCCGCGAATCTTGCCTAACGAAACCGGGCGCGGTCGAGGAGACCCCGTTCGGGCCAGATAATCTCGTCTTCAAAGTCGGCGGAAAGATGTTCGCGCTTGCCTCGCTCGACGAGGTGCCGCCGCGGGTGAATTTGAAGTGCGATCCCGAGCGCGCGCTCGATCTGCGCGATCGTTACGAATCCGTGCAGCCGGGTTATCACATGAACAAGCGGCACTGGAACACGGTGGAGTTTACCGGTGAAGTGCCCGACGCGGAGCTGCGCCGGATGATCGATGATTCCTACGAGCTGGTCGCGAAGAGTTTGCCGAAAAAACGGCCCGCGCGTTAGCTCCTGGCCGCCGCGGTGGCGTGGCTGACCGGCCGCAATTGCACTCTCCCGATGTCGAGCTGCAAGGCCGCCCGGGCGACTTCGAGAAAGGCGTCCGGCGGATCGGTTAGGGCGACGGAGAGGCTGCCGGCGTCCGTTGATTCGGATTGGAGATCCTCCGCGGCCAGCAGTTGCGCGACCGCGGTCGCGCAATTTTCCGCGGAATCAACCAGCGTCACCGTCTCGCCGAGAAAGCGCCCGATCGCTCCGCGCAGCAATGGGTAATGCGTGCAGCCGAGCACGAGCGTGTCGATCCCGTCCTCGACCAGCGGCTTGAGATATTGCCTAACGATCTCATCCGTCACCGTCCCTTCGAGCCAGCCTTCCTCGATCAGCGGGACGAACAGCGGACACGCCCGCACGGTCACTTGCAGCGCCGGATCGAGCGCCTGGATGGCGCGCTCGTAAGCGCCGCTCCGGATGGTGGCGCGGGTGCCGATCACCCCGATGTGCCCGGAGCGCGTGGCGGCGACGGCGGCCGCCGCCCCCGGCCGGATCACGCCAGTCACCGGCACCGGGCTCATCTCTTCGAGCCGGGGCAAAGCGAGGGCGGAGGCGGTGTTGCAGGCGACCACGATGGTTTTGCAATCTTCCGCCAGGAGCATCTCGGTGATCTCGACGCTGTAGCGCTCGACCGTCGCGGCGCTCTTGCCGCCATAGGGCACGCGCGCGGTGTCGCCGAGATAATAGATCTTCTCGTTAGGCAAAAATCCGCGCAGCGCGCTGACCACGGTGAGTCCGCCGATCCCGGAATCGAAGACCCCGATCGGCCGATTGCGCGCGTTTTTGGGAGCAGGTTCCATCGAGCGCCGCCAAGTTGAGCGCGGGCCGCGCCCGGTGCAAGCCTGCGCGACTCGTTAGGCGACCTCGCGCCAGGAGCCCTGCAGCACCTGGCTCAGTTTCAGGAGCAGGCTGCGCGTGGTGTAGGGTTTGGCGAGGAATCCCTCGACGTTCAACTCCGCGATCTCGGCCAGCTCCCCGAGTTCGGCCCGGCCGGTCGAGACGATGATTTTTGCCTCGGGATTGATCCGACGGAGCGAGCGGATGAAGACCAGCCCGCTCATGATCGGCATCGCGATATCGGTCACGACCACGTCGACGTGCCCGATCTGCTGCGCATAGATCGCGAGGCCGGTCGGGCCGTCTTCCGCGGTGAAAACATGATAGCCGTGATTCGTCAGGATCACTTCGGCGACTTCGCGGATGGATGGTTCGTCGTCGACCACGAGGATCGTCTGGCCGCGGCCGCGCGGGATGAGCGCGTCGTTCGGAGGCGGCTGGGTGAGATCGGCCGCGTTCTGCGCCGGCAGGAAAATCTTGAAGGTGGTGTGTCCCGGCTCGCTCGCGACCTGGATGAAACCGCCGTGGCTGCGCACGATCCCCGCGGTCGTTGAAAGCCCGAGCCCGGTGCCGATGCCGACGTTTTTCGTGGTGAAAAACGGGTCGAAGATTTTGTCGATCACCTCGCCCGGGATGCCGTCGCCGGTGTCGCTGACCTTGAACATCACGTGCGGCCCCGTGGTCGCGCCGGGAAAGCTCTCGGCCAGGCGCGCGTCCACCTCGACATTTTTCACCTGCAGCCGGAGGACGCCGCCGCTGGGCATGGCGTCGCGGGCATTGATCGCGAGATTCAGGAGGACCTGATGCAGCTGGGTCGGATCGGCCTCGATCGGCCGGGTGTTCTCCTCGTAGCTTTTGTGCAGGGTGATCGATTTCGGAAAAGTCTGGCGCGCGATTTTGCAAACTTCATCGAGCAGATAGATCGGCTGCAAGAGAATCCGGTCGCCATCCGCGCCGCGCGCGAAAGTGAGCACCTGCTTGATAATGTCGGCGCCGCGCCGCGCACTCGATTCCACGATATCGAGGAAGCGGTCGCGCTCCGCGGTGTCCTCTTCGCCCCGGAGAACCGGGGCGGCCATCATGATCGGGAGGAGCACATTGTTCAGGTCGTGGGCGACGCCGCTCGCGAGCGTCCCGACGCTTTCGAGACGTTGCGCGCGGAGGAATTGCTGTTCGATTTTTTTCTGCTCGGTGACGTCGGTGTTGATCACGAGCATCGATTTCGGTTTGCCTTCCTCGTCGCGAACCAGGCTCCAGCGGCTGCGGACGACGATCGGTGTGCCCTGCTTCGTCTCGTGCCGGCATTCACCGGACCAGGCGCCGGTTTCGATCAGGGTGCGTTGCGCGGTAGTGAGTGCGTCGGGGTCGTCGCGTTCGAGGAACTCGCCGGTCAGACGGCCCTGCGCCTCCGCCGCGGTCCAGCCGTAGAGCGCTTCCGCGCCGTGATTCCAGAATTCCACCCGACCCTGCATGTCGCGCACCATGATCGCGTCGTGCGCTAGGTTCAGCAGGTTCGCCTGCTCGACCAGCTTCCGTTCCGCGCGCAACCGGCTGGTGAGATCCGCTACCGAGCCGACGATGCGGGCCGGCGCGCCGCTCGCGTCGAGGACGGCGGAGCCGCGAAAAAGAAAATGCCCGTAGCTGCCATCGGGCCGGCGGATGCGGACGCCGGCTTCGTAGCGGCTCCCGGTCGCGGAGGGCGCGGCGACGGCTTGGCAGAAAGCCTCCCGATCTTCTGGATGGAGAATCGCGGCCAGCGCGTCGACCGTGGGCGGGAAGGCGCCCGGAGCGAGCGCGAGCATTTCACACATCCGATCCGAGCAATGCAACTTGCCGGTCCGATAATCGTGTTCCCAGATGCCGTCGTTCGAGGCCGCGATCACAAGCCGGAGATGTTCCTCGCTCTGGCGCAAGACAAGATCCGCGCTGGCCCGTTCCACGATCGCGCGACAGCGCCCGCTTACCTCGGTCACGAGTGCGATCTCGCCCTCGGTCCAGGTGCGCGGTGCGCTTTGCTGCACGCTGATCATGGCCAGAAGTCGCCCTTCCTGGAGCAACGGGCAGACCACGACCGCCTTCGTCTCGATCTCGGCGTAGGGCGCGCGCTCTTCCGCGGTCGGCAGCTCGGCGTCGACATCGAGGAGCACGAGCGTGCGGCCTTCGAGCAGGCGCGACTGCGTGTGCGCGCCGAAATCCGCGAGTCGGTGGCGCCCGGTGATCTCCGCGCAACCATTGGTGGATTGATGCGGGGTGGCGAAGTGCACATCGTCCGGTTCCATCTCCATGTAGGTGCAACGCGAGACGCCGAGATGCGTGCCGAGCAGCTTGACCACGGTGGCGAGAATTTCCGCCGGCTGGGTGAGCGGTCGGCTCGCTTCGTTCAAGGCGTTCAGGAGCCGGAAACGCTGTTCGCTTTCGCGCAGAATTTCGTCCGCCCGCTTCCGCTCCGTAATGTCGGTGCTGGTGCCCACCCACTCGCGAATGCTCCCGTCGGCGTCGAGCACCGGCACGCCGCGGACCGCGAAACAACGATATTCGCCGTCGGCTCGGCGCATCCGGTATTCGGTTTCATAGAGCCTCTTCGCCTCGCGGCTCTCCGCCCAACGGCGCAACGCCGGCGCGCGATCTTCGGGATGCAGGCTCGCGAGCCAGCCGCTGCCCTGCAGATCTTCCGCCGTCAGGCCGGTGTAGGCGCGCCAGGTCGGGAGGTCTTCCAGCACGAGGCCATCCGGGCTCGCCTGCCACACGATCTGGCCGGTCGCCTGCGCGAAGGAGCGGAAGCGCTGGACGCTGCGGCGCAGCTCTTCCTCGGAATGTTTGCGCGCGGTGATGTCCTGCACGCTGCCTTCGTAGTAGAGCGTTTTGCCCGCGGGATCGCGGACCGCGCGGACGTTTTCCGAGACCCAGATTTTGCTCTGGTCCTTGCGGCGGACTTGATACTCAAAGTTGCTGACCACGCCCTGCTCTTCGAGCAGACGCTGGAACTCCGCGCGCTCAGCCGGGTCGGCGTAGCTCTGCTGGGCGAGGTCGTTGCGCTCGTGCATCAGCTCCTCGGGACTTGCGAAACCAAGCATCCGCGCGAGCGCCGGGTTCGCGGAAAGGAAGACGCCTTCCGGCGTGTTCTGAAAAATGCCTTCAAGCGCGTTATCGAAAATGGCGCGGTATTTCGCTTCCGCCGCGCCCAACTCCCGTTCGGCCGCGCGCCGCGCCGTGATCTCGCGCAGGATCACCTGAATCGCGCTTTTCTCCTCGAACATGAATGGAATCACCCGCGATTCCACTTCCACCTCCGTGCCGTCGAGTCGCATCATTCGGCGCTCCGTCGTGGTCGCGCGCTGGCCCCTGATCGCCTCCTGGCTCCGCCGTTCCACTTCCGCGCGCTCGTCGGGATGAACCAACTGGCCCGGCGTGCGCCCGAGCAGATCTTCGGGCGTCGCGGCAGCGAGCAGCTCGAGCGCCGCGGGATTAACGAAGACAATTTTCCCGTCGCAGACCACCAGGACCGCGTCGGGGGAGTGATCGACCAGAGCGCGATAGCGGGTCTGATCTTCGCGCCGCGGGTGCGAGTCCACGTTCTTGAGCCACGAAAAAGCCACCCCCGTTCTTCCGCAACTCTCGCGCCATTCTCCGCGCCGAAACGCGCCCGCGGAAAATCTTCCGCCGCTTACAATTTCACGCCCGACGGCGCGGTGAACTCCGACTCCGCCGCGTCGCCCGTATTCCTGGTCGCGGCCGGCTCGAAGAGCACCACCTCCGCCTCCTCATCGGCCGCGGTCCGATGCTCTACGGCGTGGGGCACGACGAGGAATTCTCCCGCCTCCAGCTCCACGATCCGGTCGCGAAATTCGATCCGCATCCGGCCGCGCCAGACGAGGAAAAGCTCGTCTTCGGTCGCGTGGGAATGCCAGGGAAAGACGCCCTTGAATTTCACCAGCTTCACTTCCTGCGCATTTAATTCGCCGACGATTTTCGGCCGCCAATGCTCCGAGAACGCGGCGAATTTTTCCTCGAGATTGACCTTCTCCATCGCCCCCAAACCTAGCACAACCGGCGCGGTCTTTTCGTTTGCGATACACCGGTTGCACAAGCCCATTCCGCCGCCGCCCTTCGGCGGTGTAGTTCACGTGCGACTGGCCGGCCCTCCCCTTAGGCGCTGTGACCCAAACTTCGGGAAGGTTCGGCACCCGTTACGCATGTTATAAGATCAAATCCTAGAGCCATCTATGAGCGTTTCCAATCCGCCGGACGATTTCTGGCTCGCGCTGAAAACGCCAGCTCCCCGTGTCATCGGGAAAGAGGTGGACTCGTGCAGTCGCTGGTTGGACAGAGGAAGCAACGGCCGTTCTCGACCCGCGCCCACATAAAGGCAGGAAAATGACCGCTCGGACCAGTTAATGCTCTTAGCAGTGTGATTCGAACGCCGGGCGGCCGAGGCGCGGCCAGCTTGCGTTCGTGTCTCTCAAAGATATGTCCGCTTCAAGCAAAACCTTGTCGGCACGATTCAGAACGAAGGCTACGACCGCGTTATTGGCGCTGGTATGGATAGCGGCCGTGTCTCTCGGCCTGGGTCTGCTACTGAATTATTCCAACACGCCGGGTCGGGTCGGGCAGGTGCGCTTAAAGTGGCCGTCTGATTCCCGGATTCACCTCGCGCGGAGCGGGAAGACTCTCGTGATGCTCGCTCATCCGCGTTGTCCCTGCACTCGTGCCAGCATGGACGAGCTGGCCCAGATCATGGCGCGCACCCAGGGAAAACTCCGCGCCTACGTTCTCTTTTGGACGCCACCGAACGCTCAGGCTGATTGGAAGGACACGGATTTGCGGCGCACCGCAGATGAAACTCTAGGAGTGACGGCCTTATTCGATCCCAATGGAGTGGAAGCGCGTCGCTTCGGCGCGGAAACCTCCGGACATACTCTGCTTTTTGATTCTACCGGCGCTCTCTTGTTTAACGGCGGCATCACCGAGTCGCGCGGACATGCGGGCGATAATGCGGGTGAAAGCTCCATTGTCGCGTTGGTGAATAACCGAAAAGGCGAGCAGAGATCGACCTTTGTGTTTGGTTGCCCGCTTTTTGGCCGACTGGCGAAGGGACCCGTGCTATGCCGAAAGTGAACCTCATTGCGACGAAGGAAATAGCAAGCTTATCTGACCGTGATAAGGATGGGGGATTTAACGTGGCGACTCTTATCGAGCCGATGTCGGCCGGGGCATGCAACCTAATGTCGTTAGTTTCTTCGGATATTCCGGCGTCGATAAAGAGCGTATGACACCCAGCCTGCAAGCGGGCGACACGATCATGGGGTCGCTGACGTCTGAGACTAATCTTCCACCGCGCGCCATGGAGTTGTTCCATGCGCATGAGCAAAGCATTTTCCGGCGGACTGATTCGTTATTCGCCCGTTTGATGGTGTTGCAATGGCTCGCGGGAATCGCCGTGGCCGTGTTCGTCTCCCCGCACACCTGGATCGGCGACCAGAGCGAGGTGCACCCGCATGTTTGGGCGGCCATCTTCCTCGGTGGACTTGTCACTGCGCTGCCGGTTTATTTCGCGCTGACGCGGCCCGGCGAAGTGTTAACCAGGCACGTGATCGCAGTGGGGCAAATGCTGATGTCGGCACTGCTCATCCATCTCAGCGGCGGCCGAATCGAGACGCACTTTCATATCTTCGGAGGGTTGGCCTTTCTCGCGTTTTATCGTGACTGGAGGGTTTTGGTGACTGCGACGGTGGTCACTGCGACTGACCATTTTCTTCGGGGCACTTACTGGCCGCAATCGATCTTCGGAGTCCTTACCGTTAGCCATTGGCGTTGGATCGAGCACGCAGGCTGGGTGGTATTCGAAGATATATTTTTGGTCATTGCGATCCTCCAGAGCAGGCACGAAATGCGCGGGATTGCGTTGAACCGCGCAGAGCTGGAAGAGACCAATGCGATCGTGGAATCGAAAGTCACCAGCCGCACAGCTGAACTCACGGTGGCCCACCAAGAGATCCAGACCAGCGAAGAACGCTTTCGCACGCTGAGTAACTCCTCTCCGATCGGAATTATTGAGACGGATGCCGTTGGTAACTGCCTCTATAGCAATCCTCGGTGGCAAGCGATCGCCGGCGTGACCCTGGAGGACAGCATTGGTCAGGGTTGGACCCGTGCTCTTTATCCTGCGGACGCCGCCGCCGTGGTGGCGAAATGGAAGGCCGTGGTGGCCGAAGCCGGGCAGTTGAACATGGAGTATCGCCTACAGAAACCTGGCGGCGATGTCCGTTGGGTTCGCGGCAAATCGACCGTGATTCGTAACCATGGAGTTATCACCGGTCACGTCCGCACCGTCGAAGACATCACCGAGCAGAAGCTCGCGGAAGAAACGGTGCATCTCGCCGAAGAGAAGTATCGCTCGATTTTCGAAAACACCAGTGAAGGTCTTTTTCAGAACACACTCGACGGCGCCTTTCTCTCCGCCAACCCGGCGCTCGCGCGGATCCTTGGTTACGAAACGCCGCAACAGCTGATCGACGACCGAACCGATATCCAGCGGCAAGGATACGTGGACCCAGCGCAAAGGGAGGAATTTCTGCGCATGCTCGCGGAACACGGCGCGGTGAAGGATTTCGAATATCAAGTTCAACGCAAGGACAGGTCGCACATCTGGGTTTCCGAAAGCGCTCATCTCGTTCGCGATGCGGAGGCCCGGCCCCTCTACTGCGAAGGCAGCGTCCAGGACATCACCGAGCGTAAACGGATCGAGAGCGAGTTGCGCGCGGCGAAGACCGATGCGGAAGCCGCGACCATCGTCAAGAGTGAGTTTCTCGCCAACATGAGTCACGAGATACGCACGCCGATGAATGGTGTCATGGGCATGACGGGCTTGTTACTCGATACCGAGCTGAATACCGAGCAACGGTCCTTTGCCAGCACGATCCAAAGCAGTGCGGAGTCATTGCTCCAGGTGATCGATGACATTCTCGATTTCTCCAAGATCGAAGCGGGCAAGCTTTCCTTTGAGGAGATTGAGTTCGACCTCCATGAAGCCGTCCACGGCGGCCTAGAGTTACTGGCGCAGAAGGCGGAAGGCAAAGGCTTGGAGTTAGCCTGCCTGATCGAACATGATGTGCCCGTCCACCTCCGCGGTGACCCCGGCCGGGTGCGGCAGGTGCTGCTTAATTTCGTTGGCAACGCGATCAAGTTTACCGAACACGGCGAAGTAGTCGTGAAGGTTTCTCTCGAAGGGGAGAGTGAGGGAGAGGCGTTTCTGCGCTTCGAGGTACAGGACACCGGGATCGGAATTAAGCCAGAGGCGCGGCAAAGGCTCTTCCAGCCTTTCAGTCAGGCGGACGGCTCGACCACGCGCAAGTATGGTGGCACAGGGCTGGGGCTGGTGATCTCGAAACAGCTCGTCGAACATATGCGCGGCGCGGTCGGCGTAGAGAGCATCGCCGGTGAAGGATCGCTCTTCTGGTTTACCGTCCGCCTGATGAAATCGGCCGGTGAGTTCCCCCACGATCTCGCGATCGCTGACGAGTTAGCTAATCTGCACGTCCTGATCGTGGACGATAACGAAACGAACTGCGAGATCCTGCGCCTGCAGACGCGCGCCTGGAAGATGCGCTCGCAAGCGGTGCGGGACGCGGGGACGGCGCTTGAGACATTGCGCACGGCCCAGGCTGCGGATGATCCTTATGATGTGGTCCTGCTGGATATGCAGATGCCAGGCACCGATGGGCTCACTCTGGCAAGAGCTATAAAGTCGGAAGACGATCTCGCCGGGGTGCGCCTTGTCCTTCTCTCTTCGATTGGTGGACGCTTAGACGCGAAAAAACTGCGAACTGCGGGCATCGACGACTGCCTGATCAAACCAATCCAGCAATCGCTTCTCTTTGATGCAATCGCCAAGGTCGTCGGGTCCAAAGCCGTCGGCACGGCGGAGAAGGCGCAGAGAGTCCTGCCTGCTCCGAACGCTCTGCCGACCATCCACCGGGAACTGCGCATCCTACTGGCGGAAGATAACGATGTGAACCAGCGGGTCGCCTTGGGCTTGCTCCGGAAACTTGGTTATAGCGCCGCTGCGGTTGCCGATGGAACGGAAGTCTTGGAGGCCTTTCAGCGCAGCCCTTACGACATCATCTTGATGGATTGCCAAATGCCACTTCTCGATGGCTACGAGACGACCGGCCGCATCCGTGAGATGGAGCAGAAGCGTGCCGGAGGCTTCGATTGGAAAAAGTCAGTCCATATCATTGCCATGACGGCCAACGCGATGGCCGGGGATCGCGAGAAGTGCCTGACCGCGGGAATGAACGACTATCTGACCAAGCCAGTGCGGAGTCACGAACTCGAGATGGCCTTGAATCGCTACGATACAGTCCGATCGAGCGCGGTCGAGGCCTCCGACCGTGTAACTGTCTCTCCACCGCTCGCCGATAACTGTGCGGGAGAATTGCTGGTGGACTTCGAGCTTCTTCGCGATATCGCGGATGACGACCCCGCGCAAATGGAGCATCTCGTCGGGCTTTACGTGGCCCAAACCATTCTCATGCTCGACGGTTTAAAAGAAGCAATCTTAACGAAAGCGGCCCCACAGGTGGCCAGCCTGGCGCACACGATAGTAGGTTCCAGTATGTCTCTAGGGATCGAAGTCTTGACGCTACCACTGCGGGCGCTGGAGAAAGCCGGCCAGTCCGGCAATCTTTCCGGAGCGATGATTTTGCTCGATGACATTCGAGAGAAATTTCCGCGCCTGCAGGATGCGCTCCTCCAGTTCACTCAGTCCCACGAACACGCCAAGGTCTAAGCCAATGAAACGAGTCTATACCCCGACCAAGAAGAAGACGATCCTGATCGTCGATGACGATCAAATCGTGGTGCACCTCTACCAAGAGAACCTTCTCGGCCGGGGATTCAAAGTGGAGGTCGCCACGGACGGAGCACAGGCGATGCGCGTTTTACAGCAGGGCGGAATTAACCTGGTGATTTTAGACTTATGCCTGCCGAGGACGAATGGAGTGGAACTGCTCGGCGAAATCCGAGCGGAGTATCCTTCCTCAGCGCTGCCGGTGATCGTTTGTTCTAACTCCTATCTCGGGCGGCAGGCGCGCGAAGCGGAAGCGGCGGGCGCGACCAAGCTTCTTTCGAAGTCAGAAAATAGCCCGGCCGAAATGGCAAATTTGATCTCCCAACTGCTTGGCGGCCACGCTCAGCCCGGGAAAGAGAACGAAGTCATCGCGGGAGCTCCGGTGCCGAACGAACTACTCGCAACCTTTCTGGACCAGTCACGGGAAGCGCTGGCTCGTCTGCGGATTGGCTATTTGGCCTTGGCCCGAGCAGAAGAGGTAGGTCTTCGGGTCGCAGAGCTGGTGGAGATGCACGAACGGACTCACACGCTGGCGGGCGCGGCCACGGTTCTTGACTTTGGGAAGATTGCGCAGTTGGCCAACGGCGTGGAAGCCTTGCTCATTGAGTTGCGCGAGAAGCCGAAGAAGATCACGGCGTCGGCCGTAAACACCCTGGGCCACGCCATCGATATGCTGGTGCACCTAACTGATGAAGCGACCGTTTCATCTCTTCAAGGCTTGGGGACACCCCGGATTCTCGTGGTGGACGACGAAGTGATTTCGCGCGAGGCAATCTGTTCGGCTCTGAGCCGTGCCAAACTCGCTGCGGTCAGCCTGGGCGACCCGCTCGCGGCCGAGCAGCTCCTCAAGGAAGAGCATTTTGACCTGATCTTTCTCGATGTGGAAATGCCAGGAAAAAGCGGCCTCGACCTCTGCCTCGGACTGCGCGAGATGCCGCAGAATCGCTCGACACCGGTCGTGTTTGTCACCGCTCATTCTGATTTCGGAACGCAAGCGCGATCCGTCTTGAGCGGCGGAAAGGATTTCATCGTCAAGCCGTTCATATTGGTGGAACTGGCGGTAAAGGCGCTGACCTGGCTCTGCCGTCAGAGTCTTCAGCCTCAGTCAGCCGAGGTGTCGCAAAGCACTCCCGTTCCGACCGCCAGTCTTGATGCTGGTCTCCAATTGGCTAAATCTGCTGAGTTAAGTGTTCACTAGCGCTTCCGGAAGAACTTCCGCTGTGGGCCGTCTTAACAGAACGTGGATCGGAGGAGGAAATAGATAAGTAGTACCAGCCGTCGCGCGATCAACGAGCGCAAGAAGGGGTATAAGAAGACGGATGGGCGGCGAAGGGAAGGCGCCCCCCCAAAGTGAAAGCGGCTATGGTCCAAAGCCCTGCCCACGTGCAGATTCCGGTCCGTTGCCACGAGAATCTGCAGCGCGCACTAGCGCCATCGCCCTCTAGAGGCTCCGTGTCGGCCGCGATCACCGGCTCTAGGCGCGATGTTTCGTCAGAAACGGCACCGACATTCACCCCCCGCCGGGCAATACGCCCGCCTCTACACCGGAAGTTTGCAATCGCGCAGTCGTCTCCGATGATTCTCTCCCCATGGCGGAAATTCCTAAAGCGTATGAGCCGCAGGCAGTGGAGGCAAAATGGTATGCCCGCTGGCTGAGCGACGGCGTTTTTCACGCCGATCCGTCGTCCGCGAAACCAGCCTACTCGATCGTGATCCCACCGCCGAACGTGACTGGCGTGTTGACCTTGGGGCATGTCCTGAACACGACGATCCAGGATATCCTCGCCCGCCGCGCGCGCATGACCGGCCACGAAGTGCTCTGGCTCCCCGGGCTCGATCACGCCGGCATCGCCACGCAGTCGGTGGTCGAGAAACGGCTGCGCAAAGAGGAAGGCAAAACCCGCCACGATCTCGGCCGCGCGGAGTTCGTTAGGCGCATCTGGGAGTGGAAGGAAAAGCATGGCGGCATCATCAGCGAGCAGCTCCAGCGGCTCGGCTGTTCCTGCGATTGGGCGCGCGCCCGCTTCACCATGGACGCGGATTACTCGCGCGCGGTCCAGCAGGTCTTCGTCGATCTCTATCGCAAAGACTTGATCTATCGCGGACGCCGGATGGTGAACTGGGATCCGGTCGCGCTCACCGCGCTCTCCGATGAAGAGGTCATCCCGACCCCGCAAAAATCTGCGCTCTATTATGTGCGCTACGAACTGGTCGACGAGCCCGGCCGTTTCCTCGAAGTCGCGACCACCCGCCCGGAAACCATCATGGCCGACGTCGCCCTCGCGGTGCATCCGAGCGACGAGCGTTATCGGGCATTGTTAGGCAAAAAAGTCTGGCGCCCGCTCGATCGCGCGCCGCTCCCGATCCTGGGCGACGACGCGATCGATCCGGCTTTCGGCACCGGTGTTTTGAAGGTGACTCCGGCGCACGACAAGGTCGATTTCGAGATCGGTCAGCGGCACGGTTTGCCGGTTATCGATGTGCTGCATCCGAACGGTAAAATTAACTGCCCCGCCGTGCCGGAGCTGGATGGGCTCGACCGTTTCGTCGCCCGCAAAAAATCGGTCGAAATGCTCACAGAACGCGGACTGCTCGCGAAGGAAGAACCGCACGAAAGCACGGTCGGCTTCAGCGAGCGCGCGGGCGTTCCGATCGAGCCGCGCCTAAGCGAACAATGGTTCCTGAAATACCCAAAAGTCGCCGAGGCCCGCGCCGCGGTGGGCGAGGGGAAAGCGATCCGTTTCCGCCCCGAGCGCTGGGAAACCGTTTACCAGCACTGGCTCGCAAACATCCAGGACTGGTGCATCAGCCGGCAACTCTGGTGGGGCCACCGCATTCCGGTTTGGTATCGCGACGAGGAGGTGCTCTGCCAGCTCGATTCGCCTGGGGAAGGCTGGACCCAGGATCCCGATGTGCTCGACACCTGGTTCTCGAGCTGGCTCTGGCCTTTTGAGACGATGGATGACGCGGAAACGCGCGCGAAGTTTTATCCGACGAGCGATCTCGTGACGGCCCCGGACATCATCTTCTTCTGGGTCGCGCGCATGATCATGGCTGGGCTCGAGTGGACCGGCGAGGCGCCGTTCCGGGAAGTCTTTTTCACCGGACTCATCCGCGACGCTTCCGGGCGGAAAATGAGCAAGTCGTTAGGCAACTCGCCGGACCCGCTCGATCTCATCGCCAAGTATGGCGCGGACGGCGTGCGCTTCGGCCTCATGCGGATCGCGCCGACCGGCCAGGACATCCGGTTCGACGAAAAGCAGATCGAAGAAGGCCGCAACTTCGCGAACAAGCTCTGGAACGCGACCCGCTTCCGGCAAATGCACGGCGGCGAGACCGAGGGCGAGATCAACCCCGCGCTCCTGACCAGCGACGATAAATGGATCCTGCTCCGGCTCGACCATGCGATCCGCGCGGTCACCGTCGCGCTGGAGGATTACAATTTCAGCGAGGCCGCGCAGGCGCTTTACCGCTTTTTCTGGAGCGAATATTGCGACTGGTATCTGGAGGCGAGCAAAGCCGCGCTCGGCTTCGCCGGCGAAGGCGAAATCACACCGCGCAAAGCGAACACACTCGCGGTGATCGATTTCATCCTCGGTCATCTGCTCCGGCTCTTTCATCCGTTCATGCCTTTCATCACCGAGGAGCTCTGGCACGGACTCGGGTTCAACGCCGATCTGCCTCACGAGCAGGGCGCGGAGACGATTCAGTTCGCGCGTTGGCCGGAACCGCTCGAGGACGATTTCAAAAAACACTACGCCCTCACGCCGGTCGACGAGGCGAAAGCGAACGCGAAATACGAAACCGTGCTCGCCGGGCGCGGTTTGCGCCGGGATTTCAACATCGCCTCGAACAAGCGGGTGGCCTTTGTCCTCGTGCCGTCGACGCCATTGCCGGACGAAGAAGCGGCGGTCTTGAAAATTCTTCTGAACGCAGAGCGGCTCGACCTGCCAGGCAGCTACGATGCGGTCAAAGGCACGCCGACCGCGCTCACGCCACTCGGCGCGCTTTATTTGCCGCTCGAAGGCCTGGTCGATGTCGAAGCCGAACGCGCGCGGCTCGGGAAAGAAATCGCGAAGATCGAAGCCGAGTTGGTGACCGTCGGGAAGAAGCTGACGAACGAGAACTTTGTCGCGAACGCGCCCGCCGCGGTGGTGGCGGAGCATCGTCAGCGCCAGGCGGATTTTGCGGAACGTCTCGCGCAACTGAACCAGATGCGCGCTTCGTTAGACGCCTAAGTTAATCCGCGTCGCAATCGATTCCGGGGAGCACAGGCCGCTGGCCTGTCGCAGCCGGTGGCTCGCCGGCTGCAGTTTGCTCGAAGAGCAACTGGTGGAGCGACGTGCGGCCGTTGCTTGCGGGGCCCACAGGGTTCGAGGCGAGCCGCCTCGAACAACAGGCCAGCGGCCTGTGCTCCCCGGAATTGCCGTCGGCGATGTCGCTAGGGTATAGTCGCCGTCAGCATGGCGGGCGTCGCGAAATTCTTCCTCTGGGTCGGGATCGGCCTGCTCGGCGCCGCCGCCGTTGCGGTGCTCGCTTTCGCGCGCGGCGAGCCGGTGAACGCGCTTTGGATCGTCACGGCCGGCCTTTGCGCGACCGCGATCAGTTATCGTTTTTACAGCAGATGGCTCGCCGTCAAAGTGCTCGAGCTCGATGACAACCGTGCCACCCCCGCGCTTGTGGTCGACGATGGAAAAGACTTCGTCCCGACGAATCGCTGGATGGCGTTCGGCCATCACTTCGCGGCGATCGCCGGACCCGGCCCGCTCGTCGGTCCAGTGCTCGCAGCGCAGTTCGGTTATCTGCCGGGCACGCTTTGGATTCTGATCGGAGCCACGTTAGGCGGCGGCGTGCACGACATGATCGTGCTTTTCGCGTCCGTGCGGCGCAGGGGAAAAACGTTAGGCCAAATGGTCAAGGAGGAGATCGGCACCGCGGTCGGCGGGCTCGCCATGATCAGCGTGCTCTCGATCATGGTCATCCTGCTCGCGGTTCTGGCCCTCGTGGTGGTGCAGGCACTCGCGAAAAGTCCGTGGGGCGTTTTCACGATGGCGACCACCATCCCGGTCGCGCTCATCATGGGCGTCGGGCTTCGCTCCGGCAAAGTCGGCGTCGGCGCGATGACGGTTTTCGGATTGCTCGGCCTGCTCTTCGCGGTCTGGGGCGGGCAGTTCCTGCAAAATTATCCGGCCGTCGAAAGCTGGTTCCGCCACGACCAGAAATGGCTCGCCCGGGCGGTGATGATTTACGGACTCGCAGCTTCCGCACTGCCCGTCTGGCTGCTGCTCACGCCGCGCGATTATCTCAGCACGTTTCTGAAACTCGGCGCGGTCGCGGTCCTCGCGGTCGCGGTCCTGATCATTCATCCGACGCTGCAGATGCCGGCGCTTTCGCGCTTCGTCGATGGCAGCGGGCTCGTCTTCGCAGGGCCGGTTTTTCCCTTCGTCTGCATCACCATCGCCTGTGGCGCCGTCTCCGGTTTTCACTCGCTCATCGCCTCGGGCACGACGCCGAAGATGATCGAGCGCGAAGCGCGCATCCGCTCGATTGGCTACGGCGCGATGGTCACGGAAATGATGGTCGCGCTGATGGCGTTGATCGCCGCCTCGGTCCTGCCGCCCGGCCAGTATTTTGCGATCAACGCCAAAGGCACGCCGACCGAAGTGGTCGCGAAAGTTTCCGCCGCCGGCTTCCCTGTGACGGAGGGGGAAATGACGAAGCTGGCGGGCGATCTGGGCGAAACCACCATGTTCAACCGCGCCGGCGGCGCCCCAACTTTCGCGGTTGGGATGGCCCACATGTTTTCGCGCCTCACGAGTAACCCAACGGCGCTCGCGCTCTGGTACCACTTCGCGATCATGTTCGAGGCGCTCTTCATCCTCACCACGATCGATGCCGGCACCAGGGTCGGGCGGTTCCTGCTCCAGGATTTTCTCGGGCAACTCTGGCGGCCGCTCGGGAACACCCAGTCGTTAGGCGCGAATCTGTTCGCGAGCGTGCTCCTGGTCGGCGCGTGGGGCTGGTTCCTCTACCAGGGCGTGCTCGATCCGTTAGGCGGGATCAACAGCCTCTGGCCGCTCTTCGGGCTCGCGAACCAGCTTCTTTCCGTGATCGCGCTTTGCCTCGGCACCACCATCCTGATCAAAATGGGCAAAGCCCGCTACGCCTGGACGACGGTCGCGCCGCTCGTTTTCATGATCGTGGTCACGTTCTCGGCGGGTTGGATGAAGATCTTTTCTCCGGATGCGCGGATCGGTTTCCTGAGCGGGGCGAGGATGCTTGAGGCGAAGGTGGCGGCTCAGACGAACAACGTCGATTTTGCGCGGCAGGCCGATATTTACCGGCTGAACGCCCTGGTCGCGGCGGCCTTTCTCCTGCTCGTGCTCCTGATCGTGCTCGGCTGCACGCGCGAATGGTGGCGGCTCCTGCGCGGGAGCAAACCGATCGTCCTGCACGAGAGCGAGTTCGTGCCGCTAGCCGCGATTCGTTAGGCAAAAAAATCTGATGCGCGAAAAGGAAATGCTCGCTGTGGTCAAGGCGCTCGCGCAACAGCCGACCGCGCCGTTTCACGAGACCGCGGTGCGCGCTGAGATCGAGGCGCAGCTCGGGAAAATGCCGCACGTCACTTTTCGGCGGGATAAATTCGGCAACGTGATCGCCCGTTATCGTCGAGGTCGTTCGCGCGCGCGCTGGGCGTTTGCCGCGCACATGGATCACCCCGCGTGGGTGCGGCAGAAGAACGGCGAGATGCGCTTTCTCGGGTCGGCCCCGGAGCGTTTCCTCGCGAATCCGCAGACGAAAGATTTTGGCGATTTTGCGATGTGGGATTTGCCGCCATTCGAGGTGCGCGAGCGTCAGATCTTTTCCCGCGCCTGCGACGACCTGCTTGGCTGCGCGGAGATTCTTTGTCTCTTCCGCGACCTGGAAGCAGTGGGCGCGGAAGCGCATTGCCTCGGTCTTTTCACCCGCGCGGAAGAGGTCGGATTTGTCGGGGCGATCGAGCTGGCGCGCGCGAAAATTCTGCCCGCTGGCCTAACGATTCTCTCGCTCGAGACGAGCGCGCCGCGCGGCACCGCGGAGATCGGACACGGGCCGATCGTGCGGTTGGGGGACAGGATTTCGACCTTTGATGGACCGGCCACGGCGACGCTGCTCGCGGCGGCGCAGGACAAATCCATCCCGGTGCAGCGCTGCCTGCTCGATGGCGGAAGTTGCGAGGCGACCGCCTACCAGCTCTACGGCTATACCTGCGCCGCGGCGAGCATCGCGCTGGGGAACTATCATAACTGCACGCCGGAAGGAACGATCGGCCCGGAGTATGTCGCGATCGACGACTTCGTGGGCATGGTGCGGCTCTGTCTCGCGACGGTCTTGCGCGGTGGGAAAACTAACGACGCTCCGCGCCAGCTGCGGAGGAAGCTGGAAGGCAACGCCCGGAAGTACCGCGAATTCCGCGACCGCGCCTAACGCCTAACGACGGCGGAGCGGGACAACGATTTCGCCGCCCTGGCTCGTGAGCACGACCTGGCCATCCTCGATCGCCCGCACCGTCACCTGATAAATCTGGCTGCCGAATTGCAGACCGATTTGCTGGCCTTCCTGCACGACCTTGCCGTTGAGAATGGCGAAGCGCGCCCCGGCGCCCATGGTCACAGAGCTGAGGGTGAAGGAGGACGGGTTGAGGGCCGGCGCCGCGCCTGTGTCGGCCTCGCCCTTGACGGCGGCGGGCTTCGTCCAGCCGATCGGCCAGAACGGGTTGCGGGCCTTGGCGTCGGGGAAGACGGATTGCTGCTTCAGCTCGATCGCGGGGGTGACGGCGGGAGGGAAGGTGGCGGCACCCCAGGCGTCCGACAGACTCGTTAGGCAAAGAAGCAGGAGAATCTTTTTCATTGGGCGAAGAGGGCGGTCTGGGCGGTCAAGCTGACCTGTTGGAATTGCGGATCTTCCGGCACCGCGCGGATGACGATTTTCTGTACCGCGAGGAGCGGCTCGGTATTTTCGAGCTTCGCGATCGCCTGGCCGAGGGTGTCGTAATCGCTCAAAGGCAGGTCCACCGTCCAGACGTCGCGCACCCAGTCGGTGAGCTCCGGCTGCTTGAACGGCCCGCTCGATTCCAGCCGCACCCCGGCTTTGTCGATGCCCTGGGCGGCGAAAAAATTCCGCATCTTCGGCGGGAACCACGCGATCGGCGCGCCTTCCGCGGTGGTGGCCCTGAGCGCGGCGTAGCGGGTGGTCGCCTCCTTCGCCTGGCGCTCGAGGTTTTCGGTTTTCTTCATCTCCGTTTTCGACGAGGCCGTCTTTGCCTGGGTGTCGGCGATGGTCTTCGCCATCGTCTCGCGGCTCCGGTTGAGCGGCCCGAGGAAAAAGGTGAAGTAGCAATAAATCAGCGCGATAAAACCGAGCGCGCTCAGGACGATTTTCTGGATCTCATCCTTGGACATTTTTTTTATCTTCGTCATTTGGTGGTCACCTCCGGCTTGGGAGTTTCCGCGGAGGCGGCTCCGGGTTCAGGCGGTTTGGGATTAAAGGAAACGTTGAGGACGAAGTGCGCGGTTGGCGTGGGCACGCCGGCCAGGGTCGCGAGGGTGTCGAGGTCTTCGAGGTTGCGGAAGGCGACCTTCACTTCGGTGTAGTTTTTCATCAGCGTCTCGCTGAACGCCTGGCGGAAATCTTCCGCGGCGGCCCGCGGTTCGCGCGCGGCGCTGACCCCCTCGATCATCAAAGTGGCGGCGTCGCCGGACTCGGAGGCGTTGCCTTCGAAGCCGACGATCTGGATGTTGGGCGCGACACAGGCGGCGAGTTTGCCGAGCAGCGGTGCCCAGTAGAAACGCTGGTCGATCAGGCCGTCGAGAATCTTGGTGCTGTCGATGATCTTGCCGAGCTCATCCGCCCGTTTCTGCGCGGCGGTCACTTTCGGTTCCACCTTCTCCCACTCGGCCTGCGCGGCGTTGAGCTGGCTGCGGATCTGGATCGTCTGGTAGGCGTTCCAGCCATACCAGAGAAAGAGGAGCGCGCCGAAGCCGACCAGCGCGTAGATGCCGAGCTTCAGCGGGTCGCGCTGGCGCTGGCGTTGCTCGGAGAATTGCTCGTGGAGGAGATTGAGTTGCAGGGCCATGGCTTAGGCAGCTTTCAGGAAAGAGATGGCGGCGCCGCAGGCGACGTTGAGGGAGACGAATTCCGTCGCGAGCGCCTGGCGCTTCGCCGGCGGCAAAGCGACCTCGCAGCTCTCGAGCGGATCCCAGATTTCACAAGGCAACCCGAGTTCGTCGCTCAGGATTTGGAGAATCATTTCCGTCCGCGCCATGCCGCCGGAGACAAAAATCCGGTGGATACTTTCCTCCGATTGGCCCTCGAAAAAGCCAATCGAGTTGCGCACTTCGGTCGCGAGGCGGAAGAGCGAGCTGCGGCAGACCTCGGTCATGCCGGGGTCGCCCTGTTCGATCAACACCCGGGCTGCTTGCGGATCCACCGCCGCGCTCTGGGCGAGATCTTCGCCGAAAATTTTGCCGCCGTAATCGATGCTGCGCACGAGCATCAGCTCGGTCTTGTTCCCGATCAGCACCGTGCTCTGCTCGTGGCCCATGTCGAGGAGGAGGAAGGCTTCCTTGGCGAAGACTTCGGGATAGGCGAACTCGAAGGCGTTAAAGGAGCAGACGGGCGCGAGCTGGAGCACGTCGGCGGGGCGTTTCATCTTCGTCATCGCCTCGAAAATTTGTTTCACCGCGGGGCGGAGCATGCCGCCGACGAGGTAGCGGGTCTTGCCGGAGGCGGGCGCGCCTTCCATGGGCGAGCCGTCGGGCGTCACCGGCGTCATTGCGACCGCGGAGACAGGCGCGCAATCGAGCACGAAATCGCGGCATTCCTGGTTGAGGACGGCGAGGCCGTTGAGCTTGAGTGCGCTTCGAAGCAGCTCCACCGGTGTGGTCGGTTGCTCGATGATGCGGAGGAGAGAATCGGGATCGGACGCGGCGACCGCGCAGACCTTGGCGCTGCCACCCATTTCCTTGAGGAGCAATTTTATCTGGGCCGCGAGGTCATCCGGGGTGTTCAGGCCATCGGGCACGACGTGCGACGCGTAGTTGGTCAGGACGATGCGGCCTTCGCTTTTGCGCTGGAGGAGCACGCTCTTGAAAACATGCTTCCCGAGGTCGATGCCGATGACGGAGTTTGCGGGTTTGGCCATGATGTTGCGGTTCCTAAAGCGAAAACCGTGCCGACTCCTGGGCCATTTTCCGGAAATTGATGCACTCCGGAAAACTCTCCCGTCTTCCTCCGCGGCTTAGTTACCGCAATGCGACCAGCTAAGCCGCCGTCCGACGGAACCCGAAAAACTCCCGCTCTTTGATGATCTGCGCCACTTCTGGCGGGACCATGTTTTCCCAAGTCCGATCGCCGCTCTGCAATTTCGCGAGCACGTCGGGCGGGAATATTTTCAGGTACTCGCGCCGAAAATTCGCGATCTCCTGGATGAAGCAGTTATCGAGCAGATGCTGGTAGAGATGCCGCAGATTCGGCGCGACCTCGAGCTGCCGGGCGGTAATCAACTCGCCGGTTTTCTCGTCTTCCATCGGGTAAACGAAGAGCTTGAGCCCGCTCTTAAACATCCGCCCGAGTGCCTCGAGAATGCCGCCCTCGAGGTTGAGATAATATTTCTCGTCGAAGATCTCCTGCAGGCTGGGCACGCCCATGACGAGCGCGATCAGTTGGTTCGTGTAACGGGAAAGGTAGGCCGCGAGCCGGTAGTATTCGCCGAACTTCGAGATCAGCACCGTCCGGCCTAACGAGCCCAGGATGTCGACCCGGGCAAGGAAGTCCTCGTGATTGAGTTGGCCCTCGGAGAGCAGATTTTCCAGCGTCATCTCCATCACCACGACGAGGTCCTCTTCCTGGCAGCCGCTTTGTTCCAGCACCGCAGCCCGCGCGCCGTCGAGCATGTCGTTCGTCGCGTAGGTGACCGGGCGGAAATTGCCCCGCTCTACGATGATTGTTTTTTTGTAGAAGACCTCCGCCGGTTGCACGCATTCGCCCTCGGCGTTGAACATCACCGCAGTCGTGAGGCCCTGGCTCACCAGTTGCAGGCTCATCAAGCGATCGTCGACCCCGGGGTAGCCCGGCCCGGAGAACTTGATCATGTCCACCTGCATCCGGCCGGGGGCGAGATTCTCCCCGAGCGAGGCGATCAACTTCTCCGGCTGATGCAAATAGAACGCGCCATAGATCAGGTTCACTCCGATGACCCCGAGCGCTTCCTGCTGGTCGACGTTCTCTTCGTCGAGCATCCGGACGTGGATGATGATCTGGCTCGGCTCGCCGCGCGTTTCCGCCTGGTAACGGATCCCGAGCCAGCCGTGCGATTCGTTATGCTGCTTGAAACTGCGGGCCGCCACGGTGTCGGCAAAAACAAAAAAAGTCCGCGCGTCGCCCAGCTTCTGGTCGAGCCGCTCCAGGAGCAGGCAATATTCGTGATCGAGCATTGTGCCGAGCCGCGCCCGGCTAACATAGCGATCGGCTGGCCCATAAATCGCGTCGCTGAACTGCATGTCGTAGGCCGACATCGTCTTCGCGATCGTGCCCGCGGCGCCGCCGACGTGGAAGAACCGTCGGGCCACTTCCTGTCCCGCCCCGATCTCGGCGAAAGTGCCGTACTTTTGTTTATCGAGGTTGATCTGGAACGCTTTCTTGTTCGTCCCGATATCCATCTCCGCATTCATGTTTCAAGATGGAGAGCGCCCATTGGCAAGGCAACCCGCGAACCGACTAGAACCCGAAACGCCCCGCGACGTCGGGCGCGTAGCGCGGCAGATCCTGCCGTAGCCGGACGAGCGCGAGATCCTTGGCTTTCGCCTCCAGCATCACGTCGAAAACAAGGCCGTCGAGCGTGCGCAGGAAGGCGATGAACTCGAACGGTTGGACGTAATCGGCGTGGCCGGTCCAGACCGGCGGTTGCAGGACTGTTTCCCGTTTACCCGTCTTCCGATTGAGGCGTTTCAGCTCGCGCAATTCCGTGCGCGGCGACGAGAAGTGTAGCTTTGGGCGCACCTCGCGCGGCCAAGTGCGCAGGAATTTTTCCACCGTCGCTCGGAGCGGCAGCTGCTCCGGGTTGTGACACCAAAAGTGCTGATGGTCGAAAATCAGCGGCACGCCGGTGGCATGATGAATTTTCAACACGTCCGCCGGCCCGTAGCGCAGGTCGTCGTTCTCCAGCACCAGCCGTCGCCGGATGGCCGGGGTGAGCTTTTCGTAGGTGCGAATCCAATCGTCGCAGCCGCGGGCGACGTCGCCGTAGGTTCCGCCGGCGTGGACCACGAGGACCGCTTCCGGGCCGAGTTCCATTCGGTCGAGGATCTCCGTTTCCGCCACGAGATCGGCGACGCTGCGGCGGACCAGTTCCGGATCGGGACTGTTCAGAACGATGAATTGCGACGGGTGCAGCGAAAGCCGCAAACCCTGCTCGCGGGCGCGCCGGCCCAGCGCGCCGAGCTCGCTCGCGCACTCGCGCACCTGCCGGTGAAATTGCGGCAGGTCGGGATGGGTCACGTACGGCGCCACGTCGGACGAAATCCGGTACATCCGGATGTCCTGCTTCGCCAGGTAATCGAAAATCTGGTGCAGGTAATCGATCGAGACCCGCAAGTGCGGCGACTGTTGCCAGCGCCGGCTATCGTTGCTCTTCAGCCCCTCGGCGCCGAGCACCTTGACCGCGAAACCCAGCCGCTGGGGCGCGACCGTCGGAACGACCCGCGCCGAGCGGCGCTTCGGCGAGGTTTTTATAAGCGCACCCGCTCCGCGCTCTGAGCCGGGACCCAGCCGCGGAGATCGTTAGGCAAGGCCGCGTAGGTCCAATCGCCGCGCGTGCTCAGGATCTTGATTTCACTCCCGGGCGGCAACAGCAGGACGGTGCCGGCGCTCTCCGCCGTCGCCAGCCGGGCCTGCACTTTTTCCCCAGTCACAATCGCAAGGTCACGACCGCTGCGGCCGTTCTCGAAAGCCATGATCGCGAAAATCGCGCCGCCTCCGATCGCGCAGAGAAGGACTAGCGTAAAAATCCAAACCACCGCCCGGCGCCGGGCGAACAACAAAAACGCGAGCACGAACGCTGCGCACCAAAATGCAACGGCCGCGACCACCGCGGATTGATCGGTGCTGAGAAAATCGAGGTGCTCCTCGGCCCAACTCGGAGTGAGCTCGAGCGCGCGCGACTGATCACGGACGAGGCGGAGATTGGCCTGCGCTTCCGGTTGCGTCGGCGCGAGGGCAAGCGCGCGCTGGTAATTCAGAATCGCGCGCCCGAAGTCGCCCTCGCGGAAATGGGCGTTTCCCAGATCGTAAAAAACGCTCGCGCTCCAGTGCTGCCCATCGACCAGCGCCTGGTAGCCCTTGACCGCCTGCGCGAAATGACCCGCCGCGTAGTCCGCATTGGCTTTCGCGAAGGTCGCTTCCGCCTGCGCGCGCGCGGGCACCGCGGTCGTTAGGCAAAAGGCCGCCGCGGCCAATAGTGAGAGTAAAAGTCGCGGGCGCATCAGGAAAGATTCTCGATCAGGTCCAGCACCTCTGCGCGCGTTTGCTCGCTTACCGCGTCGTGCCCATTTTGCCGGCCGCTGTAGCGTAGTTCGTCGCTCTGCCGGAAAAGTTCGTGCACCCGTGCGCGCCGCGCGTCGTCGAGTTGAAACGCGGCCACGGCCGTCTCGGCATCGACCGTGTTCGGTTCAACCCGGCGGGCCAACGCGGTCTTGAGCTGCACCACGCGGAGCGCGCCCGCGAAATATTGATCTGGCGGTTCATTGGGGCGGCGGAGTTTTTTCTGCAGCTCGGCCGTCTCCTGTTCCCAGGCGGCGCGGCGCAGCCCTTCGCGATTGGCGAGGCGCCGCTGCCGCGATTTCCAGCCGAAGAATCCGATCAACCCGAGCAGCGGGAGCGCCTGCACGGCCCAAAAGGCCGGCTGCAAGTAAAGCGGGGTAAAGCTCCGCACCCAGTGCGGTTGATCGGTCAGCTGATACAAAATGTCGTCCGCCGACGCGGCCGGACTCGGCTGGGCTTTCGCGCGCGGCGGCGCGGCCGCGCTCGCGATCGCCGCAGTCGGGGCCGGCGCGATCCCGCCTTCCACGACCACGGGCAGCTCCTCACTTTTCACCGTGACGTAGCTCTCCTTCAGCGGATCGAAATAACTCCAGACCAACGGCGGGATCGCAGTCTTATTCTCGTTAGGCGTGAGGACCATCTCGAAAGTCTTCGTCCCGCTCAGCCCGACGTCGTCGTTCGCGGTGAATTTCGCCGACGGCGGATAGGTGTGCCAGCCACGGTCGCTCTCCAGCTCGGGCGCGGTCACGCGATCGAAATTACCCCGACCCGCGATCGTCGCGGTGACGGTGAACGGGTCGCCGACCTGGGCGGTCGTCGGTTTCACGGCGCTGTTGAGATTAAAAATGCCGACCGCCCCGCCGAAGCCGGGCGGGGGATTGGGCGGGAGCGCTTTCACCTCGAGCATGGCCGGCTGGCTCTTCAGTTCCATCTGCCGCTGCTCGGTCATCCCGCCGAAGGGGTCGTTGAAGAACGGGTCGTTAAACGGATCGTCCATCCCGAAGACATCGAAGGGCGAACGGCCGCCGCTGCCGGCGCGGCGCGGCACCTGCACGAGCGCTTTCGCTTCCACCGGACCGAGGTCGAGTTTGCCGCTCCGCGCGGGCGCGATCGCGGTCTTGAAAGTCAGCACCTCATAGGTGACGCCATCGATCGTCTCGACGCTTTTTTTTGGCTCCGGCATCCGCTGAGTGGTGAAGCCCTGGCCAGTCAGATTCGGCAGCTCCGCCAGTCGGGAGCGAACGCGGGTGTTGAAGCCAAGGCGAATTTCCACAGGCACGATCTCGCCGACGTAGGCGGTGTTTTTCGGGACGACTAGTTCGGCGAAAACGAGTTTGCGCTCGTCGATCGCGTTCCCGCCGCCGCGCCGGCCGCGGCGCGTGGTCGTGCCGTCGTTCGGGGCGACGTTCAGGGTCAGCGCGGGGGTGCGCTGGTTGCCGTTCTTCGTCCGGACGGTTTGCGGCGGGATGGTGAACGTCCCCGCTTTCAAGGGCATGATCGTATAGCTGTAAATGAAGCTGTAGCTCATGTGGAAGTTACGGCCCTCGATCAACTGCGACTGGCCGGTGAAGCGGATGTCGAGGCCCTCGACCGCGATGTCGTTAGGCGGAGTGGCCTCGTTGTCGTCAGTCACCTTGATCTGCAACTGCACCGGACGACCCTCTTCCGTTTCGGAGCTGTTCAGCACCGCGGTTACGCTTGGCGCGTCGGCGCGCACCCCGGCCGTCCCCGCGAACGCGAGCAGGGCTACGAGAATAAATCGTCGAAACATCGTTCTTTCCATCGGTCAGGGCCGCGCGCGCGGCAACCGCTCCCGCCTACCAATCCTTATAGACATGGCGGGTCGCCCGGTGTTCATCGAGCTGCACTTTCTGCTCTTCATCCTTCATCGATTCAAGCAGGCGGGCCGCTTGTTTCGGGCTCATCTCGCCCTCCTTTTCTGGCTCGACCTCGGCTGCCTGCGCGGGTTGTTGATCTTTCGGTTGCTCGCCGTTCGCCCCTTTCACGTCGCCTTTTAACGGCTTACCCGGAGTGCCGGCCGGGGTCGGACTCGGCTGCTCACCTTCCCCGCCATTTTGATCGCCGGAACCAGGCGTCGGCGTCGGTGTGCCCTGATCACCCGGGGTGGGGGAAGGACTCTCGCCCTGGCCCGGTGAAGGAGATGGAGAACTTCCGTTCTGGCCTTCCGGCGAAGGAGTCGGCGTTGGCGAAGGCGAACCTTCACCCGGCGATGGACTCGAGCCCGGGGTGGGACTCGGGGTGGGCGTCGGCGAAGGTGAAGCTGAACCCGAAGGCGAGGGCGAAGGAGTGGGAGTTGGAGATTGTTGGCCTTTTTCTCCCTTCTGCTGCTGGTCTTTCGAGCCCTGACCGTTCGGCGATTGCTGCTGTTGGTCGTTCTTTTGCTGATCCTTGTTCTGCTGATCGCCCTGCCCTTTGTCCTTTTGTTGGTCCTTGTCCTTGTCCTTGTCCTTGTCTTTGTCTTTGTCCTTGTCTTTGTCGTTCTTCTTCTGATCCTTCGGCGAAGGAGACGGAGAAGGAGTCGGTGTGGGCGGCGGAGATTGCTGCTGCTTGTTCTTTAATTCGTCGATCTTCCTTTTGACGTAGTCGTAGTTATCCTTCGCTTCCTTGTTCTTTGGCTCGGCTTTCAGAGTCTCGCTGTAATGCTGGAGCGCTCCCTCCCAATCGGTAAGTTTTTTGTCGTCGCTCTTCTCGGCCTCGCCCCGCTCGTAGAGCGTGTTGCCGAGGTTGTAATGACTGGTCGCCTGCAAGTGCGGCTCCTTCGAGAGCAAGGCCTGGCTGAAGGATTGCAGCGCCTTGTTGTAGTCCTTCATCTTATAAGCCGCCGCGCCCGCATCGAATTCGACTCGGTCAGTCTGGCGCGTACCCGGATTCTCTTTCAAAGTCTGCTGAAAATGCTCATAGGCTTCGGGGTATTTCTGCTGTTCATATAAATCGATCCCCGTCGACGCCCCGTAACTCTGCCTAACGAGCATAAGTAAAAATCCCGCCGCGACCGGGATGGCCGCGCCCCGGGGGGTTGGGCGCTTGCGTTTGCGATCGTTGATCAGCAAAGCGATCGCGAAGAGCAGGATCGCCGCCGCCAGCGGCCATTCGTAGCGCTCGATCGCGCGCCGGGAAAGCCGCGCATTGATATCGGCCACTTTCATCTTGCTCAGGCGGTCGGTGAAGAGTTGCTGCATCGTCTTCGGGCCGTTGTCGAGATGGAGATAGAAGCCGTCGGCGGCCTGGGCGATTTCGCGCAGGCGCGCGTCGTCGAGTTTCGACTTTACCACTTTGCCCTCCTCGTCTTTTACAAAAGCGGTTCCGCCATTTTCGCCCGGGATCGGAATGAGCGAGCCGCCCGGGGTCCCGACGCCTACGGTGAAGATCTTCACCCCCGCGGCGGCGGCCGCTTTCGCCGCGGTCACGGCGTCGCCGTTCAATTCCTCGCCGTCGGTAAAAATGATCAGCGCGCGATTGCCGGTCGCGGCTTTGCCATAGGTTTTAGTCGCGAGCGTGATCGCTTCGGAAATGTTCGTGCCGCCCTCGGGAATGCTTTTGCTGTCGAGGTCGTTGATCGAGTCGACGGCGGCGTCGTAATCGATCGTGAGCGGCGCCTGCAAGAAGGCGCGTCCGGCGAACGCGATCAGCCCGACGCGATCGCCCTGCAGCTCGTTCAGCAGATCCTGGGTCGCGAGTTTCACCCGCTCGAGCCGACTCGGCGGCACGTCGTTCGAGAGCATGCTGCGCGAGACGTCCACCGCGAGAATGAGATCGAGTCCTTTGCGCCGCACTTCATCGAAGGCATAACCCCAGCGTGGTCGCGCGAGGCTTACGATCACGAGCGCGAGCACGAGCACGAGCAGCGCGAAACGAAAGATGCGCCGGCCGCGATTGACCGTCCCCGCGAGTTGCGGGAGGAGGCGCGCGGCGACGAATTGCTGGAGGCGCTCCGCCCCGCGCTGCTCCGCTCGCGCGAAGAAGAATGCGAGGAGCGGCAGCGCCAGCAGCGCCCAAAGCCACAGTGGATAACCGAAGGTCACGGCAGCTTTTTCCAGATGGTTTGCGAGAGCAGTAGCTCGGCCAGGAGCACGCCCGCGCCAGCCATGAGACAGGCCGGAAACAGATCGCGATACTGCTGATACTTTTTCACCGAGACGGTCGATTTCTCCATTTTGTCGATGTCGCCGTAGATGCTTTCGAGCGAGTCGGTGTCGGTCGCGCGGAAGAACTGCCCGCCGGCGATTTTCGCGACCTCCTTCAAGCCCGCTTCATTGAACTGCACCCGCTGATTTTGATAAAGAATGTTGCCCGAGACGTCGGTCACGGGCCGGCCGCTGTTGGGATCGAAGATCGGCACCGGCGCGATCCCGTTGATGCCCGCGCCGATCGCGTAGAGCTGAATCTTCAGGGCCTTGATCGCTTCCGCGGCGGTGTTCGGCGGGATCTTCCCGGCGTTGTTTTCGCCATCGGTCAGCAGCACGAGCGCGCGGCTTTTCGATTTCTTATCGGTCAGGCGATTCGCGGCCGACGCCATCGCGGAACCGATCGCCGTCCCATCCTCGACCAGGCCAATCCGAACGCGCTCGAGATTTTGCAGGAGCCAGTCGTGATCGAGGGTCAGCGGACTAACGACATAAGGACGACCGGCGAAGGCGATGATCCCGATACGGTCGTTAGGCCGACCCTCGATGAACTTGCGCGTGACCTCGCGGATGGCGTCGATCCGCGTCGCCTGCTCCCCGCCGACGGTGAAATCCCTCGTCAGCATCGAGCCGGAAACGTCGAGCACGACCATGATGTCGATCCCGCTCGCTTCCACTTCGGTGAGGCTTTTTCCGAGCTGCGGCCGGGCGAGCGCGAGGATGAAAATCGTCAGCGCGAGATAGAGCAGTCCGCGCATGATCGCACCCGCGCTCGAGGCGCTGCGTTTGCCTAACGAGTGTAAGGTGGCAGTCGAGGAGAAGACCAAGGCGGCGGCCTTGCCACGCTGCCCGCGCAGCCAGGCGATGAGCGGGACGAGGAGCAGGAGCAGCAAGAACCACGGATGCGCGAAGGAGAACGCCCAGGGCGAGTTGGAGGGCCAGAGACTAAGCGGGTGCAAGCGCGCCTCCTTTCACGAAACGGCTCGCTTCCTCGAGGAGCAGCCGGCTGTCCGCCGTAGTCGCGTCGTAGCGCGCGAACTTGATCAGGTCGCAACCGTTCAGGAAATCGCCAAGGAGAGTCTGTTCGTCGGCCGAGAACGGCGAAGTCGCGGCGAGCGCGTTGAGGAATTCCACCGAGGTCTGGCGGGTCACCGGGAGCTGATATTGCTCCGTCACATAGCGCCGCAGGATGTCGGAGACGCGGATGCTGAATTGATACGGCGGCAGGGTTTCGATCTGGTTCTCGATCCGCGCCAGCTCGTCAGTCGCGCGCTCGCGCGGCGTGGGAATTTTTGCCGGCCGGCGGCGATACCATTTCACCAGCCAGATCGTGAGCCCGGCGAGCAGGAGGAGCGTCGCGACCCCGCAAAAAACCATCCACGGCTTGAGGATGAAATAATCCACCGGGCCGGAGATGTCGTGAAATTCTTGGGCGAGAAAAATCATCGGGTGTTGCCTAACGACGCGCCATCCGCCGTTCGCGTTGCTTGAAAAAAGTGCGGAGCGCCGGCAGGTAATCGTCGCCGGTCCGGAGCGAGATCGCGTCGATGTTGTTCCGCCGCAGAATCTGCGTGACTTCGGCGCGTTTTTGCTCGGCCAGAGCGCTGAACCGGCTGCGCGTCGAGCGATCGGCGGTGTTGATCTCGATCTGCTCTCCGGTCTCGGCGTCTTCCAAAGTGATGATGCCGATATTGGGAAGCGTTTCTTCGCGCAGGTCGTCGATCCGGATCGCGATCAGGTCGTGCCGTCGGCTCGTGACCGTCAGTGCGCGCGAAAAATCTTCGGCCTGGAAATCGGAGACGAAGAAGACGACCGAGCGGCGGGTGACGAGGTGGTTGAGATAATCAAGCGCGAGACCCGGCAAAGTGCCGCGGCCTTTCGGCTCGAAGAAAAGGATCTCGCGGATAAGACGCAGGGTGTGCGAGCGGCCCTTTTTCGGCGGAATGAAAAGCTCGACCTGATCCGAGAAGAGAATCAGCCCGACCTTGTCGTTATTCCGGATCGCGCTGAAGGCGAGCAGGCAGGCGACTTCCGCGGCCAGTTCGCGCTTCGATTGCTCGACGCTCCCGAAATTTCCCGACGCGCTGACATCGACCACGAGCATGACCGTGAGCTCGCGCTCCTCGGTAAACTTCTTCACGAACGCGGTCCCGAGCCGCGCGGTCACGTTCCAGTCGATCGCCCGAATTTCGTCGCCCGGCTGATACTCGCGCACGTCTTCGAAATTCATCCCGCGCCCCTTGAAGACGCTGTGATAATCGCCGGCAAAAGCCGACTGCACGAGACCCTTGGTCTTGATCTCGAGGGCCCGGATCTTTTTGAGGATTTCCGCCGGTGTCTGTTGGCTCTCGTCCACGGGAGATTACGGCACCGGCAGGCCCGCGAAGATACGCTCGATCACTGTTTCACTCGTTAGGCTTTCGGCTTCCGCTTCGTAGCTCACGATCACGCGGTGCCGCAAAACATCCGCGCCGATGCTCTTGATATCCTGCGGCGTGACGTAGCCGCGGCCGTTGAGGAAAGCGTAGGCGCGCGCGGCGAGCGCGAGATAGATCGTGGCGCGCGGCGAAGCGCCGTAGCGAATCAAGCCGTCAAGTTCCAGCCGGTAGCTGGCCGGCTCGCGCGTCGCCCAGACGACGTCGACGATGTAGTCCTTCACCCGGTCATCGATGTAGATTTCGTTGACCAGGTTGCGCGCGGCGATGATCTGCTCCGGCGCCACCACCGGCTCGACACTCAAGTTTGGCGCCGAGGTCGCCATCAGATCGAGAATGCGGCGCTCTTCCGCTTTCGCGGGATAGCCGACATTCAGCTTCAACATGAAACGATCGAGCTGCGCCTCGGGAAGCTGATAGGTGCCCTCCTGTTCGAGCGGGTTTTCGGTCGCGAGCACAAGGAACGGGTCGGGCAGTTGATAGGTCGTGTCGCCGATCGTGACCTGGCGTTCCTGCATCGCTTCGAGCAGCGCGCTTTGCACTTTCGCGGGCGCGCGGTTGATTTCATCGGCGAGGATGAGGTTCGAAAAAATCGGGCCGAGCTTGGTCGTGAACTCACCGCTGCGCGGGTTGTAGATCAGCGTGCCGATCAAGTCCGCCGGCAAGAGGTCGGGCGTGAATTGCAGTCGCTGGAAACCGGTCTGGATGCAGGCCGCCATCGTCTTGACGGTGAGCGTTTTGGCCAAACCCGGGACGCCTTCGAGCAGGACGTGACCATTGGCGAGGAGGCCGAGTAAGAGCCGGTCGACGAGATATTTCTGGCCGATCACGACGTGGCCGATCTGTTCGCGCAAGGGCGCGATCCATTGCCCCAGCTCCTGCACCTGCTGGGTGACTTCCTGCGTTGAATTCATAGGCAGGATGAGACAAACCCAAGGGAGATGCGTTCGAATAAAGCCGGGCTCGCCTCCCGGCGGAGGTCTCGCGACTTCCGCGAAAACGAAAGATTTTCCCGCAAGCGAAAGATTTTTTAAAATCTCGCCCGGAAAAATCCGTAGAAAGAGGTGACGCCAGACTTTCTCCCGACATCTCTCGCACGCCTCTCCCTCGAGTCGCCAGTTCCCTTGCGAGACCTTCGGGACGGAGTCGCAGAGAAAAGGACACGAGTGATCGAACACGGTTTTTGGCTTGTCGAGGATGGGAGCGACCAGCATCCTCCACGCCCGTGGCCTCAGATGAAGCGAAAGATGTGGAAAGCAGCAGCCGCTTCCACACTACTCGCTGGAGCGTCATTCTTTCTTCGTTGGAGCAGGGCGAGGACAAAACCAGGGCTCGCGTTGCGCTTAGCCACCTTTGCCGGACCTATTGGCGGCCCGTCTTCGCTTTTCTCTGTCGGCTCGGATATTCGATCCCGGATGCGCAGGATCTGACCCAGGATTTTTTCGTCATGATCCTGAACGGCAATTTCCTCGAACGCGCGAATCCCGAGCGCGGCCGCTTCCGTTCGCTGCTGCTCACTTCGCTGCAGCATTTCCTGAAAGACGCGCACGCCAAAAGGACGGCGCGCAAACGCGGGGGAGAGGTGGAACTCATTTCCTGGGATGAATGGATGGCCGAAGCGCCCTCGCGTCTCACCGTGCCGGCCCAGGCCTTGGAATCTTGGTCGCCGGAACGAATCTTCGACGTCCGCTGGGCGGCGACGGTCGCGGAGCGTTCCCTGCGCTCCCTGCAGGAGGAGTGCGCGAGTCTCGGACGGCAACGAGTTTTCGATGCGCTGCAGGGTGCGTTGATCGCCAGCCGGGAAGAGGTTTCCTACGAAGCGCTCTCCCGGGAGTTGGGCGTCGGCGTGCCGGAGCTGCGCAACGCTCTGCACCGCTTGCGCCAGCGTTATCGTCAATTATTGCGCAGCGAAGTCGCCGCCACCATGGAGAACCCGGACAAAGTGGACACCGAGCTGCGTTACCTGGTCGCAGCGCTCGCCGCTGGCGGCCACTGAGTCTGCCGCCCGTCCCGAACAAACCCACCCACTGATGAATCTCGCCGGACTCACCGATTCGCTTGCCGCCTGGCGGAGCGACGCCGCGGCCTGCCCCGAATGCGGGGCCAATGTGGAGGTGGGCCACGGGCTTTGCCTCGGTTGCCTGCTGGGGATCGGGGACGGCGACGATCAGCTTACGGGCGAGGAATTCCGCGCGGCGCTCTCGGCGGTGGCAGTCGCGGATACGCACTGGCGGCTGGGGAACTACGAGGTCCTCGAAGAGATCGGGCGCGGCGGCATGGGGGTGATTTATCGCGCCCGGCAGCGCCACTCACGGCGGATTGTCGCTTTGAAGCGGATCCTCAGTTATCACTCCGATTCGCGGGAGACGCTGGCCCGCTTCCGGCGCGAGACCGAGGCGGCGGCCAGTCTCGATCATCCGCATATCCTGCCGATCTACGAAGTGGGAGAAAGCGACGACGGCGTTCCCTATTTCAGCATGAAGTACGCGTCGGGCGGTAACCTCCAGGAGGTCAGCCCGGCGCTGCGCGCCGATCCGCGCGAGATCGTCCGCCTGATTGCGAAGGTGACGCGAGCCGTGCAGGAAGCCCATCGCCAGGGCATTCTCCATCGCGACCTGAAGCCCGGGAATATTCTCCTCGATGGCAACGGCGAACCGCTGGTCACGGACTTCGGCCTCGCCAAGTGGCTTGACGCGTCCAGTGATCTGACGAGGAGCCTGACCATCTTCGGCACGCCTGGTTATATCGCGCCGGAGCAGGCGGAAGGCCCTTCCGCGGAAGTCACCGCAAGCGCCGATATTTACAGCATCGGTGCGATCCTTTTCGATCTTCTCGCGGGCCGGCCGCCGTTTCTGGGCGAACATGCCCTCGCCGTCATCCGTCAGGCATCGACTAACTCTGCACCAAAGCTACGTTCGTTAGTCCGGCACGCGGACCGCGACCTGGAAACGGTCTGCGCGCGTTGCCTCGAGCGGGAACCGCAGGCGCGCTACGCTTCCGCCGCCGACCTCGCGGAGGACCTGGAGCGCTGGTTGGAAGGCCGTTCCATCGTGGCCCGTCCGCTGGCGTTTCCCACCCGCCTTTCCCGCTGGTCGCGCCGCAAACCGGCGCTCGCCGCCAGTCTCGCGGGGCTCTTTCTTCTCGGCGGAGTTATACTCGTTAGGCAGTTGGAATCCCGGCGCCTAGCCGCGACCGTGCTTGCAAACCAGGAGGCGACGTTCTCCATCGCGGCCCTTCCGCTTCTCGATCTCGACCAGGGAACGCCCGATCCGGTTCTCGCGGAGGCGATCACCATCGCTCTGCGCGAAGACCTGCGGCAGCTCGGTCCCGCCCGGGTCACACTCCTGGGTGAGACCAGCCCTTTCTGGGCCGACACGGCGAACGTCGATGACCTGCGCGAGGCCAACCGCTCCAGTCATTCCCGCACGATTCTTACTGGGAGTAAACGAGTGGTGGGGGACAAGCTTCGCATCTCTCTGCGCCTCCTGAGCGCTGGCACCGGGGAGCCGTTGTTCGCGCGTTCCGTGGAGACGAGCCCCGACCCGGCGGCGATTCGAGGCGCACTCCAAGGTCTGGCGCGACCTCTTCATGACATTCTAAACGCCAAGGATTGGTCGGCCCTTTCCATTCGCGGACGGGATCCGGGCTGGCGCGATGAGCGCGCCCGCGAATTTATCGTCGCCGGCCGGCAACTGATGTTTCGCGATGGCACCGCAAATCTCGACCGCTCGATTCGTTGCCTCGAGGAAGCGATCAAGCTGCAACCGAAGTCAGCGTCGGCCCATGCCTATCTCGCCGCCACCTGCGGGGGGAGGATGCATTTGCAATGGGACTCCCAGCTTCTCGCGCGCGCGGAGCATGAAGCCAGGCTGGCCCTCGCGCTCGAGCCAGAGCTACCCGACGCGCATCGCTCTCTCGCCGGCGTCTTGGGGCAGAAGGAGGAATTCGCCGCGGCCGTGCAGGAACAATTGCGCGCGATCGAAACGGGCGGAGCGGAAGAGTTTGTCTGCAGCCTGCTTGGTCAAACCTATATCTCGCTCGGCCAGCCGGCGCGCGCCCTGCAATGGCTCGGCCTCGCGCGTCATTGGGCGTCACGACCGGGTGACTACGATGCCCTGATCGGGAACTGCTGGGTCCAACTGGGCGACGACGCCCGGGCGGAGAAGGCCTTTCGGCGAGCCGCCGAGCTTCAGCCCCAGGCTTCCGATGGCTGGATCGGACTCAGCTTCCTGCGTCTGCTCCAGGGTCAGTTCGCCGCCGCGCGCGCGATCGTTGCGGCCAATCAGAGTGAGGAGAAAGGATCTGACACTCACCCCGCTGAGATCGCCGCGCAGATCGCATTCTTCGAACGACGGGTAGAGGAAGCCGAGCGCCTCTACCGCGCCCTGGCGGAGCGGGATCCTCACAATGGCATCGGCTGTTGGGCCGAAGTCAGCTATGACTCCGCGCTCGGTCGCCTGGAGCAGATGGCCAACCGCGAGGCCGCTGGCCTAACGACCCTAAGAGAAGCCCGCGCCAAAGAACTTCATTCCCCGTCCGGCGTCCATTCCGGCGCCGACTTTTACCGGCTGGCTGCCCTCTCCGCTTCCCTCGGGGAGAAATCCGTCGCCCTCGATTATCTCAACAACGCGGTAGAGGCGGGCTGGAGTGATGCCCGTTCGCCGCGGCTTGATCCGCGCTTCGATAGCTTGCGCGACGACGACCGCTTCCGGGAGTTCCTGGTTAAGCTGAGCGCCAGGATCGATTTCATGCGCAAAGCAGCACTCGAGCAGTCAGCCGTATTCGCCGCCCATCGCGCGGCGGGCGCAGTCAAACCATGAGAGACTGGACCAAAAACGACGATAAATTCAACGCGATCGCGGATGTGCTAAGACATATCCTGTCGTGCAACGACCAGGACTATCTGGCGCTTTGCCAGCAGTGCCTGCAATCGAATCAGGTCGCCAAGCGACTGTTCGTCGATCACGGCCAGGTCACGCCTCCCGCGGCGGCCAAGGTCGCTTTCGTTCCGGCTGGGGATACGCAGCGACCGGATGGAGGCTCACTCCGCCTCGAGGCGCCACCACCAGACGCCAGCGCGATGAGCGACGAACAGTTGCTCAAGGCCTGCCTCTTATCTCCCACCCTGGGCCCGCCTTCAACTTCAGCCGCCCGGCAATGGGACAGACCAGACGATCGCGCGGCCGCGGTCGTAGACGTCCTGCGTTATCTCGTGGCTAACCCGGGCGAGTCGGACCTGTGCCTCCGGGATGATGCCCATTCCTTTCAACTCTTTGCGACCGTGGGACGCATTGCACCACCGGCGGGGATAAAGACTATCTTCATGCCTGCGGGACAGACCGCAGCCGGTGAGAGCGGATCGCTGGTCCTGCAAATCCCGACGCAAAGAGTCTCCGATATCACCCTCGTGCAGGAGAATACGGTCTGTTGTTACCGCTATTGGAATTCTTTAGCGTAGCTCAATCCCCCTGCGCGACGCGAGCCAGCGTCAGCAGCGTCCTGAGCCTCTCGGGCGTCTTGGAGAGGCCCACCGCACAGGACGGGGGCTGCCAATGTTTCCCCGCGTTAAAAATCGAGTTACCGTCCGCTGCGAGGACTTGGTAGAAGACCTCCGCGACAATGCGGCTGCCCACCGGCCCGAGCTTGTGTAACATGACGGACTCATCCCGTGGGCCCGGTTCAAAGACCGCAGCGACAGCCGACTCGCGGAGGAGGTAATACCAAAGCGGTGTGCGCCCGCGGATCCCCGGATCTTGAAACAAGGCCTGTGCCGCCCCACTCGCTGCCGGGATCTCGGAGGCGGCGATTGCGGGCAAGTTAAAATGCCGCGCGAACTCCTCGCCGCTCGGTAAATGCATGGCCGATCCGCGGAGAAGAGTTACCTGTGGCAGAATAATTCCCGGCAGCCTGGAGAGAGCCGAAGCAATGAAGGTATCGATTCGTTCCCCTCGATTGGCGAAAGTCTTTTCTTCGAGAAAGAGAGACCAATCGATCACGAAATCGGCGCGCAGCCTGGAGGTGATCCCACCGCCCCGCTGTGTCATCAGGAGTAACTCTTCGGTCGTGACCGAGCGGCCCCTGGCGAGGGTGTATTCGTCGCGCACCATGCTGTGTCCGAAACGATAAGCCGCGACCGTGAACTCCAGCGGGAGGGCAAAGGGTGTGCGGCTGGGTGGGCTGATCGCCCGGTAAAGCAGGAGGTTGCGCCGCCGGAAGACGTCGAACAGAACGTCGTGGCGGATGAAGGAAGGAAGAAAGTCATGCACGATGATCCATTGATAAAGCCAGGTCACTAACTGCCGGACCCGGTCGAAAAGAGATCCTTCGGGCAAGCCCGCGAGTAATTCTTCCTGTTCCGGCGCGAGTTCGAGCAGCCGGTTATGCAGCTTGATCCAAAGCACGTGCATCTGCGCGATGATGACGTTTTCATCGCTGCGATAATCCACGACTACTGCTTCGCCGTTGCTCCCGCGCCAGAGATCGTTCGGACTCGCCGGATAAGAGTGATGCGGAAAGACGGTTGCGGTGTAGGACTCAGTTTCACCCAGGCGGAGCTTGCCCCCATCCCCGTAGAGGGCGGAGTTCGCGATCGGTCCGTCGCCGTAGAGCACTTCCAGGTCGAGGGCCGCCCGGCGGCAATTCAGGGTCGCGCCGGCCTGCGGTCTGGCGTTGGCCAGTGGAGTGTTATCCCGGGTGAGATCGTGATCGACGAATTGCCCGAAATAGACATAGCCGGAAGGCATGCTCAGTCGCGCGCTGGCATCCGGCGGCGCGTGGGCGTCCATTAGTCGCGCTAACTCTTGTAACTTCTCCGGGTCGTGCGGCGCCCAAGCTTCGCCCGGGCAAAGGCGGCTGTAGCGCGACTGAGGCAGCTCGGGGAAGAGAACTGAAGGGTCGGTTGCCACAAGGGAACGCCGGGTGAGGGGTGGAGTCACGCCAGCCCTAGTTTGGTCCTAGCGCAGGTGAGGGCGCCGGGGCAAGATCTATCTCGTACGCAAAACAGGCGAAATTTTCGTTTTAGCGCCCGCTACTTCTGAGCAGTGGCGTCGCGGAGACCGCGGATTTTATCGTGCGGCCTTCACTTCCGTTGATTGACGCATCACGATGTCTTTGATCGGCGCCGGCAAATCTTTTTGCATCGCGTCCTTGTAGGCGGCTACGGCGGAGTCTTGGGTTTCGCCAAGCCGGGGACGCCCTCCACGAGGGTTTGGCCGTTGGCGAGCAGCCCGAGTAACCAAATTTTCCTCCTGAGATTTTGTCCCTCGAAGGCGGAACTCAAGCACGACGCCGGCAAACCGAAATGTGATCGACCGGTAAGGTGGCGCGTATAAGAATCGGCTTTTCTCCCTTCTATGATCCCTACGCAGCACAGCTTGATCGTTCGCATCCAAGCTGGCGGTTCCGATGGTGATTGGAGAAATTTCTACAACCTCTACGAGCGGCCCATTCTCGCCTTTGCCGCCTCCCATTCCCTCAGCGAGGCGGAGTGCGCCGATGTCTTGCAGGAAACGATGATCAAGATGCTCCGAGTCGGTTTTGCCCGATTTGATCCGGCCAAAGGCAGGTTCACCGGTTTTCTATTTCATGTCGCGCGCTGTTGTGTGGTCGATGCCTTGCGCCGGCGGGGTCGTCGTGAGAGCCGGCATATTTCGATCGATCTCATGCCCGGATCGGGCCTTACCGAGAGTCAAATGACGGATGGTTCAGACGGCCCGGCAGATCGCGCGCAACGCGCGGGTGAGCTGGCCCTCATCTTCCGCGCGCTGGATTTGCTCGTCGAGAAACAGTCCTTTCGGCCGCGAACGGTGAGCGTCTTCAAAGCGGTCACGATCGAGCAAAGGAATCCGCAGGAGGTGGCGGACGAATTCGAAACCTCTGTGGGCAATGTTTACGAAGCCAAGCGCGCGGTCTTGGCCCGACTTCGCCGCGTGCTCCAAGCGCTCGACCGAGGCGCAGACATGGAGGAAGCGCTCGCCGTTTAGTCGCCGCAAAGTTATGAACTCACCCATCGCCGAGATTTCAGATGAAGAGCTTTCCCAGTTGATTTTCGAGTCGCAAGAGACCGAGCGATCCATCCAGGCGCCTCCTCCGGATATTTTTGAACGGGTGCGCCGGTTTATTGTTCTTTACCGCGACCTCGGGGCCAAGCCGCTCGGGGCGGGGCTGCTTTATCAGCGAGGAGGAGAGGAAGAAGGCCAATTCCAGCCAATCAACCGGAAGCTGATCGTCGGCCGTCTCTCGAAAAGCAGCTTCCACCCCACCGGCTGCGACTTGTCCTGCGACGATCAACGGATGAGTCGCCATCACTTTGAGATCGAGCTGGTCGACGGTTTCTTCGTTCTGCGCGACCTGCAATCTCGGAATGGCACTTTCTTGAACCAGCAGCCCCAGCGCGTGACCGAAGCCGTGCTCAAAGAGGGAGACATCATCACGGCGGGAAGCAGGGCTTTAATTTTCCTGGGTGATGAAGCCGGACTCCGTGACGGCGTGGGCTAAAGATTGCGCTTTCTTTTTGGCCTTCGCCTGAAAAGAATCAGGCCGTGTCTCCTCTCATCGAAATAGTTGTCGTCGAGACTGATCGAGACCGAAGATTTATCGCGGCCCGAAATGAACCGTTCACCATCGGGAGAAATTGCGATTGCCACCTGGTGCTCGACGAATCTTGCGTTGGGACTTGTCAGGCCTCCTTGGAATGGACCTCCGACCATGAGCTAACTCTCAATTCGCCAAGTCCGGCGACCGAATGGGCGAAGCTGGGCGGCGCTCTCCTCGACGGAGAAAGCGTCACTCTCCCGGTGATCGTGCGGGAAGGGAGCAAGGTTACTCTGGGTCCAGCAACTCTCACCTGGCGGCGACTGCCGTCTGAGGAATGGCCGACCCTCGCGAATGGCGCGGCGTCTTCGAGCGCGGCGGAAAAACTGGCGGACGCACTAGGCTGCGAGCGTTACGACGTCGGCGAGGAAGTGGGTCGTGGGGGAATGGGACAGGTCCTTCAGGCGACGGAAAACCCGCTCCAACGCTCGATCGCGTTGAAAAGACTCCTGCGCTCAGGGAACAAGGAAGATCAAGAGCGCTTCATCCGCGAAGCCCGCATCACGGCTCGCTTGCAACATCCCAGCATCGTTCCCGTCCACGAGCTAAACGCGGACGAAAAGGGATGTCCCTTCTACACCATGAAGCTGGTCAAGGGGCAAACCCTGCTGGAGATCCTGCAGAGTCTCTCCCGCGGTGACTCCGCAGAGAGGCGGCGCTATCCCTTATCCGCGCTCTTGACCATCTTTCAGAAGGTCTGCGATGCCGTGGCCTTCGCGCACGCGCAGCCCGACCCGGTGATCCACCGCGACCTGAAGCCAGAGAACATCATGATCGGCGACTACGGCGAAGTGCTGGTGATGGATTGGGGCTCCGCGAAAGTCCTCCGGAAGGATGACCTCAGTGACCAACTTTTGCCTAACGATCACGAACAGGATGAACTCGAAGCAGAAAGTGAGAGTGATTTCCTGACGCTTCCTGGAAGTGTCATGGGCACACCGGGCTATATGGCCCCGGAACAGGCTCGCGGCGAAGCCGACTCCACCGACGAGCGAACCGACATTTACGCGCTGGGTGCCATCCTCTACGCGCTGCTCACGTTCGAGGCGCCGGCGAGACTTTCGGCGAAGGAAGCCTTTTCCTTTGAACGCCAGCGCCAGAGTGGGGAAAACGTCCGCAGTTCCTTCACTGATCACGTTGCGCCTCTCTTAGCAGAACCTTCCGCACGCAGGTTCCGCCATCTGCCGGGACGCAAAAGGCCCGAGTCGCTCGTCGCAGTCGTTCGAAAAGCGATGAGACTGGAACCTGATAGCCGCTTTCGCTCCGTCAAGGCGCTGCAGGCCGACGTAGCAGCTTATCAAAGCGGATTTGCTACGAGCGCTGAGGAGGCGGGCGCCGGAAGCGTCTGCAACTCCTCGTCGCACGCAATAAGACCCTCTTTATTGCTTTGGCCACGATCATCGTCATTCTCCTCGCCGCGACTGTCACGAGTCTGCGTCAGCGACATATCGCTCTGGAGAGCAATAGCGCCCTGCAAAAAGCTCTCCAGCGGGCGAGCTTGGCCGACCTTCAAACAGGCCGCCAGCGCTTTCGCGCGGGGGCCTGGCGCGAAGGAATCGCACTACTGGGCCGCGCGCTTGATTTCTGGCCGGAGAACCGCGCAGCCGCTAACTACTTATTAAGCGCGCTTGAGTTCGGCCGGGGCGACCGCGACAACCTGCCCATTCTCGGGGTTTATCATGGAGACGCGCTGGAAGAAGCCGCCTTTAGCCCGGATGGTCGCTTCTTTGTCACTGCGAGCGACGATAAAACCGCGCGAATTTGGGATTCTTCTACTGGTGCTCCGGTTGCCAAACCATTGCAACACTCAGCTCCTGTCTGGTGTGCGCGTTTTAGTCCGGATGGGAGGAAGGTCGCGACCAGCGATGAAGAGGGCGTTGTTCGCCTTTGGGATGCGAGAACGGGCGATCCCGTTGCCAAGCCGATGCAGCACGGCAGGCCGGACCTCGACCGCGCCTCTACGGTTGAGACCATCGTCTTCTCCCGCGACGGGCAGCGCCTGTTAACGGGCTGCTGGGACCACACCGCGCGAGTCTGGAGCGTGAAGACGGGAGACCAACTTGCTGAACTTGTCGCACCGCAACGGATTTCTGACGCTCTCTACAGTCCGGATGAGACCCGCATCCTTACCTGTTACTGGAATGGCGGCGCCCTCCTGTGGGACGCAACCACGTTGCAGCGTATCGGTGTTCCTATGACCCATCGGTCGACGGTGAGACGGGCGTTGTTTACACCCGACGGAAAGAGGATTGTCACCACCAGCTTGGATCACACGGCACGAATCTGGAACCGCTTCACGGCCCAGCCCTTGGGTCCGGAGATCCAACATCCCAATCAGGTATCCGATCTAGACATCAGCCCTGATGGCACGCTGCTTGTGACCGCTGGTCGTGACCACACCGCCAGGCTCTGGTCACTGAACGACGGGCGTCCCAGAGGCGTTCCGATGGACCACCAGGGGCCCGTGAATACGGCAATATTCAGCCCTGACGGAAAACGTCTCGTCACCTCCAGCAGTGATAAATCAGTTCGCCTCTGGGACGTGGCCACGTGTAAGCAGATCGGCCTTCGAATGCATCACGACGATCAGGTGTTTAAAGCTGTCTTCGCTCCTGATGGTCACAGCGTGTTATCGATCGGCGCGGATAACGCGGCCTATCTCTGGAAGACGGAATCAGAGACTTGGCCCGGCGAGCTGCTTTCTCTCCCCGCTCGCGCCCGCTATGCCGAGTTTGTTAGAGGTCATGACGACCAGGCCTTTATCGCGACGAGGAATGGAAACGCCGGACTCTGGTCGCTGAGCAAGCAGCGATTCGTTACTCCCGTCGTTCGGAGCCCGCAGGACATTTCCTTGGTCGCATACCATCCGGCCACCAATCGATTCGCCACGGCCGCCTCCGACGGAATCATTCGTTTCTGGGATGCAGCATCGGGTAAGGAGCTGGGGGAAACGCCGCCCGTTCAAGACCCACTCTCTGCCCTCGAGTTCGCGACCGACGGCCAGTCTCTTTTCGCGAATTACCACCCCCACTGCGTTCTGCGTTGGGCAGTCGTGGGAGGGAAGAAAGTCGGCCCGAAGTTAGATCTGCCGACAAATTCCGACAGCCTCGCTGCTGCGCCTGGTGGGAAAGAGCTGGCTATTGGGTGCGGGATCGATCTCGTAGAATTTTGGGATCCATCCACTGCGAAGATTCGCCGGAACGCGATTAGATATAACGCTACCGCGACAGCTATGATTTACAGCCCTGACGGCACTCTGATTGTTACTGGATGCCATGATCAGACGGCGCGAATCTGGTCCGTTACTTCCGGTCAGCAACAAGGGGAGCCCTTCCATGTTAACGGCCCTGTCACAAGCTTGCGTTTCACCGAAGGCGGGAAGGCCCTGCTGGTGGGCGCTGAGCAAGACCCAGAAGTGGGTTGCTACGACACCAAAACTCACAATGAACGCTATCTTCCATTACCCCATTCGACTGGAGTCAGCCACATCACGGCAAATGCCGATGGCTCGCGCGTGATCACGGTGACGACCGACGGTGCCGTTCGCCTGTGGCGAATCCCGTCAACTAACGAACCGCCGCCCAAATGGCTCGCCGACTACCTCCGCGCCATCGGCGGCTTGGCCTACTCCTCGAATCAACAACTAGTCGAAGTGCAGATGCGCGAGCGGGTGGCCCTGCGCCAAAAGCTGCTCGCCATGCCGACAGATGCCTCTGTCTGGGATTCTGTCATGAGGGCGAGTTTCAAGGGTGCAATCGGCGATTGGTCTACGTCGGCGCTTTCACAAACTAAATAGCCCAAATCCACGACGGTCGGCAATTCGGCTAAAAGGCGTCTGAGATTCGGGACACTTCGGTCGGTTTCATCAGGATGCCGGCGAAGCCACGTTCAAATCTCCTGCGCGACCCGCGCACAGTCGCTGCAGAGAATCAAGCTGCTTCAAGAAGCCATCCCACCTATCAAGGTTACCTCGACGACTTAGTGGCACGAGGCGGTCCCAATCCCGAAGAGTATTGGGCGTTGGATGAATGGATCTCCCGTCTGTTTCTCGCTCTCGATCGAGGGGAGATTTCCCAGGAGGTGATCGAAAGCGCGCGCCGGGAAATGAGCCCGGTGCTGGCAGCTCCCACCATGCACGGCTTTGCCTGCTCCAAGCCGCATGGTTATGCGGGCGATTTCGAGATCATCGCGGCACGGACCGCTGGCAAGATTGAGCACGTGGAGCTGGCGGCCTCGGGAGGCCCGGACATGCCGACGCAGCAAGCAGCGAATCGTCCATGCCGGCGCTTCCTCCGCCAAATAGTCCAAATCCCGAATGTGGTGTTGGGGCTAGGCGACTCTCCAAGCTCAGTCGGCAAACGGTTGCCGCGCTCCATGTCGCACATGACCGATGCGCACTTCGTCCTTTTGAATCTGGAAAAAGACCAGATAGCTTCCAACGGGCATCATTCGCCACCGCCTCGCATACGGGTAGCGCGAGAACCGTTCAGGTAAGAGTCTAAGCCCGTCGCCTGCCTCGAGGACCTGAACCATGGCCCGATCGGCGACGGCACGATCACTGGCTTCCGCGGCGAGGTAGGAATGAATTTTCTCCAGATCGCGGCGACTGCGCGGTGCGTAGATAACCCGATATATCATCGCAGGTCGAAATGCCTGCGCATCTCATCCCCGCGGAGACCTTCTCCTCGATCCAATTCCGCTTCCGCTTCCGCCAGGGCTTCGCGCACCTCGGCCACTTCGTCCGCGGAAAACCGGGCCGCCAGCATTTCCGCGATTCCTGCTTGGATTTTCATCCAATCCGCCTCGGGCATGGTAGCGACGCTGTCGAGCACCTCTTTGGCAGTCATCAATCCGATATGCTGCCATACTGGGCGGTCGAATTCAATCTTCCATCGAGACGAAGAGTTTACTTTGATCACGGATAACACGGACAGACACGGATGCCTGCAGCGGCTTCCTGCTCGGAGGAGCTTACGGCTCGGAGAGCGGGCAAAATCAGGGACGACCCGCCTGAAGTGGCTCCGAGTGTTTCCTCATTCCGTGTTGCCGCGGCCAAATTATTTTCGGGCTCGCGGCTGAGATTCTGTCCACATCCAACGGTCTTTAATTACACCATGAAATATTCAGCTCAGTTTCCCACCCTTCTAGTAGGTGGTTCGGTCCTTTCAGAGTGAAATCCAACCTTCTGGAAGTCGGGTTTTTCACCGTGCCTTCATGCAATTCTCGCACTGCTCCAAACTTTTCTGCGAACTTCGCCCCGCCGTTTCCGTAAAGCTAATTAGAAACGCCAGACAAGTTCAAGTCGGCATATCGTCGAATCGCCAACCCGAACAACCAAATGCGCAAGTACGCATAACGAAACGAAAACAACCTATGAACACATCCAAACCCAATAACACTGCGCGGTTTTACAAATTCCCGGCCGCATTCATCGCCGGGATTCTGCCGGTCCTTCTTTTGCTTTTCGGCACGCAAAGTGGTCTTGCCGGCAGCGCCACTTGGTCGGGGGGACACGTGGACGACCCCACCGACTGGATTGAGGCAGCGAATTGGCGTCCTATGACTGTACCTAGCGATGTCTCGGACACCGCGACATTCTCTTCTGGCGGTCAAACGACCGTTACGGTCTCTGGAATAGGCCCCAGCATTAGCAACATCACTTTCCTTCCAACCGCCCTCCCCTTTACAATCACAATCTTTCCCGCCTATGGACTGACGCTCAATGGGGCTGGGATTGTGAATAATTCGGGCATCACACAAAACTTTACTTTACCGAGAACTGGAGGGCCATTCCCATATTCTGGCAACGTTATCGACTTCACAAACACCGCCAGCGCTGGCACCGCGACTTCGTTTACGCTTGATGGAAGCACGACCGACTCACCGGAACCTGCCCGCATTTTGTTCGAAGGCAGTTCGACGGCAGGCCAAGGAAACTTTATCATCAACGGCTCCTCCAGCACCTGGCAAGGCAGATACGGCGCCTACTTAGAATTTAGTGGCTCCGCAACTGCGGGAGATGGTACCTTAACGGTGAATCCGGCTCTCGAATCGGGAGATTACTTATTCCCGGGCCAGGTTCACTTTCTCGGAACGTCTACCGCGGGAAATGCCACAGTCACTTTCAATGGGGCAACATTAAGCGGAGCATACGGCGCTTACGTCACATTTTATGAAAGCTCCACTGCGGGTAACAGCACGCTGATCTCGAATGGCGGCACCAACGGTGGCTTTGGCGGAAGCCTTCTATTCTACGCCGATTCTAGCGGCGGAACCGCACAGGTAAAGGTGTTCGGTAACGGCAACCTGGATATCAGTGGGCACGTTGATTCGAATAATCAACCTGTACCTATCACCATCGGCTCGATCGAAGGAAGCGGCCAAGTCTTTCTTAAAAGCGACACACTTTCCGTAGGTAGCAACAATTTGAATACAGCCTTCTCCGGTGTGATTCAGGACGGCTCTGTTTACGGTTTCCCGGCGGGGTCGTTCACAAAGATCGGGACGGGAACGCTGACGCTCTCCGGCGCGAACACATATGCGGGTATCACGACAGTTACCGCGGGCACACTCTTGGTTACCACGAAGCCCAGCTCTGGCACGGGCACTAGCAAAGTAAAGGTCAACGCCGGCACGCTCGGCGGAACGGGAGTCATTCGGGGGCGCGGTGACCGTCGGAACCGGAAGCGGCCCAGGCGCATTCCTCGCCCCTGGGACAACCAGCACCGGCACTCTTACCCTCAAGAAGACGGTGACCTTCAAACTCGACGCGACCTATAAATTCGAGTTGAAGGCGAGCACCGCCAAGGCGGATAAAGTGACCGCCAAGGGAGTGACCATTAACAGCGGCGCGCTCTTTTCCTTTATCGGTCTCGGCACCGGCACACTCACACACGGCTCGGTCTTTACCGCGATCAACAATACCGCTGCAACTCTAATTAGCGGCACCTTCAGCAACCTCGCCGACGGCTCAACCTTCGCCGCCAACGGCAACAACTTCCAAGTCAACTATGAAGGCGGCACCGGCAACGACCTTACCTTGACGGTCGTCCCATAACGGAGCGCGTCTATTTTGCTTGCTATGGGAATTAGTCAAGGGGTCAATACGCGACGGACTGTTGCCGGAAAGGGGCATTGAAAGGGTGCATTGCGGTGCTCGGTCGAAAGGAGATTTAGGCAGAGAGGCATTGCCGGCGCTTCGGATCACGGCGGGCGGCCGGGTGATGGGACTGGCGCCGCGCCCCCTCTAGGAAGTGGTGGCCAGGATAGCGATCCTGCAGGGGGTGCAGGTGTCGGAGAGTCCGGCGAGCCGGAGTGGATCCGCCGCAAACAAAAAACAGGCGAAACGCCTGGGTGTTCCGCCTGTTTTGAATCTGGATTTTGCCCGAGTGCGCGTTACTTCTGCGCGGCCGCGTCGCGGAGGCCGCGAATCTTATCGTGAGCGGCCTTCACTTCCGTGGATTGACGCATCACGATGTCTTTGATCGGCGCCGGCAAATCTTTTTGCATCGCGTCCTTGTAGGCGGCGACCGCGGAATCTTCGCCGCGCTCCGCTTCCGCGAGGATGGCGTGGCGATCGCGATTCGTGACCGCGCCCTTGATGTTGATCCAGGTGCGATGGAGCGCGCCCGCCGTGCTGCTGGAGTCTTCCGGATCCGGATCGCCGAGTTTCACCACTTCGCTTTGCAGTTCACCGGCAAATTTCGATCGCTGGAGCGAAAGCTGGTCGAAGGTCGTTTTCAATTGGGAGTCATCCACCCCGCTGGCGGATTGTTTGAATCCCTCCTGCCCGTCCTTCAGCGTTTCGATCAAGCTGTTCAGTGTGCTGATTATTTCCTTGGTTTGGCTCATACCAAGGAATCGGCGCACGGTTGCCGGCCGCGTCCCTCGAAGCGCGTAATTTGTCCCTTCGGTTGCCCGGTGGTGCGGCGCGTCGTAGAGTGCGCGATGGAACAAAACAAAGGTATGGATTTAACCAAACAGGCGCCCCGCGGTCCGAAAAAGGAGATGGGCGGCTACGTCATCCTCGCGCGCACGCTCGATAAATGCCGCGCGCTGCTCTGGGGCAACATCGGCGAGTATCACTTCGATTGTCCGCTCGATAACATGCTTTTCGGCTGGAAGGGAATCAAAGGCGACGACTTCAAGGCTGAGGTCGAAAAGGGGACCGATGACGCCGGGATGGCGAAATGGGTCGACGAGCACGGCGAGCAGAAAACCGACGAAGAAAAGGCCGCGTGGCGGAAAGAGAAGCTGGCCTTCAACTTCTACGACGTGCCGGAGAAGCGCGAGTGGTATGCCGAGCAATTGCAGCCGCTCGGGCTCGACCCGGCAACGACCCCGCTCTTCGATTGGCTCGAGGCCGACGACGAGGCGAGCTACGAGAAAGCCGCCTAACCAAAAGCCGGTTCAGAATCTGGCGAACGGCCCCGCGCGACGGGGCCGTTTTGCTGTCCAGATTCGTTTTCCACAGTGCCGTGAAATTGGCCGGCAGAATTATGGGCATCTCACTCCATCCGCAGCACCTGAAGCGCTATCGCCAGATCGCGTGGATCTTCATGAAGTACGGCCGCTCCGACCTCGTGCAGACGAGCGGCCTTGGCGAAACCCTCACCGCCGAAGAGCAGATCCCGCCCGCGCAGGCGGCGAAGGCCGACGAGCTGGCAACCGATCTCGAGCAGCTCGGGCCGACCTTCGTGAAGATCGGCCAGCTCCTCTCCACCCGCGTCGAACTGCTCCCGCCCGCTTACCTCGACGCGCTCGCCCGGCTCTAGGACAAGGTCGAGCCGTTCAGCTTCGCCGAGGTCGAGAAAATCGTCAGCGAAGAGCTCGGCGTCCGCCTTTCGAAAGCTTTCCAGAATTTCGAGGACCAGCCGATGGCCGCGGCCTCGTTAGGCCAGGTCCATCGGGCCACTTTGCGCGATGGCCGTGCCGTCGCGGTGAAGGTGCAGCGGCCGCAGATCCGCGAGCGGATGGTGGAAGACTTCGAGGCGCTTGAGGACATCGCCGATTTCCTCGATCACCACACGGAGATGGGGAACCGCTACGAGTTTTGCCAGCTCCTCGCGCAGTTCTGGAAGAGTCTTTTCCAGGAACTCGATTACCGCCAGGAAGCGAACAACCTCACCACCCTGCGCGAACAACTTCGCGAATTTTCACGCCTCATCGTGCCCGCGCCGATCGCGGATTACTGCACCTCGCGCGTCCTCACGATGGAGTTCGTGCCGGGGAAAAAGGTGACTGACCTGAACCCGCTCGCCCGGATGGAATTCGACGGCGCCGCGCTCGCCGAGGAAATGTTTCACGCCTACCTGGAGCAGATTTTGGTCAACGGCTTCTTCCATGCCGACCCGCACCCGGGCAACGTCTTCATCACTCCCGATTACCGCATCGCCCTGCTCGATCTCGGAATGGTCGGCCGGATCACGCCGCGACTGCAGGAGGATTTATTGCAGCTCTTGCTCGCGATCGCCGAAGGCCGGGGCGACGAAGCCGCTCATGTCGCGATCAAGATCGGCGAGAAAAAAGAGGACTTCGACCCCAAGGAATTCACCCGCCGGATCGGCGAAATCGTCGCCCAGCAGCAGAACGCCACGGTCGAGAAAATGCAGGTCGGCCGGCTCGTCCTCCAGGTGACTCAGAGCTCGGCGACCAGGTCGGCCGCGCCGTCGCGCCCGACTTCGACCCGAACGCCTCGATCCGCCGGAACGCCGCCACGATCATGCAGCAGCGCCTCGTTAGGGGACTTTCCCCCGGCAACCTCTTCAGCGGCGTCCTCGAAATAAAAGATCTGCTCCAGCGTCTGCCGGCGCGGATCAATAAAATCCTCGACGCGATCGCGAACAACGAGTTCAAGGTCAGTGTCGATGCCATCGACGAGAACACGCTCATCGAAGGGTTTCAGAATGTTGCCAACCGCATCACCATGGGGCTGGTCCTTGCGGCGCTGATCATCGGCGCGGCGATGCTCATGCGGGTCGAAACCAGCTTCCGCATCTGGGGTTACCCCGGACTGGCCATCCTGCTTTTTCTCGCCGCCGTCAGCGGAGGGCTCGCGCTGGTCGTGAACATCCTCTTCTACGACAAAAGCGGGAAGAGGTGACAGGCGCGCCGCGCGGGCATACACCGCAGAGAACGCGGAACGCGGAGGGGGCTAATTTAGAAACCAGAAAACCAGAAAGCCGGGTATCCGCAAGCTGCTCGGGAACGAAGATGTCCCGACTACCATGATCTAGACTCGCGTGCTCAGCGCCCCGGCCTCGGCGTCCGCAGCCCCTCGACGTCTAGCCGAAACCGCAGAGATAGAGCTCGGTGATGGCGGTGTCCTCATATTTCCGGCCGGGATAGGCTTCAAGGATGGTCAGCTTTATCCGGTCGATGAAGCCGGCGCCCTGGGGATGCCGGACGACCCAATCAACGGCGGCCAAGGGAAAGCGGGGGTGGAAGTCCTTGTAAGGACGGTCGGGCAGGGTGACTTCGAATTGCTCTTTTTTCTCGTTAGGCTCGGCGCCTTGCTGCTCACGCTCAATCGATAAAGCAGGGAGGACTCGCGTTTTGACAAGCGGGGAAATGCCGCTAGCTTCCACGTCCCTTGCTGCCCCCTGGCAGGTAAATCAGGAGAGCCGCCCGGCTCGCTGGAACTGAAATCATCATGCAAAAAAATCGCTCCAAACGTTATCGCGCCGCCGCCGAGCTGGTGGATCGCAACAAGACTTACAGCTTCTCCGATGCGGTCAGTGCGCTGAAGAAACTGCCGCCGACCAAATTTGACCAGACGGTCACGATGTCGTTCCGGCTTGGGGTTGACCCAAAGCAATCGGACCAGATGGTTCGCGGCACTTGTCCGCTGCCGCACGGGAGTGGCAAACTGGTGCGAGTGCTCGTTTTCGCCCAAGGCGCCGCGGCGACCGCCGCGAAGAATGCCGGCGCGGAGTACGTCGGCTTCGAGGATTTGATCAAGAAGTGCCAAGAAGGCTTCCAGGATTTCGACGTGGCCATCGCAACGCCGGGGACGATGGCGGAAGTTCGCAAGCTCGGCAAAGTGCTCGGGCCGCGCGGTCTGATGCCGAACCCGAAGACCGGCACGGTCACGGAAGACACGGCCAAAGCCGTCGGGGAAGTGAAGGCCGGCCGGGTGGAGTTCAAGCTCGATAAGAATGGCAATATCGCCGTCCCGCTCGGCAAATTCTCCTTCGAGGAAAATCAGCTTTTGGAAAACGGCACGGCGATCATCGAGGCGGTCGTGAAAGCGCGCCCGGCGACGGCCAAAGGCCGGTTCGTCGAGGGCATGACTCTCGCCGCCACCATGTCGCCCGGTTTGCCGGTCGATCCTTCTCCTTACCTCAGCATCTAGATTTCGCGCACACCATGAGACCTGAAAAAGCCAATATCGTTTCGGACCTGTCCGAGAAACTGAGTCAGTCGCCGTTTCTCCTCGTGACTGATTACCAGCGGATGAAAGTCGGCCAGTTCGGCGAACTCCGGAACCGGCTCGCGCCGACCGGCGCGGAAGTGCACGTGGTGAAAAACAGCTTCCTGAAGCGCGCCATGACGGCGAGCGGACTGCCAGATGTCGGCAAGGAGCTGAGCGGTCAGACCGCCGTCGTGACGGGCAACAGCGACGTCGCCCCGGTGGCGAAGGTGCTGAAGGCTTTTGCCGCAGAATTTAAGATCGCCGCGCTCAAGATCGGCGTGGTCGATAAGGCCGTGCTCTCGACCCGGGAAGTGGAGTTGCTCGCCGATCTCCCGCCGCGCGAACAATTGCTCGCGCAGCTCCTCGGTGTGTTGCTGGCGCCGGCGACCAAGCTGGTGCGCACTTTGAACGAGCCGGCCGCTTCGCTCGCGCGGCTCTTGCAGGCGAAAGCCGACAAGGAAGGCCAGCCGACGGAAGCCGCGGCGGCCTAACGACTAACGAATTTCGTCACGCGATTGCGGGACGAGCAACCAAAAACAACAACTGTCCGCGCCGATAGCTATCGGCGGTAAATTTCCGGAGGCTTCCGGGAGCGGCAATCGGAGGATAAATAAAATGGCAGATACAAATGCAATCGTGGAGCAACTTAGCGGTCTGACCGTTCTCGAAGTTGCCGGTTTAGTGAAGCAACTCGAAGAAAAATGGGGCGTGAGCGCAGCAGCTCCGGTCGCGGCGGCAGCGCCGGCGGGCGGCGGCGGTGCGGCCGCTCCGGCAGCCGAGGAGAAGACGACTTTCGACGTCATCCTGAAGGAAATGGGCTCGAACAAGATCGGCGTGATCAAGGAAGTTCGCGCCGCGGTCCCCGGACTCGGCCTGGCGGAAGCCAAGGCTCTGGTCGAGGGCGCGCCCAAGACATTGAAGGAAGGCGTGACCAAGGAAGAAGCCGAAGAGATCAAGAAAAAGGTCGAAGCGGCCGGCGCCAAAGTCGAAATCCAATAATTATTCAGCGGCGGCGCAGGCGGACCCAGAAACCGCTTGCGCCGGCCCGTTGGCTGGGGATAGTAACCCTCCCCGTTTCTCTTCAAGGCAGACCCGCTTTATTCTTACCCGCTCTCGGTTCAGTCCATCTTGGCAACAAAACAGCGGAGGCCGCGTTGACCTCCGCTGTTTTGCTGCTAGTTTTTTTGCCCGCAATTCCCGGCTGATCTCTTGATCCTCAGCCCTCTACACGGCCTGCATCCAGGGCCGTGGTCAGCAAGTAAACCCATTGGAGATTGGTCATAGTTATGTCTGAACGTCCTGTCGAGCGTATCCATTTCGGAACCATTAAAGAGGCGATTGAGCCGCCTAACCTGATCGAGGTCCAGCTCAATTCCTACGTCGATTTCCTGCAAAAAGACGTGCCCGCGAACAAGCGGAAGAACACAGGTCTGCAGACTGTCTTCAAGGAAGTTTTCCCGATCGAAAGCTATGACGAGAAGGCGACTCTCGACTTCAGCCATTACGAAATCGGTGAGCCGAAGCTGAGTGCGATCGAAGCGCAGCGCGAGAGCCAGACCTTCAGCGCGCCGCTCCACGTCACCTTCCAGCTCAAGGAGGAGAAGGGGACCAAGGAGGAGAAAGTTTACATGGGCGAAATCCCGCTCATGACCCCTCAGGGGACGTTCGTGATCAACGGCGCCGAGCGCGTCGTCGTCTCGCAGTTGCACCGGTCACCGGGCATCGCGTTCGAGTCGTCGATCCATTTGAACGGCAAAGTCCTTTACAGCTTCCGCATCATTCCCGATCGCGGTTCGTGGATCGAAGTGCAGTTCGACACCAGCGACCTGCTTTACATCTATCTCGATCGCCGCAAACGCCGGCGGAAATTCCTCGCCACCACTTTCCTGCGCGCGCTCGGCTATGGGACAGACGAGGAAGTAATCAAACTCTTCTATACGATCGAAGACCTGAAGTTGAGCGACAAGCTCGATGAAGAGAAGCTCGCGACCAAGGTGCTGACCGCTGATGTGCTCGACGGCGAGATCACGGTGGCGCGTGCCTTCGAGCCCCTCACGCTCGCGGCCGTCGGCCAGATCATGTCGCTCGGGATTAAAGAAGTAAAGGTGATCGACATCTCCAACGACGACACCGTCGTAAAGGCGCTGAAGAAAGATCCCGCGCACGACCAGGAAGAAGCGCTCAAGGACATCTACCGCAAACTTCGCCCCGGCGATCCGCCCACGGTGGCGAACGCCCGCGCGCTCCTCAAGCGTCTCTTCTTCGACCCGAAGAAATACGATCTCGGCCGCGTCGGTCGCTACAAATTGAACCAGAAACTCGGGATCGACGTTGACCTTGGCGAGCGCATCCTGACCGACAAGGATTTCATCGCGGCGATCAAATATCTCATCAGCCTGCGCCGGGGCGAAGGTACGCTCGACGACATCGATCATCTGGGGTCGCGCCGCGTCCGGACGGTCGGCGAATTGCTCGCCAACCAGTGCCGGGTCGGCCTCGCCCGCACCGAGCGTCTGGTGAAAGAGCGCATGACTTTGTTCGACGTGAACATCGACGGCATGACGCCGCAAAAGTTAATCAACCCGAAAGCGCTCAGCGCGGTGGTGCGTGATTTCTTCGGCCGTTCGCAGCTCTCGCAGTTCATGGATCAGACGAATCCGCTCGCCGAGCTGACCCATAAGCGTCGCCTCAGCGCTCTCGGGCCAGGCGGCCTCTCGCGCGATCGCGCTGGCTTCGAAGTCCGCGACGTTCATCCTTCGCATTACGGCCGCATTTGTCCGATCGAGACCCCGGAAGGTCCGAACATCGGTCTCATCAGTTCGATGTCGACGTTCGCGCGGATCAATGAATTCGGTTTCATCGAAACCCCTTATCGCAAGGTCGACGGCGGCCGCGTCAGCGACCAAGTCGATTACCTGACCGGCGATCGCGAAGAGAATTTCATCGTCGCGCAGGCGAATGCACCGATGGACGCGAAAGGTCATTTCACCGGCGAGAAGGTCTCGGTTCGTTATCGTGGCGACTTCCTCGAAGTCGAGCCCGAGAAGGTCCACTACATGGACGTCTCGCCGAAGCAGCTCGTCTCCGTCGCGGCCGGCTTGATTCCGTTCCTCGAACACGATGACGCCAACCGCGCGCTCATGGGTTCGAACATGCAACGCCAGGGTGTGCCGCTGATTGTTTCCGAGTCGCCGCTCGTCGGCACGGGTCTGGAGGGCAAAGTCGCCCGCGATTCCCGCGCCGTGATCGTCTCGACCGAAGCCGGCAAAGTCGCTTCCGTCACCGCCGACCAGATCGTCGTCACGAAGGACGGCCACATGCCGGAAGGGCGCAAGAAATTGAAGACCGACGAAGAAACCGGTGTGCACGTTTATGAATTGCGCAAGTTCATGCGCTCGAACGCCGGCACCTGCGTGAACCAGAAGCCGATCGTGAAAAAAGGCCAGCACGTGAAGAAGGGCCAGGTCATCGCCGACGGCCCGAACACCGAACAGGGCGAGCTCGCGCTCGGCCGCAACGTGCTCGTCGCCTTCATGCCGTGGAACGGCTACAATTTCGAGGACGCGATCATGATCTCGGAGAAGGTGGTGAAGGAAGACATCTATACTTCCATTCACATCGACGAGTTCGAAATCGGCGCGCGCGATACGAAGCTCGGGCCGGAAGAAATTACGCGGGACATCCCGAACGTGAGCGAAGAAGCGCTCCGCAATCTCGGACCGGACGGAGTCATCCGCGTCGGCGCCGAAGTGAAGCCGGGCGATATTCTCGTCGGTAAAATCACGCCGAAATCGGAAACCGAGCTCGCGCCCGAAGAGCGTCTCCTCCGCGCCATCTTCGGTGAAAAAGCGGCCGACGTGAAAGACACGTCGCTGACTGTTCCGTCGGGCACCTACGGCATCGTGATGGACGTAAAAGTCTCGTCCCGCCGCGAAGTCTCGCGGGAAAAACTGACGCCGACCGAAACCAAACGTCAGCTTAAGTCGATCACGGAAGACAATCGCAAAAAGAGGGACGAGCTGACCGAACAACTGACCGACGCGCTTTCCAACTTCTTGTTAGGCGAGAAAGTCCCGCTCGACGTGGTCAACGCGCAGAGCGGCGAAATCATTATCCCGGCAAATCGCAAGATCACCAAGACGCTCCTCCGCAAACTCGCGGTCGCGCACGATCACATCGAGATCGATCCGAGCCCAATCCGGAACAAGATCCGGGAAATCATCGCGCAGTACGAGCACAAGTTTGCCGAGCTCGAACTCGAGCGGGAACGCTCAATGGATCGCGTCGAAAGCGGCGACGACATCGACCCCGGCATCATCAAACAGGTGAAGGTTTTCGTCGCGAGCAAGCGCAAGCTCAGCGTCGGCGACAAGATGGCCGGTCGTCACGGCAACAAGGGCGTCGTCGCCCGGATCGTGCCGGAAGAAGACATGCCTTACCTCGCCGACGGAACGCCGGTGGAGATCTGCCTCAATCCGTTAGGCGTGCCCAGTCGTATGAACGTCGGTCAGGTGCTCGAGACTCACCTTGGCGTCGCCGCGAAAGCGCTCGGCTTCAAGGTCGCGACTCCGGTCTTCGATGGAATCTCGGAAGCGAAAATCCGCGAGTATCTCAAGGAGGCGAAGAAGGTGGACGGTTACACCTGGGTGCAGGAGAACGGCAAAGCCCGGCTCTTCGACGGACGCACCGGAGACGCCTTCGACCAGGAAGTGGTCGTGGGTTACATTTACATGCTGAAGCTCGGCCACTTGGTCGCGGATAAGATCCACGCCCGCGCGGTCGGGCCTTACTCGTTAGTCACGCAACAGCCGCTGGGCGGAAAAGCTCAGTACGGTGGTCAGCGTTTCGGCGAGATGGAGGTCTGGGCGCTCGAAGCCTATGGCGCGGCTTATACTCTGCAGGAGCTCCTCACGGTCAAATCCGACGACGTCCAAGGACGCACCCGGATCTACGAGTCGATCGTGAAAGGCGATAACTCGCTCGAAGCCGGCACCCCCGAATCCTTCAACGTTTTGATCAAGGAAATGCAGTCGTTAGGCCTCGACGTCAAAGTCGGCGGCCAGGCTCCTGCCTTCCTCGAAAACGTAGCCTAACCAGTTAGCAAACTTAGAAACTCTTTCTCTTATATGAACGAACATTCCTGGCGTGAGTTGGTGGGCGAAGAACGCTCTGTTGGTTTTGATCAGGTCGCGATTGGCGTCGCCTCGAGCGACACGATGCGGTCCTGGAGCAAGGGCGAGGTCAAGAACCCCGAGACCATCAACTACCGCACCTTCAAGCCCGAAAAAGGCGGTTTGTTTTGCGAGCGCATTTTCGGCCCGACTCGGGACTGGGAATGCTCCTGCGGGAAATACAAGCGGATCAAACACAAGGGCGTGATCTGCGACCGTTGCGGCGTCGAAGTGACGCTAGCGCGCGTCCGTCGCGAGCGCATGGGTCACATCGAACTGGCCGTACCTGTCTCTCACATCTGGTTCTACAAATGCATGCCGTCGCGGCTCGGCCTCATGCTCGACATGAGCGCTCGTCAGCTTGAGCGCGTGATCTATTACGAGGACTACATCGTGATCGATCCGGGCAATACGCCCCTGACGAAATGCCAGCTCCTAACCGAGGTGGAGTATCGCGAAGCGCAAGAGCAGTACGGCGAAGAATTCAAAGCCGGCATGGGCGCCGACGGTGTGAAGGTGCTCCTCTCCGAGATCGATCTCGCGAAGCTCAACAAAGAGCTCGAAGAGGCGATGGGGAACACCAAGAGCAAACAGATTCGCAAGAAACTCGCGAAGCGCTTGAAGCTCGTGCAGGGCTTTGCCTCGTCGCACTCGCGCCCCGAATGGATGGTGCTCGAAGTACTACCGGTCATCCCGCCGGATCTGCGTCCGCTCGTGCCGCTGGAAGGCGGACGGTTCGCGACTTCGGATCTAAACGATCTTTACCGTCGCGTCATTAACCGGAACAACCGGCTCAAGAATCTTCTGCAACTCAAGACGCCGGATGTCATTATCCGCAATGAAAAGCGCATGCTCCAGGAAGCGGTTGATGCGCTCTTCGATAATGGGCGTCATGGGCGCGCCGTCACGGGCGCCGGCAATCGTCCGCTCAAGTCGCTCAGCGACATGCTCAAGGGCAAGGGCGGACGTTTCCGGCAGAACTTGTTAGGCAAACGCGTCGATTACTCGGGCCGTTCCGTCATCGTGATCGGACCGGAGCTGAAGCTCAACCAGTGCGGTCTGCCGAAAAAGATGGCGCTCGTGCTGTTCGAGCCGTTCATCATTCGCCGGCTGAAAGACCTCGGCTATGTGCACACGGTCCGCAGCGCCAAGAAAATGATCGAGCGACAGACGCCGGAAGTCTGGGATATCCTCGAGGAAGTCACCAAAGGCCACCCCGTTCTCCTGAACCGCGCGCCGACCCTGCACCGTCTTTCGATCCAGGCTTTCGAGCCGCAGTTGATCGAAGGCGAAGCGATCCGTATTCATCCGCTCGTCTGCACCGCCTACAACGCCGACTTCGACGGCGACCAAATGGCCGTCCACGTCCCGCTCTCGGTCGAGGCGCAGATGGAGGCGCGCATGCTCATGCTCGCGCCGAACAACATCTTCTCGCCCTCGAGCGGCAAGCCGATTACGACCCCGTCGCAGGACATCACGCTCGGCTGTTATTACCTGACGCAGAATCCTCGGCGCGCCGCCGGGGCCGCGGTCGAATCGCGTCTCCCGCTTTTCGCGGACCCGACCGAGGTCGAATTTGCGATGGCCGACGGCAAGGTCAAAACGCACGATCGGATTCGCTACAAGAATCCAGATTTCGGCAAGAAAACGATCTACGGCGATTCCGAGACGCGGGTCATGGAAACGACCGCGGGTCGCGTGATCTTCAACGAAATCTGGCCGGCCGGGCTCGGCTTTTTCAACAAAGCCGCGGGCAAGAAACAACTCTCCGACATCATCTGGCGTTGCTATCAGGTGTCCGGTCAGGACGGCACCGTCGAGACGCTCGACAAGCTGAAAGAACTCGGCTTCCGCGAAGCGACCAAGGCCGGGGTCTCGATCGGGATCTCGGACATGATCATTCCGAAGGAGAAAGAGGTGGAACTGGCGAACGCCTACAAGCAGATCAAGCTCGTCGAGCAGCAGTATCGCAAAGGCATCATCACCGATGGCGAGCGCTACAATAAGATCATCGACATCTGGACCCATGCCGGTGACGAAATCTCCAACGTCATGTTCCGCACCCTCGAGCATAACGAGGGCCGCAAGGAACTGAACCCGGTCTTCCTCATGGTCGATTCCGGTGCTCGCGGTAACCGCCAGCAGGTGAAACAGCTTGCCGGTATGCGCGGCTTGATGGCCAAGCCTTCCGGCGAAATCATCGAGCGCCCGATCACCTCGAACTTCCGCGAAGGCCTCACCGTGCTCGAGTATTTCATCTCGACTCACGGCGCCCGCAAAGGTCTCGCCGATACCGCGCTCAAGACCGCGGACTCCGGCTATCTCACTCGTAAACTCGTCGACGCGTCGCAGGACGTGATCATCAACGAAATCGATTGCGGCACCGTCAACGGCATCACCGTGAAGTCGATCTACGAAGGCGACGAAGAGGTTGTGGACCTCGCGACCCGCATCATCGGCCGTGTCAGTTGCGAGACCATCGCCGACCCGGTGACGAAGAAGAAAATCATCAAAGCCAATCAGATGATCGACGAGCCGACCGCGGCCGCGATCGAGAAGATCGGCGTCGAAAGCCTGAAGATTCGCTCGGTCCTCACCTGTGAAACCGGGCGCGGCGTTTGCGCACATTGCTACGGGCGCAACCTCGCGACGGGCCAGTTCGTCAAACTCGGCGAAGCGGTCGGCATCATCGCCGCGCAGTCGATCGGCGAACCCGGCACGCAGTTGACCATGCGGACGTTCCACATTGGTGGCACCGCCTCGCAGACCTTCAAGCAGCCGATCATCAAGGCGAAGAACGACGGCGTGATTCGCTTCAACGACATGCGCACCGTTCAAGCCCTCGACGGCAACTGGATCGCGCTGAACAAAAACGGCTCCATCACGTTGCACAACGCCGAAGGCCGCGAGATCGAGCGCTACAACATCGTCATCGGTTCCGTCATTTCGAAAGAAGACGGCAGCAAGGTGAAAAAGGGCGAAACCTTCGTGCAATGGGATCCATACAACGTCCCGATCCTGACCGACAAGACCGGTAAGATCGAATTCCGCGATATGATCGCGGGCGTGACCATGAAACGTGACGTTGACGAAGCGACGGGGCTCATGGGCACGATCATCATCGAGCACAAGGAAGATCTCCATCCGCAGATCGTGATCGTCGGCGAAGACGGCGAAGTCAGCGCGAGCTACTCGATTCCCGCGGGCGCCCACGTCATCGTGGAAGCCGGCAAAAAAGTGCAGGCCGGCGCGCTCCTCGCGAAAACGCCGAGAAAAGTCGCGAAGACCAAAGACATCACCGGCGGTCTGCCGCGTGTCGCGGAGTTGTTCGAAGCGCGTCGTCCGAAAGACAACGCCGAGATCGCGAAGATCGATGGTGTGGTCGAGATCGGCGGAACCGTTCGCGGCAAACGCAAGCTCATCCTCAAAGACGCCGAAACCGGCGCCGAAGAAGAGCACCTCATCCCGATGAACAAGCACATGATCGTCTTCAAGGGCGACTTCGTGAAGAAGGGCTCGCAGCTCACCGACGGTCCGGTCGTTCCGCACGAGATCCTCGAGATCTGCGGACCGCAGGATCTGCAGGAGCACCTCGTCAATGAAGTGCAGGAAGTCTACCGCCTCCAAGGCGTCGAGATTAACGACAAGCACATCGAGATCATCGTTAGGCAGATGCTCCGCAAGGTGAAGATCACCGATCCGGGCGACACTTCGCTGCTCTGGGGCGATCAGATCGACAAGCTCGATTTCGAGAAAGAAAACACCAAGGTCGTGCAGCAGGGCGGCAAGCCCGCGGAAGCGACCCCGGTGCTCCTCGGCATCACCAAGGCTTCGCTCGAGACGGACAGCTTCATCTCGGCGGCTTCGTTCCAGGACACGACTCGCGTGCTCACGGAAGCGGCCACGCTGGGCAAGGTCGATCGCCTGCGCGGTTTCAAGGAAAACGTCATCATGGGTCACCTCATCCCGGCCGGCACCGGCTTCCCCGCGGTCCGCGAGATCAAACTCGTCGAGCTCGGCGAACAGGTCGGCGCGCCGTTGATGGAAGAACCGGAAGCACAGCCCGCGCTCGGCTAACGAATCGAAAATCATGTTAACCTTGAGAGCCGCAACGAAAGTTGCGGCTCTCATTTTTTAAAGATGTCGATCGCAACCAAGACCGGCGATGCCGGGGAGACCTCCCTCATGTATGGCCGGCGCGTCTCGAAAACTGATCACCGGGTCGACGCCTACGGCTGCGTCGACGAAGTAAACTCCGCGCTTGGGATGGTGCGCGCCGCACCCGGTGCAGAACCGATCGCGGAGCAAATCCTAGCGGTCCAAAAAGAGCTCGTCACGGTGATGGGAGAACTCGCGACCGCGCCGCAGGATCTGGCGCGCTACGAAAAGGACGGCTTCGCTCTGACGACAGCGGCCATGGTCGATCGCCTAACGAGTGCGATCGACGACCTGGAAAAAGACAAAACGCTTTACGGCAAAGGCTGGGCCATGCCCGGGAACACGCCGCTCGGGGCTGCCCTCGACCTTGCCCGCACCACCTGCCGCCGGGCCGAGCGCCGCGTCGCCGCTCTCGATGTCGCAGAGCATTCCAACGCACAAATCCTCCGCTACCTCAATCGTCTCTCTGATCTCTGCTGGCTCCTCGCGCGTTTCGTAGAGAAAAGCGCAACCGACCTGTAGCCGATTCGCTGTGCGAAGCGCGGGAGGCGTCCCGCCGCAAAACCAACCCTCACGTCGCCCACAGGGCGGTCGACTACAGTTTGCCGAGATATTCCCAGCGTTGCAGCGAGATCGGCACGTTGCCGTTCTTCCAGACAAAATCATGGAAGGCTTGGAGGTTGAACTTTTCTCCCTGCTGCAGCCGCGCTTCCGCCAGTAGTTTGGTGATCTGGAGTTTGCCGATTTGGTAGGTCAGCGCCTGTCCAGGTCCGGTCGAGAAAGCGATCGCTTCCGCGCGCGCGGTCGCCGCATCCATCGGCACTTTTGACTCCAAATATTTCGCCGCCTTTTCGAGCGTAAACTCGCCGAGCGCCAGTCGGACATCCACTTCGACGCGGAGCGCGCGCAGTCGCATGAAGTTGTAAATGATCTCGCGCGTGTGCGGGCTGTCGTCGAAGAGCCCGGCCTGCAGCATCATCTCCTCGGCGTAAAACCCGATCCCTTCGTTCGCACCCGAATCGGAGTAATGCCGCCGGATCGGGTCCTCGTGTTTCCAGGAAAGACAGAGCTGAAAATAATGTCCGGGGATTCCCTCGTGCACCGTCAGTGGTCGTGGATCGGCGGCCGTCGCGCGCAGGAAATACCCGAGCTTCGGCGAAGGCCGCGGGACGTAGCGAATACAGTTCTCCTGCAAACGCGCCGGCGAAGTGAAATCATCGAGCTCGGTGAATCCTTCCATCGGCGCGAGATACGGCGGCAGCGCGCGGAACGTGTAGTGCTGCAGCCAATCCGGCACCGTGAGAATCCCATGCGTTCCGAGAACGTTGCGGATCTGCTTCTCCTTCGCCGCTTCATCGCGCTTCCAGCTCTCGATATCGGTCGCGAGCGCGAGCGGCGGGACGTTGCGGTTTCGCTGTCTCTCGAACGCTTCAAACGCCACTGCGCGATCCCATTCCTGTCGCCCCATCGCGAGCAGCTCCTCGGGTGAATAGGGATTGAGCGCCACGTTCTTGAGGAAGAACAGATAAGCGTCGCGGCCGAGCGAAGTTTGTTCCGGCAACGACGCGAGATGCTTTTGCAGGTCAGCCCGAAATTTCTCGAGCGCGTCCGCTGCTTGCTTAGTCGCATCGTTCAACTCCGCCGCTGAGAGCTTCGTCGCCGGCTGCAGAGCCGTTGCCATCTCTTGCAGCCGCGGCCGAATCTTCTCCAGCGCGGCGATCGCCACGCTCGCAAACGGCTTCGGCGGATTCGTTAGGTTCGCCAACCCGCTCGCGAGGATCGACGGAATGTTGGCGATCCGCGTGAGGATCTCGCGGCTGCGCCCTTCGTCGTACGGGCCCGGCACGGTGAGCGCTTCCACCACGGGCGTAAGCGTCTGCTCGAGGTAAAAATTCGGATCGCGTTTCCAGCGTGGATTCACCTCCAGCTCCCAATGCACCCGGGCCAACGCCGAGCCGATCAAGCGGTAATCCACCTGTTGTGGGATCGGCCAGTTGCTGGCGTCGATCTCCTTCCAGCGCGCCTCGAACTTCGCGAGGTCTGCCTGCCGCTTTTCCACGGATGCCGCCGACCAATCGCGCTGCCCGCCCGGCCGTTCCATCCGGTTTACATCGTCGCCTGAGAACGGCGCAAATTCCGTGCGCCAAGTCCAGAAATCCGCGGCCAATTTTTGCAACGGCTCATCCGAGGCCCGACCAAAGCTGGTCGCAGCGAAGAGAAGTGAGACCGCCAAGAGCGCGAAGCGATTCATATTCCCCGCAGACTAGCGAGCTCGCCCGGAAGACAGAGCAAAATCGCTTCGCCTAACGGATTATTCCGCGCGCAGCGCGACCATCGGATCGACCCGGGCCGCGCGTCGCGCCGGTATCCACGTCGCCAGCAGCGCCGCCCCCGCCAGGAGCAGGGGCGCGAGGGTGAATGCGATCGGATCGAGCACGCCGACTTTGTAAAGTAACCCGCTGAGAATTTTGCTGGTGCCGACGGCGAGGACCATGCCAACTGCGATGCCGCTGGCCAGCATCACGAGCGCCTCGCGGATGAACATCCATTGCACGGCGCCCGGCTGCGCACCGAGGGCCATGCGGATGCCGATCTCCCGCCGCCGCCGCGCCACCGCGTAGGCTTTCACGCCGTAAATCCCGATGATCGCGAGGACGAGCGCGAGCCCACCGAAGATGGAGAAGAGCGCCGCGCCGGCTTTGACGAGCCAGAGCTCGACGTTGCTCTGGAGATGTTGCGAGAAAGTCTTGAGCGAAAGGATCGGCAACACCGGATCGACTTCGCGGACCGTCCGCCGGAGCAGATCGGCCGTCGCCGTCTCGTTCGCTCGGTTGAGTCCGGCGAATTTTACAATGAAGAAAACTTCGCTCTGAAACCCGCGCGCGAACGGCAGGTAGAGCGTGCCCGGCAGTTCGTTCTCGAAAATCGCGTCGCGCGTCGCCGGCACGATCCCGACCACCTCCATCGGCTGCTCCGGCTGGATCTGGCCGTTGCGATCATCGTTGATGTTGAACCCGCTCCGTCCGCCGCCTTTGGCCGGCGCGTTCTCGCTCGCGATCTGAATTTGCTGCCCGAGCGCGTCGCCCTTCGGCCAGAGCTTCTTCGCGAGCACATCGTCGATGATGGCGACCGCAGGTCCGCCAGGCTCGTTCGCTTCCGCGGCCTGGAAGGCGCGCCCGCGGAGGAAGCGCAGTCCGGTCGTGGAAAAATAATCCGCGCCCACGCTGTTCCAGCGCGCGCTGAAAGCGAGGCCGTCTGCGGCCGTCGCCGGATGGGAATCCGGCGTGGCGTGGAACCCGGCGCGCTGGACATTTTTGCCTAACGAAATCATGCCGAAAGGCACCGTCGCCGAGATCGCGGCCTGCTCGACCCCGGGGAGAGCGGCGATGCGTTCCTGCAATTTCCGGTAAAGTTCCTGCGACTGTTTTTGGTCGCGGCCGGCCAGGCTGGCATCGACCTCGAGCAGAAAACTGCGCTCGGTTTTCAGGCCCGTGTCGATCGCCGCTGCCTTCTGCGCGCCGCGCAGGAAAAGCGCGGCCGCAGTTAGAAGCGCGAGTGAAAAGGCGATCTGCGCGACGACCAGCGGATTGCGCGGGAGAAATTTCCATTTCCGCCTAACGACATCCTCGGCCGCATTTTCTTTTAAGTCGCCGATAATGAGACCGCGCGACAGCTTCAAGGCCGGCCCGAGCGCGAAGCAGATCGTCCCGAACATGGCGAAGATGAGGGTGGCGAGAAGAATGGCGGGATTTGGACCGGTCGACCAAACGAGATCGAGGGGCAGCATTTTGCCCGCGGAAGCGATGAGGAGATGGCACGACCAAATCCCGAGGAGCAATCCGAACGCACCGCCGCCAAGGGCGAGGACGAATCCCTCGATGAGCAATTGCCTCACGATGCGCTGGCGCGTCCCGCCGAGCGCCTGCCGAATCGCGATCTCCTTCCGCCGCGCGGTCCCGCGGGCCAGGAGCATGTTCGCGAGATTGAGGCAGGCGACGAGGAGCACGACCGCCGACATGCCGAGAAGAAGCGGCGCGATTTTGCTCATGCCGCCTTCGCCTTGCGGGTTCGTGCTCGTGGAAAAACGCGAGACCGGCGCGGTCGTGAAGGTCTGATTCTTTTGCTCGACCGGGTAGGCTTTTTCCAGATTGCTCGCCAGCGTCTTGAGCGCGGGGAGCGCGACCGCCGCGGTGGTTCCGGGCTTGAGCCGGCCGATCAACATCAGCTGCGTGCCGGCGCGGTCGCCTAACGAGTTCCGGTTATCGCCTTCGAAATCGTTCGCCACCTGATCATACATCCCCAGCGGCAGCCAGACCTCCGGCGCGATGATCTGCATCGTCCCGGAAAAATCTTTCGGCATAATCCCGACGATCGTGAAAGGTCGTCCGTCGATCAGCATTTTCGAACCGAGAAGATCCGGCTTGAGTCCCTGTTTCTTCCAATAGTTGTGACTCACGATCGCGACCGGGACGCCGCGGCCCGGCGTCTCCTCCTCCGGCGAAAAGGCGCGACCCTGGGCTGGTGCGCGGCCGAGCACGGAAAAATAATTCGAACTCACGACATCGGCGAAAGCGCGTCGGGTGTCGCCTTTTTCACCGATCCCGATCATGGCGAGGTTGTGCGCGAGGAGGCTGGAGAAGACGGTGTTCTGCTCGCGAATGTCGCGGTAGGTCGGGTAGGAAAAACCGCGGAACGATTTCGGGTTTTTGCTGTCCTGCGAGAAGAGCTGCACGATCTCGTGCGGCCGCTCATAGCTGGGCGGCTGGTAAATCATCGTGTGGACGAGGCTGAAGACGGAAGTGTTCACCCCGATCCCGAGGGCGAGGGTGTGAATCGCGATGGCACTGAAGCCGGGCGATTTTAGGAGCAGTCGGAGGGCGAAGCGGATGTCGTGGA
>JBBSED010000017.1:0-69739 GCA_038240025.1 Chthoniobacterales bacterium
CAACCGGCAACGCGTGATGTGCCGGAGAAACGCGTGGCCCAGCCCGAGATTTTCGTGCGCACCTTCGATTAATCCCGGGATATCCGCGACGGTGGCGCGGCGGTAATCCGGGAAATCAACCACGCCAATCATCGGGTGCAGGGTCGTGAACGGATAGGCCGCGACCTTCGGGTGCGCCGCGGAAACGCGCCGGAGCAAGGTCGACTTTCCAGCGTTCGGATAACCGACCAACCCCGCGTCGGCGATCGTCCGCAGCTCGAAGATGAAGGTGCCTTCCTCGCCCTCCTCGCCTTCGGTGTATTCGCGCGGCGCGCGGTTGCGCGAGCTCTTGAAATGGACGTTCCCCTTCCCGCCTTTGCCGCCGTGGCAGAGAATGTATTCGTCGTTAGGGCGGACGAGGTCGGCGAGCGGCTCTTTCTCGACCGGCAGCGGACCTTCCGACGCGTCACCCTCGCCACCGCCGCGAAATTCCCACACCACCGTGCCCGCCGGGACTTTGACGATTTTCGGCACCGCACCCTTGCCGTGCATCTGCTTGCCCATCCCGTGCGTGCCCTTTTTCGCCTTGAGCAATGGCTCGTAAAAAAGCGCGGAGAGATTGTCGGTGTGTTCATCGGCCCGCAGGATGATGTCGCCCCCCTTCCCGCCATCGCCGCCGTCCGGTCCGCCGCGCGGGACAAATTTCTCCCGCCGAAAGCTGACGCATCCGCGGCCCCCATCCCCGGCCTTCGCCACGACCCTGATTCGATCGACAAACATCGCCGCACCCTACACCGGAGGCGGCCTCGCGACATGGGCCTTTTGCCTAACGAGCTCCCGCGCCGACCAGCGTTTCGTAGAGCCGCTTCGTCTCCTCCGCGATTGCGCTCCAGCTGAATTTCTCCTCCGCCCGCTTCCGGCCAGCCTGGCCGAACTGCTTCTGCAAATCCGAGTTCGCCATCAACTGGTTGATCCTGGCCGCGAGATCGCGCGAAAATTTCTGCGGATCAACCGGCTCGAACGGGCTCTCCGTCATTTGCTCCACCGGGACGAGGAAACCGGTCTCGCCATCGACCACGACTTCCTTAATCCCGCCGACCGCGCTCGCCACCACCGCGGTTTCGCAAGCCATCGCTTCGAGATTAATGATCCCGAACGGCTCATAAATCGACGGGCAGCAAAAGACCGCCGCGCGCGAGTAGAGGTCGATCACGCTCGGCTTATCGAGCATCGCGTCGATCCAGATGATTCCGGCGCGCTTCGCCTGCGCCTGCTCGACCGCGGCTTTCATCTCGGCGGCGATCTCCGGCGTATCCGGCGCCCCCGCGCAGAGCACGACCTGAAAACCAGGGTCCATCATTTCGATCGCCCTCACGAGATGCACGATCCCCTTCTGCCGCGTGATCCGTCCGACAAAAAGCAGGAACGGCTGCGCCGGATCGATCCCATGCCTAACGAGCACATCACTCTCCGCGCTCGGCCGATATTCCTGCAGGTCGATCCCGTTATAGATCACGTGCAGGCGCGACGGCTCGATCTGGAAAAGCCGCTCGATGTCCTTCTTCGTCTCGTGCGAGACCGCGATCACCGCGTCCGCCATTTCCATCGCCGTCTTCTCCAGCCAGACGGTAAAATCGTAGCCGCCACCGAGCTGCTCGCGTTTCCAGGGTCGGAGCGGTTCGAGCGAATGCACCGTGATCACGAGCGGCCGCCAGTAATTCAGCTTCGCGAGGATGCCGCCAAAATGGCTGTACCAAGTGTGGCAATGGACCACGTCGGCGGTGATGGCACAGGTGTTGAAATCGAGGCAGCGCTGGACCGCGCCGAAGCCCGAGCGAAGCGGCTTCGGGCAGCTGTAGGCGCTCTGGTCGATCGCGAAACCGCGCACCTCGGGATTTGTACCTAACGATTCCTGTTCGCCAAAACAACGGACCTCCACCTCGAGCAACTTCGCCAGCTCGCGCGCGAGATAATCGACATGCACGCCCGCGCCGCCGTAGACGTTCGGCGGGTATTCGTTGGTTAAAAAAAGCGCCTTCATTTTTTACCGGTCAGCGCATTCACCAGCAACACCGGCGCCGTCGCCAGGTGTCGCACTTTCGTGATCGTGCTGCCATAAATCAGGTCCTTCAAAAACCGGTGGCCATGCGTCGTCATCGCAATCAAATCGCAGCCTTCGCGCGCTGCTGTCCGCAAAATTCCCGTTGCCGGATCGCCGAGTGCGAGCTCCGTCTCCACTTCCAGGCCCTGCGCGCGCAAGTCCGCCGCCGCCCGCTCGAGATAGGCGCGGTCTTCTTTCATCTCCTCGGAATCGGCGAGTTGAAATCGCTCGTACTGTCGGGCCGCCCAGCCATCGGCGACGTGGAGGAGGAGCAAGCGCGAACCGTGCACCCGCGCGAGCGCGGTGATGTGCGGTATCATCGCCTGATCGGTAGGGCTGTTGTCGAGCGCGACGAGGATTTTCTGATACATCGGGACCCGCTCACTTAAGACTTAAACTCCGGCGCGGAAAACATTAAATCTCCCCGATGAAACGTCGCTCCGAACCGGTTGTCCTCGCGCTCGACCTCGGCACCTCCTCGGTCCGGAGCGGGCTCTTCGACGACCAGGCACGGCTGATACCCGGCAGTCGCGCCAGCGTCGTCTACCGGGTGCGGCACTCGGCCGACCACGGCGCGGAACTCGACCCGCAGGTCCTCCTGCGCGGGACGCGGCGTTGCCTTCGCCTAACGAAAAGCCCGCTGCAGACCGTGGCCGGCTCCGGCTTTTGGCACAGCCTCCTCGGCCTCGATCGCGCGGGAAATCCGCTCACTCCCGTCTACACCTGGGCCGACGCGCGCGGGGCCGAAGACGCAGCCGCACTGCGCGAAAGCCTCGACGAGCGCACCATCCAGCAGCGCACCGGCTGCATGCTGCGCGCTTCCTTTTGGCCGGCGAAATTGCGCTGGCTCCGCCGGACGCAGCCGAAACTTTTCCGGCGCGTCGCCCGTTGGGTTTCGCCGGCGGAATGGATCTTCGAGGAAATCTTCGGCGTGCGTGCCTGCAGCCATTCCATGGCCAGCGGCACCGGGCTCTACAATTTCGCCACCGCCGACTGGGACCACGAATTGCTGGAACTCACCGGCCTAACGAGTGCCCAACTCAACCCGCTGCGCGACCAGGTGGAATCTTTTTTCCCCGCGATCGGCGACGGCGCCGCGGGCAACCTCGGGAGCGGCGCTGCCACTCCCGGCCTCGTCGCGATCAACTTCGGCACCAGCGCCGCAGTCCGCGCCATGCCCGCTGCCGGCACAAGATTGCCCTTCGGCCTTTTCCGCTACGCGGTCGATCAACGCCGGCCGCTGCTCGGCGGCGCGGTCAGCAACGCCGGCAACCTCCGCGCCTGGTGCGTCCGCGAGCTGCGTCTCGCGCCTAACGACCGCGCGATCGAGCGCCACCTCCGCGCCACCACCGAAAAGGAAAGCCACCTGACGATCCTCCCATTTTGGGTAACTGAACGCGCGCCGACCTGGCCGGAAAATCTCGACGGCATGATCGTCGGACTCACCCAGGCCACGACCGCCGCCGATTTGCTCCGCGCCACCACCGCCGCGGTCTGCCACCGGCTCGCGGAGATTCAGGACGCGCTCGCGACCGTCATCGGGCCGGTCAAAAAGATCGTCGTCTCCGGCGGCATCCTGCAATCACCGGCCTCGCTCCAGATTCTTTCTGACTCGTTAGGCCGCGAAATCGAAACCTGCAGCGAGCAGGAAGCTTCGCTCCGCGGCGCGGCCGTCCATGCGCTCGAGCGCGCCGGTCGCAAAGTCCCGGCGCCGAAAACCGGCGCACGGATTCGCCCTGACCGGGAGGCCGCAGCACGCGCCCGAGAAGCTCGCGAGCGTCAACGGATGCTCGAAGCGCAGTTCAACGATCCAGCGCCTTCAGCCAGCTCATGACCAGAGCGTGCTTTCCCTTTTCACCGGTCCGCTCAAAGATGAAAACCAGGTTGGCGAGCATCCGCATGAAAACCAGCCGCGGCGAAGCGGGCGCAAAATAACTCGACTGCGATTTCAGTCGCTGCCGCGCCAGGATCGCCTCGCAATCCGGCCGCGACAAAATCCGTCCGCCGTGAAACGGATCGAACAAAATCCGCTCGTAACGCGCGATGAAATGGCCGGGTAAATTGATCCCGTCGATCTGCATGTTCGCCCGTCGCCCGATGATGCTGTAGAGCACCGCGAGCGAAATCGGAATCCCCAGCCGGGTCTAGATCACGTCGTGCAACATCGAGTTTTTCGGGTCGTAATATTCCTCCGCATTCCCGCGGAAGCCGAGGTCCTCGGCGAGAAAGGTCGTGAGCACCTGGAGGCGTTCGCGATTCGATTCCGCGCGCGCCACGAGCATGCGCAGGCGCCGTCCCCAGGCGTCGAGTTTGCGGCGAAGTTTCGCCACCGGCGCCTCCGGGTCGAAGCAACGGACGAGCAGCCACCAGGCCGCCTCGAGGTCGCCGTGCTCGGGAAAAAGATGGGCAAAAATCAGCATCTCGTCGTGCGCATCGTCGGTCTCGATTTTATCGAGCATTTCGCGCACATGTTCGGTCACCGCCGCGTCGTCGAGAGTGAGCAGATCGCGCAACCCTGGGACACTTTCGCTGCCGGTTTCGATCAACTGTTCCTTCAGCAGATGGACGGTGGCGGGATCGTTGTCGCGGAGCAGTTTCACGATCGCGTCCTTTTGGAACATGACCGGTTGTACAATTTTAGCGCGCCGCGCGCAAGCGGCGGGAACGGCCTAACGAGCTTCTTTTTCCGAGGCCAAACCGGGCGCCGTCGAACCGCGCTCATCCTCGCGGCCTTCGCCAACTTCCGCGTCGCCCGCGTCGCCGGTCGGCTCATCCCGCAATTGCTCCGTCGCCACCCGCACCCGCGGCAAACTTTCCGGATAACGGCTCCGCAAAAATTCGATCAAACCCTTCGCGCACCTGGCAACGCAGATCGAAATTCTTGCCCGCGTTCAGCTGCTCACGAGCACGCGCACTTGATCACCACGACCCGACGTGACCAGCTCCCGGAGCACGCTCGGCCTCGGCGTGCTGCGCCGATAATCAGCGACCGGTTCCGGGGTGGGCGACGGCGCGGCATGCGTCCACGGGGCAAGGGCTGCCCAGAGCGCGATCGTTAGGCAAAGCCAACGACGGACGCGATTCACGACGCGGCGCCTTCGAGAATGATCGTGGCCATCCCGCTCTTATCGGTATGGCTGAGACTGATCCAGACGCGCTCGACGCCGCGGTCGTTGGCCATTTTTTCCGCACCGCCGCTGAGGACGACGAAGGGCTCGCCGCTCTCGTGTTTCTGCACGTCCAGATCGCGCCAGCCCATGGCTTTGCCGATGCCGGTGCCGAAGGCTTTCGAGAGAGCTTCCTTGGCCGCGAAGCGCGCCGCGAGATGGCGCGCGGGAAATTTCATCGACTGCGCGTAAGCGATCTCCCCGTCGGTAAACACGCGCCGGAGAAAGCGATCGCCGAAACGCTCGATCGAGTTCTCGATCCGGTCGCAGTCGACCAGGTCAATGCCGATGCCGAGAATCGTCATACTGAGGCCATCCTAAAGGGCTCATGGAGGGACGACCGCCGTGTCGTCCGTGTTTGATCGGTGTCCCCCGCGGCCGACGAAACGGGGACGGGACAGCGCCCGTCCCTCCAGTCGTCGATCGGACCGACGATCCCGCTAAACATACTTCTCCATCGCCCCGAGCATCTCGCGGACAGCGTTTTCGAGCCCGACGATCAGTGCGCGGGCGATGATCGAATGGCCGATGTTCAGCTCGGCGAGGTTCGGGATTTTGTGGATCAGCGCAATGTTGCGGTAGTTGATCCCGTGGCCGGCGTTTACCTGCAGGCCGAAATTGGCTGCGCGCGTCGCGGCTTCCTGGAGACGTTCCAATTCTTCGCGCTCCACTTTTTCGGTGTAGGCGTTGGAGAGTGCGCCGGTGTGCAGCTCGACCATTTCCGCCTCCAGTTTGACCGCCGCGTCTACCTGCTGGGCCGCGGGATCGATGAAGAGGCTGACCCGGATTCCGGCGGCGTGCAGGCGTCGGATCGTCGGTTCCAGTTCGCGTTTGTGCCTAACGAGATCGAGTCCGCCTTCGGTCGTGATCTCCTCGCGTTTTTCCGGGACGAGGCAGACTTCATCCGGCTGCAAGCGGATCGCGAAATCGAGGATCTCGGAGGTGTTGCCCATCTCGAGATTGAGCTTGGTCATGATATTGGCGCGGAGCCGCTCGAGGTCACGATCCTGCATGTGGCGGCGATCGGCGCGGAGATGCGCGACGATCCCGTGCGCGCCCGCGCGCTCGCAGAGACTGGCCGCCGCAATCGGATCGGGCTCGGCATTTTTCGAATCGGGCATGGTGGCGTAACGCGCCTGCCGCAGGGTGGCGACATGGTCGATGTTGACGCCGAGACGAAGATTTCCCATTGCCCTTCACAGGAACACAGAGAGCGCGTCGCGCAACGCACTCCGGGGAGCATAGTCCGCTGGCCCGTTGTTCGGCGCGGCTCGCGCCGAACGCTCGCGGCGCCTGAAGCGAAAGCCGCCCGACGCTCCACGAGTTGCTCTTCGAGCAAAAAAGAAGCGCTCGGCGAGCCGCCGAGCGCGACAGGCCAGCGGCCTGTGCTCCCCGGAGATTCCAACAACCGCCGCTATTCCAGCACTTCGAACTGGCTCATCAGTTTAAACATCTGATAGCGCTCTTCGATCTGGTCGCTCGTTAGGCTGCGCATCCGGTCCATGCTGAAGGCTTCGACGTTGAAGCTCGCGAGGACACTGCCGTAGATAAGCGCCTTGCGCAGTTCCTGGAACCCCATTTCGCCATCGGTCTGGCCCGCGAGATAACCGGCCACGCCGCCGGCAAAGGTATCGCCCGCGCCGGTCGGATCGTGGATGTCCTCGAGCGGATACGCGCCGCAGCTGAAAAATTCATCCGGCCCGAAAAGCAGCGCGCCGTGCTCGCCTTTTTTCACCGCGACAAATTTCGGTCCCATCCGCCGGATCTCGCGTCCGGCGCGAATGAGGCTGGTGTTGTTCGTCATCTGCCGCGCCTCGCTGTCGTTCAGGATGAGCAGATCGACCCGCGGGAGCAGCGCGTCGAGATCTTTGCGGGTCGTTTCGATCCAGAGGTCCATCGTATCGGCGACGACGAAACGCGGACGTTTCATCTGGTCGAGCACGTGCGATTGCAGCGACGGCGCGATGTTCGCGAGCAGGACGAAGTCGGTTTCGCGAAAGTTTTCCGGCAAGGCGGGCTGATAATTTTCGAAGACGTTGAGCGCGACCGATTTCGTCTCGCGCGTGTTCAGGTCCCAGGCGTATTCGCCGCTCCAGCGGAAAGTTTTCCCATCAGCGCGCTCCACGCCGGCGGCATCGATGTCGTGGCTTTTCCAAAATGCGAATTCGGATTCCGGGAAATCATTTCCGACCACGCCGACGAGCTGGACCGGCGCAAAAAAACTCGCCCCGAGCGCGGCGTAGGAAGCGGAACCGCCGAGCTGATCGGCGTGTTCTTCCACGGGCGTTTTGACGGTGTCGAGTGCAATGGAACCAACGACGAGGACGGACATGGGATTAATGCGGAAGGCGGATTTCGGAATGCGGATTGAGCAAGAGCTGCTTCGCCGCGCGGGTGGCGGCGGCGATGTCGGCGTTTTGCAGCAGCCCCGATACGATGACTGCGCGCTTTGCGCCAGCAGCTAAAACCTGCGGGAGATTTTCCTGTTTGATCCCGCCGATGCAAAAGATCGGGAGCTGCACCCGCTCGTGTACTCGGCGGAGGTCGTCGATCCCGATCGGCGCGTAGTCGGGTTTGGTCGGAGTCGCAAAGAGCGGACCGAAACCGAGGTAATCCGCGCCCTCGGCTTGGGCGGCGATCGCTTGCGCGACGCTGTGGGTCGACTTGCCGAACCAGCAATCCTTTCGCCTCACGATCTCCCGCGCGACCGCGAGCGGGAGATCGTCCTGGCCGAGGTGCAGGCCTTCCAGCGGAAGATCGCGCGCGACCTCGGGATGATCGTTGATGATCAGTGGGACGCCGGCTGCGCTGGTGAGGCGATGCAGTTCCGCGGCCAGTTCGTGAACCTTGTCCATACCCTGGTTTTTCGCGCGGAGCTGAATGAGATCGGCGCCGCCCTGGATGAGCTCGCCCGCCACGCGGAGCGCATCCTCCGGCGCGATATAGCCGAGATCGAGAATGGCGTAAAGCCGCGCCCTGCCTAACGAGTCCGAGGCGATCAATCGTGCAGCCGGCCGTTCGACGGATAGAGCTCAAACGTGTCCGAGTTCATCATCCGATCGACGAAACCCGTGTCGTAATTTCCCTTCCGGAAATCGGCATTGAGCATGATCGCATTGTGGAATGGGATCGTGGTCTTGATCCCCGTAATCAGGTATTCGCCGAGCGCGCGCCGCATCCGCTCGATCGCGGAGGCGCGGGTGGCGCCGACAGTGATGAGCTTCGCGATCATCGAGTCGTAATAGGGCGGCACGGTGTAGCCGGTGTAGGCGTGCGAGTCGATTCGCACTCCGCGGCCGCCAGGCGCGTAGTAGAAATTTATCCGGCCGGCCGAAGGCTGGAAATTGCGCGAGGGATCCTCGGCGTTGATCCGGCATTGGATGGCATGCTGGCGCGCCACGGGTCGCGCGATGTGCGGCGATAGTTTATCGCCCCAAGCGATGTGGATCTGCTCTTTCACCAGGTCGCAGCCGTAGACCTCCTCGGTGATCGTGTGCTCCACTTGGATCCGAGTGTTCATCTCGATGAAATAATACTTACCCGTCTGATCGACGAGAAACTCCATCGTCCCGGCGTTCACATAATTGACCGAGCGCGCGAGCTTGACCGCGGCGTCCCCCATCTTTTTGCGGAGCGACGGGGTGAGCAAAGGCGACGGGCATTCCTCGATCACCTTCTGGTTCCGGCGTTGGATGGAACAATCGCGCTCGCCGAGATGGACGACGTTGCCGTGGCTGTCGGCCATGATCTGGAACTCGATGTGATGCGGATTCACGATCAGCTTTTCGATGTAAACCTGGGCGTCACCAAACGCCTTTTCCGCCTCGGTGCTGGCGGCGTGGAATCCCTGGACGAGCGTGATCTCGTTGTGCGCCGCGCGCATCCCGCGACCGCCTCCGCCGGAGACGGCTTTGATCATCACCGGGTAGCCGATTTTGTTCGCGACCTTGATCGCCTCGGCCTCGGTCTCGACGATCCCGTCGCTGCCCGGCGTGACTGGGACGCCGGCTTTCCGGGCGGCGGCGCGCGCGGAATTTTTGTCGCCCATCGAGCGCATGGCGTCGGCGCTCGGACCGATGAATTTGATTTTGCAGCTCTCGCAGACCTCGGCGAAGTGCGCGTTCTCGGCGAGAAATCCGTAGCCGGGATGAATCGCATCGACGTCGCCGACTTCGGCCGCGCTCATGATCCGGTCGATCCGCAGGTAGCTATCGGAACTCGGCGCGGGGCCGATGCAGATCGATTCATCGGCGAGCTGGACGTGGAGCGAATCGACATCGGCCTCGGAGTAAACCGCGAGAGTGCGAATCCCGAGCTCCTTGCAGGCGCGGATGACGCGGAGGGCGATCTCGCCGCGGTTGGCGATTAGAACTTTTTCAAACATGAAAGATCGGAGCAGCCGTCGACGACGAGACCGGGACCGCAGGAGCGCACGGGAAAAGTTGCCTAACGAACCTTGAACAACGCCTGCCCGAACTGGACCGGCTTGCCGTTTTCCGCCACCACCTCGGCGATGACGCCGCTGACTTCGGCTTTGATTTCGTTCATCACTTTCATCGCTTCGATGATGCAGACGACCGTCTCGGGATTCACTTCTTTCCCGACCTCGATGAAGACCGGCGATTCCGGCGAGGCGGCGCGGTAAAAAGTCCCGACCATCGGCGAGGTGATTTCTTTCGACGCGGCCGGCTCGGCACCCGCTGCCGGCGTGCTCGCGGGAGCTTCGCCTCCCGGCAGCGCCGGGAGCGCGAAAGAGGGATGCGCGGCGGTCGCGAAAGTCGGCGGCGCGACGAAGACGGTTTGTTCGCCCGCGCCTTTTTGCAGCTTCAGCTTGAAGCCGTCCTTCTCCATCTCGAAGACGGAAAGGTCGTTTTTCTTCATCAGGTCGATGATGGCTTTGATGTCTTTTAGTTCCAAAAGCAGTCCTTTCCGCGCGGAGTGAGAACGTTAGGTAAGGCGGTTTTACGGGCGGGGTCAAGCCGCCGCTACATCGGCCGCGGAGGGCAGATGTTTCGTGCGGTAATCAAAAATTTTCTCGAGCTGCCGGCGAATGATGAACGTGTTCGCGATCGCGCCGAGCGGGCCAAAAGGCGGCGCGTAGGTCACGAGGTCGTGCATCTCCGTTTCGTTTTCCGAGAGCGCGCGGAAGGTGTGCTCATGGTGCCAGATGCGGTAAGGACCGGCCCGCTGCTCGTCGACGAACCGGTGCGGCGGATCGACGTGCACGATCTCAGTCAGCCAGGTGAGCGGGATGCCGAACAAGGGGGAGACGGTGTATTCAATCATCAGTCCGGGATAGACCGCCGGCGGCAGGTCGCGCTTGATCCGGAAGTTCATCTCCGGCGGGGTGATTTTGCGGAGGTTGCGCGGGTCGGAAAAGAAACGCCAGCAGGCGTCGATGCCTAACGAGATCGGCTGGGTGCGTTCGAGTTGGTAGATCGGCATGCTGACCGTATCACGCACGGCTCACCTCTGCCGGGTAGCGCGATCGCTTACGATTTTCCCGTCGCGCATCTCGATCAGGCGCGTCGCGAGCGCGGCGACTTCGGCGCTGTGCGTGACCAAAATGAGCGTCGCCATTTTTTCCTCCGCGATCTCGCGGAGCAAACCGAGCACCCGTTCCGCCGAGACGGTGTCGAGATTTCCCGTTGGCTCGTCGGCGATGAGGAGCGACGGGCGGTGGACCAGCGCCCGCGCGATCGCGGTCCGCTGCTGTTCGCCGCCGCTGAGTTGGTGCACGAAATGGCCGGCTCTTTCGGTCAGCCCCACGAGCTGGAGCAGCTCGTTCGCGCGGGTCTCGGCTGCAGCCGGTGCGACCCCCTGGAGGAGGAGCGGCAGGCTCACATTCTCGCGCACGTTCATCGTCGGGAGGAGGTTGAAAAATTGGAAGACGAGCCCGAGCTGGTGGCGCCGGAAGCTCGTCAGGGCAGCGTCGTTTGCCGTCGTTAGGCTGATTCCGTCGACCGAGATCTCGCCCTTGGTCGGTCGATCCAGCCCGGCGATCAGGTGCATCAGCGTGCTCTTCCCGCAGCCGCTCGGGCCGACCACGGCGACGAATTCGTGCGGCGAAATCTCCAGCGAAACGCCGTCGAGCGCGTGGACCGAACGCTCGCCGGCCTCGTAATAGCGGGTAACGTTCTGGAGCGAAATCATGTCGGCGCCCGCTCCTTCACCCACGCCCGCGGAGCACGCAAGGCCGCCCCTCGATTTCCGGATCGTCGATGAGAGCGACGATTACCTGGTTGTCGACAAGCCGCCTTTCCTCCTGATTCATCCGACCAAGCCGGACGGCCCGCCGACGCTCTGGGCCGCGCTCCGGGAGCTGCTCGCCTTCGAGCTCTTAAATGGCGGCCAGGTCTCGATCGTGAACCGGCTCGACCGCGAAACCAGCGGGCTGGTCCTGATCGCGAAGAACCCGGCGAGCGCACGCTTTTTCGGCCGCGCGATGGAGCAGCGCCGGATCGCCAAGGAATATCTCGCGATCGTGAGCGGCTGGCCGGAGTGGGAGGCGACTACGGTCGATGCGCCACTCGTTAGGCAAGGCGCACACGGGCCGTCCGCGATCTGGCTGAAGCAGACGATTCACCCGCAAGGACTCCCGGCGGTGACGGACTTCCGGGTAGAGGAACGATTCGTTAGGCGGGGACAATCTTTCGCCGTCATCCGGGCGCTCCCGCAGACTGGCCGGACTCATCAGATTCGGGTTCATCTCGCGCACCTCGATCATCCGCTGGTCGGGGACAAGATTTACGGGCCTAACGAAAAGCTCTACCTGCGTTTTATCGAGACCGGCTGGACCGATGAACTGGCGGAGCAACTCTCACTTCCACGCCACGCGCTTCACTCCGCGCGGCTGAGAATCGACGACCAGCTCGATTGGCAAAGCCCGCTCCCGCCCGATCTGGCGGAGTGGGTCGCTACTTCTCCGTGACCTTCAGGTCTTCAAATCGGATGCGCAGGCCGCCAGCCATTTTGTGATCGGTCGCCAGCGTCAGTCCGCCCGATTTTTTGAAGTCTTCCCACGTCCCGCTCATCCCCTTTTCGCCCTTCGGCATGTAATCCCAGTAGGTCACCATCTTCGTCGCGGGATCGACGTAGAGCCGGTAGTTATCCGTCGGCGTCAGCCCGACCTGCGCGAAGCTCAGCCGCAGGACTTCGCGCTGCGCGCCGTTGATTTCCTTCGTGCCCTCGGCGGTGAGGGTGACGCCTTTATCCATCAATTTGAGCGGCGCGAGCAGCCAATAGGCGTCGTTGACCCAGCGGGCATAGGCAGCTTTCGCGTCGGCGTCCGAGCCCGGGTCCGATAGGTTCACGGTCACGTCTTTGCCCTTCCATTTCACCTCGTCGGTCTGCGCGGGCACGTTCCAGAGATGCTCCGCTTTCGCCACCGTCTTGCCCTCCTTCTCGACCACGAAGGTGAATTGAATCGTCTGCACCTTGTCCCAGTTCCCGCCGCCAGCCGCCTTGTAAACTTCTTCGCCGAGTTGTTTTCCCATTGTCGTGTCGTCCGCCGCGAAGAGCGGGGAAAAGGAGCAGGCGGCGAGCGCGGTGAGCGCGAGGAGAAGTGGCTTCATGCCCGACCATAGCCGGGAGGCCGGGCGAATTGCAATTAGGGGAACTCGAAATATGCTGCGGGCCTTCATGAAAAATCTTCATCGCATTAGCTTCGCGGCCTTGGGCGCTTTCCTGCTCTCGGCGACCGCTCTGCGCGCAGGTGAGGCAGCGCCCGCGCAGGAAGCGAAGACCGCGGCGACCACGACTTTCTCCGATGGCGTCGATGCGCCGCATTTCGAGTTTGCGGCTGAGAGTGGGTATCTGCTCTCGATCGCCGGCAACCCGAATAACTACGAGATCGGCACGCAGTTCCTGACCGGCCGGCTGCGCTGGGGCGTGAACAACAACGACGAGAGTTTCTTCCGCGGCTACACCCAAGTCTATGGGCTGGCGATGGCGGAGCCGATCTTTCGTGGCCCGGAGAATCATTATTTCGGAATCTCGCTCGGCTTGCGGAAGGTGTTCGTGAGGCCGAATTCGCGCTTCCAGTTTTACACCTCGGCGGGCGTCGGCCTCGGCTGGATCGACAGCACGGATCAATTTCGCCAGGGCCAAGGCCAGGATTTCACCTTCAATATTCTCTCCGCCGGCGGACTCGAGTATCGGGTAAACGACCACTTCAAAGTGCAGGCGGGCGTGCTCTACCAGCATCTCTCAAACGCCGGCCAGACCGATCCGAACCCGAGCCTCAATCTGCTCGGGCCGCAGATTGGCGCGACGTTTTCGTTCTAGTCAAACTTCCTTCTCTTGCTCCTGCTCCTAATCTCCCCGTGTCGGCAGAAAGAGCAGGATTAGGAGCAGGAGAAGGAGGAAGCGATGAGCGCGCCTAACGAAAACGTCCTTGTCGTCAGGCGGGCCCTCTTCGATGAACTCGGGAGTTTCCAAGGGTTGAAGTTCCAGCCGCAGCTTTATCTCGACGCGCTCCTCGCTCGCGGGAATAACCATTTCCTCGCCCGCGCCGTGGCGGAAAACGACCCGACGCACAAGCAGATCATCCCCTACGCGCTCCTTGCCTGCGGCGACCGCGTGCTCCATTACGTCCGGGGGAAAAAGGCGGGCGAGCAGCGGCTCGTCGCCAAGGGTTCGATCGGCATCGGCGGCCACATGAATGACGAAGACGAATCGCTTTTCGCCTGGGACGAGCAGGCTTATCGCGCCGGGGTCGAGCGCGAAGTTAACGAAGAGGTCGCGATCGAGACGACTTTTGAAGACCGGATCGTCGCGCTCCTCAACGACGACACGAGCGAAGTCGGCCGCGTCCATCTCGGCGTGGTCCATGTCTTCCGGCTCGCGGAACCGAAAGTGCAGAAGCGCGAGGCGATGATCACCAACCTGGGCTTCCTCACCAAAGAGGAGCTGGTGGCAAAGCGGGACCATCTCGAGAACTGGTCGCAGATCTGCGTCGATCACCTCGACGAGTTGCTGGCGCTGTAGACGCTTCGCTGTGCGAAGCGCGGGTGCAGGCGTGGTCGGCAGGGAATGCTTCGAACGTCGTCCTTCCTCGCGCCTCCCACAGGGAGGCGTCTACAGGGTGCGTTTACAGGGCGCGTTGATATGCGCCGCGCAGGTCCAAAGGCCCGGATCGAGCTCCCCGCGCGCGCGCCGGGCCAGCGGCTCCGCCGCCGACGCCTCGCGGAGAATGGCGAAAACGGTCGCGCCCGAGCCCGACATGAGCGCGACGGCTACTTCCGGTTGCGCGCGCAGCCATTCCTTCATTCGGGCGAGGAAAAGATATTTCTCGAACACCGGTCGCTCGAGGTCGTTCTCGAAAATCAGCTCGCCTAACGACTGCGGCGCGTAGTCAATCCCGGACAATTCGCGCGCATCGCGCCAATGTTGGTAAGCCCACGGCGTTGGCACGCCGAACTCCGGTTTGAGCAAAAGAAGCGGCAATTTCGGTAACGCCGCCACCGGTTCCACGATCTCGCCGCGACCTCGGCAAACGGCCGCGCTTTCAGAGAGGAAGAATGGGACGTCAGAGCCCAGCGCTGCAGCCAAACTCGTTAGGCGCGCGAGCGCAAGCGGTTGGCCGTGCAGTTCGTTCAAGCCCAGCAGAGTGCTCGCGGCATCACTGCTCCCACCCCCCAGGCCGGCACCGTGCGGGACTTTTTTGCGGAGCTCAATCCGCACTCGTGGTTCCGCCTTTATTTCCGCGAAGAAACTCCGCGCCGCGCGCAGGACCAGATTGTCGTCGCCGCTCGGCAGCGAGGCATCGTCGCAAGTGAAAATTAACCGGTCGGCCGCCTCGATCGTGAGCTCGTCCCCTAACGAGATCGGCGCCATCAGGGTCTCGATTTCGTGGAAACCGTCGTCGCGCCGCTGCAGAATCCGGAAGCGTAAATTGATCTTCGCGGGCGCGAAAAGCTGCATAGGTTGGCGCAGCCTCTAGGGAACTGGATGAACACGCAAGCCACCGCCGCCGATCCCCACGCCCGCATCATCGTCGCGCTCGACCTACCGACCCGCGAGACCGCGCTCGCGCTGGCGCGCGAGCTCTCGCCGCATCCGGGTCTGTTTAAGATCGGCCTCCAGCTTTTCATCGCCGCCGGACCGGAAATCGTCCGCGAAGTGCGCGACCTCGGCAGCCGAGTTTTTCTCGACCTGAAACTGCACGACATCCCGCACACTGTTGGGCGCGCGGTGGAAAGTGCGAGTTCGTTAGGCGCGGAAATGCTCACCATCCACCTCGCTGGCGGCAGCGCGATGATCGCGACCGCGGTGCAGGCCGCTCCCGCGGAATTGCTGCTCCTCGGAGTCACGGTTCTGACCAGCTCCGACGCTGCGACTCTGCGCGAGACGGGGGTCGACGGCACGGTCGAAGACCAGGTCGCGAACCTTGCCCACCTCGGCGTCGCCGCGGGTTTGCGCGGCTTGGTCGCGAGTCCGCATGAACTAAAAACCCTGCGGGCCGCCCATGGCAACAAAGTGCAAATCGTCACCCCGGGAATCCGCCCCGCGGGCGCCGACGCGCATGACCAAAAACGCGCGATGACTCCGGCTGAAGCGCTGGCTGCGGGCGCGGATTATCTCGTGATCGGCCGGCCGATCACCGCCGCGCCGGATCCGCGCGCCGCGCTCGAGCGGATCGTTGCCGATGTTGTTTGAGCGGCTGCTGGTTTACGACGACCCGGCGCGCGCCGACGCGGCGACGAACATGGCGCTCGACGAGGCGCTCTTGGAATCCAGCACCGAGCCGGCGCTCCGCTTTTACGGCTGGGCGCGGCCGGCGCTCTCCTTCGGCTATTTCGGAAAATTCGCCGAGGTCGAGAACGATTCTCGCGATCTCGTCCGGCGCTGGACCGGCGGGGGCAGCGTTCCGCATGGCGACGATCTGACCTATTCGCTGGTCACACCCGCGACGCAGCTGGCTTTCCAGCTCGGCGCGGTTGGAATTTACGCCGCGCTCCACTCCGCGATCCGCGCCGTGCTGGCAGCCGAGGGCCAGGAGGCCGAGCTCGCCCCGGCGGCCGCGCCGAAAATTTCCGACGCCTGCTTCGCTAACCCCGTGCGCGACGACCTGATGCTCGGCCGACGCAAGATCGCCGGGGCCGCCCAACGCCGCACCCGCGCCGGCTTCCTCCAGCAGGGCAGCATTCAGCTTCCCGACCTCGCGCCGACCTTCCGCCTCCGCTTCGCCCGAGCGCTCGCCGAGACCATCGAAACGGCGGAATTTACACCGACGATCCGCGCTCGTGCCGCCGAGCTCGTCGCCCAAAAATATGGCACCGCCGCATGGTTGCGGCGCTGCTAGCGCTCCTCTATTCTGCGCTTGTGAAAATTTCCGCGAACGGAGCCATCGAGGCTCAGGCTCCGACCGGACCGTTGACGCGGGTTTTTCGCCCCGTGCAAACACAGCTGACCGAAGTCGATCGGCGCATTCGCGCGCAGGTCGATGCCTTCGATCCGGCGATCGAAGGCTATGTCGCGTATGCCATCGGCGGTGGCGGCAAACGGCTGCGCCCGCTTCTCGCGCTCCTCAGCGGCGGCGCGACCGGCGCGATTGCTTCCGAGCATGTCGATCTCGCGGTCATCGTGGAATTGATCCACCTCGCGACGCTGGTGCACGATGACATCATGGACGACGCGGAACGCCGCCGCTCGCAGCCGACGGTGAACGCGCGCTGGGGCAACTCGCTCAGCGTGCTCCTCGGCGACGTGCTTTTCGCGCACGCGCTGAATCTCGCGACCGATTTTGATGACACCCGGATCAGCCGCACGATCGCGCGGACCGCGACCGAGGTTTGCTCCGGAGAAATGATCCAGACGCAGCGGCGCTTCGATCTCCACCTTTCGCGCGAAGAATATTTTCGGATCATCGGGATGAAAACCGGCGCGCTTTTCGCCTGTGCCTCGGAGCTGGGCGCGGTCCTCAACGGCGCGCCGGAAGAAGTCGTGAGGCAACTGCGTGACTACGGCGCACAGATCGGCACCGCCTATCAGATTTACGACGACTGCCTCGATATCGCCGGGAACGAAGCCGAGACCGGTAAAACCCTCGGAACCGATCTGCGTAAAGGGAAGCTGACTCTGCCCGTCCTCGCGCTGCTCGAGTCCGCCTCGGCTTCCGACCGCGAACAGGCGGCCGCGCTGGTACTGGAGGGCAATTTCGAAAAGGTGACGGAACTGCTCCAGAACGCGCCGGCCGACGGCGGCCTGAGCGCGGCGATCGAGACCGCGTTTGGTTTCATCCACCAGGCCGAAGCCGAGCTGGCCTCGCTCGCGCCTAACGATTACGTCGATTCTCTTTTCGGCCTGGGCGAGGCGCTCCGCGAATTGCTCGAGCCGCTCCGCGGTTGAGGGCATGAGACCTATGCGTCCCATAGGACTGATGGGACCTATGCGATGAGCGCGCAGCTAAAAATCCGCGAGCTACCGGCAGAAGATCGTCCGCGCGAAAAGCTCGCTGCCCGCGGAGCCGACGCGCTGACCGATGCGGAACTGCTGGCGATCCTCCTGCGCACTGGTGTCGAGGGCGCCAACGCGATCGAAGTCGCGCGGCAATTGATCACGAAATACGGATCGCTCGAGGCGCTCAGCCGCTGCTCGGTCAAAGAATTGGCCGCGATTAAAGGCGTCGGCCCGGCCAAAGCCGCGCAGCTGGCCGCGGCCTTTGGGCTCGGGGTTCGCTTGGTGAAGGAACGCTTCGCGGAGAAAAAACTCACCGAGCCAATGGACGTTTACGACCTGCTCAATCTCGAACTGCGTGCGCTCCATCGCGAGTCGCTCCGGGTGATTCTCCTGAACACGCGGTTTCATCTCATGCGGGTGGAGGAGGTATCGTTAGGCAGCATGAACGAGAGCATCGCCCATCCGCGTGAAGTGTTTCGGCCGGCGCTCGTTTACGCCGCCTACGCGGTGATCGTGGTCCACAACCATCCTTCCGGCGATCCTTCGCCCAGCCAGGCAGATCACGGCCTAACGAGAAGACTGCGCGAGGACGCGGAGCTGCTCCAAATCCGGTTGCTCGATCACGTCATCATCGGCTCGCCCGAGGAAGGGCGACTGCCGTATTTCAGCTTCAAAGAGGCGGGAATCCTTTGAAAATTCATCCGACGGCGATCGTCAGCCCTTCGGCGCAACTGGCCGACGACGTGGAAATCGGCGCATATGCCTGCATCGGCGCGGAGGTGGAAATCGGCGCGCACACGGTGGTCCAGTCCCATGCCGTGCTCGATGGACTCGTTAGGCTGGGCGAGGAGAACTTGGTCGGCTTCGGCGCGATCATCGGCGCGACTCCGCAGGACTTATCTTTCCACCCTGCCACCCGGAGCGGAGTCGAGATCGGCCGCGGCAATATCATCCGCGAGCAGGTGACGATCCATCGCGGGACCGCGCCGGATTCGTTCACCACGATCGGCGACGAGAATTTCCTCATGGCGGGCGCACATGTCGGTCACAACTGCGCCATCGGCAGCAAGACGATCATCGCCAATAACTGCCTCCTCGGCGGCCACGTCACGCTCGAGGATAGCGTCTTCCTCGGCGGCGGTTGCGTCTTGCACCAGTTCACCCGCGTCGGCCGGCTCACGATCACGCAAGGCATTTCCGGTTTTGGAAAAGATCTGCCGCCTTATGTCATCGGAGCGGACGTGAACAAGGTCGCCGGCCTCAACGTGGTCGGCTTGAAGCGCGCCGGCTTCGGGCCTGACGAGCGCGCGGAAATCAAGGCGGCGTTCCGGTTACTCTACGAGAGCGGACGGAACGTCAGTCAGGCGCTGGCAGAGGCGCGGACTCGCGAATGGAGCGCGCCGGCACAGGCGTTTTTCGATTTCGTCGGCGCCGCGAAAAAGCGCGGGATCTGCGGGCTGCGGCGCAGCGAGAGGGAGCTGTAGACGCGTCGCTGTGCGAAGCGCGAGGGCGGAGATGTTCGCAGGGTCAGACCCCCATGCCTCCCACAGGGAGGCAGCTACAAGCACTACGGCGCGGGGGTCGGGACCGCCGGGTCGTTCAGTTTGATCCCAAACTTGGTTACGATCTGTTTCGCGGCCTCATCGGTTTTCGCCAACTCGACCAGGCCGCGCACGAGCTTCTCGAGTTCGCCCTGCACTTTCTTCGCTTGCTCGACCACGCGGGTCTGTTGCTCGCGCAGTTGCCCGGTCGTCGCGCGCGTGGCGATCCCGACCTGGATTTCCCAAACGAGGATGAGCACCAGGCTCATGCCGATGAGAAAGACGGGCCAGAAGCCGTGGTAATGCGGCTCGGGCGTAACGGGGTCGGATGCTTGAGCCATGACTACGGGGTCGCTGACGGCATCGGGTTAGCGGAAAAATTGTAGCCGTTCGCTTTCAGCAAATCCTTCATCTTGTCGTCGGTCTGCGCCGCCGTGCCCATCTCCCGGAGGAGATTGCTGCCGATCTGCTGGCTGAGCGAGCCCTTGTTGATGGTTGCCTGCTGGGCTTGGACCTCGGCCTGCAGCTTCTGGTTTTGCCGCGCGAAAACGATCGTCACCAGGGTGAGGCAAAGACAGGCGAGCCCGACGACGAGCAGGAGAACGAATTGCCAGCGCTTCATTGGGTCTCACGAGTAGCAGGCGGAAACGGGCAGCGTCAACCGAAACATTCCCCACGGAGGGGAGGCGACCGACCCGCTCTTCCCACTTTAAACCTACACCTACACCTACACTTACACCCTTCCCCCTGAGAAGTGTAAGTGTAGGTGTAAGTGTAAGATTAAAGTCGGGAGGGAGGAGCTTCGAGGCAGAGGAGCGCGAGCATGCGGCCGGTGCGGCCTTTTTCCGCCCGGTAGGAATAGTAATGCGCCGGATCGGAGGCCGTGCAGCGCCCGCTGTCGTACACTTGCTCGACGCCGGCGGCGCGCGCCTGCGCCACGATCGCCGCGGCGAAATCAACTTCGTAATGGGGCGGGCGAATGCACGGACTGAGCTGCACCACGAGATCGGCCGGCGCCGTCCCGAACTGTTCGCGCATCGCCTCGATCGCACGGGCGACGATCGCCTGCTCGGTTCCTTTTTTGCCCGAATGCACCAGCCCGATCGCGCGGCTCACGGGATCGACCAGGTAGATCGCGCAGCAATCGGCGACGTAAATGCCTAACGAGACGCCCGGTTGATTGGTCACCAGGCCATCGGCGCCGGCGGCACAGAAATCTGCGCCCAGCGGCTCGGCGATGACCGCGACGCGATCGCCGTGCACCTGCTCCGCAGTCGCGAACGGCATCGCGCCGAGACCCAACTCGCCCCGCAACCGCCGATGCACCTCCGCCAGCCGCGCCAGCGCCGCCTCGCGCTCGATCGCGACCTCGAGCCCCGGGATGCGACCGATGAAACCGTGCCTAACGAGTCCGAGCGCGCGGACCGCCGGGAAAGTTTCCACCACCTCTTCCGCGGCGAAAGCAGGCGCGGCTTCGCCCGTGGCGGTCACTTCGCCGAGGGCTTCACTTCCTGCGACTCCCGCACGGTGGTCTTGGTGAACTTGGTCCGCATGCCCTTCTTCATCATCGGGTCGTCGAACTCGTCGTGATAAATCGTGTCGGTCGCGGTCACGCGATCAAACTCCGCGAGGTCCGCATTGTAACTAAAGAGCGCGGAGAGCCGGGTCGACTGCGCCTGGGTGAGCGCGACCTGCGCGTTCAGGACGTCGAGCTGCACGCCAGCTCCTACGCCGAGTCGCGCGCTCGCGAGTCGAAGCGCTTCCCGGGCCTGGTCGACGTTTTTCGACTGGCTGTCATAGAGCTCGCGATCCTGCTGCAGGTTCGAGTAGGCCTGTTGAATCTCGAGTTCCACCTGCCGCACGGCGTCGTCGTAGGTGATCTTCGCTTCGCTCAACAGCGCGCGCGCCTCCTTCACTTTCCCAGCGGTCTCGAACCCGTCGAAAATCGCCCAGCTCCCGGTGACGCCGAAAAACCAGCCGGTCGCCACGTCGCGGAGATTATCGGAAAATTGCGAGCTCACGATCTCGTAGCCACCATTGGCGCTCAGGATCGGCTGGTAGCCGGCATACATCGCGCGCTCATTTTGCACCTGCACGAGGATGTTGGAGCGCTGTTGTTTGAGGAACGGCCGGCGTTCTTTCCCGAGCTCGATCGCGACCGGGAGCGGGATTTCGCGCGGGGTGAAGGCGAGTTCGCCGATGCATTCGAGCGGTGGCCCGTCCCCGCGGCGCGGGTCAAAATCGAGCCCGATGGTTTTCGCAAGCTGGATCTGGGCGATCCGGAAATTATTCCGCGCGGTGATGAGCGCGGGCTGCTGGTTGACGAGCGCAACCTCGGCTTGGAGGACGTTAAAGCGCGGGACGGTGCCGGCTTCGAAGCGGTTCTGCTGATCCTTCAACTGGCTCTCGAGCAGGCTGACCGATTCTTCCTGCACAGCGATGAGCGCCTTGTTCAGGATGACCTGGTAAAATTGCTGCCGCACCGTCGCGATCACCTGGTCGATCGTGTTGCGCAGCGAATAAAGCGCGGCGTCGCGCGCGGAACCGGCCCCGAGAATCGCGGGAGCGACCGAGCCGTTGTAGATCAGTTGCGAGCCGGTCAGGCGCAGGTTGTAGGAATTATCCGTAATCCCGATCGTCGTCGAGGTGGTGCCCGGGGTGGCGCTCGGCGTCGGCGTGGCGGTCGGGCCGGGCGTGGGCGTGCCGCCGCCCCCGCCCGAAGTGCTAAAAAAGGAACTGCCGCTCCCGCGCAGATGCGGATCGGTGTAATTAAACGCCGCCGTCGCGTCGAGGTGCGGCAAAGCCTGCGAAAGCACTTGGATCTGCACTCCCTTGGTCCGGCGGATTTCCTGGCGCGCGGTCAGGATCGCGGGGTTGCGCTGGAACGCGGTCTCGATCGCCTCGCGCAAGGTAAACTTGCGCGCCTGCGAACGGGTTTCGCTCGTCCGGGTGGTGGTGGTTTCAGAACCGGCGAGGGCGACGGCCGCGAGGCCGATCGCGCCGAGCAAGGCGAGGGCGGAGAGACGCCCCGCCGCAAAGGAAAAGTTGGATTTGAAAGAAGAGGACATGGTTTTGAGAGAAACCGGGCGGCCGAAAAAGTTACCTCCGAATGAGGCGACCGCGGCGCCGCGGTGATGAAGAAAAAGAGCGCTCAAACCGACCGGGCCGCCCTGACGACCAAGCCGGACCCGCCGCGCGGCTTATTTTATTTGGCAGTAATCGTATATCTTGCTGTAGATCTGCAACCACGAGCGCTGCTCAGCCGGGGAAAGGTGAGCCATGATCTTCGACAGGTTGCAAATAATCTCCTCACGGATGCGCCGGACAAGCGCCGACCCGCGCGGGGTGATGACCACCATCACCTTGCGCCGATCCTCCGCGGCGTGGGAACGCAGAACATAACCAAGATTTTGCAGTCGGGCGACGAGCCCGCTGGCCGCGGCCGTGGTGTGCCCCATTTTCTGGGCGATGGCGGACATCGTCAGCACCTCCATGTGGTCCAGATAAGTCAGGAGAAAAAACTGCGGGAACGAGACATTTCCCGGGGCCAACTCCTTGGAAAGATGCAGGATAAAACAGCGCTGCATCTCCATCACAATCTGGGCGAGCCGCTCGACATCGGACCGAAGCAGACCGGTCTCCGTCTCGACTGGCAATAAAGCGTTGGCGACTCCCATTTGAACCGGGCCTAAACTAAAAGGCCGTGCTGGAGTGTCAACCGGCCCTCCCTCCTGCTCCTGCTCCTGCTCCTGCTCCTGCTCCTGCTCCTCCTCGTCCTCCTCCTCGTCCTCGTCCTCGAAAACCCGATCCGCCGGAAGAGCAGGATTAAGAGCAAGAGCAGGAGAAGGATTCGACTTCGCCGGTCCCAGCTGCTTATCATCCGCCACTCATGCCGTTGAGCCCGAAATTAAGCGCAACCCAAATCGAAGCGAACTTCGCCGAGATCGCTCCGGCTTACTCCGCGCAACAGGCCGTGGTCGAATCGTTGCGCTGCCTTTTCTGCTTCGATGCGCCCTGCATCAGCGCCTGCCCGACCGGGATCGACGTCCCGGCGTTCATCAAAAAAATCATGACCGGGAACGTGACCGGCGCCGCCCGCACCATCCTGACCGCGAACATCCTCGGCGCGAGTTGCGCGCGGGTTTGCCCGACCGAAGTGCTCTGCGAAGGCGCCTGCGTCATGCTCGATCGCGATGATGACCCGATCAAAATCGGCCGGCTCCAGCGTTTCGCGACCGATCACGTCAGCTCCCGGGGCATCGCGGTCCTGCAACCGGCGGCGCAGCAGACCGGGAGACGAGTCGCGATCATCGGCGGTGGTCCCGCCGGCCTCGGCTGCGCGGCGGAGCTGGCTCAGCTCGGGCACGCGGTGGTGATCTTCGAGCGCAAACCCGAGGCCGGCGGCCTCAACACCTACGGCATCGCCTATTACAAAATGAAGCCGGCGGTCAGCCTCGCGGAAGTCGAGCTCGTGAAGTCGTTAGGCGTGGAGTTCCGCTGCGGCGTCGAGGTCGGGCGCGATCTCCTGCGCGCCCAGCTGGAGCGCGACTTCGACGCGATTTTTCTCGGGATCGGGTTGGGGGAAGGCCAGCGGCTGCGCCTTCCCGGCGAAGAACTTCCCGAGGTAATCGACGCGCTCGCGTTCATCGAGAAAATCCACACCGAGCCCTTGGCGCAAATCCCAATCGGCGCGCGCGTCGCCGTGATCGGTTGCGGGAACACCGCGATCGATGCCGCGACCCAGGCCCGCCGGCTCGGCGCGGAAGTCGTGGTCATTTACCGGCGCGGCGAAGCCGACATGTCCGCCTACGCTTTCGAATACGACCTCGCGAAACGCGACGGGGCCGAATTCTGGTTTCACCACACGCCGGTCGAAGTGCTGGCGGAGAACGGCCACGTTAGCGGCCTGCGTTTGGTGCGCACCGACCAGGCGTTAGAGCCGGTTGTCGGCTCCGAGTCGAGCGAGCCGTTCGACATGGTGATCAAAGCCGTCGGTCAGCAAAAACAGGGCGCCTGGATCAGCCAACTCTTCCCCGAGTTGGAACTGAGCGAGACCGGCACCGTCGCGCGCGATTCGCAAACCGGCGGCACGAACTTGCCGTATATCTTTGCCGGAGGAGATTGCGCGAACGGCGGTCGCGAAGTGGTAAACGCAGTCGGCGAAGGCAAGAAAGCCGCGCGCGGTATCCACGCGTTTTTTGGCCTAACGAGTAAAGCAGGTCCGGTCCAGCCCTCGCGCTGGGGCGTGCCCCATGGGCCCTTCGGTTCCGGTCTCGATCACCCCATCCGGGTGCCCGAGCTGGAAGCGAAATACGAACAGCTCTCCCCCGCCTCGCATCCCGCGCCCGCCACCAGCGCGCTCACTTCCGGGAACCAGCAATAGTCTCACGATGGCCGATCTATCCGCCAACCTCGCCGGGATCAAGTCCCCCAACCCTTTCTGGATCGCTTCCGGCCCACCCGGGAATACCGCTTACCAGGTCCACCGCGCCTTCGAGGCCGGCTGGGGCGGAGTCGTCTGGAAAACCATCGGCGACCCGATCCGCAACGTCTCCTCGCGCTACTCCTCGATCGATTACGGGAACAGCCGGATGGTCGGCCTGAACAACATCGAGCTGATCAGTGACCGCGCGCCGGAGACCAACTTCCGCGAAATCGCCGAGGTAAAAAAGCGCTGGCCCGACCATGCGGTCATCGCCTCGCTCATGGTCGACACGCGCGAGAACTGGCACGACTTCGTTCGGCGTTCGGCCGACTCCGGCGCCGATGGGATCGAGCTGAACTTCGGTTGCCCGCACGGGATGTGCGAACGCGGGATGGGTTCCGCCGTCGGCCAAAATCCGGATGTGGCGCAGACCATCATCGGCTGGGTGATGGAGGCCGCCACTATCCCGGTGATCGCCAAACTAACTCCTAACATTACCAACATTACCGCCGCCGCCCGGGCCGCGCGCCGCGGCGGCGCGAACGCGATTTCCCTGATCAACACGATCAACAGCATCACACAGGTGAACCTCGACACCTTCGTGCCGGAACCATTCGTCGGCGGACGCAGCTCACACGGCGGTTACTGCGGCCCCGCGGTGAAACCAATCGCGCTCAACATGGTGCAATCCTGCGCCTCCGATCCCAAGGTAGGTCTGCCCATCTCTGGCATCGGCGGCATCACCACTTGGCGCGACGCCGCCGAGTTCATCGCCCTCGGCTCGGCCAACGTGCAGGTCTGCACCGCGGTCATGCACTACGGCTTTCGCATCGTCGAAGACCTGATCGATGGCTTGGGCGACTATCTCGACAGCAAAGGCTTTGCGAGCCTCGATGACCTGCGCGGGCGCGCGGTCGACACCGTGCAGCGTTGGGAAACTTTGGACCTCAATTACAAGCGCATCGCCGAGATCGATTATCACAAATGTATCGGCTGCAACCTTTGCTACATCGCCTGCGAGGACGGTGCCCACCAGGCCATCGCGCTCGCCGATCCCGCCGGTCATGGTCTTGGTCCCGGCCGCGTCCCGGGCAAGCCGGTTCCCGAGATCAAAGAAGTGGAATGCGTCGGGTGCAACCTTTGTTCGTTAGTCTGTCCGGTCGACGGCTGCATCACAATGGTCAGCGTCGAGACGGGCCGACCGCACCTCAGTTGGTCGGAATACCAAACGCGCCTCGCCGCCGGCGCCGCCGCCGCGTTTCCGCCCCATCCCTAACTCTTATGGTTACAAACAAACTGGAACCCTGCCCCGTCTTCATCGGCGGAGAATGGCGAGAGCTGTCCGATCTCGAGACCTCGCCGGTCTACAATCCTTCACGCGGCGAAGTCATCGCCGAGGTCCCGCAGTGCGGCGCTGAACTCGTCCACGAAGCCGTCGAAGCCGCCGCGGCCGCCTTCCCCGCCTGGCGCGAGACGCCGCCGGTCGAGCGCGCGCGCTTGTTTTTTCGCTACCGCCAACTGGTCGAGGAAAACTTCGATCGCATCTGCCAGCTCGTCACGCGCGAGCACGGCAAGACTCTCGCCGAGGCGCGCGGCAGCGCTTATCGCGGGATCGAGAACATCGAATACGCCTGCGGCATTCCGACGTTGCTCATGGGCGACACTCTGGAAAATCTTGCGCGCGGCGTTGATTGCGAAACGATGCACCAGCCGCTCGGCGTCTGCGTGGGAATCACTCCGTTTAACTTCCCTGCGATGGTCCCGATGTGGATGTTCCCGCTCGCGCTGGCCTGCGGCAACACCTTCGTCTTCAAGCCCAGCGAGAAGGTCCCGTTGACTGCGATCTATCTCATCGAGTTACTCGAGAAAGCGGGCCTACCTAAGGGTGTTCTCAACCTCGTCCACGGCGGCCGCGCCTGTGTAGACGCGCTCCTCACTCATCCCAAGGTGCGCGCTATTTCCTTTGTCGGATCAACCCCGATCGCCAGATACATTTTCGAAACCGGCACCCGCCATGGCAAACGCGTGCAGGCAAATGGCGGCGCCAAGAACTACATCGTCATTATGCCGGACGCCGACATTTCCCACACGGTGGAAGCTCTTTCGACCGCCGCCTTCGGCTGCGCCGGGGAACGTTGCATGGCCGGCTCGACTGCGCTCACCGTCGGCGCCGCGGCCGAGCACCTGTTACCCTCGCTCGTCGCCGCCGCGCGCGCCATCAAGGTCGGGCCCACCGACCAGGCCGCGCAGCCCGACATGGGACCGGTCATTACGGCGCAACATCGCGACCGGGTCCTAAGTCTGGTCGCGAGCGGCGAGCAGGAAGGCGCGAAGATCATCTGCGACGGACGCGCCGCGCGCAGTTCCGAGGCGCCGAACGGATTCTTCGTCGGCGCGACGATCATCGATGAAGTCCAGAACGAGATGGAAATTGCCCGTGAAGAAGTCTTCGGCCCGGTCTTGAACGTGATGCGGATGGACGATTTGGATCACGCCATCGAGCTAGCGAACAAATCCGCCTACGGCAACGGGACCGCCATCTTCACGAACTCCGGCAAAGCCGCGCGCGAGTTCAAGCACCGGGTCAAAGTAGGGATGGTCGGGATCAATGTCGGCGTGCCCGCGACCATGGCGATGTTCCCGTTCACCGGCTGGGATGACTCTTTCTATGGCGACCTCCATATCCAGGGAAAGGAAGGGGTGCAGTTCTACACCCAGCAGAAAGTCGTGAGCACCCGGTGGTTCGGTGAAGGCGTCGGCGACGTCTGGCAGAAATAGGTTTCTGTCTTGCTTGCCTTACAGACGCGCCTTACCCTGACCACATGAACGCCACCGTGACCAGCAAAGGTCAAATCACCATCCCAGCGGCCATTCGGCGCAAGCTTCACCTTAAAGCCGGGTCCATCCTGAAGTTTGACCCCGATTCACACTTCTTGAAAGCGCGCCACGTTTTTGATGAGAAGAAGGCGCGAGCCGTTCTAGGCTGCGCCAAGGACGCTCTCCCCGGACAGACCGCCGAAACCTGGCTTTCAGGAGCGCGCGGCCGCCGGGTCAAACTGCGCCGATGATCGTGGCTGTCGATAGCTCGGCCTTGTTTGCCATCTTCAAGAACGAGCGCGCCGGCGGCGACTGGCTCGACCTTCTGCTGAGTCTCCGCTCGGAAAACCAACTCGCCTCGTGCGACGTCGTCTGGTCGGAAGTCGCGCCCCTCTTCAGTTCCTTGGAAGCGCTGGCGGCGAACATGAGCGCGGTAGGGATCGCGTTTTCGCCGCTCGATGAAGCGGCGGCGTTCGAAGCCGGGCGGCTTTTTGCCGGCTATCGAGGAAGGGGAGGTCGGCGCGGCAGAGTCATCGCCGACTTCATGGTCGCAGCGCACGCCCTTCAACAAGGCGGACGACTTGCCACGGCAGACCGCGATTTCATGGGTGCACACTTTCCGCGATTGAAAATTCTCCACCCATGAGTCTGCTCATTAAGGGCGGTGAAATCGTCACCGCGAGCGAACGCTACGTCGCGGATATCTTTTGCGCAGACGAAACGATCACACAGATCGGGACGAACCTCGACGCGCCGACTGACTGCGAAGTGATCGACGCCCGGGGCAAGTATGTCTTTCCCGGTTTCATCGACCCGCACGTTCATATTTACCTGCCGTTCATGGGCACTCTCGCCAAGGACACCCACGAGACTGCAAGTCGCGCCGCACTCGTCGGGGGCACAACCACGTTCATCGAGATGATCTGTCCCGGGCGGGACGAGAAGCCACTCGAAGCCTTCGAACTCTGGCTCGGGAAAGCCGAGGGCGCGAGCGCCTGTGACTTTAGCTTTCATATGGGGGTGACCCGCTACGACGCGGAAGCAGAAGCCGACTTCCGGGAGATCGTGCGCCGTGGGATCAGCAGTTTCAAAGTCTTTCTCGCCTATAAAGGCGCACTTGGGGTAACCGACGAAGAACTCTATAAGACTCTCGAGTTAGCCAGATCACTCGGAGTCATCACCACCGCGCATTGCGAGAATCCGGACCTCATCCTGGAGTTACAAAAGAAGCTTCTCGCCGAAGGGAAGACCGGCCCGGAGTGGCATTACTGGAGCCGGCCCCCGGTGGTGGAAGCGGAAGGCGTGCATCATCTCATGACTTTCGCCGAATTGACCGGCGCCCATGTTTACATCGTGCACCTGAGCTGCGGGGAAGCGCTTCGCGAAGCGCTGCGGGGCAAGGAGCGGGGCGTCCAAGTCTGGGTCGAGACGCTGATCCAGTATCTCCTGCTCGATCGGACCGATGCGGAGAAGCCAGACTTCGAAGGGGCTAAAGCCGTTATGTCTCCGCCGCTGCGCGAGAAGAGCAACCAGAAGGTCTTATGGAATGGTCTGCGCCAGGGCTTCATCTCCAGTCTTGCGACCGATCACGCGCCCTTCGATTTCGCGACGCAAAAAGTGATGGGTCGCGATGACTTCACGAAAATCCCCAACGGGATTCCGTCGCTGGAAGATCGGATCAATCTTTACTACACCTACGGGGTGAAACGCGGGCGGATCGATCTTCATCAATTCGTCGCCACCGCGAGCACGGAGACAGCGAAGCTCTTTGGCCTCTTCCCGCGCAAAGGCACGATCCAGTTAGGCAGCGATGCGGACCTCGTCGTTTATGACCCGAGTTACCGCGGCTCGATCTCGGCGCAGACCCACCAGATGAACCTGGACTATAACTCCTTCGAGGGTTTTACGATCGAAGGACGGCCGCAGGTCGTGACCGTGCGCGGAAAAGTCGTGGCGCGGGAAGGCAAGTTCGTCGGGGAAATTGGACGCGGCCAGTTCTTGCGCCGAGAGCCGAATCACTTCTAACGAGAGAGCGATAGATAGCGGCGGCTCTGTGGGCCGCTTGGGAGCATTTCAATCCACGCTCCCTCGTCGAGGGAGGGATTGAGACAGGATGAACAGAATGGACGGAATAAGAGGTTTGAATTCGCGTTCCCTCGTGAGGGCAACGACCTCTTTCTCGCAGCTGAGCCAACGCACCGCCGCTCGTTTTTAATCCGCGCTCCCCGTATGTAGCAGCGGCTCTGTGAGCCGCTCGGGGAGCGTTTCAATCCGCGCTCCATCGCGAGGGAGCGACCGGCCAGAGGTTAGCTCCGGAATCTGGCTCGACGTTTCAATCCGCCAAGAACCGACGAAGCGGAGTTGCCCTCCCCCGGCGGCGCGATACCGTGCGCGCTTACTTTATGGTCTCACGGAAAACGGCTGCGCAAAAATCCCCCGGGAAGATAGTGAAAGTGAAGGCGTCAAAGGTCCACGGTAAAGGCGTTTTCGCGTCGCGCGACATCCGCAAGGGCTCGCGGATCATCGAATACACCGGCGAGCGGATTCCCTGGAAGGTGGCGCAGGATTTGCCGCCGGCCGATCCGAAGCATCCTTATCACACCTTCTTCTTTTCCCTCGACGACGGGAACGTCATCAACGCCGCGGTCAAGGGCAACGAGGCGCGCTGGATCAATCACTCATGCGATCCGAATTGCGAGACCGACGAGCGCAACGGGCGCATCTATGTCTTCGCGTTGCACGGTTTGAAGAAGGGCGAGGAGCTCTTTTACGATTACCGGCTCGAGCCGGCGGAACGGCGGACGAAGAAACTCGAGAAGCAATTCCGCTGTCTCTGCGGCGCGGACAGTTGTCGCGGGACAATGCTCGAGGCAAAGTGAGCGAGACGTTGGAAGTCAGTGGAAGTTAGTCATCTTGACTGACTCGGCCGACAGTCTTCCAGCCTGTCGAGTAAGAGCCGACGGGCTGGAAGGCCGTCAGCCGAGACAGACAAGATGTCTGTCTTCCGCTCGACGAGCGCGCGCTTTCTCTGGCAGGATGCGCCGTCACATGAACGAACCGGGCCCGCTGATTAACGAAGACCTCGCACCGGTCCCGGCTTCGCGCAGAACGTGGTCGATGTGGAGCATCGCCGCGCTCTGGGTGGGCATGGCCATTTGCATTACCACCTACACGCTCGCGAGCAGCCTGATCGAGCAGGGCATGAATTGGCGCCAGGCGGTGCTGACGATTTTCCTCGGGAACCTGATCGTGCTCATCCCGATGACGCTGAACGCGCACCCGGGGACGGCCTATGGAATACCGTTTCCGGTTTTGATCCGCGCGTCGTTCGGCACGCTCGGATCGAACATTCCCGCACTCATGCGCGCGCTCGTGGCCTGCGGGTGGTTTGGCATCCAGACCTGGATCGGCGGCGCGGCGATCTACGCGATGGCGGCGATCGTCTGCGGCTTCAATCCCGCGCAAAAAACCGCGTTGCCGGTGATCGGGATCTCGTTAGGCGAATTCGCCTGCTTCCTCATCTTCTGGGCGATCAACCTGCTTGTCATCATCAAGGGGATGGACTCGATCAAGTGGTTGGAAATTTTCGCCGCGCCCTTCCTGATTTTGACTGGTCTCGGATTGCTCAGCTGGGCCTATGTCGCGGCGAAAGGTTGGGGACCGATCTTCGCCCAGCCTTCGAAGTTTCACTCGTTAGGCGAATTCTGGCCGGTCTTCGCGTCGGGATTAACCGCGATGGTCGGTTACTGGGCGACGCTTTCGTTGAACATCCCGGACTTCTCGCGCTTCGCGAAATCGCAGCGCGATCAAATTGCTGGCCAGGCCCTCGGGTTGCCGCTCGCGATGACCTTTTACGCCTTTATCGGCGTCGCGGTGACGAGCACGACCATTGTCGTCTTCGGCAAGGCGATCTGGGATCCGGTGCAGTTGATGGAGCGGTTCCACAGCCCGGTGCTCGCGGTCCTCGCGCTGATCACACTCGCGATCGCCACGCTCTCGACCAACATCGCCGCGAACGTCGTCTCGCCCGCGAACGACTTCGCGAATCTCGCGCCCCGCCTGATCAATTTCCGCACCGGCGGGATTATCACCGGGATCATTGGCATCCTGATGTTTCCATGGAAGCTATACGCGGATCCGAGCGGTTACATTTTCACCTGGCTGATCGGTTACAGCGCATTGTTAGGCCCGATCGGCGGAATCATGATCGCGGATTACTTCGTCCATCGACGGCGGGTGCTCGTGGTCGAGGATCTTTACCGGACCGACGGGCGCTATCGTTACAGTGGCGGCTTCAGCGGGGTCGCGTTGACCGCGCTCGCGCTCAGCGTGCTCCCGAATCTCCCCGGCTTTCTCGCCACGATCAAAGTGCTCCCGGAAACTTCCGTCGCGCCGATCTTCATTTCCCTTTATCATTATGCCTGGTTCGTCGGGTTCGCGCTCGCCTTCGTCCTTTATCTGGCTGGGCGCAAACTCTTCCCCGATCCAGCCTAACGAGTATAACCATGCCCGCACCACAACTGCCGCCTTTCAACTTCCAACCGCAGCCCTACCGGGGTCCTTCGCCGGAAGAAATCCTTCGTCTGCGCAAACAATTCCTGAACCCGGGGATCTTTCTCTACTACCAGAAGCCGCTCACCATCGTGCAGGGGAAAATGCAATACGTCTGGGATGAGACCGGTCGGCGTTATCTCGACGCCCTCGGCGGCATCGTCACCGTCAGCGTCGGGCATTGTCACCCGGAGGTGGTCGCAGCGGCGGAGCGCCAGAACGAGATCCTGCAACATTCCACCACGATCTATCTGCATCCGAATGTGGCCGAGTACGCCGAGGCGCTCGCGGCAAAAATGCCGGGTGACCTGAAGGTCTGCTATTTCGTGAACTCGGGCTCGGAAGCGAACGACCTCGCGCTCCTCATGGCGCGCGCTTACACCGGCAATTACGACATGATCGCGCTCCGCAATGCCTATCACGGCGGCAACGCCACGGGCATGGGACTCACCGCGCACGGGACTTGGAAATTCAACGTCCCGCATAGCTTTGGTGTACATCACGCGATTGCCGCCGATCCGTATCGCGGCACCTGGGGCCGCGATGACGCAGATGCTGGCCGGAAGTACGCGGCCGACGTGAAGAGCCTGATCGAATATGCGACCTCAGGCCAGGTCGCGGGCTTCATCGCGGAGTCGATCCAGGGCGTGGGCGGCTGCGTCGTTTTTCCGGATGGTTACCTGCATCACGTCTATGAGCATGTGCGCGCCGCGGGCGGGGTCTGCATCGCCGACGAAGTGCAGACCGGCTTCGGGCGCACCGGGACGCATTACTGGGGTTTTGAAACGCAGGGCGTCATTCCCGACATCGTGACCATGGCCAAAGGCATCGGCAACGGCGCCCCGTTAGGCGCAGTCGTGACCACGCCGCAGATCGCCGCCGCGCTCTCGCAGCGGATTCACTTCAACACCTTCGGCGGCAATCCGGTGGTTTCCGCGCAAGGCAAAGCGGTTCTCGAAGTCATCGACCGCGAAAATCTCCAGGCCAACTCACTCGCCATGGGTGGGCATCTCTCCGCGGGCCTGGCGCGACTGAAGGAAAAACACAACCTCATCGGCGACGTCCGCGGCAAAGGCCTCATGCTCGGCATCGAACTGGTAAAGGATCGCGCCACCAAAGAACCGGCGAAGGCGGAATGCGCGCAAGTCCTCGAGGCCTGCCGCGATCTCGGTCTCTTGTTAGGCAAAGGCGGCCTGCACGGACAAACGATCCGCTTCTCCCCGCCGATGTGCATCCATGAGGGCGATGCCGATTTCATCCTCGAAGTTCTCGACCAGGCGCTGGCCAGTCTTTAAGCGCGCCGGGCAGTTCCCCGATTGAGAGCGTGATCACGCTTGCGCGGCGCGGCTTGCTTCTGCGAGTCTCCCGATCGTGCTCTCCAGGATTTACTCGGCGGCCGTGCTCGGCGTCGATGCCTACGAAGTCGAGATCGAGGTCAATGCCGCGGGTGGAAATCCGAAGATTGTCATCGTCGGCCTGCCTGATACCGCGGTGAAGGAAAGTCAGGATCGGGTCACGACCGCGATCAGTAACAGCGGTTATTATTGGCCGCGCGGCCGGACGACGATCAATCTCGCGCCGGCCGACATCAAGAAAGAAGGCCCGAGCTTCGACCTGCCGATCGCACTCGGCATGATCGCGGCGGCGCAGGAGATCGAAGAAGATCTTTTCGGGGAGTTTTGTTTCGTCGGCGAGCTCGCGCTCAATGGCGCCGTGCGCGCGGTGAAAGGTGTCCTCCCGGTTGCGCTCGAGGCGCGGCGGAGCGGAAAACGTGCCGTCGTCGTGCCGGTAGCGAACGCGCGCGAAGCTGCCATGGTCGCCGGGATTGACGTCTTCGGGGTGGCGAATTTGCGCCAGGCTTTCCAGTTCGTGAGGGGAGAAAAACAGCTCACGCCGGAGCGCGGCGATTGGCACGAGTTTTTCGCGAACCACCAGAGCTACGAGGTCGATTTCGCCGACGTCAAAGGACAGGGCCACGTGAAGCGCGCGGTCGAAGTCGCGGTCGCCGGCGGGCATAACATTCTCATGATCGGGCCGCCCGGCTCCGGGAAATCGATGCTCTCGAAACGAATCGCCACCATCATCCCGCCAATGGCGCTCGAGGAAGCGATTGAGACCACCAAGATTCACAGTATCGCGGGATTGTTAGGCGGCGAGCGCGCCTTCGTCGCGACCCGGCCATTCCGTTCACCGCATCACACCATCTCGGATGTGGGATTGTTAGGCGGCTCCGCTACGCCCGCGCCGGGCGAAGTGAGTCTCGCCCATAACGGCGTCCTTTTTCTCGATGAGCTGCCGGAGTTCAAACGCTCGACCCTCGAGGTGATGCGGCAACCGCTCGAGGATGGGCAGGTAACGGTCTCGCGCGCGGCCGGCACGGTGACTTTTCCTTCGGAGTTCATGCTCGTCGCGGCGATGAACCCATGTCCCTGCGGCTACTTCGGCGATCTCAAGCGCGAGTGCCGCTGCAGCCCGGTGCAGGTGCAACGTTATCGCCAGCGCATCTCCGGTCCGCTGCTCGATCGCATCGATCTGCATATCGAGGTGCCCGCGGTAGAATACCGCGACATCTCGAGCGAGCGCGCGGAGGAAAAATCGGACGCGATTCGGGAGCGCATCGGCGCCGCGCGCGCCCGGCAGTCGGCGCGTTTCGCGCAAGACAAGAAGACGACCTGCAACGCGCGCATGACCGCGCGGCAGATCAAGGCGCACTGCAAACTAAGCGATGAATCGCAGGACCTGATCCGGATCGCGATGACCGAACTGAACCTGAGCGCACGCGCCTACGACCGGATCCTGAAGGTCTCGCGCACCATCGCCGATCTCGAAGGCGCGGAAGCTATCTCTCCCGATCACGTCAGCGAAGCGATCCAATACCGCACCTTCGATCGCTCGCTCTGGGTGTAACTCGGGCCGACGGAGGCAGTTTAGCCTCATAGCTGTCGCGACCAGGGCCACAGCGCCCTCTGCTTCTCCACCAAAAGGAAAACCGTGGAAAAGGTTTCCTTCTTCCACGGCTCGTGACTCTACGGTAACTGTGCCTCAGATCGCTATCTTTGAGGTCGGCACACAGAAGGGCCCGGGCCGGCCGTGCCGTAGGCGCAAGCGCGCAGGTAATACATCTTACCTGGCGTGAGGCATCGAGCACCACGCGACCGGAGCTGGAAGTCAGGATCGTCGTAAACGGGCCATCCATCGACTCCGCCTTCTGGATCGTGTAGTTCAGCTTGCCCTTTACCGCGCCGATGCGCATGAGGGGGTTCGCCCGTCATCTCGTTGTAGGTGATAGGCTTCCTCCGGCACCGCCGGGATGCCGACCGGTGAGTTAGCCGCAGGAGCTAACCTGTCCTACGATCGCGGCGTGAACCGAAATCCCCTCCCGGCCACGCTCTCTCACGATCGCCGGCTGGATCACGGGCCGACTGCAGAGCTACCTATACGATCAGCCTGAGTAACGGCTGTTCGGCGGGCGGCTTTACCTGCTCATTCAGCACGTAGGACTGCTCGTCACGTCGTGAGTCGCGAGCGTACCCATGTCGATCTCCGCATCCGCGCCCCCATTGAATGAGCTTTACATTCTCGCAGAGACCCAATAGTGGAACATCGCCATGAAGATCATCTCTTTTCGAGAAAGCTACGCGACCACTCCTCCCGCCAGCCGTAGTATCGCCCGCCGACGGTTTCTGCGCGGTGCGCTTCCCTTAGCCGCCATTGTCTTTGTCGCGTCCACGTTTGCGGCGGCAATTTCGTTTCAGTGGACCAGCACAGCGAGCCTCACCATAGGGCGCGCGCGCCACACTGCCACGCTGCTGGACGACGGTCGGGTGCTGGTTGCCGGCGGTCTCATCGGGGGATTCGTTAATGACATTACCGCTACGTCCGAAATCTACGACCCGTTCGCTGGCACATGGAGCCAGTCGGGCGAGATGAGCGACAATCGCCAATACCATAGTGAGACGTTGCTCGTGGATGGAAGGGTGCTGATCGCCGGAGGTGGCTCGGTCCACGGCACGACCACGGCCACACTGGCCAGCGTCGATCTTTATGATCCCGCCAGGGGCACCTTCACCGCAACGGCTCCGATGACGATGGCCCGACTTCTTCACACGGCGACACGATTACGCGATGGGCGAGTGCTCGTCGTGGGCGGCTCGGCCCTTGGGAACACCGCCGAGTTATATGATCCTGCCACGGGCGTCTGGACCGCGACCGGTAACCTGAATGAGTCGCGCTCGAGAGCGACTGCGACTCTCTTGGGTAACGGCAAGGTGCTGGTGGTTGGTGGTATAATGCCCGATTCACCTTTCGTTCGAGCCACGGCTGAGATCTACGACCCGGCGACTGGTATTTGGAGCGACACTGGCAGCCTGGCATTGGGGCGAGCCTCACATACCGCCACCCTGCTGCGAAGCGGGCAAGTGTTAGTCGCAGGCGGATTCGGGTTAAACGGCTCCATCAGCGCGTGCGAACTCTACGATCCCGCCGTCGGGGTTTGGACCGCGACCGGAGACCTTGCCAAAATGCGCAGCTCCCACCGCGCGACATCCCTCCCCAATGGGCAGGTTCTCGTGACGGGAGGCATCGACACCTCCGATAAGTCAGTTGTCGCGACAGAGGTTTACAACCCTCGGCTAGGAACCTGGACGCTGGCCGGCGATCTCGCCACCCGGCGCTACGAGCATACCGCCACGCTCTTGGAGGATGGCAGCGTTTCGGTCAGCGGTGGCCTTGGTAACCCCGGTTCCTCGAAAAGTTCGGAGCTTGGCACTCGTAGTCGCTAGGCGAAAACGGCTTGGCCGATGTGACTGACTGTCGATTAGTTCCGGCCCAAACGCCCTTCGCAAAAGTCACCTACCGTTTGCTAATAGCTCCAGGTCATACGGAAATCGCCCATAACTCGAAGATATCATGCAGAAGTTAAGCCTAACGACGCTCGCGGCGTGTCGCGGGCACGACGGGAAGTTAAAGGAAGCCGCCACGAGCATGGTCGAGACCCTGCTCGTGGGCAGGCTTTGGAATAGCGCAGCCTTCGTCGCCGAACCGTCTTGACACAGCAGAGCTGGGGAAATTCGTGGCGCAACAGACCGTGCCGACGCGGCCGAAGATGATTACCGCTTCAAACTCCGTTACCTTCTCGGCCGCCGGCTCGTGCGCGAAAAACGCTACGCGGACGCAGGGAAGTTCATGCCGCTGCCGTGGGATCAGGTAATGGCGAAATACTTCGCCGCTCTGCAAAGTGCGCGCGCACGATAAGAAACTCCCGCGGCAGAAACCCGCGCACGCCTTTTTCACCGCCGCGTGGCTCGCGCGGCACGACGGGATGGAACTAATGGGCTTTGCAGGCTCGCCCGACGACTTCGTCAATGGCGGCGCGTTTCCGATGCCCGATGTCGCGGCCCAGATGTCGCGGCACTTACAGGGCGACGTCCTTTGCCGGCGGCGAAACGCAGATGGCCACGAAACCAGTGGCCCTGCGAGTGTCCGCAGACGAGCGCCGTCGCCTAACGACAAGCAAACCACTGTCGGATCTTCGTTATCATTACCGGATCGGAGCCGGCGCCCTCGCCCTCGAGACGGCGCAACTCTTGCCTAACGACAGCGAAGAGCTGGCCGACATCATCAATCGCGCAGGTTTCTGGATAAAAGAGGAAGACGAGAAACTGGGTAACCGCTACTACCAGATCCTGGAAAGGCGCGCCCCGCAGACGGCGATCGGGCGCGCGGCGATTGCGCGCCATTGGTTTGTCGACCAAGCCGGACCCTGGAGCGAAGAAGCCGGCAAGCCGAGGCCGCGATGCGCCAGGAGCTACACGTCCCGCCACATACTAAACTGCGCTAGCCTAACGAATCAGTCGTCGTGCCGGCCGTCGAGCAGCGGCTCGCTCGGCAAGGTCTCCGCGCCGTTTTCCGTGCAGACCGCGAAGTGCGCGTCGGGATACATCGAGACACCGGCGAACTCACCCCGGGCGTTGAGGGCATAGAAGTTGAGCCCGAAGTTTGGAAGCCCGCGCGAATTAAGTAGCCTCGGGTCGACGGTGTTTTGCTGGACGCGGCGCATGGCGTCGAGCGCCGCATCTTTCGGGTGCATCCCGCGGCGCATATTTTCCACGATCAAAAAGGAGGAGACGCTGAAGAGATTCGATTCACCGCGACCGGTCGAGCCTGCCGCGCCCACCTCTCCATCAACGTAAAGCCCCGCGCCAAAAATAGGTGAATCGCCCACGCGCCCCGGCATTTTCCAAGCCGTCCCGCTGGTCGTGGTAACGCCGCAGATTTCGCCGCGCGAGTTGATCCCGTTGCAATTGATCGTGCCGTAAATGTGCTGCGGGTCGATCAGCCCTTCCGTGACCATCTCGTGCATGATGCCTTCGCGCGACTTGCCCGGCTGTGCGACGCGGCGTTTCCATTCCTGCCAAAGTTCTCGCGAGTTCTCCGAGTTCAGATCCGCCTCGATCTCGAAACCCTGCGCGCGCGCGAACTCCTGCGCCCCGCAGCCCATGAGCAGGTGATGCGGCGTTTCCATCACCGCCTGCGCGACACGCGAAGGCGTGCGCACACCTTCCAACGCCGCGACCGCGCCCGCGCGTTTCGTGGGCCCATGCATCGCGGAGGCGTCGAGCTGCAGGACGCCCTGCTCGTTAGGCAAACTCCCGGAGCCGACACTGGTCTCGGCGGGGTCGAGCTCGTTGATGTTCACGCCCGCGATGAGGGCGTCGAGCACGTCCGCGCCTGCCATCATCTCGGTGAACGCTTTCTCAACGCAGGTCAGGGCACCGCCGTTGCGGTAACGATGGCCATTAGCGGACGCGATCACTACTGGTGCGATGGGGTTCATAAAGTGAAAGCTCTGGCGCGGCGCGGCCTAACCGGCAAAGAAAACTTTCGCCGCCCACCGCCCTGCGTAAATAAAATACTTCCCGCCGAGACCGCTCAACTGCCATTTCGCCTAACGATCATGAAAAATACCTTCCGTCGCCGTTTCCTGTCCGCCGCCGCGCTCGCTGCGCTTTTCGCTCCCGCACTTGCCAGCGCCGCCCCGGCTGCGGAAGACTCCGCTTCCCCCAGCCCGTCGCCCGCCGCCGCTATGACCGACAATCCGCTTCTGCAAGAGAGCTCTCTCGATTTCCACTACCCGCCCTTCGATAAAATCAAGGACGCGCACTATGCGCCTGCCTTCGAAAAAGGCATGACCGATCAACTAAAAGAGATCGAGCCAATCGCGGCCAACCCGGAGCCGCCGACGTTTGAGAACACGATTATCCCGCTCGAAAAATCCGGCGATCTCCTCGGCCGGGTCGGTCGCATTTTCTTCAATCTCGCGGGCGCAAACACGAATCCGGCGTTGCAAAAAGTGGAGACCGAGATGGCGCCGAAGTTGTCCGCGCATCAGGACGCGATTTCGCTGAACGGTCCTCTCTTCAAGCGCATCGAGACGATCTACAACAGCCGCGACCAGAGCGGCCTTGACGAGGAATCGCAATGGCTGGTCGAGCGCTATTACAAGGACTTCGTCCGCGCCGGGGCGAAACTCTCCGATGCCGACAAGACGAAGTTGAAGAAGATGAACGCCGAGCTCGCCGAGCTCGAGACGAAGTTTGCGCAGAACGTCCTCAAAGAGAAAAACGCCGAGTCGATTGTGGTCGATAAACGCGAGGATCTCGCCGGACTTTCCGACAACGAAATCAAGGCCGCCGCGCTCGCCGCGAAGGAAGAAAAGAAGGAGGGGAAGTTCGTTCTCCCGCTCCAGAACACGACGCAGCAACCGGCCCTGACGAATCTGAAAAACCGCGCGCTCCGCGAGCGGATCATGAAGGTCTCGCTCGACCGGAACAGCCACGGCGGCGAATGGGACAACCGTCAGATCGTCCTGCGGACGGTGAAGCTGCGGGCCGATCGCGCCGTGCTCCTCGGTTATCCAAACCACGCCGCCTACCAACTCGAAGACCAGACCGCGCACAATGTCGAGACCGTAAACAAACTCCTCGCGGAACTCGCGCCGCCCGCGGTCGCGAACGCGAAGAAGGAAGCGGCCGACATGCAGCAGTTGATCGAGAAGGAAAAGGGCGGCTTCCAGCTCGCCTCCTGGGATTGGGCGATGTATGCCGACCAGGTCCGGCAGGCGCGTTACGCTTTCGACGAGTCGGAAATCAAACCGTACTTCGAGCTTAACCACGTCCTCCTCGATGGCGTTTTCTACGCCGCTAACCAGGAATACGGGATCACGTTCAAGGAGCGCCACGACCTCCCGGTTTATCAGCCGGATGTGCGCGTCTTCGACGTCACGGACAAGGACGGCAAACCACTCGCGATCTTCCTCGCCGACTACTACGCGCGTTCCTCGAAGCGCGGCGGCGCCTGGATGAACGAGTACGTGAACCAGAGCGACTTGTTAGGCATGAAGCCGGTGATCGCGAATCACCTGAACATTCCGAAACCGGAAGCGGGCCAGCCGACGCTGCTCACGTTCGATGAAGTGACGACGATGTTTCACGAGTTCGGGCACGCGCTCCACGGGATGTTTTCGAACGTGAAATACCCGCGCTTCAGCGGCACGAGCGTGCCGCGCGACTTCGTCGAGTATCCTTCGCAGGTGAACGAAATGTGGGCGAGCTGGCCGCAGGTGCTGCAAAATTACGCGAAGCATTACAAGACCGGGAAGCCGATGCCGAAAGAGCTTCTCGACAAGGTGCTCGCGGCGGAAAAATTCAACCAGGGCTTCAAGACCACCGAGTATCTCGCCGCGACCTTGCTCGATCAGGCCTGGCACCAAATCTCGCCCGACCAGGTGCCGACCGACGCCCTCGCTTTTGAGGAAGCGGCCCTGAAAAAAGCCGGGGTTGATTACGGCCCGGTCCCGCCCCGTTATCGCACCGCTTATTTCTCGCACGCCTTCGCCGGCGGCTACAGCGCTGGTTATTACAGCTACATCTGGTCGGAAGAACTCGATGCGGACAGTGTCGAGTGGATGAAAGAACATGGCGGCTTGAAGCGCGAGAACGGCGACCACTTCCGCGATACCCTCCTCTCGCGCGGCGGGAGCAAGGACGCGATGAAACTCTTCCACGACTTCACCGGGCGCGATCCCTGGATCGAGCCGCTCCTGAAACGCCGCGGCCTCGATGGCGCGGTGCCCGACGCGAAAGCCGGCAACGAAGCGCCGCCCTCGCCGCAGCCGTAAAGCGCCGTCCCCGATTTTCCGCAGACAAAATCCACTTGCGCCCGCGTTTACTTTGTAATACAAAGCTAACCATGAGCGACCGGACCCGAGCCGAGGAAGACCTGCGCGTGATCCGCAGCCTGATGGAGCGCGCCACGATTTATCGCGCCATCTCCGCGCCGACCGCGCTGGTCGGCGGACTGCTCGCGGTCGGCACAAGCACGGCGCTCTGGCTGCTGGATCGCTCCCGCCCGCCCGCGGCACAGCTCGACGGGCGTTGGTTCGCCCTTATCTGGCTGGCCGTTCTCGCGGTCGTGTTGGCGGTCAATACTTTATTCGTTAGGCGCGAAGCGGTGAAGGGCGGGCGCCCCTTGCTCTCCTCTGGCGCGCGCCTCGCTCTCCGGGCGATCATCCCGTGCCTGCTCATTCCAGGGGTCGCGACGATCTGGTTTTTCCGGAATCCCGATCCGATCGACGAGGAAATTCTCGTCTCCGTCTGGATTGCGTTTTACGGGCTGGCGCTGCTGGCCACGGCGCTCTTTGCCCCGCGCTCGCTCGCGCTGCTCGGCTGGGCGTTTCTCCTCAGCAGCCTCCTCGTCGTTTTTTGGCCGAAGCCGTTCCGCTTCGACCCGCACGGCCTGTTCCCAAACCTTGCCATGGGCGCGACCTTCGGCCTCTTCCACCTTATCTACGCGGCCGGCACCTGGTCGCAGCGCTGGCCCGAAGCGAGCGGACCCGCCTTGTCCGAATGAGCGATGCCCGAATTCCACAAGCTCGACAAAGCGATCCACGAAAAAGGGCGGCTCGCGATCATGACCTTGCTCGCCAGCCGGGTCCGCTGGTCTTTCCAGGACCTGAAGGCGGAATTGCAGATGAGCGATGGCAATCTCGTCACGCACCTCCGCACTCTGCACAAACTCGGCTTCGTCGCCGTGACCAAGGAGGTGCTCGACCGGCCGCAGACGACCTATGCCCTGACGAAGAAAGGACGCTCCGCTTTCACCGACTACCTGCGCGTCCTCGAGCAGATCGTGAATGCCGGAAAAGAGTGAGTTTTTTTGCAATCAAACTTTGCCACACAAAGTTGACAGACCTTGTTCTATGAAAATCCTGCTCGCAGAACATTTTGGGATCTGTTTCGGGGTGCGCGACGCGATCGCCCAGGCCGAAACCCTCGCCGCCGCCGGTCCCCTAACGATCCTCGGTGAGCTCGTGCATAACCCGGTCGTGCGTGACCGCCTGCGCGCGCAAGGCGTGGAGGAAGCCGCGCTCGACCAGACGCGGATCGGCGTTTCCCGCAATGTGATGATCACCGCCCACGGCGCCTCCGATCGGAAGCGGTCTGAGTGGAGCGCGGCCGGCTACGAGGTGGCCGACGGGACCTGCCCACTCGTTAGGCACGCTCACACCCGCCTGCGCGCTCTCGTCGCGGCCGGATTTTTTCCGGTCGTGATCGGGCAGACCGGGCACGTCGAGGTGCGTGGCCTGACGGAGGATTTCCCGGGCGCGATCGTAATCAGCGATGCGGGCGATATCCTCCAGCTTCCAGCTGCTCCGTGCTACGGCGTGATCGCGCAGACCACGCAACCGATCGATCGCGTGCGAAGGCTCGTCGCCGAAATTCGTCGGGCACGTCCAGAAGCCGAGGTCCGTTTTGCCGACACGGTTTGCAAGCCGACCAAAGACCGGCAGCTGGCGCTGCAACGCCTCATCGAGGAAGCCGAGGTGATCGTGGTCGTCGGCGGCCGCGCGAGCAACAACACCCGCCAGCTCGTCGAGACCTGCCGCGCCGCCCATCGCCGCGCGGTCCACGTCGAGCGCGCCGAAGAATTGGCCGCTGCGGATTTTGCCAACGTCGCCGTCGTCGGCGTGACCGCTGGCACCTCGACTTTGCCCGAGACGGTCGCGGCGGTCGTCGAGCATCTGCGCAGGATTTCCGACGCCTCCTCCTCCAACAAAACCGAAACTGAGACCTCTACGCTATGATCGAGCCCGAAATAAATCTTCCCGCCATGCTCAAGCGCCCAAGCGCATTCCTGCCGCTGGCGATGTCGTTCACCGCCCTCGCGGTGGTGGTTGGCCACGTCGCCATGTTTGGCACAGCCCGCGAAGCCGATGAAGGAACTGCCGCCCACCTCTGGCAGCTACTCATGGGCGGACAACTGCCAATCGTTGCCTGGTTCGCGATCAGGTGGCTGCCGCGGACGCCCCATCAGGCCCTCTTCGTCCTGGCTCTCCAGGCAGCCGCAGGACTAGCCGCCCTCGCACCTGTTTATTTTCTCAACCTTTGAACGAGATCCAATTCACCCGCCCAATGCCATTTGTCGGTCGCTCCCGCAGTCATGCGTGAAAGCGCACCACTCAACTCAATAGAAAGACGAGCATGAGATCATTAACCTGGCTTCGATATTTCGAAGCGAACCGTTGTCACTTCGTCAGCCCGGACTGGGAGGCGCCCTGTCCGCTCCCGCCGGAGCTGCGGCGCCTACTCGCCACCTCGCTCTCCCATTTCCAACTCGGCGAAAGCGGCGGCGGCCGCCACCTTCTCGGCCGGGCGGAGAAGGAAGAAGCGGAAGATGCGGCCTATCGCCGCGCGCTCGAGCTCTTCGTCGCCGAAGAGGCGGAGCATGCGCGCCTTCTCCAATTTCTCGTCGCGCGGTTCGGCGGCCACCTCATCGCGCGCCACTGGACGCATCAGCTTTTCCGTCTCGCCCGGCGCGCTCTCGGGCTCAATTTTGAAATCCAGGTGCTCCTCATCGCGGAGTTGGTCGGAACGGCTTACTATCGGTTGCTGGAACGCCGAGCGGGCGATCCGATTCTGGACGAGGTCTGTGCGCGCATCCTCGCCGACGAAGCGCAGCATGTTGCCTTTCACCTCGATCATTTGCGCGACATCCACGCCCGGCTTCTGCCCGCGGAACGGGCGGCCTGGTCTTTGCGGTTTCAAATTCTCTTCCGCGCTGCGCTCGCTGTCGCCTGGCTCGATCATCGCCGCGCGCTGAGCGCCCTCGGCGCCACCCGCCCAGAATTTTTCCGCGCCGCCCGGGCGGAATGCATCGGCTTTCTCGATTCGTTAGGCGGAACTGTTGTCGCGGCGGTCAGTGACCGCCGGGGCGCGGCAGCCTCATAAGCGCGACGGTCATAGGCCGCCGCGACAGCGTCAATGCCCCGCCTGGTTGCCCCGCGCCACGCGCGCCGAAAACTGGACGAGACCGGCGGAAGCGTGCTCTTATGCTGCGCCGCGTTTCCTTTTACACCCCATGACTTCTCTTCCCCCGCCCCGCATCATGTCGTGGGGCTACCGGGAAGCGGCTCCGGAAACCCTGCTCTCACGGGAATGGCTGGTCACGAACGGCCTCGGCGGTTTCGCCTCGGGCACGGTGCCAGGCGCGGTCACCCGGCGGTATCATGGCCTGCTGGTGGCGGCGTTGCCGGCCCCGTTTGGGCGCATGGTGATGTGGAGCCATCTCGCGGAGACGCTGCTCTTTGCGGAGCACGACGCGGTGTCGTTAGGCACGGAGGAGCGCATTGGCGGGAAGCTCACTCTCAGCGGTGCCGATTACCTGAAGGAGTTTCGTCTCGAGGCCGGTTTACCGGTCTGGCGCTATCAGGTGCGCGACCTGATCCTGGAGAAGCGCGTCCAGCTTTTGCACGAACAGAACACCGTCCATGTCTCCTATCAGGTGAGTGGGAACGGGCCGCGCCCGCGGCTCGAGCTGCGGCCGGCGGTGAATTTCCGGCACTACGGGAGCGCGGTCGACCAACTGCCCGAAGCCACCTACCGGATCAGTGCGGTCGAGGGCCGCTATGAGATCACCCATCCCGATGCGGCGCTGCCGCCGTTGCGGATGAAGCTGCGCGGCGGTTCCCCCGCTTTTACGATCGATCCGCGGCGGATTCACCAGGTCGTCTACCGCAGCGAACTCGATCGTGGCTATGATTACGAAGGCGATCTCTGGAGTCCGGGCGCTTTCCGGATCGATCTGGCCGAGCAGGAAAACGCCACGCTCATCGGCTCGACGGAGACCTGGGAAACGATCGACGTGCTCGCGCCGCCGGTCGCGCGCGCGGCGGAGTTGGAACGTCGCGAACGGCTGCTCGAACGCGCGGTGCCGGCCGCGCGCGGGGGATTCGCGGCTGAGCTGGTTCTGGCCGCGGATCAATTCATTATCACGCCGGCTGGCCGCGCGCGGGAGGAAGCGCGGGCGCATGCCTTCGGCGACGAAGTGCGGACGGTGATCGCGGGTTATCACTGGTTCACCGATTGGGGCCGCGACACCATGATCAGCCTCGAAGGCCTAACGATCACAACCGGGCGCACGCTCGAGGCGGGCTACATCCTGCGGACCTTCGCGCATTATGTGCGCGATGGGTTGATCCCGAACATGTTTCCCGACGGCGAGAACGAAGGGCTCTATCACACCGCGGATGCGACGCTCTGGTTTTTCCACGCCTTCGCGCGCTATCTCGCGGCGACCGACGATCGCACCACGCTCGCGCTCCTCTTGCCGACACTGACCGACATCGCGGAGCACCATCTCACCGGCACGAAGTTTAATATCCACGTCGATCCCGCGGACGGCCTGCTCGGGCAGGGCGCGGACGGTTATCAGCTCACCTGGATGGATGCGAAGATGAGCGATTGGGTCGTGACGCCGCGCCGTGGCAAAGCGGTCGAGATCAACGCGCTCTGGTACAACGCGCTTGAGCTGCTCGGCGGCTGGTTGCACGCGAGCGGCGAGGAGCTCGCGGCGGCGCGATTCGCGAAACACGCCGCGCAGGCCCGGCGATCCTTCAATGCGCGATTCTGGAACGAGAAGCGCGGCTGTCTCTTCGACGTGATCGACGGCCCGGGGGGCGACGATCCCGCAGTCCGGCCGAATCAGGTTTTCGCGATCTCGCTCGATCATCCCGTGCTCGCGCCGGAACGCTGGGCGAGCGTGCTCGGCGTGGTCGAACGCGAACTGCTCACGCCGGTCGGGCTGCGTTCGCTTTCGCCTAACGATCCGGAATACAAAAAGAATTACCACGGTGATCTGCGCACGCGCGACGCGGCGTATCACCAGGGGACGGTCTGGGCGTGGCTGATCGGTCCGTTTGTCGACGCATGGATGAAACTCCATCCCGACGAACCGGCCGCGGCCCGCGGCTTTCTCGAGGCCTTTCCGGCGCATCTCGATGAGGCCGGTCTGGGCACGATCAGCGAAGTATTTGATGCGGAGCAGCCGCATCTTCCCCGCGGCTGCATCGCCCAGGCCTGGAGCGTGGCGGAAGTGCTGCGCTGCTGGGCGAAGACCAAGACCGATGCCTGAAAGCGCCGAGGAACTTTCTCAAGACGCCGACGTCCGCCAGGCGCTCGACCAGACCACCGGCACAGAAGCCAATACACTAAAAAGAAGCCGGCACCACCAGCGTCGTCACGGTGTGGGGCACAAACCGCCACTCGCGAAAAGTCCGCAAACGGGATTGATCAAAGGTGATGGCGCGCGATCGCTCCACGACTTTGACGTCGGTCACGCGACCGGTCTTGGAATCGACCGTCAATTGGTAATGCCCTCCGGAATGGTGGCCATAAACCGCGAGCCCTAACGGCACGACGGGCGCCGGCGCATAAGTGGTGTGCGCCCGCGCGGCCTGCAGCTGATCCCCGACCCAGTCGCCCATCTTGAAGTCTACCGGAACGTAAAACGATTCGAGCATGTGCGGCTTCGCGCGCCAGTGGCGCACCGATCCGATCACCGCGTCGTCGAGCAGTTTATGCCCGGTGCTTTTCACGACCACGACTTTGGTGATCGCGCCGGTCTCCTGATCGACAAATCCTTGGAATTTGCCCTTCCCTTCCATGTGCCGATAACGAGCGACTTCCGGATATTCCGGCGGCGTGGCGCGGATGAAACAGCGGGCTCTCTGAGCCTCAGAAGGATTCTGCGCGCGGGAGAGACTCGAGAGGAAAAGAAGCGAGCAGAGAAGGAGGATCGCAGACTTGGAGAGCACCTGTCGTGGGCCAACGAGCGCGCGGGAAACTGTCAAGCCAGCGAGCCGCTGAAATTTGCATGCCCGCCCCATGCGATGCATAGCTTCCGCTCATGAAATACGGCGCCCTTCTGCTACTCGCGCTCATGGCCTTCTCATCGCCAGCCGACGCGCAGGGATGGTTCCGCCGGCGCACGCCGACGCCCGTGCCGACACCGATTTTCGTTGCCACCCCGCCCCCGAAACCGACTCCGGTCCCGACGCCGAAACTGCCGCCGCGCCAGCTCGTCGCCCTCCCGGTTTACGACGAGACGACGAGCGTGCGGCTCCAGATTTTTCTCGATAACAACGAATTCGGTCCCGGTAAGATCGACGGAAGAATCGGCGAGTTTTTTGGCAAAGCGCTCGTCGCCTACAAGAAGTCGCACAACCTGCCGCCGGGCGGCGCGGTCGACCAGGAATTGCTCGCGCAGGTGCCCGAGCCTTACACGACTTATACGATCCGGCCAGAGGACGAGAAGTTCGTCGGCGAGGTCGCTTCGCGGCCCTCCGAGCAGGCCAAGCTGAAGGCGATGCCCTACAGTTCGCTTCTCGAATTCGTCGCCGAGCGCTTCCACGCGGCGGAGGATTTTCTGCGCAAGTTGAATCCCGGCGTCGACCTCGAGCAGCTCAAGGTCGGCGACACGGTGAAAGTGCCTAACGTTCAGCCGTTCGAGGTCGAGAAACTCACCGAGCATTTCGTGCCGGACAACCCGGCCTTCGCCACCCGCGAGATCGTGATCGATATCCGGGAGAATTTCCTGGAGGTGCGCGAGGGCGACCGGCTGGTCGCGGAGTTTCCGATCACCCCGGGTTCGAAAACTTTACCCGCGCCGCAGGGCGTCTGGAAGATTCTCGGGATCGCGACCCTGCCGTGGTTCCGCCACGACGAGGGCGTCCTCAATCACGGCGTGCGCACGAGCGATTTCTATAATATCCCGCCGGGGCCGAACAATCCCGTCGGCGTCCTCTGGATGGGCTTGAACAAGCCGGGCATCGGCATTCACGGCACGAACAATCCCGAGACGATCGGGCGCGCCGGCAGCCACGGCTGTATCCGGATGGCGAACTGGGACGCGGCCCGGGTTAAGGATCTCGTGACCGTCGGGAACAAGGTCACGATTTATCTCGGGGAAGGCATCCCGCTCGCGCCGTCGCCGACGAGACCAGCGGATCGTTAGGGCGGTTGTCGACGCCAGAATTGCGAGCGAATGAGACCGTGCGCGGAGATTTCTTCACTCGTCAGGCGGAAACCCGCGGCTTGGAGCAACGGCGCGTAATCGACTAATCGGCGCGCTTCGATTCCAGCGACGACGCGGAAGAAGCGATACATCGTCGCAATTATTAGCCGTCCCCACAGGCGGCGCCAACCGTGCGGCGGCTGGTGAAAATCCGCGACCAACCAGGTCGCGCCTTCCGTCGTCGAAGCACATATTTTCGCGATTAATTCCGGGAGTGTCTTCGCGGTGAAGCAATCGAGGAAAAAATGCGTCGCTACGAGATCGTAGCAGGCTGCGGGCAGCGCCGTCCCGAGCAGGTTGGCGTGGAGGAAGCGCACCCGCTCGGAGCCAATGCGCGCGCGCGCCGACTCGAGCATCCGCGCGCTCGCATCGAGGTAATCCACCTCGAGTTCCGGTCGCGCCCGCACCAGTTCCGCCAGAAAACGCCCGTCGCCCTCTCCGACCACGAGCGCACGCTCCGCCGCGCCGATTTGCCTAACGAACGCACAACGCGCCGCTTGCAGTTGTTGCCCAAAAACCAGCGTCTCGAGCCGCCGATAAAACGGCGCGACGAAATCGAAACTCACCGGAACGACCAGAGCAGCACGACGAGCGGCGTGAGCAGTACCAGGTCGGCCAGCGCGGTCCGGTTATCGCGCGGGAGCGAGCTAGCGGTGCGAAGCCGGTTCAGGAGCAGCGCGCTCACCGTGAGACAGAGCCAGAACGGCGCGGCAAATCGCCAGACGATCGCCAGCACGAGACTGACTCCGACGATGAACAGCCCGATTGGCCGCAGCGCGCGCTCCGCCGACGGCCAGCCGGTGAGCAACGAAGTTTTCCTTTGGGCCTCATCGAGTTCGCGCTCCCAGGAAGCGATGCAGAGACAGTTGAGCGTACAGAGCATCGCGAAAAGAATGACCGCGAAGGCAAATGAGATCGTGAGGCCAGGCAACTGCCCGACCACCGCCAGGGTCGTGCCCGCGGCGAAGAGCACGCCAACCGCTTTTTCCTTCATCGGGACCGGCCGCCAGCGACCGCCTAACAAGTGATTGAGGAAAAGATAAACCGCACAAATGATCGCGAGCGTGCCGCCCAGAAAGAGCAGTTGCAGATCGAGGGTGCGGAGCGCGAGCCCGGCAGCGACGATGAAGATGACCACAATCGCGATCCACCAGCCGACCATGTGGTCCTGGCAGAACCGGTGGCGTTCCGAGCGGGGCGCGTCGGCCGGTAAGCGCATGGTATCGGCAAAGCGATCCCCGAGATAAATCAGCCAGGCAGTGAGAAAAAGGAGCACGCGCAACGGCCAGAATAGATGCGCCCCGAAGCTGCGGGCGAAGAGCCACTGCCAGGCGACCGCGACCAGCGGCGCGTCGAGGCAGAAAAGATTCAGCCAAATGATCGGCGGATAACCACGGCGAGCCGCCATCGGCGCGACCGCAGGCGAAGGTGGCGCGTCGTTCATCCTGCGCAGTTTAATTTAAACGGCCCGAACGGCAATCGGTTGCCTCCCTCTTACTCCTGCTCCTGCTCCTAATCCTGCTCTCTTCCCTCGGATTAGGAGCAGGAGCATGAGCAGGAGAAGGAAGGGAAATTTGCCAACGCCCTCCTTCAAACTTAAAACTTAAAACCTAAAGCTTTCCGAGAATGTCCTGCGCCAAAATCGATCCCGCTCTGCACCAGGCGCAAAAACCGCCCTGGATCAAAGTCCGGCTGCCCTCGAATCCCGTTTTCTTTTCGACCAAGGCCCTCATCTCCGACCTGCGCCTGCACACCGTTTGCGAAAGCGCGCAATGCCCGAACCGCTGGGAATGCTGGAGCCAGGGCACCGCGACCATGATGATCGCGGGCGAACGCTGCACCCGCGCCTGCGGCTTTTGCGCGGTCTCGACCGCGAAGCCTTTTGCCCTCGAAGAAGACGAACCGCAACGCGTCGCGGAAGCCGTTAGGCGGATGAACCTCAAACACGTCGTCATCACCGCGGTCGCGCGGGACGACTTGAAGGACGGCGGCGCGGATCATTTCGCGCGCACGATTCGCGCGGTCCGCGAAATGGATCCGTCGATCATCATCGAAGTGCTGGTCCCCGACTTTCACGCGCAGGATTGGTGCATCCAGCTCGTGCTCGACGCGGCGCCGGAAATTTTCAACCACAACATGGAAACGGTAGAGCGCCTCACCCCCGCGGTGCGATCGCGCGCGAAATACCGCACGTCGCTCCAAGTTCTGCAACGCGCGAAGGAGCTCTCGCCGAAAACGGTGACGAAGAGCGGCGTCATGCTCGGCCTCGGCGAGACCGAGCCGGAACTTTTCCAGGCGATGGACGACTTGCGCGAAGTCGGCTGCCAGGTTCTGACCCTCGGCCAATATCTGCGCCCGACCCCGAAACATCTCCCGGTCGTGGAATACATCACTCCGGAGCAGTTCGATCTCTATGGCCAGATCGCGCGCGACAAAGGGTTTGCCCATGTCGCCTCCGGCCCGCTCGTGCGCAGCTCTTATCACGCGGCGGATTTTCATCCCGTCGTTCGTTAGGCATGGAGCGCGGGTCGCCGCCCCCACACTTGCACCTGCACTTACACTTACACTTACACTCCCCCGCCCCAGCAGCCGCAAAAGTGTAAGTGAATGTGAACGTGCACCTGCAGGTGAAGCAGCTCGACCGCCACAACGTCGCCGCCGTCATCCCCGCGTATCACGAAGAAGCGCATGTCCGCGGAGTCGCGGAGCGAGTGCGCGCCGAACTCGATCGCGTCCTCGTGCTCGATGACGGCTCCAGCGACGCGACCGCCGAGCGCGCCCGCGAAGGCGGCGCCGAGGTCATCGTGCATCCCGAGAATCGCGGGAAGGGCGAGGCGATCAAAACCGGTTTGCGCCATTGGCTCGCGCAGCCGGAGATTGAATTCATCCTCCTGCTCGATGCCGACGGGCAGCATCTCACCGAAGAAATTACCCGCTTCTTCGCTGCCGCGTCCGCGAGCGACGCCGCGATTTTTGTCGGCACGCGGATGAATGACGTGCGCGAAATGCCGCCTTTTAGGCGCGCGGTCAATCGCTACATGAGCCATCGCATCAGCCGGCTCTGCGGGCAGGAAGTGCCCGACACGCAGTGCGGTTATCGCATGATCTCGCGCGCGCTCGCGCCTCATCTGCTCGAGGGCACGAGCCGGTTCGACTACGAGACAGAGATGCTCATCATCGCGAGCCGCCAGGGTTTTCGCATCGCCTCAGTCCCGATCAGCACCGTCTATTCCGATGAGGTCAGCAGCATCCATCCAGTGCGCGACACGATTCGCTTTTTCAAGCTCATGCGGCGCTACGAGAGGGAGCGCGCCACTCGTTAGGCGCCTACATCAATCCGCGCCGGCGAAAGTCGCCCATGTTTCCACCGGCCGATTTCTCGATCAGATCGATCGTGAACTTGAGCAGGCAAACTTCCCAGGCATCGTCCACACCCTGAATGACCGCGCTAAGCGGCTCTTCCGCGCGCTCGACCTGCGCTTTCGTCTGCTCGATCACCGAGCCGAGCGACGCGCGGACCGTTCGCTCCACCACGTCGGTCTTGCGAAATTGAAAACCGTAACGGACGACCGCGAACCTCTGCGCCTGCGCGCGCATCTGCTCTGCGAAGCGTTCGGCCTTTTCGCCGAAACCCTCGAGGAGCAACCTGGACAGATGATCGGGCGCCAGAATCTGCGGCCGCTCCGCGTGAATCCGGCCGTCGCGCACCCGCACTTCATCCACCTGATCCATCAGTTCGCTGATGAGATAAAAGCGAAAGCTGGTATGCCCGAAGGTCGCGATCTTGCCTTCGGGCGCGAGGATCACCTCGGTGTTCTCGACCGCGTATTGGAAATCATCCTCGCTCCACATCGTGGCGAACCATACCACGTTTCACATCTCCACCGGTTGCAGCGCCGCCGGCCGCACCGTCCGCCAGCGCGCTACGGCATCCGCGGTGAAGATGGCGAGCGCGATCCAGATCAATCCGAAGGTCAGCATCTGCGCCGGTCGGAACGGCTCGTGAAAGGCAAAAATTCCCAGAAAAAACGTGCAGCTGGGCGCGAGGTATTGCAGGAACCCGAGAGTCGTTAGGCGCAAATGCTGCGCCGCCTGCGCGAACCACAGCAGCGGTACGCCGGTCACGATTCCGGTCGTCGCGAGGAGAAGCGACAACCCCGGAACGGCGGCGCCGAAATGCAGCGTGCCCTGTTTTCCAAAATAGAAAAGCGCCCCGAGTGCGAGGGGAACGATGACCGTGGTCTCGAGGAAGAGCCCCGGGATGGGTCCTGCGCCCGAGACCTTGCGAAGCAGCCCGTAGACCCCGAAGGAAAAGCAAAGGATCAGCGCCACCCACGGCAGCCGGCCGAAACCGAAAGTGAGATACGCCACCGCGCCAGTGGCCAGCAGCACCGAGGCGAGCTGCGCGCGGGTGAGTTTTTCGCGCAGGAAAAGCGCGCCGAAGAGAACGTTCACCAGCGGCGTCATGAAATACCCAAGGCTGGTCTCGAGCACGTGCCCGGCGTTCACCGCCCAGATAAAAAAGAACCAGTTCACGGCGATCGCGATCCCGCTGCCGGCGCAGAAAAGTGCGGTCCGCGGCGAACGCAGCGCGGTGAGCACTTCGGGCCAGCGCCGTCGCCAGGTCAGGAGCAGGATCATGAAGACGCAGGTCCAGACGAAGCGATGCGCGAGAATCTCCAGCGCCGGGATGAAACGCAGCAGCTTCCAGTAAATCGGCACCAACCCCCATGTCACGAACGCCGCGATTCCGGCGAGGAGCGCGGAGTTATCCTGCGGATCGCGCGGCGAGTTCATCGCCCGCTATTTCACGGAAAGGGCGCGCGAGCAAACCAGTCGGAATACAACCTATCGAACATCTCGATACGGCCGGTGCTGCTCGAAGGAATGCAACCGCTGCTCCATGAACGCGCGCGCCCGGGCGCGCTCCGGAATTTTCTCCAGCGCCGCCGCCTCCAGCGCGATCGCCTGGTTGAAGTCACCCACCTCCGCGTAGGCCATCGCCAGCGTGTCGAGTGCGGCAGGATTGCGATGGGAAATGTCGACCGCGCGCCGCGCTTCCGCGAGCGCGACAGGTCCATCGCGAAATCTCCCGTCCGGACAACTCGCCAGAAAGATCGCGCGCACGCGATGGGTTTCGTCGTTGCCCGGGAATTCCTGCACCACGGCCTCCAGGTCGCGCCGCGCCTTGTCGTATTCGCCCGCATGCGCCTCGGCTAGGCCGCGCCAGGCGACGGGCTGCGCAAATTCGCTGTCGCGCGTGATCGATTTCTCAAAATCCTCGATCGCCTCCCGCTCGATCTCCTGAACATCGCGCGTCGATCCCATCACGTAATAACCGTGGGGCGATTTCGGTGCGAGTCGCGCCGCTTTTGCCGCATCCGCATACGCCGCGTCGTAATTTCCCAGCTGAAATTGCGCAAGTCCTCGACCGGCAAGCGCCATCGGAAAACCGGGGGCGAGCTGGAGCGCGGTATCGAGATCGCCCAAGGCCAGATCAGGCCGAAAGGCGTCGAGCAAAATTATCCCACGCGCGAGATACAGCGGCGCGGATTTCGGCCGCTGCTGCAGCGCCGCCTCCACGTCCGCCAAGCCTCGTTCCGGATGGTTTAGCTGCGTCCAAACCTTTGCCCGCATCCAATAGGCCTCCGCGTATTCCGGGGCGAGTCGGATCGCGGAATCGAGGCGTGCCCGCGCCGCCTCCAGATCGCCTTGCCAAAAAAAGATGGCGCCCAGGCGCAGGAACCAGCGCGGATTATCGGGCGAGCACCGGATCGCTTCCATCATATCGGCGATCGCTTCCGGCCACTGTCCGCGATGAGCATAAATCAGAGCGCGATTCTGGTAGGCATCGACCGCGTTGTGATCCAGGGCGAGCGCGTGCTTGTAATCCGCGAGCGCCGCGGGAAAATTCCTCTGCCGATGATAGGCCAAGCCGCGGTCGATCAGGCAAAACTCGAGATCGGGGAAGATCTGGAGCGCTGCGCTGAAGTCGCGAATCGCCTCGGGATCACGCCCGAGATTGGCGCGGGCCCAACCGCGATTCCCGAGTGCGTAGGCTCGTTGCCGGTCGTCGAGTATCTCCTGAAGCGCCGCGTCGTAAAGCGCCTGCGCCTCCGCGAAATGACCGGTTTCGACGAGAGCGTAGGCGCGCCGGACTTCGTCTGTTCCGCGCGTCGCGCTCGCGTTGTAGGAGAGGATTTTGAAGACACAGAACCCAAACACAAGCAGCACCACCGCCGCGACCACGACGCCTGTAGTCAAAAATCTCGGCACGGTGCAGAGCGTATCGAAAAGCGCCGAATTTTCCCCGGAAGATTGCGCCGGGCGCCACGCGCAGGGAAACTCCACGGTGATTCCGATCACCGAGAAACTTCTTTCCGGCGCGGGCGGCTGGCAGGCGATGAAAGCCGGGCGCGAACTCTGGAAAGCCGGGCGCGTCTCGGAGGCAACCTACGGGGCGCCGTTGCTCGCCGGCGATGTGCGCGAGGGCGGAAAAAATTATCGGGCCGGGCTGCGCATTCGGAGCGCGACTGATGTCGAAAATCTCTGCACCTGCCGGGAATCGCGCGAGTGGGGAAAAGTTTGCGCGCATTCGCTCGCCGTCGGGCTGGCGTATCTCGCGCCCGCAGCGGCTGTAGACCTTTCGCTGCGCGAAACGCGAGCATCGACGTCGGAAGCCAGAGCCGGCGGGAAGCCTTCTGCCGTCGACATCCGCGCATCGCACAGCGAAGCGGCTACAAGGTTCCGCGTCGCGGCGACGGAGGCTGCATCGGCTGCGCTGCAGGTGATCCTGCCGCCAAATTTCCCCAGCGCATGGAGGAAAGGACAGATCATGGTCTGCCTCGAAGCAGCGAACGCCGGCGGGCGAGTGATGCTCGATGCGCTCCCGACCGCGACCCTTGATCAGCTCGACTTCGCGCTCGCCACGCGCCTCCCGCACGGCATGAATATGCTCTCCACCGCGGAATTTTTGGAGCTGCTGCCGATTTTGCGCGGCCATTCGCGGATCACTTTTGGTCGTGGGAAGGCGGCCGGCGTGGCGGAGGAAACTTATCGGCCGCGCATCGTCGTAGAACAAAGCGGGGCCGAAGAATTCGTCGTTGTCGCCGAGCCATCCCTCGTCGCCGGCAGCGCCGCGTGGTCGCTGCGCGACGGCCTCTTCCACGAGATCGGGAGCAACCTGCCGCCCGGCCTCACGAACGTTCTGCGCGAACCGCTTCACCTCGCCGGCGAACGCGCGCGTGAATTCCTCGCGCTGGAATTGCCACTCTGGCGGGCAGCCGTGGAGCTGGAGCTGCCGAAGGGCTTCACCCTGCCGGAGGTCGTGACGGCGCGACCCGAGTTTGCGCTGAAGTTAGAAGGTTCGCTGAAACATCTCCGCGCCGCGCTCACCTGCCGCTATCCGGAGCCGACCACGGAGAACCGAAATCTGGTGCTGCTGCCGAATCCGAAGGCTGAGGCACTGGCCGAGGCGCGCCTGGCCGCCGCTGGTTTTGTCGACGGCGAGCTGCACGATCAGACCCGCGCGGCGCGCTTCTTCGCTTTTGACTATCCGGCGCTGGTCCGGGACTGGGACGTTTCGCTCGCGCCGTCGTTAGGCAAAACCCGTGACGCGCTCGAACCGGTCGCGCCGGTAATCGATATCGTCAGCTCGGGCGAAGATTGGTTCGAGTTGAAATATTCCGTCGCGACGGCCGGGGGCGAACACATCCCGCTCGCGGAAGTGCAGCGTCTGCTTCGGTCCGGCCAGAGCCGGATGACGTTGAAGAACGGCAAACAGGCCGTCTTCGATCCCGCGGCGCTGGAAGATTTCGAGCAGCTCCTGCGCGACGCCGATCCGCGCCAGCGCACGCCGGGAGTTTACCGCCTCGACCAAGCGCAGGCCGGTTACTTAATGGCAACTGCCTCAGAGATCGGCGCCCGTCTCCTTGACGCGTCGCGCGCGTTGAGTCCGACGGCCGTCGCGCCCGATCTCGGTTCGTTAGGCGAAAAGCTGCGCGACTACCAGCGCACGGGCGTCGCCTGGCTCGCCGCGCTCGCCGCGCGAAAGCTCGGTGGAATTCTGGCCGATGAAATGGGCCTCGGGAAAACTGTGCAGATGCTGGCGTTGCTGCAACTTCGGCAGGGTCACGGTCCGGCCTTGGTGGTTTGTCCGACTTCGCTCCTCGCGAACTGGCAGCGCGAAGCCGCCCGCTTCACTCCGCAGTTGCGCGTGCTCCAGATCGAGGGCGCGAATCGCCCGGAGAAAATCGCGCAACTGGCCGATCACGATCTTGGCCTAACGAGTTACGGTCTGCTCCGCCGCGACGCGGAACTTTATCGCGCGCTCGCCTTTGACACCGTCGTCCTCGACGAGGCGCAGCATATCAAAAACCCCGATACCCAGAACGCGCAGGCCGCTTTCAACCTCCGGAGCCGCCAGCGTTTCGTCCTCACCGGCACGCCGATGGAGAACTCCGTGCGCGATCTTTGGTCGCTGATGAATTTTGTCGCGCCTGGATATCTCGGGACGCGGACCGATTTCCGCGAACGCTATGAACGTCCCCTCACGAGCGGTCCCGAACTGGCCCTGCAACGCCGGCTTGCGCGCCGGCTGCGTCCGTTCCTGCTCCGCCGCCGCAAAGCGGACGTCGCGAAGGAATTGCCTGCCAAGATCGAGCAGGTCGTGCCGTGCGATCTCGGTCCGGCGCAGCGGTCCGTTTACGACGCGCTCCTGCGCGAGATCCAGGGTGGCCTCGGGAGTTCGCCTAACGACGGGGCCAAGCGGATGAAGATGCTCACCGGTCTCCTCCGTTTGCGCCAGGCCTGCTGCGATCTGCGCTTGCTCGGGCTGGAGAAGAGCGGGTCGGGGAAGCTCGATCTGCTCGAGGAATTGCTCGAGGAGAGTATCGACGGCGGACATCGCGTGCTCCTCTTTAGCCAGTTCGTGCAGATGCTCGCACTCGTTAGGCAGCGGCTCGACGCCCGCGGCACGGCCTATTGTTATCTCGCCGGTGAAACCAGGGAGCGGCAGCGGGAAGTCGATCGTTTTCAGGACGATCCTGCGATCCCAATTTTCCTGATCAGCCTGAAGGCCGGCGGCGTGGGGCTGAATCTTTCCGCCGCGGACACCGTGATCCATTTTGATCCGTGGTGGAACGCCGCGGTCGAAGCGCAGGCGACCGACCGTGCCCATCGCATCGGGCAGACGCGGGTGGTCACGGCGTATAAATTGATCGCGCGCGACACGGTCGAAGAAAAAATCCTCAAGCTGCAAAACCGCAAACGCGAGCTGGCCAGCGCGATGCTCGAAAGCGAAGAGCCGCTGATGAACGGCCTAACGAGCGCAGACCTCGAAGAGCTGCTCGCGCCTTAGTTGTAGCCCGGGGCGTTGACCCGGCTGGTGAAGTTCTCAAGGTCAAGACCAGCCGGCGTCACCGCCCGCGGCTACAACTGCGCGGCCATCCGGTAAATCCCAAAGCAGTTCGATCCGCGATTAGAGTGCGATGCGAACACCGAAAAACACCGCGGCCGGCGCGCTCGTCGGCATTTGGGCGATCCTCCTCGTCTCCTTTGTCATCGCCGTCCTCTCGGTGGGAAAAGAAATTCTCATCCCGATAGCGCTCGCGGCCTTGATCACTTTCCTGCTCGCTCCCGTGGTCGGCTGGCTGGAACGCTGGATCGGACGGATCGCCGCGGTCCTCCTGGTCGTGCTCATGCTTTTCAGCGTCGCGGCCGGCGCCGGCTGGATGCTGACCCGGCAGGTGATCGACCTCGCTGCGAAGCTGCCCGATTACCAGGCGAACATCGCTACGAAAATGCACGCCCTGCGCATGCCGAGCGGCGGGACCTACGCCCGTTTCACGAAGAGCCTCGAGCAATTGCAAAAGGAAATCTCCGCGCCCTCGAGCCCGCCCGCGGAGGTTGCCGCGAGCCGGTCTTCGCCTAACGACCTCACGCCGGCGGCGACCAAGTCCGCGCCACCCCCCGTGGCGGTGCGCGTGATCGATTCCGAGAACCGCATGGCCCGGGTGGCGGAGACGGCGGTGAGCGGCTTGCTCAGTCCACTCGGTACTGCCGGCCTGGTCTTGCTCCTCGTTATTTTCATGCTCTTGAAGCGCGAGGATTTGCGCGGCCGCTTGATCCGTCTCATCGGCCAGGGCCGGATCAGTGTGACCACGCGCGCGATGGATGACGCCGGGAGTCGAGTGGCGCGTTACCTCACGATGCAGTTGCTGGTCAACGTCGTTTACGGAACGTGCGTCGCGGTCGGGCTCTATTTTATCGGAGTGCCGAACGCCGCGCTCTGGGGCGTGCTCTCGGCCATCCTGCGTTTCATTCCCTACATCGGCCCATGGATTGGCGCGGCGCTGCCGCTCTTTCTCTCGCTCGCCGTCTCGACTTCCTGGCTCGGGCCGCTCCTCACTCTGGGAATGTTCCTCACTCTCGAATTGATCAACGCCAATGCGGTCGAGCCGTGGCTCTATGGATCGAGCACCGGCGTGTCCTCGATCGCCCTGATCGTGGCCGCGGTTTTCTGGACCTGGCTCTGGGGACCGCTCGGATTAATTCTCTCCACCCCACTGACCGTGTGCCTCGCGGTTATGGGCCGGCATGTGCCGAAGCTTGAATTCCTCAGCGTGCTCTTGAGTGAAGAGCGCGCCCTCACCCCGGACGAGGAGTGTTATCATCGACTCCTCGCGGGCGGGCTCGATGAGGCGAGCGAGCTGGCGGAAAATTATCTGCGCGAAAATTCGCTGACCGCGCTCTACGACGCCGTCCTCATCCCGGTAGTGACCGCCACCGAGACCGACGCACAACGCGACGCTTTGCAACCCGAAGAGCGCACTGCCGTTTTGCAGAATGTGCAGGATGTGATTGAAGATTTTGGGACGCGCCCACTGCCCGAATCGAAATTGGAAGCGGACATCGCGGTGGCCGAGCAGACGCCCGAAATCGCGCTCACGCCCACCTGCCGCGTGCTCTGCCTGCCCGCGCGCGCGCTCCGCGACGAGATCGCGGGCGCGATGCTCACGCAACTGCTGCGGCAGCAAGGATTCGAAGCGGAGAATGCTCCGGCCGAGCTCGCGAGCAGCGCGCTGGTCGAGCTGGTGGAAAAGACCACGCCCGAAGCTGTCTGCGTTTCGGTCGTGGCACCGTCCACTTCGATTCAAGCGCGCCATCTCACCGCCAAACTGCGCGCCCGCCTTCCCGATCTGAAAATCGTCGTGGGTTTCTGGGGCGCGACGGAAAAACTGGTGGATGCAGCGCAACGCTTGCGCGCATCCGGCGCGGATGAAGTGGTGACCTCGCTCGCCGAGGCCGTGGTACAACTCGCGAAATTTGCCGTCCCCCTCGGCGACGAAATGGAAAACGCCCCGATCGGAGAAAACGAAGATGCCCGGCTCGCGGAATTGCGAAGCCTGAACTTGCTTGAGGCCGGCCCCGACAAAGCGTTCGACCGCGTGACCGCAAAACTGGCGAAGATTTTCCAGGTGCCGATCGTCCTGATTACTTTTATCGATCGCGACCGGCAGTGGTTTAAATCGCAGGTCGGGTTGCCGGAAGATTTGGCGCGGGAAGGCTCGACTCCGCGCACGGTTTCAGTCTGCGGTCATGTCGTCGCAAAGAACGAAGTGCTGGTGGTCGAAGACCTGGCGCGTGATCGCCGCTTCGCCAACAATCCGCTTCTGAAATCGCGCGGTCTCCGCTTTTACGCGGGTGTGCCGCTGCGCGGTCCGAGCGGCCTGGCGATCGGCTCGCTCTGCCTTCTCGATACCAAACCACGCAAGTTGAGCGAACACGACCGGCGGCTGCTGGAAGTGTTCGCGGACGATCTTTCGGAAGAAATCAAAAGCCGGGTACCGGAAAAAGAGGGCGCCTCCGCACTCGGCGCAGCTTCTGAGTTTAAGACCACGAGCGTGGCTGGGTGACGCCGCCTCCGTCGTTCAGCGTGTCGTGTCTTTGCGACAGCTTGATGGACGGGCGCTATCCCGCCCGAGTTCGGTTGCCCGTCCTGCGCCTGCACGCACTCAAGTTCATGAAGCCTAGGGCGTTTTTGTCGCGGCGGTTTTCTGCAGCAGCTCTTCCAACTGATCCTTCCAGAGCGCAGCGACCGTGTGGCTGCCGTGACCGCGCGTTTTGTCGCTCAAAGGAAGCACGATCGCGCGGCCGTTAGGCACGCGCTTGATTTCGCGCTCGAGGATGCCGAGCTCCGGTGGATTGATCAGATCGTCACCGGAATTAATCGCGAGGAGGGGCGCGCGAATCTTTTCCAGGTCCGGGCCCGGGTCGTAATCGCGCGACGCTTCCACCGCGTAGAGGATGTCATTCGCGTCGCCCGTCTTTAAGTAATCATCGACAAATTTGTCCAGCACCGCGTCGGTCTTGGCGAGCGTTTCCGCCTCTTTCTGACGCAACCTGGGATTGCTGCTCATGAACCAGAGCATCTCCGCCGCGGTCCGCAGACTGGGCGGCTGGGTTTTGTAGTCGCCGCCGTTCCATGCCGGATCGTTCCGGATCGCATCGATAACGACGCGGCGCCAGGCGCGGTTCCGGCCGGAGATTTGCGTCGGCAGGCTGGCGAGCGGGAGGAGGGCGTCCATGAATTCCGGATGGAGTTCGCCCCACTGCCAGGTCTGCATTCCGCCCATTGAAGTACCCATGATGAGCCGCGCGTGATTCACGCCGAGCCCATCGGTCAGGAGGAGATACTGTGCCGCGACCATGTCGCGATAGCCGTAGCGCGGGAACTTCCCGTGCAGTCCGTCGCTCGGCTTACTCGACTTGCCGTGGCCGATGCCGTCGGGCAGGACGATGAAAAACTTCGTCGCGTCGAGCGGCTGCCCGGGCCCGAAAAGTTCGCCGGCAAACTCCGGTCGGATGAATTGCGCCCCGCTCCCGGTGGTACCGTGGGTGATCAGGATCGCATTCGTCGTCCGACCTTTCGCGTCGCGGACCGGTTTGCCTAACGAGCGATAATGCAGGCGCAGTTCCGGGAGCGATTCGCCGGAAGTGAATTTGAAATCACGCGCGACGAAATCACCCTCGTTAGGCGCAGGATAATCAGCCGCCAAGAGTGAGCGGCTAACGACGAAAAAGAAGATGAGGGTGCGGATCGGGTGCATGCAAAACGGTATCTACGACGGCGCGCAGCGGCGAGCACTGAGCTCTGCTCGACGGGATTTCATTTTTCCGGGGAGCACAGGCGGCTCGCCTGTCGCAGCCGGCGGCTCGCCGGATGCATTTTGCTCGAAGAGCAACTCGTGGAACGTCGTGAGGCCTTTGCTTCAGAACCCCACAGGTTCGGCGCGAGCCGCGCCGAACGACAGGCGAGCCGCCTGTGCTCCCCGGAAATTCCATCCGCGCGAATCCTGAATCCAAAAGCATCCGCCGCCGCATCCCACCAGCGATGCTCCACGATTTTCGTTTCGCCTTTCGCCAGCTCCGCAGGTCGCCGGGGTTCACCATCATCGCCGTCCTCACCCTCGCGGTCGCGATCGGGGTCAACTCCGCCATTTTCGCCCTCGTCCAGACCGTCATCCTCAAACCGATCGCGCCGGTGCGGCCGGAGGAAGTGGTCAATGTCTTCACCCCGCGGCAGAACGCCGCCCATGATTACCGGCAGTTTTCCTATAACGAATTCAGCACTCTGCGCGAGAACACCGATGTCTTCGCCGACGTGGCGGCGACGCAATTCGCGCTCGCCGGGATCGGGCGCGACGAAGGCATGCGGCGCAGTTTTGTGTTCCTGACCTCGGAGAACTTCTTCTCGCTGGAAGGGGTGAAGCCGTTCCTCGGGCGCTTCTACGACGCGGCGGAGGCGCGACCGAACGCGAACGTGCCAGTCGCAGTGGCGAGTTACGCTTTTTGGAAGCGCCTCGGCGGCCGCGCCGATCTCGTCGGCCAACCGCTCACAATCAACCGCCAGACCTACACCTTGATCGGGGTCGCGCCGCCCGATTTCTCCGGGATAAGCGCGCTCCTCGCTCCGGATCTCTGGCTGCCGCTCGGCGTTTATTCGCAGCTCGGCTCGGCCTTTAGCGATCGCACCGGCGCGATGAACCTGACCGCGCCGAAAAATTACACGCTCAACGTGATCGCGCGGCTCCATCCCGGCCTAACGATCGCCTCCGCGCAATCACGCCTGCCCGCGCTCGCGCAGCGGGTCAACGCCATCCAGCCGCCCGATGCCGACGGCGCGCGCGGATTGCAGATCGTGAAGCCGTCGCGTTTCAGCATCAGCACCCAACCGGAGGATGATGGCCCGATCGGCTTTGCGGGGACGTTGCTCGTCGCGATGGCAGCGGCTGTCTTGTTCATCGCCTGCCTCAATCTCGCGAACATGCTCCTGGCCCGCGGCGCGAATCGCAGCCGCGAGATCGCGCTCCGGCTCGCTCTGGGGGCGAGCCGCTGGCGCATCGTTAGGCAGCTGCTCTGCGAAGGACTTGTCCTCGCGCTCGCCGGGGGCGCCCTCGGGTTATGCATCAGCTATTGGAGCAACGGGCTGCTCGTTCGTTCCTTGAGCACCCTCTTCGGTTCCATGAATTTTTCGCTCGTCCTGAATCTGCGCCCCGATCTCATCGTGATGGTGCTGACTTTTCTCATCTGCTTGGTCGCGACGTTGCTCTTCAGCCTTGGGCCAGCGCTGAAAGCGACGAAAGCCGATCTGGTAAATGATTTGAAACAGCAGGTCGGCGAACCCGCGCACGTCGGGCGGCTTAATCGCTTTTTCGCCGGGCGGCATCTGCTGGTGATGGCGCAGATCGCGCTCTCGCTCATGCTCCTTTTCAGCGCCGGGCTCTTCTTCCGCGGTGCGCTCAAAGCCGGCGCACTTTATCCGGGGTTCGACCGCTGGGGCGCGATCTCCGCGGAGATGGATTTCACCCTCGGGAACACCGAAGAAGCGCGCGCCCGCCAGACGATGTTCGCTGCGCTGCATCGCGTCCAGCAACTGCCCGGCGTCCGCGCCGCCGCCCTCACCACCATGCTTCCCTACGGCAACCTCACTAACGGCCGTCGGGTCATGCGCATGGATCAGGCCGCGGTCGCGAAGACCGATCCGAAAGCGCCGGAAGCCGGGAAGGGCTCGATCTTTACCGCGGTCACTCCGGGTTGGTTCGAGGCCATTGGCGTGAAGATTTTGCGCGGACGCGATTTCACCCAGACCGAAGCCGAAAACAGGGACACGCCCCAGGTCGCGATCGTCGACGAACTGATGGCGCAGGCGCTTTTCCCGAAGGGCGATGCGCTCGGGCAGCATATCCGTTACACCACCGCGCCGAGCGACGGCTCGCCTAACGAGATGACGATCGTCGGGATCGTGAGCAAACATCGCCACGAAGTGCTCGGCGAGGAGATTCCGCGCCGGGTTTTCGCGCCCTTCGCGCAGGCTTACAACGGCGGCGTCATTCTGCAGATCCGCCTGACGCGCGATGATCCCGCTGCCGTCGCCGCGATGATCCCGACCGTGCGGCAGACTTTGCGCAACGTCGATCCGGCGATGCCGATTCTGCGGATCGTTCCTTTCGCGGACATCGTGGAGAGCAACGTCGGGTTTTGGGCGGTTAACTTTGGCGCCGTCCTCTTCGGCGTTTTCGGCGTGATCGCGCTCCTCCTCGCCGCGGTCGGCGTTTACGGCGTCAAAGCCTACGCGGTCGCGCGGCGCACTCGCGAGATCGGCATCCGCATGGCGCTCGGCGCGAGCCAACGCGACGTCTTTTCGCTCATCATGAAACAAGGTGCGCTCCAGACCGCCTGCGCGCTCGGGATTGGTCTGCTCCTCGCTCTCGGGCTCGGACGGCTCCTCGCGCAGATGCTCTATCAGGTGAGCCCGACGGATCCCATCGCACTCGGCGTTTCCAGCGTGATGCTCGGGGCGGCCGCGCTCCTCGCCTGCTACCTGCCGGCCCGCCGCGCGATGCGGGTCAGCCCGATGACCGCGCTGCGCACAGAATAAAGATCGGCGCGAAGTCCGCGCGCGTTTCGATTTGAAATTGTGCAACGGCTTCGCGAGCGCAACGTCCCGGGATGGTTAGGCGCAGTCTTTACCTTGGGGACTTTTGCGGCGCTCGTCTGGCTGGAAAATCGCCGACCCTTGCGCGGCGCGGTGGAATCGAAGCTGCGCCGCAACGCGCGCAATCTCGCGGTCGCGACCCTCGGCGCCGTCAGCGTGCAGCTCGCGGAAAACCCCGTCGTTAGGCCGCTCACTCGGCTGGTGGAACGCCGTCAGCTCGGTCTGCTCAAACTCGTTAGGCTACCGGCCTCTCTGGAAATCCCGCTGGCGGTCGCGTTGCTCGATTACACGCTTTATCTCTGGCACGTGCTCACTCATCGGGTGCCGTTTCTCTGGCGCTTCCATCAGGTGCATCACGCCGATCTCGACATGGATGCGTCGACCGCGCTCCGGTTTCATTTTGGCGAATTGATTTGTTCGGTGCCCTGGCGCGCGGCGCAGGTACTCGCGATCGGCGTCTGTCCGCTCGCGCTTTCGCTTTGGCAGACCGCGGTCCTGCTCGAAATCATGTTTCACCATTCCAATGTCGAGCTCCCGCCGGAGGTGGAGGCGCGGCTGGCCAAACTCATCGTGACTCCGCGACTGCATGGGATCCATCACTCGATCGTGGATGACGAAGTGAATTCCAACTGGTCGAGCGGCCTTACGATCTGGGATTGGCTGCACCGGACGCTCCGGATCGATGTGCCGCAGGAAGCGATCACGCTCGGCGTGCCGGCGTTTCTCGATCCCGACGAGGTGAAACTGGGCGAAGTGCTCGAGATGCCGTTCGTTAGGCAACGCGACCCACGATTCTTGCGGCCGCGGAGAAGTTAGTCAGGCCCGCACCTGTCCGTCACCTCGGATGACGTATTTGTAGGTCGTCAGCTCTTCCAAGCCCATCGGGCCGCGCGCGTGCAATTTGTCGGTGCTGATGCCGATTTCGGCGCCGAAGCCGAACTCCGCTCCATCGGTAAAGCGGGTGGAAGCGTTCCAATAAACCGTCGCGGAATCGACCTCGCGGAGGAAGCGTTCTGCAAGCTTCTCGTCGCGGGTGACGATGCAGTCGCTGTGATGCGAACCGCAACAATCGATGTGCTCGATCGCCTCGTTAGGCGAAGCGACGGTTTTCACCGCGAGCACGAAGTCGAGGAATTCCGTGGTCCAATCCTCCTCCGTCGCGCGCTGCAGCCGCGGATAATTGAGCGCGGCAAGCTGCGCGTAAGCCGTTTCGTCGGCGCGTAGTTCGACCTCCTTTTCCTGCAGGCGCGGCGCGAGCTTTGCTAAAAAGGCGGCAGCGATCGCGCGATGCACGAGCACCGTTTCCGCCGCGTTGCAGACTCCGGGACGTTGCGTCTTCGCATTAACCACGATCTCCGTGGCCATCTCGAGATCGGCGTTTTCATCGACGTAAATAAGGCAGACGCCATCGGCGTGTTTGATCACCGGCATGCGCGCGTGACTGACCACGGCTTCGATCAAAGCGGAGCCGCCGCGCGGGATGATGAGATCGATGTGCTGGTCCATCTGCGCCATCAACCGCACCGCTTCGCGATCGGTCTGCGGGATGAGCAGAATGCTATCCGCCGGCAAGCCGGCCTGCGCCCCGCCGCGCCGGAGCGCCTCGGCGATCGCGACATTAGAGTGGATCGACTCGGAACCGCCGCGCAGAATCGTCGCGTTCCCGGTCTTGGTGCAAAGGACGGCGGCGTCGCTCGTGACGTTCGGTCGCGATTCGTAGATGATCCCAATGACGCCGATCGGGACGCGCAATTTCGTGATCTCGATTCCGTTAGGCTGCGTCCACTGCCGCAGCACTTCGCCCACGGGATCGGGCAATGACGCGACCTGTCGAATGCCGCCGGCTATTTTCTGCAGGCGCGTTTCATCCAGCGTGAGGCGATCGACCATCGCCGGCGCGAGCGCGTTCTCGCGAGCGAGCGCAAGGTCTGCGGCATTCGCGGCCAGGATCGCGGAGGAGGAGGCGATCACTTCATCCGCCATCGCGATGAGCGCGGCGTTTTTCTGCGGGCTTTCGAGCTGGGCAAGCGCTCGCGCCGCCTGCCGCGCGCGCCGGCCGAAATCCAGAACCTGTGCCGAAAGGTCCATGCGTGCCTAACGAACAGCGAGCAAACGCCGTGGGCGTTTGGCGGAAAAATGGGTGCCGACTTCCTCGCCGGCGAGGACCGCGGCGATGCGTTGCGGTTCTCGGCCGTTGATGATCGCGGTCGCGATGCCGGCTTCGGTGGCCTTCTGCACGGCGTCAAGTTTTGCGATCATGCCGCCGACGGAGAACGGACCTTTCTCGCTGCGGACGAGACTTTTTACCCGTTCAATATCGCGGACGCGTCGGACAATTTTTCCCTCGCCATCGAGAAGTCCATCCACCTGCGTGAGAAGAATGAGCAGGTCGGCGCCGGCCAGGATCGCGACGTCGACGGAGAGCCGGTCGTTGTCGCCGAATTTCAATTCCTCGACGGCGACGGAATCGTTCTCGTTGATGATCGGCACGACGTTCCCGGCGGCGAGCAGGCGCTCGAGGGTGTTCTGGGCGTTGCTGCGGCGCATCCGGCTGTCGAGATCGCCGTGGGTGAGCAGGAGCTGCGCGACGTTCAACTTGTAGCGCGCAAAAGCCGTCTCGTAGGCGCGCATGAGTTTGGATTGACCGATCGCGGCACTCGCCTGCGCGGTCGCGAGATCGTTAGGCCGCACGGTCAGGGAGAGGGCGCTCATGCCCGCGGCGACGGCACCGCTGGTGACCATGACGCATTGATGACCGGCGCCGATCAGCGCGGCCACCTCGGCGCTCAGCCGGGCGAATTGTTTCGGATCAAGCCCGGGCGAGGTCGCTCGAGTGAGAATGCCGGAACCAAATTTGAGGACGATGCGCTTTTTGCGTGCAGCCATAACATGTCGATCGAATCCGTTAGGCAGAGACTGGCTTGATGCCAGTCGCCTAACGGATGTCTGGTGTCTGCAGCGAAGCAATTGCGATGCCGAGAGCCGCTTCTGCGAGATAAATGCTCCGCGCGGTCTTCGGGTGCTCCGCCAGTTCCTCGGTGGCCGCGCGCACGACTTCCGGGCCGAAATGCCAGAGGAGCGAATGCCAGCGCGGCTTGAGCAATCCCATCACGCCGTCGCCAATCAGAAAGAGCGCGCCCAGTTGCACGAGACGCCGGCCGAGAAGGTTGTTCATCCCCATTCTATGGCGCGGTCACCGAGAAGTTTCAAATGGATCGTCCGCGCGCGCTTTTGCCTGCGGGTTTGAAGAGCCGGTCGCGACGTGATTCCGTGAGTATCTCCTGATGCAACTCTCCACCCTGGCGCGCGCGACCCGTGCCTACTCCCTGCCCGCCAGCGTCGTGCCCGTGCTCCTCGGCACCACGCTCTCGGCGCGCGGGAGCGGGCTGGGCGGGCGCGGGGCTTTCGATTTCGGAAGTTTCGTCGCGGTGCTCCTCGGCGCGATGCTCGCGCACATCGGGGCGAATATTTTGAACGATTACTTCGATTTCGTGCATGGCGTGGATACCCGGCCGGAGCACGGCAGCGGCGTTCTCACGTCGGGTGCGATGAGCACGCGGCAGGCACTCGGACTGGCGCTCGGTTTTCTGGCGGCCGCGGCGGTTTGCGGGCTCCTGGTATTGCGCGCGCAACCGGTCTTCGTCGCTTGGTGGACGCTGCTCGGACTCGGTTGCGCGGTGCTTTACTCGGCGCTCTTGAAACGGTTCGGGCTCGGCGATCTGCTGATCGTGCTTTCGTTTGGAGTCGGCCTCACCGTCGGGGCGTATGGCGTGCAAATCCGGCCGCTCACGCTCCATGGCTGCGTGGTCGCGGCTTTTTATTCTATCCCGGTCTGCCTGCTCGTGGACGCCATTCTGCACGCAAATAATCTGCGCGACGCGCCTAACGATCGCGCGGCCCGGGTGCGCACCACCGCGACCGCACTTTCGCCCGCGGGCGGGCAGCGTTTTCAGCTCTTCCTGCTTTTCGGGCCGCTGGTTTTCGTGCTCGCGACGGTGGCGGCGGGCTGGCTCTCGGTCTGGACGCTCGGAACGATGGCGGCGACGCCCCTGCTGCTGCGCGCGGCGCGGAGCGGGAGTGTCGAGGGAACGGCGCAGACGCACCTTGTATTTGGCCTGCTCTACGTCGGGTCGCTGTTGCTCCCGGCGGTTTTTATTTGGTAGCGGCTCAGGAAACCCGGGCGCCCGCGTCCTGCTTGTGATAAGTCACCAGCCGGAAGCCCCATTCGATCAAGGTGGAAAGATCCTGGTCGGTGGCTTTCCGCGTCTCGAGGAATTTTGTGATCTTCGCCCGGAGCGGTTCTTGTTCGTCGATCTCGTCGAGGATTTCGAAAATTTCCATCGAGAGCAGCCAATCGGCAGGATGTTCGACCTGCTGGGTTTCCCAAATTTCGCCGAGGCGTTCGTAGCCGGTCCTGCGGCTGCGGATGTCGCGCACCTGTTGGTAAAGGCTCTCGAGCTTCTGGCGCTGCGCGTCCGACGGATTCTTGATCGTGCGCTCTTTCGGGACGAGCGCGATTTGGTTGAAGGCGTCTTTGTCGGCCGCGCCGTCGAAGACCGAAACGATTTTGTCGCCGACCGCCAGGTCGAAAGTGCCCCACGCCGGTTCGAACAGAACCCGCTCGCCCAGCGTAACGGTGCAATCGTTGAAACTGATCACGAGCAGCCGGCCGTCGCGGCGGAGCAGGCTCTCGACTTTGCCCGTGACCCGTACGCCGCTCTGGAATTCCAGGTCGGCGGTCTCGCCTTCGGTGAGCGGAGTCTCTTGCCAATTTCCAATCGGCGAACCGAAACCTTCCGCGTGATAACTGCCCCCATGCCCGGGCAGTTCCTTGTCCGCGAAAGCGAGCGCGGTCGGCCCCGTGGTGCGCAGGTAGATCGGCTCGTCGTCCGGCCCCGTCAGCACTTCGCTAACAGTGCCGGAAACCTGCAGACCTGACGAATACTGGCAGGTCGCCGTGTTGTGACTGTGGATCGCTTTGCGGATGCCTTCCAGTCCGCCAACCCGGAACGCCATCCTGCTCGCAAATTGCTCGAGCACGTCGGCCAGCTGCCGGAAATCCTCGGTGACGAAGAGCTGCGGTTGCTTCGTGGTGATGTCGAAAGCCGTCGCCGCGGCGCCTAACGAATAAGGAATTTTTTTCACCTTCGGCTCGAGGCAGGAAACCGATTCACCGATCGACGAAAGGAGTCCGGCGCCGTAAATCTTCGGATTATCCATCGGCCCGATGAGCCCGTATTCCACGGTCCACCAATGGAAGCGCGAGAGCAGCGCCATCTCTGAGGGTTCGCCGAGGTCGCGCTGCCGCTCCTCCACCAGCTTGGTCGCGGCCGCGAGTTCGTTAGGCTC
>JBBSED010000018.1:0-67679 GCA_038240025.1 Chthoniobacterales bacterium
ACGAAACGGAGACCCTGCGAGCGCTCATCCGCGAATATCTCTTCGTCTCCCTTTTCCGCGCCTGCGCCGAATCGCTCGCGAGCGAAAACGCCAACCGCCTCGCCGCCATGCAGCGCGCCGATAGAAACATCGACGAACTCCTGGTCACTCTTCAAGGCAGCTTCAATCGCCTCCGCCAAAGCAGCATCGACGAAGAACTCTTCGACGTAATCTCCGGCTTCGACGCGTTGAACACCGAGAATAAAACCACGAGAATTACATGATGAATTATCGAAAAAGATTTCTGGTCACGCCGGGAAATCCGGTTCGCTTGCAGGACCTTGATCCCGCCTTCACCGACAAGGACGAGGACAAGAAATCCGCGTCCCACAAGATCAAGAAACTACAGCAGCGGATGAACGAGCTGCAGTTCCAGCTCTACGCCGAGCAGAAGCGTTCACTTCTTATCTGCCTGCAGGCGCCCGACGCCGGGGGCAAGGATGGTGTCGTTAGGCACGTCATCGGCTCGATGAATCCACAAGGCTGCCGCGTCGTTGCTTTCAAACAACCGAGCGCGGAGGAAATGGCGCACGATTTTCTGTGGCGCGTCGAAGCGCAGACTCCGAGACGGGGCGAAGTGGTCATCTTCAACCGCTCGCACTACGAGGATGTGATCGTGGTCCGGGTGCACGATCTCGTTCCGAAGAAAATCTGGTCGCAACGCTACGAGCAGATCAACGATTTCGAGCGCCGGCTCGCGGCGAATGACACACACATTTTGAAGTTCTTCCTCCACATCAGCAAAGAGGAGCAACTCCTGCGTTTCAAGGATCGCCTCGATGATCCGGCGCGGCAGTGGAAAATCAGCGAAACCGATTACACCGAAAGAGAACGCTGGGACGATTACATCGCCGCCGACAACGACGCGTTGAACAAATGTAGCACCGAGAGCGCGCCCTGGTTTGTCATCCCGTCAGATCACAAATGGTTCCGCAACCTCGCCATCTCGCAGATCATCATCCAAACGATGGAAGCCATGGGCATCCAAATCCCGCAGCCGAGCGTGAACATCGAGGACATTCGCCGGAAGTATCACCAGGCGGTCGCAGTAGCAAAAAAACCCGGGGATGCGTGATGCCGACAAGAGAAGTTCACCGCGGTGATCGCATCGGCTGGTTGCGAGCCGCTGTCCTTGGCGCCAACGACGGCGTGCTTTCTACCGCGAGTCTCATCGTCGGCGTGGCCGCGGCGCACGTTGCCCCGAGGAACATCCTGGTGGCTGGGATCGCAGGACTGGTAGCTGGCGCCATGTCGATGGCCGCTGGTGAGTATGTGTCTGTTAGCTCGCAAGCGGATACGGAGAAGGCGGATGTCGATCTGGAGCGGAAGGAACTCGCCGACGACGCAGCCGGCGAACAGGCGGAGCTTGCTGCAATTTATGTGAAGCGCGGGCTCACGGCCCCGCTCGCCGAGGAAGTCGCTGTGCAGCTTATGGCTCACGATGCTTTGGGCGCTCACTCGCGGGACGAACTGGGCTTTTCCGAGGCACTCAAGGCCCGTCCCATTCAGGCTGCATTGGCTTCGGCGGCCACGTTTGCGGTCGGGGCCGCGATGCCTTTGCTTGCGGCCATCGTTTCTCCGGGGAACTGGATAATTCCAGTCGTCATCACGAGCTCGCTTCTCTTCCTGGGCGTGCTCGGCGGAGTTGCCGCTCGCGTTGGGGGCGCTCCCACCATAGCTGGAGCGATACGCGTGATATTTTGGGGCGCGTTAGCGATGGGTCTAACGGCAGGAGTGGGTGCGCTGTTCGGCACTGCGGTGTGAAGGAAAAATCATGAAAGCGACCGTCTTCCATTCTGTTAACGACATCCGGATTGAAGAGGTTCCTCGACCGGAGGCCGGAGCGAATGAAGCGGTCATCCGCATCACGCTGACCACGATCTGCGGGACGGATCTTCATATTGTGCGCGGGGAATACCCGGTGCGATCCGGGCTCGTGATCGGACATGAGCCGGTGGGCGTGATCGAAGAATTGGGGGTTGGCGTGACCGGTTACAGGGTCGGTGACCGCGTCCTCGTGGGTGCAATTACCCCTTGCGGACAATGCCGCGCCTGCCTGTCGGGACAGCTCGCGCAGTGCGGCCATGATCATGATTACGCTGCCGCCGGAGGCTGGCGGTTCGGCAACACGATCAACGGCGCGCAGGCCGAATATCTTCTCGTCCCAAATGCTCAGGCCAATCTGGCGAAGATTCCCGATGAGCTGAGCGACGAACAGGTTGTTCTGTTGTCCGACATCGTGTCGACGGGCTTTAGCGGGGCAGAGTCGGGCCGCGTGAGAATTGGCGATTCCGTCGTTGTCTTCGCGCAAGGCCCGATCGGACTCTGCGCAACCGCGGGGGCCAGATTAATGGGCGCCGCTTTTGTGATCGCGGTGGAGAGTGATCCGACACGGATGGCGATGGCGCGCAAAATGGGCGCGGATGTTGTCCTCGACCCTCAGCAAAGCGACGTCGTGGCAGAGGTGAAACGCCTAACGAATGGCGGCGCCGACGTTTCAATCGAAGCGCTCGGTATCCAGGAGACATTTGAAAAGGCGCTGCGTTGTTTGCGCCCGGGCGGTACGCTCAGCAGCCTCGGCGTTTACTCGGGAAAACTGCAGATGCCGTACGACGCGTTTGCGGCTGGACTAGGAGACTACAAGATTGTCACGACACTGTGCCCGGGAGGTAAAGAGCGGATGAACCGGCTGATGAACATGGTGAAGTCCGGGCGTTTCGACCCGACGCCGTTGATTACTCATCGATTTTCGCTCGATAACATCGTCGAAGCTTACGGGCTGTTTGGTGAACGCCGCGATGGAGTTTTGAAGGTCGCTATTCGCCCCTGACAAAGGGGAGACAACAGGTTGTTAGCGACGTTGTCACGGCTGCTCGGGCGCAGTCATATTGTTTACTGCTTCGCGTCAGCAGCCTTCGCCCCAATCAATGCCAGAAGCTCGTCGCACAGGATGGCGAGATCTCTCACCGATTTCTCTGAAGCTGGCCGGTCCGCGCCGGCAACAAGCGAGCGCATTTTCCTGACGCCCTCCTGCATTCTCGAAATGGTGGCAGTCTGCGGCATTTTACCCAGCTGAGTTTCAAAGCGATCAAGCAAGGCAGGCTGCCTCAATAGTTCGGCATCTTCGGCGGAATACCGCTGCAGGATGAGCGCGGTGAGGGCTCTCGTGCCGCGCAACCAGCCGCCGAGGCTCACGAGCTGGGAGAGCTGTTCGCTGTTCAATTGCTTCATGCCCACTTGAACGTCGGGAAGCACGCCATCCCATTCTCGGCGAACCGACGGCCAGTCGTTTTTGTCTGCGTTTTCCACGATGCTCCGGCTGCGCTTCATGACTGTCGGTTCAACGCCGAGACCGCGCGCCAACGTAAGCACAGCACTGCCGACCTCTTTAACTTCGGCCGCGTCCTGTGCTTCCACCGCGATGAATCCTTCGCCGATTACGACCCCGAGGAGCAGCGCTATCTGCGTCTGATCGCCGTGAGGCTTGGCCCGTGCGAGGCCATCGAGCTGAACCAATCGCCAATTCGCGTTGGAGAATTTGTCGAGCGACTCAAATATCTTGCTCGGTATCGGCACGACAACTTCGGATATTGGCTTGGCCTGACGAGGCAGTCCGCTGACAACAGACTTGGGAGACGACTGAGCGACACCAAACGGGGCCGCGACGATGCACAGAACGACGGACATGCTGAAGGCCCGCCGGACTCGGTTAATTTCTTTAGCGAGAGAAAATCGCATAGAGGAGAATGATCAAACCCAACGCAACAACGATTGCCGGCAGCACGAGTTTGAGATCGAACCGTTTGAATGGTGCGGCGTCCCGAGTTGAGGCAACACAATGGCGGCAGTGAGCGTCGACGATCGAAAGGGCGTGGCCGCAGGCCGGGCAGGATTCTAGAGACATTTCAGTTTGCCAGATGTGTGTCCGCGTCTCTTCAATCGGGGGGCAGTGTCATCCGCTAGGTTACCTCGGATCGAGACGATTGGTATGACGAATCCCTCGGCCATATCTGGAGCACGGAGCACTCAGCAGCCCGATGATCTTCGAAAGGATGAGTGCGTCATCACCCGCTAGCTTTGTCGGCTTCAAACCAGCGGTAAATAAACTGAATAGGCACCGCGCCTATCAAGATTCCTGTGTAGATTAGAGACGCAGAAGGCCCAGCGACGATCGCTGCTGATCGTGACGCGTCCGCCTTCGAATACAGCAGCAATTGCAAAATACCTACAGCACGGACCATGAAACACACAAAACAAGACACCTCGGTTGATTCGAATTTCAACGATCGATCCCTCAAAGAGATCACCACACCAGCGCCGGCTTCGGACATGACCCGAAGACGGAGCAGGTCAAATCGCAACTGGAGAAGAGCGCCGCTACTTGCTTCGACGATCAAAGCGTGTCCGAGGCCAGGCAGATTATGCTCGACGCGAACGTCGGCGACATTTCAGTAGTGACCCACGAAAGGTTGCTCGTGGGAACGACGAATCTCAAAGAAATCGCAAAAGAGGAAGACCAAGAGAACCCTCGAAACCTATGAGAAATTGGGCGCTCCGCGGCCCGAAGGAAATGACTTCACGCGCGATCTGGAGCTATTGATTATGTTACAAAGCATTCATCAGCGGTTTGGAGAGAAACTCCGCGCTTCGGACGGCGAAATCGGTCATGTCAGAGATTTCTACGTCGATGATAAGACTTGGAGCGTACGCTATCTCGTTGCGGACACAGGCCATTGGCTCGCAGGGCGTCTGGTTCTCATTTCTCCTCACGCTTTTGGTCCCCTTTATCCCGAAGGAAAGGTTCTTCTCGTTAACCTAACCCGGAAGCAGATTGAGGAGAGTCCATCCATCGACGAACACCAGCCCGTGTCTCGCCAGCATGAGGAGGAATATCATCGACACTACGGATACGAGTACTATGCGGAAGCAATGCCGCTGTGGGGTTTGGCCGGATACCCGGTGATGGCTCCTCCGCCACCAGCGACCGACCTAAAACACCGCGGAGTCGACGCACATCTGCGAAGCGCGCGGGAGCTAATTGGCTATAGCGTCGAAGCGAACGACGGAAGCGTCGGTAAGGTCACAGACCTATTGATCGACGGCAGGACTTGGATGATCCGCGAGATCGTCGTGGAATGTGGCCATTGGTATGCCGGTGAAAAAGCATTGGTATCGACCGACAAAATCGCACGTATCGACTACGAACAAAGGACGGTTGAGGTGGATTCGACAAAGCAGGCGTTTGCCGAGGCGTCAGAACCACACCGCACACCCATCCCGCGGGCAGATGAATCGTCGTTAGCGGAGGAATCAAGTGCGATCCTCGCTTATCGAATTGGGATAATCCAAACAACCATCCATAAGGCGCGAACTATTCCGGATGACACAAAAGCGGAGCTGTTGACGCTGGTCACTGGGCTGAAATCCGAATTAGCGATCCTCTCAAAAACTCACCACGAAGAAGCTTCCAGTATTACGCGCTTTGCCGATGCGTCCGCGCACGAGGCCTCACGCTCGCAGAAGAACCCGCAGCTCACCGAGACGGCGCTCAATGGACTACGTGTTTCCATCCAAGGGCTCGAAGATTCACATCCCGTGCTGTCCGGGACGGTGAACCGTTTCGCCACGGCTTTGTCTAGTATGGGTATCTGAGAGCGGTACTCACACAGCTTAGCGCCGGCTGCTCCTCACATCGGGAAACTCACCGTTACTTCCTCCGGAACCACGCACATTCGCGTCCATGCGCACGTGGGAGACGCCTAACGAGAAGATGGGACAGTAGATGGGCGCCAGCGGCGTTCTCGATCCGCAGCAGCCGGACGCGGTCCCTGTTTCGAGAGCGGCGTGATGGCGCCTTGAAAGTCGCGATTAAACCGTGATGAAATTCAGAGCTCGCCGAGATGCCGCTGGAGTAACCGGTCGAGTTGTTGCGGCCGAGTGACGGTAATTTTCCGGCCGGCGACCTGGAGCAGCTTCTGATCGCGAAACTTGGCCAGGGTGCGCGAAAGCGTTTCGCTGGTTGCGCCGAGTTCCGCCGCGAGGACGCGCTTTGTCCGGTCCAGCTCGATGATGGCGGGAGCGTTTTGAAACGGCCGCGGACAGCGCTTCAGGAGCCAATTGGCCACGCGCGTTTCCGTGTCTTTCAACGCCAAATCATCGAGCAGGCCGACGATCACGCGCAGATGTTGGCTCATCGATCCCAGCATGCGCAAGGCGAGCTCGGGCCGCCTTCGCAACAGCTCGGTGAATTCGCGCTTCGGAATCAAAAGAACCACGCTCGGCTCGGTCGCTCGCGCGTCTGCCGGATAACCGTCGTCGCTCGCGAGCGTCGCCTCCGCAAACGATTCCGCGGGGCAAAAGACGTGAATAACCTGTTCTTTTCCGGCCGCGCTCACCCGATGCACTTTGATGCGGCCCTGTTGCACGACATAGAAACCGCGCGCCGGATCACCCTCGCGGAAAAGATAATCGTCTTTAGCCAGATGCTTCGTGATGGCGAACGATGCCACCGACTCGATATCCGCAGCGGGCAGACCGATGAAAAGCTGGGAACTGCGGAGGGTGTTCTCCGTCATCGCCTGTCTGAATTTATCCCGATCCAGCGCCATCAGGCGACGCTAGCCGAGCTTGGGTTTGGACGACGATAAAAATGCGCGACTCAATCCTCGCTCAGCCACAGTTTCGGCACGAGCACGGCGGCCCAAACTCCCGCGGCGAGCAGCCAGATGAGAGCAGCGTAAACCAGATGACTGTTGCGCTCGGCGGGGAACAAATCCGCGCTCACGCGAGTGAGCATGGCGAGCACAAGCAAAGCGAGGGCGGTCACGAGAAAGCCCAGCCGGCGTTGAAAAAGATGACTATGCCCGCTGTGGCCGAGGATGACGCGCGTGCTGACGGTGAAAAGAATGAGGCTAAATCCGCCGATGAAAACGAGGTGCAAATTGGCCACGCGATAACTTGGAAGAACGGCGGGAAGCAGTAGTCCGATGACGAGGAGGATGGCGCCTAACTGAAAACATCGGGCCAGGAATGGCCGCTCGACCGGCTTTTCCAAAAGATGTCCCTGCCCGACCAGGTAAAACAAAGTCGTTAGGCCACGAAGGAGGGCTGCGCTCCGCGTCCAGCCCACCGGTTCGATGCCAAACGAACTCCAAATCGCGAGCCCGCTGAGCGCGGCGAGGGCTGCCCGCCTCCGCCAAAGCGTCGCTGCGATGCGCAGATCGGCTGGTTCCGGGATCCCGCCGCCGAGCAGCTTCGGAAGGAAAAATGCGCCGACTCCGAGAATCGGGCAGAGGATGAATCCTTCGTTCAGCAGGAGCGTTCCGAGCCGGTTCGCGAAGAAGCTGTTCATGCGCGGAGCGGAGAGGATCAGGATGATTCCGGCGAAGGCGTTCAAGAACCCAAAGAGAACGAGGACGAAGCTGGGCGGCGGCAGGTCCGTCCGCGCGCTTGTTCGCCTAACGAGTGCTCCAAGAAAAAACAGAAGGAGTGTGAGAAAAAGAATGTCCCCGGCGACCTGTTGCTGATTGAGGTGCAGTAGTTCGTTCGAAATTTGCAGGGCGAGCAATACGATCACTTCCACTGCGGTCATTGGTTTCGCCTCGAGCAAGCGCGGACCGGCCGTGCCCAGAAATCCGATAACGAAAGACCCCATCATTCCCTCGATCATCAGCCGCATGTGAGGAGCGGCCGGATAAACAGTGGTCACGTGCCAATAAAATAACGGCCAGAGTGACACGCCGATTGCGCCCAGGATTAGCCCGAGCGGAAAGAAAATCCGAAACGGTTCGGCGAAGAAAACGCGCTTGCTTGGTTCCATCCGGAATGGCAAACGAACCAGCTTAATCTTCGCGCCAGAAATGGACGGTCCAGCCGCCGCCGACCTGGCGTTCAACCCGGGACTGAAAGCCTTCACTGTCGAGCTTTTCAATCAAGGGCGAGGGAAGAAAGGGAGCGATCACGGTCAATCCTTCGTCTTTTTTCAGGGCATCGACGCGGTCGCGGATGGTGGCGAAGGGTTCGATTCCTTTCGCGATTAATGGACGCACGTCCAGCTTCTTGAAAGCGACTTGCACTCGTTAGTCCTCCCAATGTTTCAGATGCCGGGCGGTGAAAGCGAGCAGCACCGCCATCCAGCACAGCGAAATGGCGACAAACCAGAGGCCGGTATGGGCGAGCCACCAACTCGTTAGGGGAGTCTGCTTCGCCGCCTCCGCTGGAATTTGTTCCAAGGCAAAGAGCGCGTCGATCCGAAAGGCGTCCAGCGGGTTCAACATGAGGAACGAGCTCCAGATATCCGGCCACCGTTGCAGGAAAGATGAGTGCGCCACGAGCAGCGCGATCATATCCATTCCAAAAAGAAGAAGCAGCCAGAGGCCGACCCCGAGGACGAGCCCCTGCACCCGATCGCGCGCCAGGAAACCGGTGCAGAGTCCCAGCGCGACGAAAGCCGCGGAGAGCGTGAGGGTGTGGCCGTAGAGAGAAAGCAAAGCCGCGCCTGTCGCCCTAACGAAAAGCGCCGGGAGAAAAAGCAAGGCGAGGAGGCCGGCAAAGAGGAGTGCGAGCGCGAGGAATTTCCCGAGCAGAAAAGTCGAACGCGGAATCGGCTGGGCGAAAAGGAGCGGCCATTCCTGACTCTCGGCGCGGGCGCTGCTCGTCCCGATGAGCAGGGCGAAGAGGGAGACGAAGTAGAGCGCCATTTGCAGGATCAGCATGGGCGCGGCGTCAGGAGTATCGGTGACCAGCGCAGCCCCGATTCCACCCGCGAGCGCGAGGATGCAGAAGACCTGCAAATAGCGATTCAGAATCGCGGAATGCAGCTCGCGCCGGACGACCGCCGAGACTGGGTCCAAGGAAGTTTTCCCGAGCGACGCGCTCATAGAGCCTGGGGAGCGCGGGCGCCCTCGCCCGCTGGTTTTGGCGCCTCGCCAAAACAATCTTTGCCATGCGCAGCGGAAGAAAAGTTCGTGAAGGCGAGGGCGCCTTCACCGGCGTGCGAGGCGCACGCGCTCCCCGGAGCCGAAGCGCCAGCGCGTTTCGACAGGATATCGAAATCGTTAGGCAGATCCATTGGATCCAACTCGCGTTCAATTCGCCCCTGCTGACAAAGCAGGCAGCGCTGCGCGACGCCGTTCCATTCCGCGATCAAATGGGTGGCCATCAAAATCGTTTTCCCGCGCGCCGCTTCTTCCTGGAGGATTTCCTGGAGCCGCTGGCGCCAACCCGGATCGAGGCTGAGGCCGGGTTCGTCGAGCAGGAGGACGGGCGTGTCGGGCAACAAGAGCAAGGCGATTCCAAGTCGCTGGCGCATGCCGCCAGAGAGGGTGCCAATCCGTTCTCTTCCGAAACTCGTTAGGCCAACTTGCTCCAGCGCCCGTTCCATCCGCGGTTTCTGCAAGCTGCGCAGCCGGAGGTAAAAACCGAGCACCCCCGAGCAGGTGAGACGCGGGTGAAAATCCGGATTCTGCGGGAGGTAACTGAGCGCCTGCTGCGCGCGCAGTTTTGCCTGTAGCAGATCGTGACCGGCGATAGAAGCGCTCCCGCCGCCCGGCGCAGCCAAACCTGCCAGCAGTTTCATGGTCGTGCTTTTGCCGGCGCCATTCTCACCGACGAGCATGGTGATCTCGCCGGGACGCGCTTCCAGAGAAAGGCCGCGCAACACTTCCTTCCGGCCAAAGCTTTTTCGCAGATCGTTTGCCTGGATCATGGCCTAACGAGAAGAGGGCGTGGCCGGGAGGGCGCGCCGCGCCTGGATCGTCCAAAAGGTTGCCGTCAACGGAGCGGGATCGGTGATCGAATGAATGCTCGGAAGCGCGGCCCGCTCATTCGCGAAGCGAAGCAGCCTGACCACCGGACTGCCGGAGAGGAGCGCGACCGCCGGGAAATCCCTCCGCAGCGGGCCAAAGAGATCGAGTTCTTGATGGGGCAGATCGTTAATGCCGTCGCCATTTAGGTCGAACATCTCCTGGCCGCTCCAGAAATTGCCGACACCGTTGACCGCCCAGCGATTGTTATCTCCGGCTCCATCGACATCGATCGGATGGAGATTTTGCGTAAAACGGTTTTCGGTGAAGGAATTCCCGTCGGAGTTCCCGGAAAAGCGCAGGCCAATATAGTTACCGCTGACATCGTTGCCCTTAACGACAAAGTCATTCGCCTGCTGAAAGGAAACGCCGACGGCGTTGTTGCGGATGAGATTGCTCTCTACCCGGACGCGCTCGTCGGACTGAAAGAGAATGCCGTAAGCGCGCGAGCCGCGGTTGTCTTCAAACCGATTGCCGCGGATGACGATATCCTTCGAGAACATGACCGCAGCGCCAGCCGCGTTCTGCATAAAGAGATTGTTCTCGAAAATGTTGTCGTCTGAATACATGTAGTGGAGGCCGTAGCGGACGTTGTGTACCTGGTTATTCTCGACGCGGGTATGATTGGTGAAGGAGAAATACATGCCGTCGCGCGTGTCGCTGATCTCGTTGCCTGAGATCAGGTTGCCTTCGCAGTTCCACTGGTGGATTCCGTTGCCACGCTCGTTTTCGTTGATCGCTACCTCGCAAAGTTCGCCAAGGCCGGCGGTGAGGGTTTGTTCGATCGATTTCGTCGTCGTCAGCAGGCCGGTTTTGCCGCGGATGCGATTCCTTCTCACCCGGCAATCCCGAACTTTCTTGAGGTAAACGCCGTGGAGCGAGTCTTCGATGACGTTGTCCGCCACGGTGACGCCGTTGCCGGCAACGAAGACGGCCGCGTTGTCGTCGGATAAGCGCAGACCGGAGCCGGTAATGCGGAAGCCGCTGATGGTGACGTTATCCGCGGTGATGGTAACCACGTTGCCAGAGCCATTGCCGCGGATTTCCGCGCCGGGTGCACCGATCAGCCGAAGTGGTTTGCCGATCGTGATCGGGCCGCGATGAACGCCAGTCGCAACCTTCAGCGTCTCGTTAGGCGAGGCGGCATCGATTTGCTGCTGGAGGGTGAGTGCGGAAACATGAGTCGTTAGGGCAAACAACGTGAGCGCAATAATTCGGGGAGCTGCGCGGCGCGCTTTCATAGCGCGAGCACCTTCTCCTTGCGCGAAAACCAAACGGCCAGCACGAGCAGCGCCATGAAAACCCAGAGCAAATAGGTGCCCATTTCTGGGTAACTCGACTGGGTGAAGTTCGCGATCTTCTGCGTGCCGAAGATGAGCGGCGTGAAAGGCTTGATCGTCATTGGCGCATGCGGATCGAGGTTGTGTCCGTACCAATAGAGCCGGTAATAGAACGCCCCGATCGAAAAGGCGCCGAAGTAGGAGGAGAGGACGAAAAGGTCGATCACGTTTTTCATCTCCCCAAAGACGGCCGCGCGCAGGGCGAGCAGAACGAAGACACCAAACATAAAGGGCATGATCTGCATCTCGGTGAAGTCGGCCTGATCGATCATCTTCATCCCGATGTAATGATTGAGATTATTGATCTCCTTGATGTCGTTTCCGTTGAGGCCGCCGCCGTGGATTTTATAGGTGTAGATTTGCATCGTCAGGCCATCGGAATATTGCGGCGCGACGAGGTGCAATTTCCAGAGCGGGAAGAGAACGGAAACCGCGACTGAGATCGCCGCCGCCAGGAGCAAGAGACGCGACCAGAGATTGAGTGAGTTATGCAGGAACCGAAATTCCCGATTCAGAAGTGTGGTCATGATTTCCTTCCGAGGCGGAACCCGCGCGCGCGCCCATGCGCGCACGCGCGGCATACTTGACTAAGGCGTCGGCTGCGGAGTGCTGGCCGGGTTTGAGTTAGCCGGCGCACTACTCGCTGCTGGCGTCGTATCCGGCACGGCGGGCAGGGAGTTCGCCGGCACAGCCGGTTCACCCTGGGCTGCATCGGTCTTGGGCGCCGGCGGAATGCCACCGGGATTGACGGACTCACTCGCGGCTTCCGCGCCGTCTTTGTTCTGCACCACCAGATAGCCCTGCATCTCCTGGTGGAGCGCGGAGCAGAAGTTGGTGCAATAAAACGGGAAGACGCCCGGTTTCGTTAGTTTCACCTGGAGCGTTTTCGTTTCGCCGGGATCGATTGTGATGTTGAGATTGTTCTCGACCAACCCGAAGCCGTGAATCATGTCGGCCGATTGCTCGATATTAGTCACGTGGATGGTCAGCGTGTCGCCCACTTTGGCGTCGATCCGATCTGGGACGAAACGGCTGCGGATGGCGGTGAGTTTGACGATGACTTCGTTGCCGTTGCGCGTTTGGCCGGTTTGAGCCGCGTCCCAGACCGCATTTGGATCCTTGTTTTCATCCTTCGGATAAACTTCGATCGGCTTAATCTTGTCTGCCTTCAGGATCTGCGCGAAGTGCGGTTCCGGGTCGGTGAAAGTCTCATAAACCAGCTTCATCTTCTTGCCGGTGATATCGATCAACTCGCTGTCCTCAGGCTGGGCGGGTCCGACGCTAAGGTGACGACCTTTCGAGAGTTTGTTCATCGCGACGAGCCATTTCCCGTAGGGATGCTTCGTGTCGCTTCCCCCCACGACGAGGTGACCGATGCTCCAATGCACCGGGATTTTATCGAGCACGACCTTGGTCAGGTCCTTCTTTTCCTCATCGCTCCACGGCGGCAATTTCCATTTTGCGACCTGAGAGTCGATGAAGAGCGAGGTGTAGGCGTTGCCTAACTCGTCATACTGGGTGTGCAACGGCCCGAGGCCGACCGGAACTTCGCCTTCCACTACGTCGTCATGCTTGATGATCGGAATGCCGCGGAAGTCTCCGTCAAAGTCTTTCTTCCCGATGGCGTTTTTTAATTTCTCGAAATTAACCACGGTCGTCGTTGGTTGCAGTTTGCCGCCGGCCACGACCCATTTGCCAGTTGGATCAACATCCATGCCGTGGGGCGATTTTGCGATCGCAAGGAAGTACATGACGCCCGGCGTCTTCGCCGGATCAATCACCGGCACACCACCCATCATGGTGGCTTTTCCATCGGCCACCGCTTTTTCTGCGGCACGCCAATTCACCACTGCCGCCAGGTCGCGATCCTTTTGTGAGGCGTTCGTCTCGAGCACCGTGTGCGCCATCTCGGTGTTGTAGGAAGTCCAGAAAGCCCAGCCACTGCTCGGACCTTTGCCGGTGGACCCCAGATCCCAATCAAACGGCGGCGTCAGGATTTGCCAGCCGACGGACATTTTGCCCGTCTTCGGATCGACCTTGATCCCACTGACCATGCCGTTGAATTGCGTCGCATAATCCTTCGGATCGGCGACGCGCCCTTTCGGCAGCGGCACGGAGAAACGCGTCGCGACGAGCACATACTCCGTGTTCTCGGTCACAAACGAGGAGCCATGGTTTCCCATCGAGTTCGGGATCGGGCCGAGGATTTCCTTGGTCTTGAAGTCGCGCAGATCGATCCGCGCGACGCGGTTGTTGGCATTGTCGTTCACGAAGAGCCAGCGACCGTCATATTCGCTGCCGGTTTGCGAGAGCCCGGGATGGTGGACGTCACCCCACGTGTAATCACCCATCATTTTCTTCGTGGCCAGATCGTAGCCATAGCCAGTGCCTGAGGAGGGCGAGAAGACCGGGATGGTTACGATATGTCGCATCGACGGGATGCCCGCGACATAGACCTGCCCGGAGTGACCGCCTGAATAGAAGAGATAATATTCATCCTTCTGTCCCGGCGGGACGTAAGAAGCCTGGGCGTTCTTTGCATCGTCGTTGCTCATCTGAGCCTTGTCGCCGGTCCCGCCTTTGTTGCAGGCGATCGGTAAGAGTGTCACCACGGCAAGGAAGGCGACTGGTAATATCTTGTTGATTTGGATCTTCATTTTGGTCGGCGTCCTTGGTTGTGGAAATCAGGGTTTCACGGTCAGGATGCCCTTGGTTCCCTGGGCGTAGTGGCCGGGAAAGGAGCAGAGGTAGAGGTAATCGCCCGGAATCTGCGGGGCGTTGAACGTGACCGTGTCGGTCTCGCCGGGCCCGAGCAGCTTGCTGTGCGCGATCACCTCTTTGGCGCCGGGCGGAACATAATCGTGCGCAGCTTCCGTGGACGCCACGTCCAGGAACTTCATCACAGTCTGTTCGTTGATGGTGCGATCGAGAATGACGAAATTGTGCCCCATGGAAAACTTCGGGGTCGTCCCGACATTCTTGAGCGTGACCACAATTTGTTGTCTTGGCTTTGCCTCGATCGCGGTCACGTCGTACTTCATCTTGTCGTTGGCCTCGATCGTGACCGTCTTCGGCGGGACTTGCGGCGCCCTCGCACAGCCCGCAACGGAAATAAGAAGCGCGCTACAACCCAGCGCGATTCGGAAAATAGTTCGACGGCGTGATGTCTTCGTGGATTGGCTTCCGTCCTGTTCAAAAACGGGACCGTCCCATACCCCGCCGGCATAGGGTGCGGCTATTGCAGCTTTGGCGTTTGTCATATCTTTCTTTAGCGACGCCCGGCGAAGGCCGCCTTGATCTGGATCAAGACCATCGATGAATCGTGTGGAACGATTTCTGGCCCGCGCGTCTAGTAGGATGATGAGAAGTTTCGTTCGGCGGCACGCCGCCCTTTCACTGGTTCTTGGCACTGCCGTCGCTTGGTCAGGTTGCGGCCGATCGGACCAGAACCAGGCTGGTGCCCGGCACTATGAGACGCGCGGAATAGTGCGTGGCTACGCAGCGGATCACAGCACAGTCCAGATCGAACACGAAAACGTCCCCGGCTTTATGCCGTCGATGACGATGCCATTCATAGTGCGCGACGAGAAAGAGATGGCAGACCTGCAGATAGGCGGCGCGATTTCCTTCCGGCTCAACGTGACCGATCGCGATTCGTGGATCGATCAGATCAAGCAGGTTGATTCCGCGACGGTCCATTTGCCGACACCTCCACCCGCCGCAAGCTCCGTCAAATCAGAGCGCGTGCACGAAGGCGATCCGATGCCGGAGTTTCAGTTGATCGATGAGGAGGGAAAACCGATCAGCCTCGAGAGCTTCCGCGGTCATCAGCTGGTCTTGACCTTTATCTTCACTCGCTGCCCGATCCCAAACTTCTGTCCGCGGATGGCGCAAAATTTCGCGGAGCTGCAGAAGACGATTAAGGCATCGTCGTCTGAGCCGCTCTCTTCGACGCGGCTTCTCAGCATTAGTTTCGATTCGGCCTACGACACGCCGGAAGTGCTACGCAACTATGCGCAGGGTGAGAAGGCTGATCCTGATATTTGGAAGTTTGCCACCGGAACTCCCACGGAAATTTCCCGCCTAACGAAAGCCTTTTCTGTTCTCGTCCAACCGGAAGGCGGATCAATTTCACACAGCCTGGCAACGGCGTTGATTGGCAAAGAAGGCAAGATCGAAAAGCTCTGGCGGGGCAACAGCTGGACACCCGCAGAGTTAATCCAGCAAATCGGCGACGGGCCGGAGTAGTCGCTTCCGCCAAGGCAGCATCGGTGGTGGACTCTTCGACGTGATCTCCGGCTTCGACGCCTGGTCGAGAGTGGCTACCCCGCATGGATTCGAACCATGAATAACGCCTCCAAAGGGCGCTGTGTTACCGTTACACCACGGGGTATTCGGGCGGCTCCGCATACGTAATTCGCAAATCGAAAATCGCAATCTGCAAATCGGCCCGCGCCATTCGCAAAGTGGCGGTTTCTCGGCTATGTTTCAGGTCCAATATGCAGCAGTTGACCATTGAAAATTTGCACGTCTCGATCGGCGATCAGGAGATCATCCGCGGGCTCACCCTCTCGGTGCCGCGGGGCGAAGTCCATGCCATCATGGGGCCGAACGGCTCCGGCAAGAGCACGCTCGCCAAGGTGCTCGCGGGGCATCCTGATTACACCGTGACCGCCGGGTCGGTGACGATGGACGGCGAGAACCTGCTCGAACTCGCGCCCGACGTGCGGGCGCGGAAAGGCATCTTCCTCGCGTTCCAATACCCCAGCGAAATCCCGGGCGTGACGATCGCGAACTTTCTCCGCGCCGCCGTGCAATCGCGCCTTCCCGAGGGCGAGGAACTCGAAGCGACCGATTACTACGCGCAGCTCTATAAGAAGATGGACCTGCTCGAAATGGACCGCTCTTTCACCTCGCGCTCGGTCAATGAAGGCTTCTCCGGCGGCGAGAAAAAGCGCAACGAGATCCTGCAAATGGCGATGCTCGAGCCGAAATACGCGGTGCTCGACGAGACCGATAGCGGGCTCGACATCGACGCGCTGAAGATCGTTTCGCAAGGGGTGAACTCACTCCGCGGACCGAATCTCGGCGTTCTTCTGATCACCCATTATCAGCGACTTTTGAATTACATCGTGCCCGATCGCGTGCACGTGATGGTAAAAGGACGAATCGAGCTGAGCGGCGGCAAGGAGCTCGCGCTCCAGCTCGAAGAAAAAGGCTACGACTGGGTGCGGGACGACATCGCAGAGCCCGCGCTCGCTTAAAGAGGAAACCATGGTTACACAAAATAAAAATCTCGAGATCGAACGGAACATTGGCGACTTCGCCTATCCGGAAACGCACACGCATGACGCGGGCATCGGCCTGAGCGAGAAGACGATTCACTACATCTCGGACGTGAAGAGCGATCCGGATTGGGTGCGGGAATTTCGCCTCAAGGCCTACCAGACTTTCATGAGCAAGCCGATGCCGACGCATTGGGCGAGCAAGGATCTGGAAGCGATCGTGTTCGACAACATCCGCTATTATCTGAGCGGCGGGATTCAGCCGAAACGGAACTGGGAAGACGTGCCCGACGACGTAAAGCGGACCTTCGAGCGGCTCGGGATTCCGGAGCAGGAGCGCAAATTCCTCGCCGGCGTGGAAGCGCAATTCGACAGCGAGGCGGTCTATTCCAATATCAAGAAAGCGGTCGGCGAACAGGGCGTCATCTTCGTCGGCAGCGCGGACGGCTTGAAGGAACACCCGGAGATTTTCCGGAAGTGGTTTGGCAAAGTCATCCCCACCGGGGACAACAAATTCAGCGCGCTGAACAGCGCGGTCTTCAGTGGCGGCTCGTTCATTTACGTCCCACCGGGCGTGAAGGTGAAGCACCCGCTGCAGGCTTATTTCCGGATCAACGCTGAGAACTTCGGGCAGTTCGAGCGCACCCTGATCATCGTCGATGAAGGCGCGGAGCTCACCTACATGGAGGGCTGCACCGCGCCGAAATTCAACACCGCTACGCTGCACAGCGCAGTGGTGGAATTAGTCGCGATGAAAGGCGCGAAGATCCAGTACATCACCGTGCAGAACTGGTCGAACAACGTCTTCAACCTCGTGACCAAACGCGGACTGGCGCACGAAGAGGCCGAGGTGAAATGGATCGACTGCAACATCGGCAGCCGCCTGACGATGAAGTATCCGGGCGTGGTCATGAAGGGCCGCAAAGCCCGCGGCGAAGTCATCTCGATCGCACTCGCTGGTGACGGTCAGCATCAGGATACCGGCGCAAAGATGGTTCACGCCGCCGATGAAACGACGAGCAACATCATTTCCAAATCGATCAGCATCGGCACTGGCCGCGCCACCTATCGCGGCCTCGTTCACGTGCCGAAGCACCTGAAGAACTGCAAGAATAACACCGAGTGCGATGCGCTCCTGATCAACTCGAACAGCCGCACGGATACTTATCCGGCGATCACCGTTCGCGGGACCGGCAACGCCGTGCAGCACGAAGCGAGCGTCTCGCAGGTCTCGGCTGAGCAGATCTTCTACATGCAGCAGCGCGGCCTGACTGAAGCGCAGGCGATGAGCCTGAGCGTGAATGGATTCGTCAACGATCTCGTCCGCCAATTCCCGATGGAATACTCGGTCGAGCTGAAGCGCCTGATAGAACTTGAGATGGAAGGCTCCGTCGGCTAATTTTCGCCCCCATTTGAGGCGACTGTAGCGGCGGTCTATGACCGCCGTTCCCGTCTCAACCGGCCATGAGTAACCCGTCCGCTCTCCTCGAAGCAGTACCCGCCACCGCGCCGGAAAACGCGCCTCTTCTCGCGGGCACCGCGCAACGCAACGCCGATCTTCCGGGGTGGTTTCGCGAGCAGCAGCAGGCGGCTTGGACGGAATTCCAGCACCTGCCCGCGCCAGCGTTAAAGGATCAGGCCTGGCGTTTCTCGAACGTGAAGGCGCTCGACCTCGCGCCTTACCATCTGCCCGCAGGCATCTCCGATGCCGACGCACGCGACCTGCTCGAGCGCTCCACCGAGCTGGCGGAGACCGACGGCCGTTTGGTTTTCGCCGACGATCACCTGCTCGAACGCGATGTGCTCTCGGAAAAAATGCGCGCCGCCGGGGTGATCTTCCAGCCGCTCGAGCGGGCGATGATCGAGCACGAGGATTTGTTCCGCCGCCATTTCATGAATCAGCCGGCGAATCTCGGCTCGGCCAAGTATGCGGCGCTCCACCAGGCGCTCGTTCGCTCAGGCACTTTTCTCTACGTTCCGCGCGGCGTAGAAATCGAGTTGCCGCTCGAGACTTTCCATTGGTTGCACGGCGAGAATGCCGCGATTTTTCCGCACACCCTCCTCGTCGCCGAGGACCTTTCCAAGGTCACGCTAGTCGAGCATTTTCGTTCGGCCGATCGGAACCGCGGCGGATTTTCCTGCGGCGTCAACGACCTCGTCGTCGGCGCGGGCGCGAAGGTGACCTACATCTGCACCCAGGATTGGAGCGACTCCGCGCTCGGCATTCAGATCAACGCCACCACCGTCGCGCGCGATGCTTCCGCGCTGAATCTCTACCTCAACCTCGGCGCGAAATTTTCCCGGCTCGAAAGCCTGAGCCGCCTCACCGGCGAGAACAGCCGCAGCGACATGCTCGCCGTTTCCGTCGGCATCGACGCGCAGGAATTCGACGCGCGGACTTTACAGGATCACGCCTCGCCGCACACCTACAGCGACCTGCTCTTCAAGAACGCGCTGAACGATCGCGCGCGCGCCACTTTCGGCGGTCTCATCCGGGTCGAGCCGCAGGCGCATTTCACCGATGCCTACCAAAAAGTGCGCAACCTTTTGCTGAGCGACGAGTCCGAGGCGAACTCCATGCCCGGTCTCGAGATCCTCGCCGACAACGTGAAGTGCAGCCACGGCGCCACCTCCGGTCAACTCGATGAGGACGAAATGTTTTACCTCCTCGCTCGCGGCATTCCCGCGAATGTTGCGCGCCAATTACTCGTAGGCGGCTTCGTCAACGAAGTGCTCGAGCGGCTGCCCGAGCCCGCGCTGGTCGCGAAACTGGAAGATTTGATTGAGGCGAAGTTCGCCCGACGCGGACGTTAAATGTTTGCGTCGGTTTCCCGCGCCCGGTAATTTCGACCCATGGACGTCTGCGGCACGATCGAAACCATCCTCTCCCACAAGCCCGGCGCCATCTGGTCGGTCGCACCTGGCGCCACGGTCTACGACGCGATCGCGATGATGGCCGAGAAAAACGTCGGCGCGCTTCTGGTGATGGAAAACGAGAAGCTGGTCGGGATCATTTCTGAGCGCGACTACTCGCGCAAAGTCATGCTCAAAGGCAAAACCTCGCGGAACAGTTTCGTCCACGAGATCATGACCACGGAGCTGACCACCGCGCATCCGCGCGAAACGGTGCAGGATTGTCTGCGCTTCATGACCGACAAGCACATCCGCCACCTGCCGGTGGTGGCCGATGGCGAACTGCGCGGCGTCATTTCGATCGGCGATTTGGTGAAGCAGGTCATCTCCACGCAAAGCGCGACCCTCGACCAGTTGAAGGATTACATCGCCGGCGGCTATCCCTCTTAGGGTCGCTCCGCGCTCGTCGCGACGATCGCCTCCGGTCGATAGATATCGCGATTGCTCCCCTGGAATTCCGCCTTCAGCTGCACGCGAAAATTCGCGAGATCGACCAAATCCCAGCGCGTGAATTTCCATTTCCCGTCGTGGAGCGGCTCATGCTCGAAGCCGACCACGAAGTGCACCGCGTCGTCGCGCACTTTGTTCGTGGCCTTCTTCGGCTCGAAATAAAATGAGCGAAAACTGCTCTCGCGCCCACCCGCGGCGTAGAGCTTGGGGTCGAGGTAAAACACGCGTTTCGATTCCTCATCCACCAGTCGCAAATCAGGATAACCGGAGCGCTGCACCTTCCCGTCAGCGGTCCGCGGAAAGTCGCAACTGAATCCGGATACTGCGTTAAGGACGTCGCGCATTTTGTCCTCGAAGTGGCTGCTTACTTCGTTGATCCGGGGGATGCCCTGGATCACGCTATCGGGTGAGTTGAGTTGCCTAACGACCTCATCGAGCGCGCCAGAAATTTGCCTGACGATGCGCTGATCGGTGGCGTTTTGCCGATCGAGCGCGAGCACCTTTTTACCAGTCGTGTCGAGGATCACTTCACGGAGAGTAATCCCGCGCAGTTGCGCATCCTCCTGTAGCAGCCAGGGAATGAGCGAGTCGACCGGCGCCCGACGGCTCTGCGCCAGAGCGGTGGAAAGTCCCAGATTCGCTCCGAGAACCAGCATCGCCGGCCAGAACGAACGCATCAACGGAATGTTGGCCACCGAGACCGTCGGCCGTTCACGCGTTCCCGAGTACTCTGGAGGAGCCACTCCGCCGCGCGCTGCGTCAGCTCGGTCGCACTCGTTAGGCCAAGTTTTTGTTTGATCCGCTGCCGATGCGTTTCGATCGTCTTCACGCTGAGCTGTAACTCGGTCGCGACGCGCGAAGTGCCGAGGCCGCTTCCGATCAGCCGGAACACTTGCAGCTCGCGATCGCTCAACTGCCCGCACCCGTTCGCCGGCGCCGCGACTGCGCCGGAGGCGAGCATTTGCAGAAGGCCGCGCGCCACGGTGCCACTCGCGTAAAGTTCGCCCGCGGCCACCTGATCCAGAGCGGTCAGGACTTCCGCGGTCTCGTCGTCGGCCACTACATATCCGCGGGCGCCGGCCTTGAACGCACGTTGCACCGAGAGTGAATCGGCCCGCGCCGTCACTACCAGCGCGCACGCCGCAGGATTCATTTTGCGAAAATCCTTCAGCAAGCTGATGCCGTCGCCGTTCCGCAGGGTCATGCTGAGCACCACCAGCGCGGGTTTCGTTTCGGCAAAGAGCCGCCGCGCCACGGGCGCGTCTCCCGTCTCTCCCGCGAGCCGGTAACGTCGGTTGGAACGAAGCAACGTGGTCAGGCCAAAGCGCATCAACGGTGCGTGGTGCACAATCAGCACTGAAAGCTTTTCCGGGGAACTCATTGATTTCCTAGGGCGCGTTTGCTCAGGGGTTTAACAGGAGCGGCGAAAGCGGCGAAGAAAAATCGACCGGCGCGGAGAACTATTTTCACCCGGCCTCCCGTCATCCCGTGCTGTCGGGTGAATCCCCGACAGGCAGTAGGGCCTGGCGGCTCCGGATTCCCGGCGAGAAATCAGCGCGTGCGCCTGATATGCGGAAAGTCTCGCAAATGTTCCCCTCAACGCATGTTACACGCCCCCTGTTCCGGAGGCGCGGCCGGCCAGACCGCGGCGCACCCTTTCCCGCAGACTCTGCAGCGCGCGTTTTGTGCCGGGGGCTTGCTCCTGCTCGCGGGCTGCGCGAGTGGAATACCGACGCTGGTGGAAGTCGCGCAAAGGCGGGCCGTAGGACCGCAGGGGAAGATCGACTCGGCCGTGAACTACGCGATCAGCGATCGCGACGTGCTTGAATACACCAACCAAGCCAAGATTGTCCTGCTGCGCAGGTTTAGTGGGACCAGCGCCCTGCGGTATGGCAGTTCCCTTACCCAGACCACCTTGTCCGCGCTGGCGGGCGCGGCCAGTACCGCCGGTTGGTCCGTGGCGGCCGCGAGCGGACTCGGCGCCGGCAGCACATTCGTTTCTGGACTCGGCGCAACCTTCGACGTGAAAACCGACGCGCAGGCCTTCGAGGCGGCTTACACAGATATTCAGCGGGCCGAAGCCAATTTCTACTTTTTTGAGTTGGGCGGGAAATTTAACGCGCCAGATTCGGCCGGCAAGATAACGGCGGATTTCAGCAAGGCCAAACCGCGCGGCAACATTCCCAACCAGAGGAAGCTCACCCCGAACGGCGAAGTCCTCTACTATCGGGTGGTGAGTGTGCTCAAGGTCCTGGATGACGTCCTGGCCAAGAAGATTCCCGATCTCCAAACCTTAAAGGACGCCAAGGGAGATATGGCACCGGCCGCGACACCGCCGCCCCCGCCGGCGGGCAGCCCCGCGCCTCTGCCCGGGTAACGAGCCCCTCTCTCTCGAGTCTTTGCTTCATTCCGAACCCTATCTCCTTGTCACTCATGCTTGAGACTCTCGACACAGTCATCGCTTTCGCTGTCATCATGACTGTCGTGAGTCTGCTCGTGACCACGCTCGTGCAAATGGCTTCGTCCGCCCTGGCCTTGCGCGGGAAGAACTTGGCGAACGCTCTCTCTCTCACCTTCCAGACGATCGATCCCCGGCTCGGCGAGCAGGCTCACACCCTAGCCGCGCAGATTCTGCGCGACCCTATCTTTAGTGACTCCCTCTTCGCGCCGAAGTCGCGCACCAAAGTAGGACCGGCCAACCCGGCGCTTCTCCCGGTGATCGCCGCGGAGCGCGCCCTGACCCAGGCCAGGGATAACCTCGCCGCGGCGCCGGCCGATCCCGCCCTGCCGGCCGCCGTCGCCGCTGCGGAAGCTAACCTCGCGCAAGCCAACGCCGCTCTCCCGCAGGGGACGGCCGTGCCCATTTCGGTCCCTGTGCGGCAGCACGACAAACCCTGGACCTTCCTCGCGGCCGGCGGGAGTATGACTCTGGCGACCGCCGTGCGGCCCGGAGAAATCTACCGCCTCCTGCACGAGATGAGTGACCTCACTCCGACCGAGGCCAGACTGCGCGGGTTCCCGGCGGATCTAACTAATCGGGCGGCCGAGCTGCTCCGCGCCCTCGGCGTGCCGGATCAACCGACCGCGGAAGCCCAGGCCAAGCTGCAGGCGGTCGTGAACGTCGCCAACCTTTTCACCACCGCCGAAGAGAAGAAGGCAGTCCTTGACTCGTTAGGTAACTTTGGCAGCGCGGTCGAGCGCGCCACCACCCAGTCCTACGATCGGTTCCAGCGCTGGTTTGGGAGCGCGCAGGATCGGGCCGAGCAATGGTTCCAGGTCCACGTGCGCGGGATCACCATCTTCTTTGCCGTCGTCGTCGCCTTTCTCCTCCAGCTCGATACGATCGATATCTTCCACCAGCTCCGCAGCCAACCAGTGCTCGTGGCGGCCCTGGCCAAAGCCGCGCCCGGGGTGCTCGCGCAAGAGCCTGCTGGCGTCACCGCGCCGACCGAGCCGTTGACCGATGCCCAGCGCAAAGCGCAGCTCGAGCTGGAAGCCCAGAAGGTCCGCGATCTCGCGCAGACCTTCGACCAAACCGGATTCGACCTCGTGCCCCAGGACTTTCTGGGTCGCTGGGGTCACCCGCGGCGCGCCCATCTTTTCGACCACTTTTGGGGCATAGTCATCACCTCCGTGCTGCTCACCCTCGGCGCGCCGTTCTGGTTCAACCTCCTCAAGAACCTCATGAACCTGCGCCCTGCCGTAGCCACCTTGATCGAGCGCCGCCCCCAAAGCGCGCCGGCCCTCCCCTCCGCGCCCGCCACGCCTTCCGCCGCAAGCTGATGAAAACCTTCTTCCGCCGCCACCATTCCTCGCTCCCTCAGGGCGCGATGGAGCCTCCGCGGAAAGCCCGGCCCGCACCATCGAGCCGCGCCGGGCGCTCCGTCGAGGGCAAATCGACCCCGCTCAGCCTGCGACGAAGGGCCAGAGGAGGCCCGGCGTCGCGCTTGTGGGCCGCCCCGGACGCTCCGGCGTCTGCCGCAGATGGGCTTTTCGCCCGCGCCGGAGCCTCCGTCGCAGCCCGGCGAGCCCGCCTTTTCCCACAACCCGCAGCCATTCAACCGAAAAAACCTATGAGCAACGAACTCCCCGACGGCTACGACAGCCTCCTCGATCTCGCCGACGACATGATCGACGGCGGCACCAAGCACCCCGAGGTCGAGATCAAACAATGGACGCCCGCCAAGCTGACCGGCCTGCGCGACACGGCTAAGGCCGCGAAGCAAACCCATCGCGACGCCGAGAAAGCAGGGTGCCGTCACCACCGCCCGGAAGACCGCGAAATCGAACGCCAAAGGCTTCATCGCCACCGCCGAGCGGATGTTGATCGACGACCTCGGGAGCACCCCGAACAAGGGCTGGGAAGATGCCGGCTGGCCCAGCGGCACCATCGCCGAACCCACCACCATCGACGGCCGCAAAAAACTCCTCGAACTGGTTCCCTGGCTGACGACAAATCCGGAGAATGAAGTCGCGAACAAGATGTCGAGAGTCACAATGCCGCCGACGACAGCGCGGCGAGCGAGTGGTGGAAGTGAGTTTGGCCTGAACACAATAAGAAAGAACAACAACCTATGATTAACTACGAAGCAGATCCTATCTTTTGGCAGCGTTTTTTGAAGGGAAACGGCTTTTACACCGCCTCGGCTGATGGCGAGTTCGGCCCGAAGAGCCACGCCGCGGCGGCCGCCTTCGAGGCGCAATCTCTCGCCTTGGCACAGCAGATGGGCCAGCTCGACTTGCGCACGGAAGGAAATATCCAGAGTCTCCAGCCCCGGGCGCAGGAAAAGGCCCGCCAATTCATGGCCGCGACCAAAAGCGCGCTCGGAAGTGAGAGCGTGGTCTTCAAGATCATCTCGGGCACCCGCACTTACGCGGAACAGGATGCGCTTTTCGCGCAGGGACGCACCCGGTTCCCGGGTCCGGTGGTCACGCGCGCCCGTGGCGGCGAGAGTAACCATAACTTTGGCGTGGCCTGGGATATTGGAGTCTTTGTGAATGGGCAGTACGTTCCCGAATCCGACTTATACAAAAAAGCTGGCAAGGTTGGCCGGGACATAGGCTTGGAATGGGGCGGAGACTGGCACAGCCTACAGGATGAGCCGCACTTCCAGGCGGTGCCCGAGACCGAACTGGTACTCACGCGCACCCGTTTCGAGGCTGGTGACGCGATCATAGCGGCCTAAAACCACAGGCATATGAGCAGAGTTATCTTTAAACGCGCGCCTGGAGGGTTCAGAGGCGTGCGGGGACAGTTAGTGATCAATCTCCAAAACGCCCTCGTCCAGGCGGGTCATCCCGTGCCGGTGGTAGATGGAGTTTACGGGCACGATACCGAAACGGCGCTGGCCGAATTTCAAGGAGCCGCGGGAATTCCGTCGACGGGACAACTGGATGAGGAGAGTTATCTGCGGCTCATCCACGCCGGCATTCCCGAGCTGTTCCAGCGCTGTCTCCAGATCACTGCCGATTTCGAGGGCACCGGGTTTACGCTTGCGAACGGAAATTTCGATGGGCAGGGGATCACCTGGGGCATCGTGGGGTTCACCCTCGCCAACGGGGAACTCTCCGCCATGCTGCGGAAGATCGATTCCGAGTTACCGCGGGTGTTTGAGAACTCTTTCGGTTCTCTCGCGACCAGGATGCGGGAAGTACTGGATTCCGCGCCGCGTGCGCAGATGGATTTCGCGAACAGCATCAGCCTGGGGAACGGCTCGCGAATTGAATCGAACTGGGAAGAGGCCTTCCGGAAGCTGGGGAGCGATCCGGGAGTGCAGAACATTCAGCTCGAGCGAGTGGTGAATGTTTACAAGAATAAGGCCGATTCGGACGCAGCCGCGCTGAACTTACAGCAAGAACTCAGCGTTGGTCTCTGCTTCGATGTCGCGGTCCAGAACGGGGGCTTGAAACCAGAAGAGCTGAGCGCGCTGCGGGGCGCTCAAGCCACCACGGAAAGCGCCACCCGCCAGTTGATGGCGGAGCTGGTATCTGAGCGGTCGAAGCCGAAATTCCGGCTGGATGTGCTCACGCGGAAAATGACCTTCGCCATCGGCACCGGGACAGTCCACGACGCCAAGTATGCACTGGACGGATGGGGATTGGGCTGAGCGGCCCCTACGAATGAGCTAACTGGAGGCTGCTATTTCCAAGATCATCTTCCCTAGGCGGGCGTTTCAGCACGAGATCCTGCGTGCGGTGCACAAGAGCACCGGCCCGCTCCCGCTGACCAAAGAATTGCTTAAAGGGCTGGCGGCCAACTCCGATTACGGATTGAGCTGGCCTGCTGGGGAAGGCAACGCCCGGGACGCCGTCGATGAGATGATCCATCAACGGATCCTCTCCTGCGAAGGCGAATGGGATTTTGGCTCCTCTTGCTCTCTCGGCCCCGCGCCCATCGTGGGAGAGACGCCGGAAGAGAGGCTCGCGAAATTGCCAGATCTTCCCGAGCTGCCGCGTTGGATGATTTTCACCGGCAACCTGCTGATCGGGATCGACGCGCTCCTGTTCTTTATCTTTTATTGCACCTATCTCCCGCAATCGTGGGTCGCTCCGGTCACTGGAACCGGCGCACTCATCGGCGCCCTGCTCAGCTACGCGGGCCTGCGGCTGAGCGATCAAAAAGCACTCACTGCCTTGCACTGGACGGGCCGGAAATGGCTGGCGGTGCTGATCGTTGGGTCGTTGCTGGCGACGTTGACCTGCGTCGGTTACCTGACCCCTTGTGTCGTTTACGCACCGCCGGGTGCGGAGATTTGGGTGGATGGAAAGCGGGTCGCGACCGTGCCGGAGATTAAATCCGAGAATCCGATCGATTGGCAGACCAATACGGCGCAGCGGGTTCACTTGCGTTGGGATCCGCACGATATTCAGGTGCGCAAAAAATGGTGGGAGACAGGAGACTGGCACGAAGCTTCCGTCGCTAGTATCGAGCTGGATTGGACTCATCCGCGGCGGCTCTTTGCCAAGTGGAACGCCACCGCACAACTCACTCCGCTGCTCCGCATCATCTCCGGTCTAGTCTCGTCGCCAAACCCGACAGACGCTGCCCCGTCGGCGGAACCCGGTGTCGAAGACGGCTGGAAAGCCGCCGTGGCCGGCTGGGATGCAGGCTTGCAGGCGTTGCTCGCCGGGTACGCGGACGAGTCGATGAAGCCGATGGCTCTGCGAGTGGAAGTTCGTGCCAGGAAGGACAACAGCGGAACCCTGAATTTCGCCCTTTTCAGCTTCAAGGGCGAAATGTTGCGACCATTTCTTCCTTTCCCCATTCGCGATGTTTCTGACCGGAAAGAAATGGATCAGGCGCGGGACAGGGTATTCAACGAGCTGGAAAACGAACTCCAGATTAGAAGCCTTCGCCTGGAGGGCCCAAATCTGGCCGTCGCCGCGCGAGCGGAAATTCAATATGTCGCCCAGACGCTCCCGCAAAAGCCGCTGGTGGCGACCAGCGCAGAGTCGACCAGTGCGGCGTTAAGGAAGCTGGCTTCGGAAATGAAGCTGCATCCTGCGTCTGCTAACGAGAAATCGACCGCACTTTCGCTTTGGAACAGCGCCGCGGTGGCGAATGAAGCTTTCCGGTTGGGCTATCCCGAGCAAGCAGCGAGCGTCGCCACGGAGATGTCCAAAGTAGGAGAAGCGGCCGCGACCACGGGAAGGATTGAGACCGCCAAAATCGCGCGCTCGTCACTTGCGCAAATCGCCGACGTGCCCGGCGAGGGACCTCCAGATATTAAGGCGACCGCGGGCTTGAGTGCATCGCAAAGTCGCCTTGCCTCCGCGATTGCTGTCGCCACTCCCCGGCCCGGCGTGGCTAAACCCCGCGTCTTTCTTCACATCAATGGAGAGTCGCAAAGAGCGAATGCGCGCCAGATTCAGACAGCCTTGGAACAGGGTGGCTTTACTGTGCCCGGAATACAGAATGTCTTGGGGCGGGCCTATATTCCAGATACCGCCGAGGTCCGGTATTTTGTCTATCCTCGGGCTCAGGCGAAGGCGGGGGAAATTCTGAAGATTCTTAAGGAGACGAACTGCAAAGACGCGCGGTCAAGCTTCGTGAAACCCTCCGCGAATGACGTGGCCACTTCGACCGATATCGCGACGCACTTTGAAGTCTGGTTTGGCAAAAATTCGTTTGGTCAATAAACGGCCGGCGGAGTTCGGCACTTTGCTCGAACCGGCATCTCTTGTCGGAAAACGGAAATCATCCGAAATCTGACCCCAGGGGTTGCCTTCGCGCGGCGATTTCGTGGGCGGATGTTTCCATACCCGGATGCTCCGATCCCAGGGCGAATTGTCGATCAGCTTGTCCCCATACGAGATCGTTAGGCAGCCTCCGCCCGGGGCGCAAGGAACAGAAATGGCAGATAGAGGAGCGCGAAAAAAACCAGCGCGAGGCCGTTCAACTCCAGTAAGTAAAGCCAGTGCGTCCGCGAAAGATAATCGAGGATCGAGGCGGCCTCCGGTTTGTGCAGAAGGAAACCGTAGTTCACGTTCGTTAGGCGATCGACCAGCAGCGTCGCTGCGAGATACAGCTCCGACCAAGCGAGCGTCCGCCAGACCGAGGTGAACGACGGCCGGAAACGCCGCGCCACCAGCAGATAGATGACGCCGACGACGATCCCGCAATGACCGACGAAGAAACTCAGGAAGCGTACGCTCGGAAAGCCCACCGGGAGATTCGGCGTGAGAATGGCCTGGAAGGTCCCGCCAATGCCCCAGAAGTAGGAGACTTCGCTCCAGCGCTCTCGCCGCGTGAGGAGCGCAACGATGACCGTGACCATCGCCCAGTCACAAAGCTGAAACGGCAAAGCCTGTTGCCAGACGAGTTGGTGCTGTTGGAGGAGGAAGGCGGCGTAACCGCAGTAGTTCGCGATCAGCACCACGGAGAGACCAAGCGCGACCGCGTGGTCGAGTCGTTTGGAATTCGTTAGGCGAACGGCCCACCCGAGCCCCAGCGGGATGGCGACGGTGAGCAAAAGGACGACCAGATGCGCCGGGCCGAAGGGCTGGAACGCGGGTTGGGAAGTCATGGCTGGCTGCATTTCGCGAACGGTAGTCATTACGCGAGCTGTAGACGCTTCGCTGTGCGAAGCGCGGGAGCAACCATGACCGCGACATCGAGCCCGCGCTTCCCACAGGGAAGCGTCTACAACAGGGAAGCGTCTACAACCGCCACCTATTGCTGGTCGCGCGGTTCGATTTTGCCAGCACCGGTGATGTTTTTCTCCACCGATTTCGGGCTCCCGCCATAGACGACCTTGCCCGCGCCGGTGATCGCGGCCTTGAGCGAGTTGGTCGCGGTGACGTCGGCTTTGCCGGCGCCGGTGACGGAAAGCTCGACATCCTCGGCCTGCAAATCAGCCGCCACCAGTTTGCTCGCCCCGGTCAGGTTCGCGAGCAGCCGTCCGATTTTGCCCGCGAGCGTCACCTTCACGGCGCCGCTGGTATCGAGCGAAAATTTCGCGCCTGCCAGGGACTTGGCCTCGAACCCGACCGCGCCGCTGAGTTCAACCGTCGTCAGTTCCGGACTGGTGACCACGACCTTGATTCCGTCGGAGGGGGCCATCGCACCATCCAGATCAATCTCGAGTTTGTCACCCGTCACCCGGGTCGTGATGTGCGCGAGCAGATTCTCGTCGGTGGTCACGGTCAAGGACGGCGGTCCCGGCTGCCAGGAGAGCTCGTAGAAACCGCTCGCGTCGATTTTGCTGAAAGCCGTCACGGTGCGGACGTCGGACTTGACGACGCCGTTGCCGCGGATGCCTTTCCAATTGCAGCCCGCGACGAGGAGACAAAGGAGCGAAAGAGAGAGGAGCCTGGTTTTCATGAAGTCTGTAATTGAGATGCGGCGAGGCGGTGGTTTGGATTCAGGAAAATCTGCCTAACGAAAAGCGAACCGACGCGCGCATCAGCAGGAAGTGGGCACGCGCTGGGCGAGCTTGACCCCGTGCGGGATCGCGCCCGCGACAAAGCCGAGGCACTCGACCGCGCCACTCGGCTTCCCCGGCAAGGCGAGGACGAGCGATTGCTCCACCACGGCCGCGAGATTGCGCGAGAGGATGGCGTTGGGCGTGATCTTCATCGACTCAGCGCGCATCACTTCGCCGAAGCCGGGCAACTCCACCCGCATCAAACCGCGGATCGCTTCGGGCGTGACATCGCGCACAGCGATGCCGGTGCCGCCGGTGGTGAGAATGAGTCCGCAGCGCTGTGCGGAGAAAGCACGGATGGTTTCCTGGATGCGCTCGAGTTCATCCGGCACGATCGCTTCGCTGAGGACGTTCCAGCCTTTGGCCAGCGACGCTTCTTTCAATGCCGGGCCCCCGAGATCCTCGTAAGCGCCTTCGCTGGCGCGATCGGAGACGGTGATGATGCCGACGGTGATTTGCATTTATTGTCTCTTCTTCGTTTTCGAAACGAGGTGAATCTCGCCGATCCGCATCTGCTTATCGACCGCCTTGCACATGTCGTAGATCGTCAGCAGCGCGACGGAAACTCCGGTCAGCGCTTCCATCTCCACGCCGGTCTGCGCGGTGGTGCGCGCGGTGCAGGTGCAGGCCACGCCCGTGGCGTCACTCGTTAGGCCGACCTCGACGTGGCTCAGGCCAAGGGTGTGGCAGAGCGGGATCAACTGCGCGGTCTGTTTCGCGGCCTGGATGCCGGCGAGCCGCGCGGTCGCGAAGACGTTGCCCTTGGCGATCCGGTCGCCGGCGATGAGTTCGAGAGTAGCAGGCTGGAGCTCGATCCGCCCGGCCGCGATGGCTTCGCGATGGCTCACCGGTTTCGCCGAGACGTCGACCATTTTCGCGCTCCCGTCGCTCGAGATGTGGGTCAGCTCCGGCATTGTTAGGCAAAGCAGACTTTGTTCATTCGCAGATTTCGCAGATGGACGCAGATGGAGGAATGCAGATACCTCTTATCTACGAAAATCTGCGACATCTGCGGATCATTCCAATCAGCCGCCGATCGCGACCATTTGGCGGTCGGGTTTATAAGAGGTGCGGAAATCGTGCTGCTCCGGTTTGCGCTCCACCACATCGAGGAAAAACTGGCGCAACTCGTCGTCGCTCGCGCCAGCCCGCAGCGGCTTCATGATGTCGAACTCGAGATAACTCCCGAGACACGGCCGCAGTTTTCCGTCGCAGGTGAGGCGCAGTTTGTTGCAGCTCTCGCAGAAATGCAGATTCGTCAGCGCGCCGATGAAGCCAATCCGCTGGTCGCGGCCCGGTAGCTGATAGTAGGTGGCGGGTCCGTTGGTCTTGAATTCCGGTTGCGGGATGAGGCGACCGAACTTCGCTTCGATCGTCCGCCTCGCTTCCGCGACGGGGAGGAAATTCTCCTCGCTCAACACCTCGGTCGTGCTCACCGGCATGAGCTCGATGAAACGCAGAAGGAGCCCTTTCTCCGCCGCGAAATCGACCAGACTCGTTAGGCCAGTCTCGTTGTGTCCGCGCATCAGGACGCAATTGATTTTCACCTGCGGAAAGCCCGCGGCGAGCGCGGCGCCAATCCCGGCGAGCGCAGCCGGGAGCAGATCGCGCCCGGTGACGCGCGCATATTCGGCGCGGTCGAGGGTATCGAGCGAGATGTTGACCGAACGGAAACCGCAGGCCCGGACCGCTTCCGCCATCGTGAGGCCCGGCTCCAATTCCTTCGTCAGCAGGGTGGCGTTGGTCGAGAGCCCGATATCACGCAGGTTAGGTAGGCTGGGAAGCTGGCGGAAGAGCTGGATGACATCACGCCGGGTAAGCGGTTCGCCCCCGGTGAGGCGGAGTTTCGTCACCCCCAGATCGGTCGCGATCCGGATGAGGCGGAGCGTTTCCTCGAAGGTGAGGATGTCGTGGCGTGGAAGCCATTCCTGCAACTCCTGCGGCATGCAATAAGTGCAACGTTCGTTGCAGCGATCGGTGATCGAGACGCGCAAATAAGAGATGCGATGTCCGAAGCGATCCTCCATGGAGCGAGGCTACGATGGCGCGTTTCGCGACGCAAGAAGGGCGGCCGGGAGCAGCCGGTTGACCGCAGTTTTTACGTCAACGATGCTTCTGGTATGAAACGTCAGATTTCTCTTTCGTGGGTGCTGCTCGCGGGTCTGGCCGCGAGCGCGCTGCTGCTCTCCAGTTGCTCGACGGTGCATTCGCGCATCGAGGAAAATCAGGCGGGCTTCGCGCGCTTGTCCCAGAACGATCAGGCGCTGGTGACGCAGGGAAAAATTCGCGGCGGGATGTCGCAGGACGCGGTCTTTTTTGCCTGGGGTCGGGCGCAGCAGAAAGCCGTCGGTGAAGTCCACGGCGTGCCGACCGAGACCTGGGTCTATCTGATCGCGACCACCGTTCCAACCTACGGCTACGGGGGCGGCTTCTACGGCGGGTTCTCCGGGCCGGTGGGCTATTACGGGGGGCATGGCGGTCGCCGTTATTACGGGGCGATTTACGATCCGTTCTACGATCCTTTTTATTATCCGTTCTCGGAAACGATCACGCAGCCGGTGAAGACGGTGTCGTTCCAACGCGGCAAAGTGATCGCCTTCCAGTACCTCACGCCGGGTTACTAAGCCTCTTCCCATATGGGAGGCAGCGGCTTCACGTGCTCTGCACCAGCCGCCGCACGAGATCTTCGACGGTCACGATGCCGGTGAGCTTTTGCTTCGCATCGACCACCGCGGCGAGCGTGAGCCGGGCGGCGCGGAGCCGGCGGATGATGCGATAGGCGGATTCGTTTTCGCTCGCGGTCACCAAGCGCCGGGTGTAATCGCGCAGCGTTCGGCGCGGTGGCGGGTCGAGCAGGATGTCGAAGACATTGACCAGCCCGAGGGCGCGCCCTTTCGCCGAGATCACCGGCACCCGGTCCACCCCGGTCCGCGCGCTGAGTTGCAACAGCTCCGGCACCGTCGTCTCCGGCCGCACGGAGGTGACTTTGCGCAGCGGTCGCATCACGTCGGAGACTTTTACCGTCCGGAAATCGACCACGTTGTGAATCATCGCGCGTTCCGCGGACGTGAGCGAGCCCTGGAGCTCGCCCTCGACCGTGAGCTGTTTCAAGTCCTCGCGCGCGACAAACATCCGCGGGGTCGATTCCTTCTGCGGCAGGCAGAGACCTCCGATCCGCGCGCCCAGTTCCAGGACTGGCCAGAAGACCCGCGAAGTGAACTCGAGCAGGCCGGCGAGCGCGGCCAGCGCGCGATAGGGGAAACGGCGAAAGAGCGACTTCGGCAGCACCCCGAGCATCAACAAATAGATCGGCCCGGCGAGCAGCAGCGCGAGCGGATAACCGATCAGGCCTAACGAGCGCACGAGCCGCCGGGTGATGAGGAGGAGGCCCGCGATGTCGGCGAGATTGGTCACCAGCAGGATGGTGACGAGGAGTCGCTCCGGCCGTTTCAAGAGACGGTGCAGCAGCATCGCGGAGCGGTTGCGCAGCTTCACCTGGTGCCGCAGCCGCACCTGGTCGAGCGAGAGCAAACCGGCCTCGATGCCGGAATAAACAAACGACACCACCCAACAAAAAACGATCGCGATCCAGGCGAGCATCAGGAAACGACGTCGTTCTCTTCCGGGTCCTCGGCCATCGCGGCGGTCCGTTCGAGCAGCACTTCCTCGATTCGTTTGTGGCTCACCCGGCGCACGGTAAAGATAACCCGCGGCGTCTCCAGCTTCGCGCCGACGTTGGGCAATTGGCCGAGTCGAGTATAAAGATAGCCGCCGATGGTATCGATCCCGTCTGTTTCCAGCGCGAAACCGAGATGCTCGGTGAGATCGTCGAGCCGCGCGTTCCCGCTCACGAGAAAACGCCCTTCCTCCAGAGGCTCGATGTAAAGGTCGGCGTCTCCCAGCGGCGCCGCGTCGCTGATGATCTCCTCGATGATGTCCGCCAGGGTGATGATCCCCTCGGTCCCGCCGAATTCATCGACCACGATCGCGAGCCCCTGCGGGTGCGAGATAAAACGTCGGAGCAGATCGATCGCCGCCATCGTCTCCGGCACGTAGGAGGGTGCGATCAGCGTCTCGGGGTAAGGCTGCGACGGATCGAGCAGGAATTTTTTAACATCGACGATCCCGACAATGTGATCGGGCGTCTCCGCGTAGACCGGCACCCGCCGGTGGCGCCGCTCCTGCAGGAGCGCGATCGCTTCTTCGTTAGGCAAATCGTCCGGGATGGCAAAGGTATCGACCCGCGGGGTCATGCAATCCTTCGCCGTCTTGTCGCCGAGCTTGATGATTTCCTGGATCATCTCGCCCTCGGCTTCCTGAAGCGTGCCCTCCTCTTCGCCCATCTCGACCAGGGTCTCGAGTTCCTCATCGCTCATCTGTCGGCGCACCCGGAGATGGGACGGGGTGAGCCGGTCGATCATCCCGGCGCTCACGTCTTCGAGCGCGCGCCCCACCCGATCGAGAAAAGGCATCAGCGCCTTGAGCGTGAACACGCCCATGGTCGACAGGCGATACGGCTTCGAGATCGCGAGGAGTTTCGGGGTTAAATCGCAAACCAAAACAATCATCGCGAAGATGACCAGAGTCGCGATCCACGAAGGCATCCGGGCGGCGAGCGGACCTTCCCAGATGAGCACCAGGCAGAGAATGACCAGCGGGACATTGATCAGGGTGACGCCGAGGAGGAGGACGTTGAGCACGCGGCGCGGGCTGTCGCGGAAGAGCCGGAGGAAATCGGTGAGCGACGGATGCTGCTCGTGCAGCCGCTGGATTTGATGGCTCTTGAGCGAGAAGAGCGCGGTCTCCAGCCCGGAGAAAAGCGCCGAGCACCAGATCAGAACCACGATCGCGCCGATGAGAAAACTGAGCCCGACTACCGTCATCCGGCTCCCGCGGCCGGGCGCGCGCCCGAGCCCTTCTCTGCGAAAACTCTGCCTGCTCGGTTGCCGGTCATCTCTGCGGAAACGAGACTAAGCGTTCCGTGAACAAAGACCAAAGAATTTCCCGGCTGGTCGAGGAGCTGAGCGGCGCGCCGGCGGGCGGTGCGAGAGGGGAAATCGCGGAGCATCCCTGCTACATGGGCTTCTTTCGTTGCTGGAACGAGCAGCGCTATTACGAAGCGCACGACGTGCTCGAGCATCTCTGGCTGCGCACGGAAACGGAGGACGCGAATTATTTTAAGGGGCTTATCCAGGCGGCTGGCGGCTTCGTCCATTTGCAGAAACAACACGCGCGGCCGACGCACCCGAAGGACGGCCGCAGGATGTATCCGGCGGTGCGGCTCTTCCGGTTGGCCGAGAAAAATCTGCAGCCCTTCGTGCCTTTGCGGCATCGCTTCGATGTGGCGGATTTTCTGCTCCTACTGCAAAGAGAGGTCGACGCGATCCTGTCCTCCGAGCACCGCCAGAACCCGTGGTCACCGTCGCTCGCGCCGAAAATTTTCCTCCAGGACGTCCCGCGGAGCGCCGCGGCCGACGATCTTCCCGCGCTCGATTAGCAACACCTCATCACAAAGCGCGATCGCCTCCGCGCGGTCGTGCGTCACGTAAAGCATCGGCAGGTCGAACTCGTTAGGCAGCGCCTTCAACTGCGCGAGAATCACTTCGCGCAGTTTGCGATCGAGCCCGGTCAGCGGCTCGTCGAGAAGCAACAAGCGCGGCTCTGACAAGAGCGCACGCCCGATCGTCACCCGCTGCCGTTCACCGCGCGAAAGCTGGCGCACATCGCGCGCGAGGAGCGGCGCGATCTCGAGAAACTCGGTCACGTGCGCGAGCGAAAACGCCGGATCACTCGACTCGTGAGGCCGGCCATAGAGCAGGTTCCGCCGGACGTCGAGGTGCGGAAAAAGCGAGTCGTCCTGCGGCACGTAACCGACCCGCCGCTGCCGCACCGGCAGGCGGGTGAAGTCGGTTCCGTTGAACCCAATCGAGCCCTCTACCGGCTGACGCAGACCCGCGATCGTCTCCAGGAGCGAAGTCTTACCAGCGCCCGAGGGACCGAAGATTCCGGTTCGATCCGCCGTCAGTTGGATATCGGCGGCGAGCTCGAATCCGGAGAGCGCCAGTCGCACTTCGCCTAACGAGAGCTTCATCGCGCCGCCTCCCGTTTGCGGAGCAGCCATTCCGCGCTGAAGACCGCCGCGAAGGCGATCACCACGCAGACAAGCAGGAGCCGGTAAGCGGTCGCGTCGTGCCCGAGTTGCACCGCTTCGTAAATGCGGAGCGAGAGTGTCTGCGTCTCGCCGGGGATGTTGCCCGCGAGCAGAATCGTCGCCCCAAATTCCCCGACCGCCCGCGCGAACGCGAGGAGCACCCCTCCGCAAATCGCCCGCGCCGCAAGCGGGAGCGAGATCGTCCAGAAAACCCGCCACTCGCCGGCGCCGAGCGTGCGCGCCATCTGTTCGTAGCGGCGACTGACTTCCTGAAAACCGACCCGGGCTGACCTAACGAGAAGTGGAAACGACATCACCGCGGCGGCGATCACCACCGCGCGCCAGGTGAAGACAATGTCGAGGTCGAAGGCGCGATGGAGCCAGCCGCCTAACGAGCCGCGCCGCCCGAGCAGCTTGAGCAGGATGAGGCCGGTCGCGACCGGCGGCATCACCAAGGGCAGCGTCACCAACGTCTCGACGAGGGATTTTCCAAACCAGCGCGGCCGCGCGAGCAGCCACGCGACCGCGAGCCCGAACGGCAGAATCACCAGCGTGCTCCCGGCGCAGGCCGCGAGGGTGAAACGCACCGCCTGCCATTCGTCGGGTTGCACCCGCGAAGTTTGGCCACGCCGCCCTCCGAGCACAAGCGGCCTCCCTTAATCCTGCTCTTGCTCCTGCTCCTAATCTTTGGGCGAGTTGAATGGAGCAGGATTAACCGCGGGGTTCGCACACCCACGGCTGGCCTGTAGGGTGATCAGTGACTCCGACTCCCGCCGCCGAAATCCAACCCGCCCGCGCCGAGCATGAGAACCGACTGATCCACGAAAAATCGCCTTATCTCCTCCAGCACGCGCACAACCCGGTCGACTGGTATCCGTGGGGTGAAGAGGCCTTCGCGAGGGCGCGGAAAGAGAACAAACCGATCTTTCTCTCGATCGGTTATTCCACCTGCCATTGGTGCCACGTGATGGAGCGCGAAGAATTCGAAGTCCCCGCGGTCGCGGCGGTGATGAATCAAAATTTCGTGAACATCAAAGTCGATCGCGAAGAGCGACCCGACGTCGATCGCGTTTACATGGCCTTCGTGCAGGCGACGACCGGCGGTGGCGGCTGGCCGATGAGCGTCTGGCTCACGCCCGACCTGAAGCCATTTGTCGGCGGCACTTATTTCCCGCCGGAGGATCGCTACGGACAGCCCGGTTTCACCAATGTCCTCCAGCGGATCGCCGAGGCTTGGGAAAAAGACCACGCCAAGATCGTCGAGAGCGGCAACCAGATCGTCGCGGCGCTCGCGAAGTCGAATGCCGCCCCCGCTGAGCGGGCGGTCGCGCCTAACGAGAAGATGCTGACCGCCGCTTACGAGCAGCTCGCGAAAAGCTTCGATAAAGTGCAGGGCGGATTCGGCGGCGCGCCGAAATTTCCGCGCCCGGTCACCCTCAACTTCCTCTTCCACTTCGCGCATCACGCCGGGGTGAACACCGAAACCGGCAAGAGCGCGCTCGCGCTGAATTATTTTACCCTCCGCCGGATGGCCGACGGCGGGATGCACGATCAACTCGGCGGCGGGTTCCATCGTTATGCGGTCGATGCGCTCTGGCACGTGCCGCATTTCGAGAAAATGCTCTACGACCAGGCGCAGCTCGCTGGCGCTTATCTCACCGCGTTCCAGATCACGCGCGACGCTGTCTATGAGTCGGTCGCGCGCGACACCCTCGACTATGTTCAGCGCGACATGACTTCGCCCGAGGGCGGCTTCTACTCCGCAGAGGACGCGGATAGTTTGCCTAACGAAAAGAGCGCCGAAAAAATAGAAGGCGCCTTCTACGTCTGGACGAAAGACGAGATCGACGAATCGCTCGGGACCGCGGCCGCGGCGCTCTTCAATTTCCGCTATGGGGTCGAGGCCCACGGCAATACGCCGGACGGCAGCGATCCCCACGGCGAACTGCGTGGGCAGAACGTGCTCTGGGTGCAAAAGACGGTCGCCGAGGCGGCGAAGAAATTTCAGGTGAGCGAGACGGAAGCGCGCGACTCGTTAGGCAAGAGCGCCGCGAAATTGCTCGCGCGACGCAACCACCGGCCGCGGCCGCATCTCGACGACAAGATCATCACCGCTTGGAACGGGCTCATGATTTCCGCCTATGCCCGCGGGGCGCAGGTGCTGGGCGACAAGGGTTATCTGCAAACGGCGACGCGCGCGGCCGAGTTCGTACGCAGCAAACTCTATCGCGAGAGCGATCAGACGCTGCTCCGCAGCTATCGCGGCGGGCCGGCCGATATCCCCGGTTTCGCGGACGACTACGCGTTCTACATCCAAGGCCTGCTCGATCTCTACGAAGCGTCCTTCGACGTGCAGTGGCTCGCGCTCGCGGAGAAATTGCAGGCGACGCAGGACCGGCTCTTCTGGGATGAAAAAGAGGGCGGCTATTTCACCAGCACCGGAAAGGACGCGAGCATTTTGCTGCGGATGAAAGAGGACAACGACAACGCCGAGCCCGCTCCCAGCTCGGTTGCGGCGCTGAATCTTTTCCGGCTCGCCCAGATCCGTGACGCGAAAGAATTGCGCGAACGCGGCGAGAAAACGATCGCGGCCTTCGCCGCGCCGCTGCTGCACTACCCGAGCGCGCTGCCGCAAATGCTGGTCGCGCTCGAATTCAGCCTAACGAAACCAAAACAGATCGTCCTCGCTGGCAAACCGGAGGGCGACGACACCCGCGCGCTCCTGTCCGAGGTGCACCGGCACTTTTTGCCGGACACGATTCTGCTCCTGGCCGATGGATTGGAGGGGCAGAAGTTTCTCGGGGAAAAGCTCGACGAACTGCAGGAGATGAAACCGGTCGACGGCAAGGCGGCCGCGTACGTCTGCGAAAATTTCACCTGCAAAGCTCCGGTGACTTCACCAGAAGAGCTGGGGAAGTTGATTTCTCGTTAGGCAGGAGGCGCCAAAAATTTCATCCTGTGCGAGCGCTCGGAAGTCAGGCGTCTCGCCTGATTTGGCCGGCGGCCTTCCAGCCCGCCGGCTGGGGAACGGGCAGGCTGGAAGGTTGCCCGCCGAGTCAGTCAAGATGACTGACTTCCAATCGCCTGAAACTAGGCGCCGTTGCCGGACGACGGCTCGGCCGGCGCCGGGAACTGCGGCTTGCGCCGGCGCAGCCGCATCCAGTTGTTCCAGGTCTTCCGCACGCTGTCTTTCGGCGTGAGATATTCCTGGTTCAGCTGGTTGCTTTTCAGGAGCTGCGCAAGCACCCCGCCTAACGAAAAGTCTTCGGTGTCCAGAATGGTGTAGGCGGTCCCGATTGCCGCGTGATGATGCGCGTCACTTGCCGCCGTCATCGGCAAGCCGCGCATCTGCGCATACTTGAAGGCGTATCGATTATACCGGCGCAAAGTGGTCGCGGCGTTGAAGACTTCGAGCGCGTCGATCGGCAGATTTTCTAAAGTGGAAAAGCGTATTCCGGCCCGGAACAAATCGTAGGGATGAGGCGGGATCGCGAGCCCGCCGCGCTCGTGGATCAGGTCGCAGACTTCGCGCGCCGGCGCCCCTTTGAGATAAGGGAGCGACGCGCCGATGGAGAGCAGATGCCCTTCCGCCGTCGTCACCTCGACCCCGGGGATGATGAGAAATCCGTCGACTGGCTGGCCATCTTCCCGGATCAACCCTTTTCCCCGGCAATACTCGACGCCCTCGTTCGTGTTGTGATCGGTCATCGCGAAACCGTGGAGGCCCTTGGCGCGCGCGGCTGCGATGTTCTGCTCGGGGCTGGAAACGCCGTCGCCGGAAAAGAACGAATGCGTGTGCAGGTCGATCTTGAAGGGCATCGGCGGGAGGGTAGTTTGCGCCCCTCGAAATGGAAAGGCTCGGTTTCAAGGAATGGGCGCTGGTTTGCGCGGCGCTCGGCGCTGGCACGCAGAGCGTGCTCGTGCGCAAAGGCGGGCTCGCGGAAGGGCGCGACGGGTTCCGGTTCCGGCATCGGGAGTTCTTTCTTTTTCCGACGTTTTTCCACGAGCAGGCGGCGAAAACGCGGCTGGCCGATGCGGTCGTGCCGGAGCCGTTGCCTAACGAGATCGAGATCCGGTTCTGGGCGCAGATTGAGGAAACGCGCACGGTGACCGATTGGGAAATGGCGCGGGCCTTGGCGCCGCTGCACATCTTGCAGGAGAGCGTGGTCCGGGAGCGGTTCGAATACGATGACGCGCCCGGCGTGCAGGTGGCGTTCGTCCGGGTTTTTCGACTCGGGTCGCCGTGGCGGTTTTTAGATCTGCCGCGCTACGGCGGTTGCCGTTCGTGGTTGGAGTTGCCGGAAGCGCCGGGTGCCTTGGCGCCCCAACCGGTTCTGACGGAGTCAGAGCACGATGGACGCCGGAAGCTCTTTATGAAGGCGATGACGGAAACCGGCCTCGCGAGCTGAGCCGGCGCGCGCAGTTCTGTTTCCGGGGAGAACAGGCCGCTGGCCTGTCGCCTTCGGCGGCTCGCCGAAGGCACTTTGCTCGCAGAGCAACCGGTGGAGCGACGTGGGGCCTTTGCTTCGGAAACCCACCGTGTTCGGCGCGAGCCGCACCGAACGACAGGCCAGCGGCCTGTGCTCCCCAGCATCAAAAGCAGAACGCTGCCTAACGAACGGCCGTCAGGTGCGCGAGCGCTTCGATCTCCGCCGTCTGCGGGAACATGTCGAACGGGGTGACGCTCTGGAGCGTGAACTTCGCGCCGAGATCGGCGAGATCGCGCGCGAGAGTGGAAGGATTGCACGAGACGTAGAGCAGGGTGGCCGCCGGATATGCGCGCAGGATCTCGCGCACGTCGCCGCCCAGTCCGGTGGCTGGCGGATCCACCAACACCATCGTTAGGCTGAGGTCGGCGCGGCTCAGTTCGGACTCGAGCCGCTGCGCCAGGTCACCGGCGAAATAGCTCTCGTTAGGCCCGGCGTCCGCTTCCGCGGCGACGATCGCGTGAATGTCCCAGTCGAGGCCGATGGTGCGCGCGAACTTCCCGCGGAGCCGCTTCGCGAAAAAGCCCGCGCCGCAGTAGCCGTCGATCAGGAGCGACTGCTCTGGCGGCACGAGCGCACTGATCGCCTCGGCGAGCTTTTCCGCGACCGCGTCGTTGGTCTGGGAGAAAACCCGCGGGCCGCTCCGCGCGCGCAGGGTGTAATGCCCGTCGCGCGGCCGCCCCGCGCGCAGCGCAGCCAGCTCTTCGTTCACCGCGCCGGCGGAGATCGGGCATTGCTCGATATCGATCAGCCGATGGACGTCGCGGCGGAAAAACCCGACCACGCCATCCTCGACGTGCACGGTGATCCGGTTGCGATAGCCGTAGGCGAGCGGCGAGGGGACGATCGGCCGCAGCGGCGGCTCGCGAAATTTTCCGATCCGCTGCAGCGCCTGGCGGACTTGCTCGGTTTTCCAATGCAACTGGCTCGGGTAACTCATGTGCTGATAAGCACAGCCGCCGCAGCGGCCGAAATACGGACACTGCGGCTCGACCCGCTCCGGTGACGCCTCTTCCAGCCTAACGACCTCCGCTTCGGCGAACGATTTTTTCTCCCGCAGGATGCGGGCGGTGACGCGCTCACCCGCGATGGTGAAGGGCACGAAGACCGCCTTGCCCTCGGCGCGGCCGACGCCTTTCCCGCCGAACGCAATGTCCTCGATCGTCAGTTCTACTTCGCGTGACACGCGCTGACGTTCGCCGCGTCGCGGAGCGGAAGAAAGCAGAGATGAATGAGGAAAGCAGGAAAGCAGGAAAAATCTGGTGAATTAGAATTCCTGTTCCTGCTTTCTTGCTTTCCTCATTCACTCTTCCCCGCGCGCGCTAAAGGAGCGCCTGCACCGTCTTCAGGTCGGGATCGGTTTTCGCGATCACGCGGAAGCTCGCGTCCATCTTGAAGCTGATTTGCAGATGCTTCTTCGCGACTCGGACGTTGCCGAGAAGCGCTTCGTAACAACCCATGTTGTAATAAAAAATCGGCTCCTGGCGCAGACACTTCGGGCCCTGCAACAGGATCTGCCGCGCGGCGGCAGTCCGGCCCATTTGGTTCAAACAAAAACCGGCGTGCAGAAAGCCCGCGCCGCTGTTCGGCGCGACGCGGCAAAGTTTGCGACTGAGGGCGAGCGCGCGGGACCAAGACCGGCGCTGCATCAGGTGGTGGAGGCGCAGGAGCAGCACTTCGGGCCGGTCCTGATCCTCGGCGGCGATGGAGTTTAGCTCGGCGACGGATTCGCGTTCCATCCCGAGTTCGGCGTAACCGCAGGCGGCGCGGAGTTGCCACTGGAGTCTCATGGAGTCGGTCAAAGCAGGTCCTGCGCCTGTAGCCGCTTCGCTGTGCGAAGCGTGGGAGAACGCTCCGAGATTCCAGCGCGGAACGAGCCCGATACTCGTGTCGTCCACAGGGCGACCGCTACAGGAGCGTTTCCAGCTCGCCCACCCGTCGATCGAAGAGGGCGAGGGTTGCATTTACCGGTTCGGGCGTGGTCATGTCGACGCCCGCCTTCTGCAGCGTCTCAAGTGGAAATTTCGAGCCACCGGATTTCAGGAAACCGAGATAGGCCTCGACCGCACCAGGCGCCCCGGCGAGGACTTTCTCCGCGAGCGCGATCGCGGCCGAAACGCCGGTCGCATATTTGTAAACGTAGAAAGCGCTATAGAAATGCGGGATGCGCAGGCACTCGAGATCGAGCTCCGGATCGAGCACCACGGCGTCGCCAAAATAGGCCTCGAGCAGCTTCCGATATTCGCTTTTGAAGACATCGAGCGTGAGCGCTTCCCCCGCTTCCTCAAGCGCGTGGATCACTTTCTCAAACTCGGCAAACATCGTCTGCCGGAAGAGCGTCCCGCGAATGTCGTCGATCTGGCGATTGATAATGTAGGCGCGCATTTTCGGGTCGTCGGTCTGCGCCAAGAGATGATGAGTGAGCAGCTCTTCGTTGAAGGTCGAGGCCACCTCCGCGAGGAAGATCGGGTAATCGGCGTCCTGATAAATTTGCGCGCGTTGCGCGAGCCAGGTGTGCATCGAGTGGCCGGCCTCGTGCGCCAGGGTGTAGACGTCGGAGAAAACGTCGCGCTTGTAGTTCATCAGGATGTAGGGCGGCGCGCCGTAGCTGCCGCTGGAAAAGGCGCCACTCCGTTTGCCCTTCGACTCATAGCGATCGCACCAGCGGCCCCGCAGGCCTTCGCCTAACGAGTCTACATATTCGCTGCCTAACGGCGCGAGCGAAGCCAGCACTTTCTCGATCGCCTGGTCGAAGGAAACATCGGTCTCGATCGCCGCGACCAGCGGCACGTAGGTGTCGTAGCCGTGCAACTGGTCGAGCCCGAGCACGCGCCGGCGCAAATCATAATAGCGAAAGAGCGGCGCGAGATTTTGCCTGACCGATCCGATCAGGTTGTCGTAAACCGCCACCGGGATGTCGTCTTTGAAGAGCGACGCCGCCAGCGCTGAGGGATAATTCCGCGCGCGCGCCCGGAAGACGTCGGCTTTCACCGAATAGGAAAGCGCCGCCGCGAGAGTGAACTGGTGATCTTGAAACTCCGCGTAGAACTGGTGAAACGCTCGCTTCCGGAGCGCGTGATCTCTCTTCACCAGGAAGGAGCTGTAGGAGCTTTGCGTGAGCGGACGCTCCTCGCCTTTTTCATCCACGAGCAGGCCGAATTTCATGTCGACATTGGTCAGCTGCGAGAAGGCGTCGTCGTAGCCGTCGAGCGCGGAACTCCCGAGCGCGAGCAGGCGCTCCTCTTTTTCCGAGAGCACGTGCGGCTTCATCCGGCGGACTTTCTGCAGATTCACCCGCCACTCCGCCAGCGCCGGATCGTCGAGGTAGCGCGCAAGGGTCGCGTCGTCGATCGCTTGGATTTCCGGGACGAGGAACGACCCCGTCTCGCCGATCGTGGTGAGCAAATTCTGGAGCTGCCCCATGCGCGCGAGGTATTGCGGAGCGGCACTATTCTCCGCGAGCTGCAGTGAGGCGAAATGGGCGACGCGCTCGATTTTCAAGTCGAGCGTCTTCTCGAATTCGAGCAGCTCGGCGAGCGTCTCTGCACTCTCGCCGACGCGGCCTTTCCAGTCCGTGAGGCGCGGATAGGTCGCCTGGATCCAGGCCACGTCCTCGCTCCATTTATCGGTGTCGGCGAAGAGGAGCGAGAGATCCCACTTGTCGGCCTCGGGAATTTCGTCACGGGTCGGCGTCTTGATTTCTTCCATCTGATTTCCTCGACGCAAAAGCTGCTGCTGTCACCACGCAGCCTCACAAAATCATTCGGAGGGCAGGCTTGTCTTCTTCCCGCTGGTTCACAAAGATCGGTTCTGGAAAAACTTATGGGAAATTTACAACTTGGGATGATCGGCCTCGGTCGGATGGGCGGAAACATGGCGCGGCGGTTGATGCGCGCGGGACATCAGTGTGTCGGCTTCGACTTCAGCGCGGAGAACGTCAGCAGCCTCGTCGCGGATGGCGGCGGCGGCGCCAACTCGCTCGAGGAACTCGTGCAAAAACTCGCCCAGCCACGCGCGATCTGGCTGATGGTGCCGGCCGGCGATCCGACCGAGCAGACCGTGCAAAAACTCAGCGCGCTGCTCGCGCCGAACGACGTCCTGATCGACGGCGGCAACTCTAATTTTCATGACGACGTGCGCCGCGCGAAAGCGCTCGCCGAAAAAGGCATTCACTACATGGACGTCGGCACGAGCGGCGGCGTCTGGGGTTTGGACCGGGGCTATTGCCTCATGATCGGCGGCCCCGAAGAAGCCTTCAAAAGGCTCGAGCCGATTTTCAAAACCCTCGCGCCCGGCCCAAGCGGCATCCCGCCGACTTCCGAAGTGACCGCGAACACGACGGCCGCCGAAGGCTACCTCCTCTGCGGCCGCAGCGGCTCCGGGCATTACGTCAAGATGGTCCACAACGGGATCGAGTACGGTCTGATGCAGGCCTACGCGGAAGGCTTCGATATTATCAAGAACGCCACCTGCAAAGATCTGCCCGAAGACGCGCGCTACGACATCGACCTCCGAGGAGTCGCCGAGGTTTGGCGGCGCGGCAGCGTGATTACTTCGTGGTTGCTCGATCTCTCCTCGCGCGCCTTCAATGAAGACGTCGAGCTGACCGGCTTCACCGGGAGTGTGGCGGATTCGGGCGAAGGCCGCTGGACGATTCAGGCCGCGCTCGACCAAGGCGTGCCGGCGGAAGTGCTGACCGCGGCGCTCTACACGCGCTTCCGTTCGCGGCAGGTTCACACCTATGCGGAGAAGGTCCTGAGCGCGATGCGCAAGGGCTTCGGCGGCCACGTGGAAAAGCCGCCGGTGGTGCCCGTCAAGCCTGACGAAAAACCAGTAGCCTAACGAAAAGCTGATGAAACCAAGACGCCCGAAACCCGAAATCAAACTGGTCCTGACCGACGTGGATGGCACGCTGGTCGACAGCCAAAAACGCATCACCGCGCGCGCCCACGAAGCGATCAAGCGCCTGCGCGAGGCCGGGATCGGCTTCGCGATCACGAGCGGTCGACCGCCGCGCGGGATGAAGATGGTATCCGATGCCGTGCCGATCACGGCGCCAATCGCGGCGTTCAACGGCGGCACGCTCGTTAGGCCGGATGATTTCGAAATCATTGAAAGCCTGACCCTGCCGCGCGAAGTCGCTGAGCAGGTGATCGCGCGCATTGCCGAACATGGCTTGGACGTCTGGGTTTATGCCGGGCTCGAGTGGTACCTGCGCGACCCGAACGCGCCGCATCGGGAAAAAGAAGAGCACACCGTGCAATTTCCACCCACAGTCGTCGCGGATTTCAGCGCGGCTTTGGAGGAAGGCGCGGCCAAAATCGTCGGCGTCTCGGACGACCTCGCGCTCGTTGAGCGGATCGAGAAAATCATTCAGGACGAATTCGCCGGCGCGATGCACCTCAAGCAATCGAGCCTGCCTAACGAGCATTATTCGAGCGGCCCGCGGATCGCGGCGCCGAGCGTTTCGGCGGCGCGTTCGCAGCCGTATTATCTCGACGTCACCCATCCGCGCGCGAACAAAGGCGGTGTCGTGGAAATGCTCGTGGCGACGCAGGGAATCCCGGCCAGCTCGATTTGCACGATGGGCGACATGCCTAACGACGTCCTCATGTTCGATAAGAGCGGCTTCGCCATCGCGATGGGCCAGTCGCACGATGGAGTGAAGGCCGCCGCCGACCGGGTTTCGACCGGCCTGAACGACGAAGGCTTTGCGCGCGCCGTCGAGGATTTTATTCTCGGCGACCTTTAACTGGCCGGCGCTTTTTGCCGTCAATCAGCACGACGGCGCTGAGAGATCCGGCGACGGCGAGGAACGCGGCGATCACCATCGTCAGGCGAAATCCGCGCACGAAAGCGCGATCGATCGCCTCGTTCACCGCGGCACGCGGCGCGGGCGCCAGACCAGTTGGCGCCTCGATCGCGGCCAGCTTTTCCTTCTGCGCGGCGATCTGCATTTTCGTTTCGTTAGGCAAATTAAGTTGCCCGATGGTTTCGCTGAGCGTGCGATCAAACGTCTCCAACATCACGATGCCAAGCACCGCGATCGCGAGCAGCCCGGCGGTGCGGGAGACGGCGTTGTTCACGCCCGAGGCGATGCCGGCGCGGGTCTGCGTCACGGAGTTCATCACCGCGGTCGTGAGCGGCGCGACGCTCACCGCCATGCCCGCGCCGAGGACGAGGACCGCCGGCAGAAATGTCCGCGCGTAACTGCCGCCGACGCCGGGTATAATGAAAAGCGCGAAGCCCGCCGCGGCGATGAGCGGACCGATCACAAGTGGAATTTTGGCGCCGTATTTTTCCACCAGGCCGCCCGACCAACGGGAAAGAAAGAAGATGAGCAGAATCAACGGCAGGATCGCGGCTCCGGCCTCCGCCGGCGAGTAGTGCTGCACCTGGATGAGATTGAGCGGCAGGAAAAACATCGCGCCACTGAGCGCGCCGTAGAGCATGAGCGTGAGCAGATTCGCGCCGGCAAATGTCGGCGAGCGAAACAGATCGAGTGGCAGCATCGGGTTCTCCACGCGCGCCTCGCGCCAGAGGAAAGCTGCCAGCAAAATCAGGGAGCCAGCCAGCGCGAGCCCTATCGCGGGATGAGCGAAACCAAGTCTCGAAGATTCGATCAAGCCGTAGACGAGCGCGCCCAGACCGAGCGCCGCGAGCAACGCGCCTAGCCAATCGAGCGGCTGCTTCGTTTCGGCGGAACTTTCCGGCACGTGGAGGAGCGAAAGGGCAATCACGATCACGGCTAAAGGCAGGTTGATGAAGAAAACGGCGCGCCAGGAAAACTCCTGCATCAGCCAGCCGCCGAGGACTGGTCCGATCGCTGCCGTGATCGTGCTGAAAGCCGACCAGGTGCCGATCGCGCGCCCGCGCTCTTCTTCGCGAAACGAGTTGCTAATAATCGCGAGACTTCCCGGGACGAGGAGCGCCGCGCCCAGGCCCTGCACGGCGCGCGCGGCGATCAGTTGCCCGATGTTCTGGGCAAAGCCGCAAACTCCCGAGGCGATGGCGAAAAGTGTGACCCCAACGAGGTAAATCCGCCGCCGGCCGTAGTGATCGCCTAACGAACCGCCGACGAGGAGGAGCGCGGCGAGGAAGAGCGAATATGCTTCCACCACCCATTGCACGTCGGTCACGGTCGCCCCGAGCGAGCGCTGCAAAGCGGGGAGGGCAATGTTGACCACGGTGCCGTCGATAAACGCGAGACTGGAGCCGAGAATGGTTGCCGCGAGAATCCACGGCGCCGACCGCGGCGCGCAACCGGCCCCCGCCGCGCCGGCATGAATCGAGGCCGCGGTGCAGGGCGCGGGGATCGAGCTGGCCATGGTTCTCTTCTACGCGCGGGTCGCGGATTTGACCATCTGCTTAACTGTAATAGTAGTGGTTACATATCATGAAACTCCAAAACAAGATCGCAGTCATCACCGGCGGAAACAGCGGCATCGGGCTCGCCACCGCGCAGGAATTCAAGGCCCAGGGCGCGCGCGTCATCATCATCGGCCGTAATCCCGAGGCGGTGAAAAAAGCGGCCCAGGAAATCGGCGGCGACACCCTCGGCGTGACCGCGGATGTCTCGCGCGTGGCCGATCTCGAGCGCGCCTTCGCGGAGATTCGCGAGCAAGCCGGACACATCGACATCCTTTTCGTCAACGCCGGCATCGGCAAGTTCGCGCCGCTGGCCGAGTCGGATGAGGCGCTCTTCGACGAGATGACGGACGCCAATTTCAAGGGCGCTTATTTCACCGTGCAACGGGCCCTGCCGCTCCTCCGCGAGGGCGCGTCGGTTATTTTCACCTCCACCGTAGCGGTCCATTTCGGGATGCCGGGCGCGAGTATCTACGCGGCCGGGAAAGCGGCGCTGAACAGTCTCGCCAAGACCCTGGCGATGGAGCTCGCGAGCAAGAAGATTCGGGTCAACGTGGTCAGTCCCGGGCCGATCGAGACGCCGATTTTCGACAAGATGGGATTGCCGAAAGAGGAGCGCGAAAAAATGGCGAACCAGATCGTCGCGCAAGTGCCTCTGGGCCGGATCGGCCAGGCGGCGGAAATTGCCAAGGCCGTGACCTATCTCGCTTCCGACGACAGCGCCTTTGTCAGCGGCACGGAGCTGCTCATCGATGGCGGAATGGCGCAGAGCTGACGCCGCTAGGGATGCTCCGGCGAGGGATGCTGCCGCCGATATTCGGCGGCAGCGGCGATGCACTTCGGGCAGATGTAGAGCAACGCCGTTTTCTCTTCTCCACCGAGGCAACCGCCGAGCGCCAACTTTCGATTATGCGGAAATAACTGCTCGGCCGCGTCGGTGCCGATCAAGCCATACGCGACCGGCAAGCGCAGCGCGGTCATGAGCGCATGATGCACTTCACAAACGGCGCGGTCGAAAAGCACGCGACCACCGGCTTCGATGCGCTTGAGCAGAAAAAACTTTGAGTCGTAAACGGCGTCGCCCAAACCTTGTGTTCGCGATCGCTCAGGCAGGCGACGCGGGTGGCGAGGTCGATACTCTCCGCATCGAGCAGGGTGACGGTGCAGTTGCCGTCGGGCGCGACGCCCGGAGCGTTGCGATAACCGGCGATCGTCCACGGAATTTCCAGCACGTTTTCGCCGCTCTTGAGCACAAGCCACTGAGCATTCTCAACCGAGCGCAAGTGCGCCGGTCCGTTGAAGACGAGCTTCTTTCCGGTTCGCGCCGCGGGCCTCTGCGCGAGGGACCAATTATCGTATGCCGCGGTGCGGAGATAGAGGGAGTCTCCGGCGCTCAAGACCGCCGCGCGCACGGAGCCATCGCTCGTCTCGTAACTTCCACGATCTTTCCGCCAGGTTTTGCCTAACGAATTTGCCTCGAACAGCTGTTGAATGACCGCTTCCTCAAGCGTCGCGCTCTTTTCCGCCGGCCGATAAGTCTCCTCCTGGCTGGTGCCGTCGAGAAATCCGACCGCGACCTCGAGCGCGCCCGAGCGGTAGGTGTAGATACGTTCGTCCGGGTAGCCGGTGATTTTGACCGGCGGGCCCTAGCGCTTTTCGATCACGGCCTTGCTCTCGCCGAGGTTCGCCCGCGCCGGCGTCGCCGCCAAAACGAGACCGACCGCGAGCCAGGCGCACCGCTTCATCCCGCGCGGCGCACTTTCCGCATCAACTGCTGCAGAGTGATCCCGCGCAGGTGCTTCCGGACCGCGTCTTCCGCCCCGGCGGCGACGCCGCTCATGATCTCGCGCATGTTGCAGCTCACCCGGCAATGCTTGAAGGCCTTCCGCTCGTTGATCGCAATCACCGGCCTCGCCTGGACCGCGTCGTAGACCGCGAGGAGCGAAATTTCCCCGGGCTTTTTGCTCAACTTCGTCCCGCCATGCTTGCCGGTGTAGGTCTCCACCAGGCGCGCCCGCCGCAGGCCGAGGAGGAGCCGGCGGATGACCACCGGGTTGGTATTCACGCTCGTCGCCAGCTCCTGTGAATCCATCGTCTCCTCGGCAAAGGCGAGTGCCGTCAGGATGTGGACAGCGAAAGTAAATTGTTGATTGACCACGCGGTGGAACTGTAATTGTGTTCGTTACACTTCAAAAAATGTCTATCCGAAACAATCTCTGATACCGATAAAGGTATCACGCCGGAAAGAAATTTGCACGAACCTGGGACGCTCATGAGGACTTTTCATTCAACCGCCACGACCTCGCTCCGGCAGCTCCTCGGGCCGCTCCTCGTGGCGGTCGCGCTCAATGGTTGCGGCGGTCCGGCCAAACCCGCCGGACCCGGCGCGCCCGCCGTGACGGTCGTCAAGGTTTTGCAAAAAGAGGTGACGGAGTGGGACGATTACACCGGCCGGCTCGCGGCGGTGGATGAAGTCGAAGTCCGCGCGCAGGTCAGCGGTTATCTGGAGTCGATCCATTTCAAGGACGGGCAGATCGTGAAAAAAGGCGACCTGCTTTTCGTGATCGATCCGCGGCCCTACCAAGCCGTGCTCGACCGCGCGATCGCAGGGGAAAAACAGGCTGAGGCCGGTCAAGCGCTGGGCGATGCCAACCTGAAGCGCACCCAGGAATTGGCGAAGCAAAAAGTCGTCGCGTCGCAGGATCTCGACGACCAGCGGAGCAAGCAATTGCAAGCGGCGGCGGCGGTCCAGGTCGCGCAGGCGGAGATGAAAGCGGCGCAATTAAACCTCGATTTCACCCGCATCACCGCGCCGGTCAGCGGGCGGATTGATCGCCATCTGGTGAGCGAAGGCAACCTGATCAGCGGCGGCGCGGCCACGGCGACTTTGCTCACCACGATCGTCTCGCTCGATCCGATCTATGCCTACTTCGAGGCGGATGAGCAGGCTTACTTGAAATACACTCGCCTCGATCGCAGCGGCGAACGGAAGAGCTCGCGCGACGTGGCTAACCCGGTGAAGCTCGCGCTCGCCGACGAGGACGGTTTTCCGCACCAGGGTCGGATGAACTTCGTGCAAAACCGGGTCGACGTGAACACCGCCACGATCCAGGGCCGCGCGATTTTCGACAACCCGGACCTGATCCTGACTCCCGGCCAGTTCGTTAGGCTGCAACTCCTCGGGAGCCCGCCCCACCAGGCGGTGCTGATTCCGGACGAGGCGATTCTCTCGGATCAATCGCAGAAATTCGTCTGGGTGATCGGGGCCGAGAACAAATCCGAATACCGCAAAGTGAAGCCCGGCCCGCTCAACGGTGGTCTGCGCGTCATCCGCGAAGGGCTTAAGCCTAACGAGCGCGTGGTCGTGCTCGGATTGCAAAGCGTTCGCCCGGCAATCGTGGTGAAGGCGGAGGAAATGCGGATTTCGGAATTCGGAATGCGGAATAAGGATGAAGAGCGCTGAGCGTGATCTAAAAATGCGGACGAAGGCTTTTGCTTTGCGGGTTTTGAAACTCGTCGATGCCATTCCGCAATCGGTCGCAGGTCGCGCGCTCGCTTCGCAGATTGTGCGCTCGGGCACTTCGGTGGCGGCAAATTATCGCGCCGCCTGCCGGGCGAAATCGAATGCTCACTTCATCTCCAAAATGGGCGATGTCGAAGAGGAAGCTGACGAGACGCTCTTTTGGCTGGAGCTGCTGGAAGGTTCGAAACTGATCGCCGCGACGCGCCTAACGGAAATAAAGCAGGAAGCGCACGAGCTCGTCGCCATCACGGTCGCCTCAATCAAGACGGCGCGAAAAAACAAACCGCGATGAGCGTCATTCTCTTCCATTCCGCATTCCGAATTCCGCGTTCCGCATTGTGAAATTTTCCCACTTTTTCATTAGTCGCCCGATTTTCGCGGCCGTCATCTCGATCGTGATCATGATCGTGGGCGGGATTGCTTATTTCACCCTCCCGATCTCGCAATACCCGGAAGTCGCCCCGCCCACCGTGGTCGTGACCACGAGTTATCCGGGCGCGAATCCCGAGGTCATCTCCGAGACCGTGGCCACGCCCCTGGAGCAGGCGGTCAACGGCGTGGAGGACATGCTTTACCTGACCTCGCAGTGCACGACCGACGGCGCGATGACGCTCACGATCACGTTCAAACTCGGGACCGATCTCGATAAGGCGCAGGTGCTGGTGCAGAACCGCGTCGCCACCGCGGTGCCACGACTGCCGGAGGAAGTGCAGCGCATCGGCGTCACCACCGACAAGAGTTCGCCCGACCTTTTGTTGGTGGTGCACCTGCTCTCGCCGAACAAACGCTACGACCAGCTCTACATCAGCAACTACGCGACGCTCCATGTGATCGATGTGCTCCGGCGCCTCGATGGTGTCGGCTCGGTCAACGCTTTTGGCGGCCGCGAGTACAGCATGCGGGTCTGGCTCGATCCGGAGAAGCTTTCCTCCGTCGATCTGACCGCGAGCGACGTCGTGGCGGCGCTCCGCGAGCAAAACGTGCAAGTCGCCGCCGGTGTTATCGGCCAGCAACCGGTCGGCCCCGGACACGCTTTTCAGCTTTCGGTGAACACCCTCGGCCGGTTGGTCGAGCCCGCGCAGTTTGGCGAGATCGTGATCAAAACCGGTGATGACGGGCGCGTCGTCCGGGTGCGCGACATCGCGCGGGTCGAGCTCGGTGGGCTTAATTATTCGGTCAATAGCTACCTCGGTTTCCCTAACGAAAAGAAGGCGACCCAGGCGGTCGCGCTCGCCATCCAACAACGGCCCGGCTCGAACGCGATCGCGACCGCGCACGCCGTTCGCGCGACGATTGACCAACTGAGCAAGGACTTCCCCAAAGGCCTCGAGTATCGCGTGATCTACGATCCGACCGTCTTCGTAGAGGAATCGGTCAACGCGGTTTTCCACACCATTTTTGAGGCGGTGATTCTGGTCGTGCTCGTGGTCATGATCTTCCTCCAATCATGGCGCGCGACGGTCATCCCGCTGGTCGCGATTCCCGTCTCGCTCATCGGCACCTTCGCGGCCATGTCCGCCCTCGGATTTTCACTCAATAACCTTTCGCTTTTCGGCCTCGTCCTCGCCATCGGCATTGTGGTCGATGACGCCATCGTGGTGGTCGAAAATATCGAACGCAATATCGAAGAAGGGCTTGCGCCCTGCGACGCCGCGCGCAAGGCGATGGACGAAGTCGGCGGGCCGGTCGTCTCGGTCGCGCTCGTGCTCGCGGCGGTCTTCGTGCCGACGGCGTTCATCAGCGGAATCACGGGGCAATTCTACCGGCAATTCGCCCTGACGATTGCGGTCTCGACGGTCATCTCCGCGTTCGTCTCGCTCACTCTGAGTCCGGCGCTCGGCGCCATCCTGCTCAAGCCACGCGACGCCAAGAAGGATTGGTTCACTCGTCTGATCGACAAGGTTTTCGGCTGGCTCTTCCGTGGCTTTAACAAGTTTTTCGGCAAGACGATCGGCGTTTACGTGCCGACCGTCGGACGACTCATTCGGCGCAGCGCGCTCGCGCTGCTCGTGTATGCGCTGCTGCTCGTGCTCACGTTCTTCGTCTTTAAGCGCGTGCCGGTCGGATTCATTCCCGCGCTCGACCAGGGCTACGCGATCATCGCGGTGCAATTACCGGACGGCGCTTCGCTCGAGCGGACGGACCAGGTCATTCGGCAGGTGATCGGGATTGCGCTCAAGAGCCCGGGGATCAACCGCGTCGTCGCCTTTGCCGGCTTCTCCGGCGCGACCCGCGCGAACAGTTCGAATGCCGCCGCCCTTTTCCCCGGCTTCGCGCCGTTCGACGAACGCGGTCGGAAACTCGACGGACCCGCGGTCATCGCCGGTTTGCGGCAGCGGCTGGCCGCGGTGCAAGGCGCGCAAGTCGCGGTCATCCCGCCGCCGCCGGTGCGCGGTCTGGGAACGGGTGGCGGTTTTAAAATGGAAGTGCAGGATCGCTCCGGCGCCGGCTTGCAAGCGCTCCAGGCGGCGACCGACAAAGTCATCCAGGCCGCGCGCAGCGACTCCAGCTTGGTCCAGGTCTTCACCCAGTTCCGCGCCTCGACGCCCCAGCTTTACGCTCAGGTCGATCGGACGAAGGCGAAGATGTTGAACGTCCCGTTAGGCAATATTTTCGACACGCTCCAGATTTATCTCGGCTCGACTTTCGTGAATGAATTCAACCTCTTCGGCCGCACCTATCGCGTGATCGCGCAGGCCGACGCGCCGTTTCGCGATGATGTTTCGGATATCGCGCGGTTGAAAACGCGCAGCGCCACCGGCGGGATCGTGCCCCTCGGGTCGGTCATGAACATCAAGGAGACGACCGGCCCCGATCGCGTCGTGCGCTACAATCTTTTCCCGGCGGCGGAGATCAACGGCGACACCGCCAAAGGCTTCAGCTCGGGCCAATCGCTCGATACCATGGAGCGGCTGGCCCACGAAAATTTGCCTAACGGAATGGCCTTCGAGTGGACCGATCTCGCTTACCAGCAGCGGGCCGCCGGCAACACCGCGCTCTTCATTTTCCCGCTCTGCGTGCTCTTCGTTTTCCTCACTCTCGCCGCGCAATATGAAAGCTGGACCCTGCCGCTTGCAGTCATCCTGATCGTCCCGATGTGTCTGCTCAGCGCGATCGGCGGCGTGATCCTGCGCGGGTTCGACAACAACATTTTGACCCAGATCGGTTTCGTTGTGCTCGTGGGTTTGGCGAGTAAAAACGCCATCCTGATTGTGGAGTTCGCGCGCCAACAGGAACACGCGGGGAAGACACGCTTTGAGGCGGCGATCGAGGCCTGCCGATTGCGGTTGCGTCCGATTCTCATGACCTCGTTCGCCTTCATCCTCGGCGTGGTGCCGCTCGTGATCGCGAGCGGCGCGGGCGCAGAAATGCGCCAGTCGTTAGGCACGGCGGTCTTCTTCGGGATGCTCGGGGTCACCTTCTTCGGTCTGCTCCTGACGCCGATCTTCTACGTCGTCATCCGCGGTTTCGCCTCGGAGACGAAACGGGTGTCTGCGCCGGTGGCCATGGCCAAGGCGCCCTCCGCAACTTAGCGACCGCGTTCTACCACATCCTGCGCGGACAGGTAGAGCATGAAGATAGTTGACTTGGCCTCACCGCTGCTGGGTGCCGCCGATTTTCATCGGGTCCGGCTTTTCCTGATGTTCCGCGGTTTGGCCTGCTAATTTCGAGGTCGACGAGGAGCGGAATCGCCGTAGCAGTGACGGATGCGATTCATTCTTCCGCTCCTCTGCTCCGTGGCGCTGCCGGCTGCGCTCCTCGCCGCGACTCCGAATTACAAACTGGAAAAAGAAATTCCGATCGGCGGCGAAGGCGGCTGGGACATCCTCTCGATCGATTCCGCGGCGCACCGGCTTTATCTCTCGCACTCCACGAAAGTGGTCGTGATCGACCTGGAAAAAAACGCGGTCGCGGGTGAGATCGCGGACCTGCCGGGGGTGCACGCTTTCCTCGCCGTACCGGAAATTGGCCGCGGCTTTTCCTCCAATGGCAAGGAAGCGAAAGCGAGCGTGGTCGATCTCAAAACGCTGAAGACGATCTCGAAAGTCGAGACCGGCGAGAGCCCCGACGCGATGGTTTACGAACCGAAGCACGGCGAGGTCTATGTCTTCAATCATCGCGGTGGCTCCGCGACCGTGATCGACGCGAAGACCGCGAAAGTGGTGGCGACGATTTCATTAGGCGGAAGTCCGGAGTTTGCGGCGGTTGATGCCGCGGCGGGCCGGGTTTTTGTGAACGTCGAGGACAAGAACGAAGTCGCGGCGATCGACACCGCGACGCATGCGGTGGTCGCGCATTGGCCGCTCGCGCCGGGCGAAGCGCCGAGCGGGATCGCCTACGACGCGGCGCATCACCGGCTCTTCAGCACCTGCGATAACAAACTGCTGACCATGCTCGATACCGAGAGCGGCAAAGTCGTCGGGACCGCGCCGATCGGTGAGGGGCCGGACGGCGGCGCATTCTCGGACAAGCTGCACCTCGCCTTTGCCTCCTGCGGCGAAGGCGTGACGACGATCGCGCAAGAAGATGCGCCGGATAAACTCAGCGTCGTGCAGACGCTTAAGACCGAGCGCGGCGCGCGCACGATGGCGATCGATCCGACGACCGATAAGATTTACCTGCCGACCGCGCAGTACGAGCCGGCGCCAACGCCCGCGCCGGACGCGCCCCGGCAGCGCCCGAAGATCGTGCCGAACACATTCAAGCTGCTCGTTTACGGGCCGGCCTGACGATCACGCTGCCAGGCGGCGGTGGAAAAGTTCGAGCAAAAGCGCATGGCACTGCGACGCCAGGACGGGATCATAACGCAGTCCTTCATCGCGCAGAAAAGCGTGCGCCGCGTTGAACTCGTGCCAGGTGAAATTCACTTTCTTCTCGGAGAGGGCATTATGGATTTTGCGCCGGCCTTCCGGCGGGATGTGCGGATCCTGGCGGCCCCAGACCATCAGCATCTCGGCCTTGATCTCGCCGGCCAGCGCGAGGGTGTCGTCGCCCGATTTGCTGATCGTCGCGGTATGCAGATCGGTTCCGTAGAAACAGGCAGACGCCAGGATTTCGCGATGCTTGGCCGCGGCGCGGAAGCTCAGGTGACCACCGATACAGATGCCGACCGCGCCTAACGAACCGGTGCAGGCGGGATGTGCCTGCAGAAATTTCACGGCTGCCTCCGAGTCGCCATCGAGGGCACGTAGCTCCTTCTCTTGTTTGAGCGCGTTCCCGCGATCGACTCCCGCCTGGTCGTAGGCCAGCACCGTCCCCGCCGTTTCAAACTCGTGATAAATCTCCGGCACCGCGACGAGGTAGCCATGACCAGCAATCCACGCCGCCAAACGACGGATCGGGGCCGTGACTTGAAAAATCTCGGAGTAAAAAAGAACTCCCGGGAAGCGCCCTTCCTCCGCGGGCCGAAAAAGGTGTGTGCGCATCGGACCTGTCGGGGTCGGCAGGTCGATAACTTCAGGTTCGCGCAGAGTCATGAGAAATGATCGGGATTAAGGTTCAGCGGGGTTCGGGGAAAGGTTGAAAAAGCTCGATTCACTCGAAGCGCAGACCTTCGATGGGGTCGAGCTGTGAAGCTTTCCGCGCCGGATAATAGCCGAAGAAAACGCCGACTCCGGCGGAGAAGAGCGCGGCGATGATCATGATGTTGCGCGAGAGCTGGATGTCCCAGTGCAGGGCGCGGTGGAGGAAATAGGATCCGACAATTCCTCCGGCGACGCCTAGCGCTCCGCCGATCAAGCTCATCGCAACGGCTTCGCTGAGGAACTGCATTTGAATATCGCGTTCGGTGGCGCCCACGGCGAGGCGAATCCCAATCTCCCGGATTCGTTCCGTGACCGAGACCAGCATGATATTCATGATCCCAATGCCTCCGACGAGGAGCGACAAAGAGGCCGCGCTCCCGAGCAGCAAAGTGAAAACATTGGCCGCGGCCAACTGGGCGCGGATGACTTCCTCCGGCGTGCGGAGGTTAAAATCGTCGGGCTCGCCGGGCTGCAAGTGGTGGCGCTCGCGAATGAGCGCGACGATTCGCTTCGAAGCCTCGGGAATGTCTTCCCGGCGCGCGGCGGAAAAATAAATGTCGTCCAGCCAATCGGTGCCGCTGATTCTTTTCTGCGCCGTCGTGATCGGGACGAGGAGGAAATCATCCTGATCCTGTCCCGAGGTCGAGAACCCCTTGGCCTGCATGACGCCGAGCACCTTGAAGGGGACGCCCTGGACGCGGATGCTTTCGCCGATCGGATTCGCGCTGCCAAATAAATTGGAAGCAATCGTCTGTCCGATGACGCAGACGGTGGAGGCATGCTCGACATCGTCATCGATGAAAGGCGCTCCCAGCGCGATCGTCCACTTGCGAATCTCGAAGAAATCCGGGGTGACCCCGCGAAACTGCGTGCCCCAGTTGGAACTGCCGAAGACGATCTGGATATGTCCGTCCACGTTCGGCGAGCCGCGCTTAATCCCCGGCACCTGGTCGAGGACCGCGCGGTAATCGCTCATCACGAGCGTCCGACTATCCCTGCTCCCGGTGCGCACGCCGTTGCGCCCGCGGCCCCCGGCTTCGAGCCAGATGAGATTGTCGCCCACGTTGTGCAACTGCTCTTCGACGCGCATCGATCCGGCCCGGCCAACTCCGACCACGCAGATGAACGAGCCGACCCCGGCAATGATGCCGAGCATGGTGAGGATGCTGCGGACTTTATTGCGCAAGAGCGCCTTCCAAGCTTCGCGGAGAATGGTATCGAAAGACATCTCGTTAGGCGCGGCGGCGCTTATTCGTAGCGGAGCGCTTCGATCGGGTCGAGGCCTGCCGCCTTCTGCGCCGGGTAGTAGCCAAAGAAGACGCCGATCGCGATCGAAACCAACGCGGCAATCGCGATCGCGGTGACGGAGACGGCGACAGGCCAACCGGCCGTCGAAGAGATGACAAATGAAGAACCGATACCCGCCAGAATTCCGATGAGGCCGCCGAGCAGGCTGATGGCTACGGCTTCGATCAGGAACTGGCGTTGCACGTCGCCCTCGGTGGCGCCGATGGCGATGCGGATGCCAATTTCGCGCGTCCGTTCCGTCACGGAGACGAGCATGATGTTCATGATGCCAAGCCCGCCGACAAAGAGGGAAACGCCGCCGATCGAACCGAGGAGCACGGTCATCACCTTGCTCGCTTCTGAGGCGACGTCGGCGATGTCCGCGAGATTGCGCACCACGAAATCATCGGCCTGCCCGGCGCGGAGGCGATGGCGTTCGCGCAAGAGCGCGCCGATCTGCGCTTGCGCGGTGTAGCTCCCGGACCGGGAGCCGGCCGAGGCCATGGCAAAGCGCAGCCACGGTTGCCCGGTGATCTTCTTTTGCACGGTCGTGAGCGGGGCGATGATGGTGTCGTCCTGGTCCTCGCTCAGCGCGGCGGATTGTCCTTTCGCGACCAGGACGCCCACGATCAGAAATGGCAGATCGCCGACGCGAATCTTTTTTCCGATCGGGTTCGTCGAAGCGAAGAGATTCTTGCGCACGGTTTCGCCGATGACCGCGACGTTCGCCGCGGTCGTGACGTCGTCACTCGTGAAGCTGGTTCCGCTTTGGAAAGGCCAGGTGCGGATATCAAAATATTCCGGCGTAGTGCCGATGACGCGCGTCCCCCAGTTCTCGCCTTCGTAAACAATTTGCGCCGTGGTCTGCGTGCCGGCGGCGACCGCAATCACGGCCGGACACTGTCGACGGATGGCGGCCACGTCCGCCGTGACTAACGACTTCGTGCTGCCCCAACCGATCCGCAACCCGCCGCGCGTGCTCGATCCGGGCGTGATGAAAAGCATGTTCGATCCCAGAGTCGCGATCTCTTTTTGCACGGTTTGCGCGGCACCTTGTCCGATCCCGATCATGGCGATGACCGCGCCGACTCCGATGATGATCCCGAGCATCGTGAGGATAGACCGGCTCTTGTTTCGCAAGAGCGCGCGCAGGGCGATCTGGATGGTGGAAGCAAAATCCATCTCAGTCTTCGAGTCGCGGAATCGTCCTGATCACCTCGGCAGCGACGGATCGCTTCGCCATCAATTCGTCGCGTCGGATGGTGCCGTCGCGGAAGACAATGCTGCGCCGCGCGAAGTTCGCGATGTCGGTCTCGTGAGTAACCAGAATGATCGTTAGGCCTTTTTCGTTCAACGTCTGAAAGATTTCCATGACTTCGACAGCGGTGCGGCTGTCGAGGTTTCCCGTCGGTTCGTCGGCGAGGAGAATCGAGGGCCGGTTTACTAGGGCGCGCGCGATCGCGACGCGCTGTTGTTGTCCGCCGGAAAGCTGGGAGGGAAAATGATCGGTCCGCTCGCCCAATCCAACCAGGCGCAGCGATTCCAGGGCGCGCTCGCGCCGTTCGGTTTTATCGATGCGCGCATAAAGCGTGGGCAGCTCGGTGTTCTCGAGCGCGGTGGTGCGGGCGAGGAGATTGAAGCCCTGGAAAACAAAGCCGATTTTGCGATTTCGAATGCCGGCAAGTTGCGTCTTATCGAGGGCCGCGACGTCGGTGCCTTCCAAAAAGTAACGACCGGCGCTCGGCTTATCGAGACAGCCGAGGATGTTCATGAAAGTCGACTTCCCGCTGCCGCTCGCACCCATGATCGCGACGAACTCGCCGCGCTTGATTTCGAGGTCCACGCCGCGCAAGGCGTGGACGCGGTTTTCGCCCATCTGATAATATTTATGCAGTTCCTCGACTCGAAGAACGGCTGCGCCCGACTCCGCATCGGTGGCTGAAAATTCGGGCGCGATCGAGGCCATCGGGCTTCCGTTACGGGCGTCCCGGGCCGCCCGGAGTTTTTCCCGCGCGCTCGCTTTGCGCGACCCCGGTGACGACGGCGTCGCCTTCTTTCAGGTTGCCGTTCGCGACCGCTACTAACTCGGTGTTGGTGTGATCCGTGATCCCGGTTTTGACGCTGACCGGCTCGAGCGTTTTGCCGCTGACGAGTTTCCAAACAAGGTGCGTCTCGCTTTTTGGACCGGACATTTTCTTCGAACCCGCCGTCTTGGCTGCTGCGACGCCTTCGTCGGAAAAGCCGGCCTTGCGATAAAGAGCGTGCAGCTCAGCGGCCGACAGGTCTGGCTTGAAGCGCAGCGCCGCGTTTGGAATCTCGATGACGTCTTTCGCGGACGCGACGGGAATGGTGACGTAAGCCGTCATGCCGGGAAAGAGCTTCCTCTCGGGATTGTCGAAGTTAATCACGGTGTCGTAGGTCACGACGTTTTGGACCACCGTCGAGTTCATCCTCACTTGCGAGACCATGCCGGTGAAAATCTCCCGCGGATACGCATCCACTTTGAAAGTGACCTTTTGCCCGGCCTTCATCCCGCCGACATCCGACTCGTCGGTTTTCGCGTAGACCTGCATCTTGGTGAGATCCTGCGCGATCGTGAACAAAGTCGGCGCCTGCAACGAGGCGGCGACGGTCTGCCCGACATCGACGCTCCGCGCCACCACCGTGCCGTCGATCGGGGCGCGGATCGTTGTGTAATCGAGATTGGTTTGCGCGACCTGCACGGCCGCACGCTTTTGTTCCACCTGCGCCCGCGCCTGCAGCTCTTGCGCTGCCGCCGCCAGCACATCCGCATCGGAGCTTTGGGCGGCGGCTTTGGTCAGGTCGAGCGCCTGCGCACTAACCGCTCCTTTGGTCGTTAGGCCGACATTGCGGTCGTAGTCAGCCTTGGTTTGCGCTTGCGTCGCTTTTGCTTTCGCAGTGTTCGCAGCGGCCACGGCCACATTCGCCTGGGCGTTCTCCAAGTCGGCCTTGGCTTGTGCGAAGGCGCCCGCGAACAGCGCTGGCGAAATTTGCGCGATCACTTCGCCTTTGCTGACATGGGAATTGAAATCCGCGTGCAACTCCGAGATCACGCCCGAGACCTGCGAACCGACCTGCACCGTGATGACGGCATTGATCGTGCCGGTGGCGTCGACCTCCTGCAGAATGTCGCCGCGCTCGACCGGAGAAGTGGAATAGGAAGCGGAATCGTTCCCTCCCCGGCGCCACACAAAAAAGATGATGACGATCAGAATTACCGCGCCAATCCAGAGCGCTTTGCTGGCGATTTTCATTAAGAAGAAGACACCGCCTGCGAGGCGGAAATTTCAGAGAAGATGTGTTTGCCAGCGTAACCAAAAGCGCATCGGGCGCGAGGAAGGGCGCGGCGGATAACGAATTTGTAACGCGCGCCAGCGTCTCGCAGACAGCGCCGGTTCATAGTCTCCGAGATCGAGATAAGGAAAAATATCTTCATCACGAGTCGAAGGGGTCGGATGGCTCTGATTGCGGCTGGTCTTTTTGCGGTTCTGCTTTTGCTCTTCGTGCGTTCGTTCGCGCGCGATTTGAATCACGACGAGCATCAATTCATCGCGCCGGCGGCGCTTTTCCTGCACTCGGGCTTGCTGCCCTATCGCGATTTTCCCTGCTTTCACACCCCGGATCTGACCTTGGTTTTCGCGGCGCTGTTCGCGACGACCACGCATTACCTGCTGGCCGCGCGCGCGTTTAATGCCGGTTGTGCCGCGCTTTTGTTGTTGCTCGTTTTCGTTTTTGCCGCCCGGCGTTTTCGTCCTCTCTCGGAGGATAACGGGTTTATCGGGCTCGGCTTCGCTCTCATCCTGAGTCTGAATACATTTTTTCGTTTCACCGCCGGTCGTGCGTGGAATCACGACCTCCCGGTGCTCGCTTTGGTGGGGGCATATTTCGCTTTTCTTCGCGTGGAGAAAAGTGACCGCGCGACCCTTTGGCTCGCGCTCTGCGGGGTGGGGGTGGGCCTCGCGGCGGGCACGCGTCTTTCCTTTGCGCCGATGGTGGCGCCCTTTCTTCTGGCCATCTTCTTCTTCCCGTGCACGGGTCAGAAACGAATCGTCAGCCTATTGCATTTCGGAGACGGCCTGGCGCTCGCGCTTCTTCCCGTGGGCCTGCTTTTTAGCCTCGCGCCCCGCCAGTTCCTTTTCGATAATTTCACTTACAACCGGGCGATCAATTTGCTCTACCGCGCGGCCACGGTCCCGCGCGAGATTACGTTTTGGAATAAACTTAGCTTCCCGTTTCAATATTTTCTCCGGTCGCCGGCCACGGTCCTGCTGCTCGCCGGCTTTATCTGGTTCGCGCTCCTGCCCTGGTGGCGCAGCGGCTGGGCCGGTTGGAAAAAGGATCGCGCGCTCAGCTTCCTCGTGCTCCTGCTGCCCTTTCTCCTCATGGGGAGCTGGGCGCCGACGCCTTCCTACCGGCAGTATTACTATCCGTTCGTGCCCTTTCTTCTGCTCGGGGCCATCATCGGTCTCGCGCGCGCCTGGCCGTTTCGTTGGCGCAAGCTGCTTTGGCTGACGGTGATCGTCAGCCTGCTCGAGTCGATTCCGTCGCTCCTGAGTTCGTTAGGCCAAATCGCTCCCGCGACCTGGCCGGTTTTCGCTGCGCATGCGAAGGCGGATGCGATCGCGGGCCTCCTGCCGCGGGGACGGGTGCTAACGCTGGCGCCGCTTTTTCCACTCGAGGCGGGCCGCGAAATTTATCCTGAGTTTGGCACCGGCCCGTTTGCCTGGCGGACGGCTCCGTTCATCGGCCCGGCGGAACGGGCGAACTTTGGCTTTGTCGGTCCGGCCGATCTCGAAGATTATCTCGTCGATGATCCGCCGGCCGCCGTTCTCACCGGTTTCGAACATCGGGAATTCGAGCAGCCGCTGCTCGATTACACCCGGCGCCACGGTTATGTCGGTCATCGGTTGCCTGGGCGCGGCGTGCTTTGGTTGCCGGCGAAATAGCTGCGCTCAGCGGTTCCCTCGCGGCGCGCGCTGCGCCAGGAAAAGCTGATAGGTGTCGATGATTTGCCCGTGATCAACCGCCTCGATTTTCCCTAACGAAGTCAGGCGCGGGAAGCTGGCCGGAAGCGAGCGCACGAGGCGAGCGTGCTTGGCCAAGATCAGTCCGTCGCTGGTCGGAAACTTCTCGTCATAAGTCGGCCAGAGTTCGAGTTGATCGCGCGGACGCGGTTCGATCGGAACAAAAACATTCGGTTGTCCCGGGAGATAAAACGAGAGCAACGCCGCGTTCATGTAGTGATCGGCGATGATGAATTTCGCCCCGGTTACCTGCTGCCAGTGGGCCATCTGCGCCGCCAAGTCGCGCGAGCCACGCGCGCGATTGAGCGGGTCGCGTTTCGGCGGCAGGTGGAGCCAGCGCGTCTCGAGCAAGATCGCGGTTTCCAGTGCGGCGAAGACGAGGGCCGCGAGGCAAAGCCAGCGGCTCCAGGGATTGTGGCGGACGAGATCGAGCCCCTTCGCGGCCAACAGCAGCACCCCGCCGACGTAGGCGGCAGCGGTCCAGTTCGGTTGCCCGCGATAGTGAAAACTCAGGAGCAGATAGAGCCCGAAGAGCGGGAGAAAAAGCGCCGCGGCATAGCCGGTCGCTGGTTGGGGCGCGCGCCACGTGCGCGGCCGGAAGAACACGAAAATGAGCCCGAGAAAAAGGAAGGGCGAGATCACACCCGCTTGCGCCGCGAGAAAATCGAGCGCGAAACGAGGATGCAAGCCGATCCCTTTATCCAACCCGCCACGCACCAGCAGCCACCGGCTTGTCGGCCAGTGATGTTGGATATTCCAGATGACCGCGGGTGCGAAAAAGAGCAGCGCCGTGGCCAGCATGACCCAAAATGTCGCGTGCCGGAAATGAACCCGGCTCGGCCGATCCCAGAGGCAGAAGGTCGCGAAGGAGAGCAGCTCGACGGCGGCGGTGTATTTCGAGAGTAGCCCGAGACCGACAAGCGCACCGGTCAGGATCCACGGCCCGAGCGTGCGCTGATCTTTCGCCCACCAAAAGGCGAGCGCGGCCCAACTCCAGAAAAAGACGTAGACCGTGTCGATCGTCATCAGCGACGAACCGACCGCGAAGAGCGGGATGAACGCGGAAGTTACGACCGCCCAGAAAGCCACGCGATCCGAAAAGAGCCGTCGGCCTAAAAGCAGCATCGCCAGCCCCGTCCCGCTGGCGAGAATCGCCGCGAAGAAGCGCACGCCAAAAACGGTCTGGCCAAACATCGCTGTCGCGGCGCGAATCAGCCACGCGATCATCGGGCCTTTGTCGAGATAACAGATGTCCGGATGCCGCGACCAGAGCCAGTAATAGGCTTCATCGCCGACCAGCTCGAGATGCGTGCTGTAAGCGAGATGGAAGAGCGCGCCGAGCGCGATCACGGCTAGCGCCGCCCGGAAGTAGAACCGGTTCCGCTTTTCACCGCTGTCCGACGTAGTTGAGAATTCGTTAGGCATACGCGCTCAGCGGCGGTCGGGAGGTTTGGGATCAGGGTGCTGCCCTTCGCTCCGTGCGGCGCGGAGATGGGAATCGGTGCCGAGGGTGCCGATCGTCGGATGATTTGTAAACCGCGAAGAACCCTCGGCCCGGCAGCGACGCCAACGGAACCAGCGCAGGCCGACAAAATCAATGATCGGCAAAATGAGAAAACTCGCCGTGGTGTAGCGGGAAGAGCCATGCGCGCGCGCCCGGTGCCGGACCGGTTCCTCGACCACGCGGAAGCCGCCGGCGACCGCCAGCGCGGGCATGAACGAGTAAAGCGTGCGGATCGGGATAAAGGCATCGACTACCTCACGGCCGAAGGCTTTCAGCGCGCAGCCGGAATCGGAGACCCCGTCGCCTAACAAGTCGGAGCGCACCTGATTCGCGATCCGGGAGATCCGCCGCCGCATCCAGGTATCCTGCCGATCGACCCGCACGCCCACCACCATGTCCGCCTCGACCAGCCGCGCCAGCAACCGGGGAATATCGTGCGGATCGTTCTGTCCATCGCCATCCATGGTCACGATGATCGGGGCGGTTGTGTTCCTGAAACCGAAAAGGAGCGCGGCCGACTGGCCCCTGTTTTCGCGGCGGTGGAAGACGCGGGCCTCCGGCCAGTCGCGCGCGATCGCCTCCAGCTTGGCGTGGGTGCCGTCGCTGCTGCCGTCATCGATCAATGCGACTTCGAAGTCGGAAAGTTCCCTCGTCAGGACGTCGCGCAGCTCGCCGCAGACCGCCTCGAGATTCGCGGCCTCGTTAAAAAACGGGACGACCACGGCAAGGGAAGGCGTCTCGCTCATGACGCGCCTTCGACTGGGAGCATGAGGGAAAATTCTGTCCAGGAGGCATCGGAGCGCGCGAGTTGCACGTCGCCGCGATGGGCGCGCGCGATCTCGCGCGCAATACTTAGGCCGAGGCCGTGGCCTGGAGTCTCGTCGCCGTGCGCAGGGTCGCCGCGGAAGAAGCGCTCGAAGATTTCCTCGCCAGTCTCGCGCGAGAGGCCGCGGCCGGTGTTGCCAATTCGGAGCACGGCCTGGCCGTTCTCGCGCGCCGCGGCCACCCGCACGCGGCCAGCGGTCTCGTTATGCTTGATGGCGTTGTCGAGCAGGTTCATGACGGCGCGCGCGAGGAGCCGGCGATCGCCCCAGACGGGCATCTCGTTAGGCAACTCGCATTCCAGGGAAAGTCGAGCCGGTTCCGCGAGGATCTCCGCATCTTCCATCAGCTCGCGGACCAGCCTAACGAGATCGAACCGGGTCTGTTCGAGCGCGAGGCGGCGGTCGTCGGTGCGCGAGAGCAGGAGGAGAGCATCGATGATGAGGGAGAGCCGGGAACACTGCTCGCCGAGATTCTCGAGGAGCTCGCGCGGTTCGGGCGCGAGCGCGGGCGACTCGAGCGCGTTCTCCACTTCGGCCCGCATAAGCGCGAGCGGCGTTTTCAATTCGTGCGACGCGTCGGAGGTGAAACGCGTGACCTGCTCGAAGCTCCGCTGCAGGCGATCGAACATCGCGTTCAGGACCAGGGTGAGGTCGCCGATTTCATCCTGCGCCGGTGTGTCTGGCAGGCGTTGGCTCAAATCCGACGCCGAAATGTTCGCCGCGCGCGCCGCGATGGTCGTGATCGGTGCGACCGCCCGGTCTGCGATCCACCAGCCGCCGGCGCCAATGGCGATGACGACGAGTGGGAACGCGATGAAGTAGGAACGGAGCAGACCCGCGAGTGCTTCTTCGATGTTGTCGAGATCCTTGCCGATGGCGTAGGTGATCCCGCCGCGATGGAAAAGCGCGAACCGCAGTACGCGGTCGCCGGCTTTCAACTCATAGGGACAGCCCGACTGCACCGCGGGAATGACTTCGATCTTTCCCAATGCCGGCGTGCGGTAGAGCAGCCGCTGGGTGGCGCCGCGCACTTCGACAAAGGGGAAGCGCGGCAGATCGTCGCTGGCAAAAGTCATCGCCTTTTCGCCCTGGCTGGTCTCGGCCTTTTGCTCGTCCATTTCCGCCGCGAAATCGGCTGCCTCATCGTGGATTTGTTGATCGAGATTATCGACCAGCTCGCGGCGCAGATTCCAAGCGGACGCGACTCCGAAAAGAACGAGTGCGGCTGTCGCCACCGCCGCGCTCCAGAGCGCGATCCGCCCACGAAGAGTTCTCGGTCTCATCCGGTTCCCCGCAGCGAGTAGCCGGTGCCGCGCACCGTTTGCAGCAGCTTATGCGCGTAGCCCTCATCGACTTTGCGCCGCAGCCGCTGCATGCAGACTTCGACGACGTTCGTGCCGGTATCGAAATGGTGTTCCCAGACGTGCTCACAGAGCGTCGTCTTGCTCACGACCCGGCCGGCGTGCGCCATCAGATATTCGAGGAGCGCGAACTCCCGGTTCGTCAGGTCAACCTTGTGCCCGTCGCGCGTCGCTTCGCGGGTCACGACATTGAGCGAAAGATCGTCCACCTGCATCATCGTCGCGTGCTCGCCGGTAGCGCGCCGGAGCAACGCGCGCACGCGCGCAACCACTTCGGTGATCGAGAAGGGCTTCGGCAAATAATCATCTGCGCCGAGATTCAACCCTTCCACGCGTTCGTTCACGTTCCCGCGCGCGGAGAGGAGGAGCACCGGGGTGTTGATATGCTGGCGCCGCATTTCCTGCAGCAGGCTCAGCCCGTCGCGCCCCGGGAGCATGATGTCGAGCACGATCACATCGTAGGGACGAATCAGAATTCGCTCCAGCGCCGCGGCGCCGTCATGCAGCAGATCGACCACGAGATTCTCTTCGAGTAGCCCTTTGCGCAGAAAAGTGGCGAGCTTTTTCTCATCCTCGACCACCAGCACGCGCATGCTCCGAAAATAACCGGCCGTGCGACCCGGAGCGAGCGCGCGCCTGCAAATAACAGATTTGTAACGGGAACGACTTTCGCGGCGACAGGTCGGCGGCGTAGGTTGGATAATGAACAAATACTATCAAAACAAGGGATTGGTCGCCGCGCTCTTGCTCACCGGCCTCACGACTTCCAGCCTCTTCGCCGAGGGCGAAACCGACGCGCAGCTCCTCGCCCAGGCGAAGATCAGCAAGACGCAGGCGGAACACATTGC
>JBBSED010000019.1:0-67444 GCA_038240025.1 Chthoniobacterales bacterium
GCAGAAATTGTGCAGGCTGCTGAAGCGCACGATCCCGCGCTCGAAGGCTTTCTGGATGCCCGGCATGAGCGAGATGCGAATGCCGTGGCCGAGTTCGATCAGTTCGAAGCCGAGCTTGTTTTTGATCTCGCCCAGCATCGCATCGCCGGCGGTGTGGCGGCCGGAATTCCAGCAGGTGGAAAACGCGATCATCTCTTGCCTAACGAATTTTTCAGGAGACAGCCGCTCCTTCCGGCAGCGGCGCGGCCGGCGTTTTGGGCGCTTCGTTCATCGCCCCGCCAATCCACCCCAGCACGGCGAGCGCGACCACGGCGTAGGCCATGGCCGAGGCCGCCAGCGCGGTCCGCATCCCGATCGCGTCGGCCAGACTGGTCACGCCGAGGCCAGCCACGGGCATGAGCCCAAAAAAGCTCAGACCCATGACCGCGGAGACCCGGCCGCGCAGAACCGAGGGCGCGCGTTCCTGCACGATCGTGTTCGAAAGTCCGAAGATCATGGACAAGCCTAACGAGATCACGACCAGCGATCCGGCCGCGTAAGCGAACTCATGCACCCGGCTGAGCGCGAAGACGGCCACGGCCACCGCGAGGGCGCCGGCCGTCATCCAGCCGAGCCGCCGCGCGTGCGGGATGGTGATCAAACCGATCGCGCCGAAGACCGAACCGATGCCCGCCGCGGCCATCAGGTAGCCAAATTTATCCGGCCCAAAATGGAGCACGTCGCGCGAGTAAAGCGGCATCATGACCGAGACCGAGGGGAAGATGAAAATCGTCATCGAGGCGATCATGCCGACCATGGCGAGGCTCGGTTTATCCGAGCGCATGTAGCGGAAGCCATCCTTGATCCCGCTCGCGCGTTGCTCCTCTTCCTCCCTGCTCCCGAGGGCGCGCGCGGGCAGCGAGAGGAGCGCGATGATGAAGGCGATGAAGGAAACCGCATTCGCGAAAAAAGCCGTGGCCGCGCCGAATGCCGCCACCACCAACCCGCCAATCGACGGACCCACAAAACGCGCGCAGTGGAAGACCGCGCGATCGAGCGCGACCGCGGCGGCGATCTCATCCCGCCGGACCAGCTCCGGCACGAGCGCGGAGAGCGCAGGATGTTCAAAAGCGAAGGCGACGCCTAACAAACCCGCGACCACGATGATGTGCCAGATCTGGATCCGGTGCGTGTAGACGAGCCAGCCCACGAGGAGGGCGAGCGCGATTTGCACGATCTGGGTCCAGACGAGGATTTTTCTTTTATCGAAACGATCCGCCATCGAGCCACCGAACATGGTGAGGAAAATCATCGGCAGACCGGCGGCGAAGTTTACCATCCCGAGCATGATCGCCTTGTCTGTGAGCGTGCTCATGATCCATCCCTGCGCCATCAACTGCATCCAGGTGCCGGTGTCGGAAATCGAGGTGCCGAGGAGGTAACGGCGGAACGCGCCGGCGCGCAGCAGCGCGAGCGTTTCGCGTCCCCAGGGTGAGCTTTCGGCTTTCATCGGACGGCACAAATACGCGGTGAAAGCGGGAGCCGCAACGGACCCCGCGACCCTCAAGGCGCCGCCTGGGGCGCTTCGACGCGACCGACCTGCTGGAGAAAAGGCGACTTCCACTTGCGCGTGTGGCGGGGGCGCTTCCCGAGCGGCGGCGCGGGGGTTGCCGATTCGTTAGGCGACGGCGCGGGCCCGGCCAGGGTGACGGCTTGCGCGAGCGGTTGACCGACGGCTTTGGGTTCGTTTTTTACCGTGATCACCGGTGGCGGCGTGGTGCTCTGGTCGAGCACATTGCTCATCCGGAAGAGCGCGGCCATCATGTCGAGCGCGGCGGGGTTAAAGATGTTTCCGTGCCCGTCCAGGATTTCCTTCGGCACCTTCACGATCCAGAAGGGCGAACGTTCTTTGGCGTTGCCGGTGTAGTTCAGGCGCCACCATTTCCATTCGTTAGGCGGGCCGTCGCCGGTGGCGAAGATGGGCGTCGCCTGCGCGTCCGCGCCACTGGCGGGCAGGGCCTGCGGATCGGCCAGATTCTCTTCGAAGGCGCGGTCCCGGTGCGTTTCGGGCGGCGGAATTTTGAGCGGCACGATCGCGTGGTCGAGGAGGAAATCGTTGTGTCCCGGCGTGTGGGTGAAGAAGAGCCGTTGGCCGAGCTTCTGGCCGCCGGTCTGCTCCGGTGAATAATCTCGATAAAGCTTGCCGAAGCCAAAGAGGGCCGCGCCGATCGGGAACGCCACCCCGGTTGCGCGATCGGTCTCCGAGGTCACGGAAACGATCCGCGGCTCGTCTTTCATGAAACAACCGGTTTCATCCGGCGCCTGGTAGCACTTCCGAAAGGTGTCGAAGCTCAGGGTCGCCGCCATCATGTCGCGCATCTCCTTGGCGTAAATCGATTCCGCGGCGGAGTTGATGAGCAGAATGAAATCCGCCGGCACCACCGGTTTACCCGTCAGCAATCCGCCGGTCATCGCCTGCTCGACCGCGCGTTCGACCACGAGCGCGCCGAAGGAATGCCCGATCAAGATCGTCCGGGCCACGGCACGATGGCGCGCCTCGTAGACGACGCGGAAAATCGCTTCCGTGATCGTGTTGCTGCTCCCGATACGGACGGCAGCGTCCTTGCGGTTTTTGAAACTGAGCACTTTAAAGAGCGGATCGTAGGCCTGCTTACCCCGCCAGCCGAGATAGACGCCGACGACCTGATATTTTAAGGCTCGCACCCGTTCGGTTCGCGCAAGTTGCTCGAGCACCTGGCGAAATTGCGGGACGTCGGCGGTTTGGTCACTCGCGTTGTTCTGCCAGCCGTGCACGTAAACCACGAGGAGCGGTTTGCTCGTGCCCTTGATCAGGTTGACGGCGGAGGCGAGCTGCTGGCGATCCCAGAAATCGCCCTGCTCGTCAAACTCGATGAAGCCCAGATCGTAGTCGCGAGTCCCGTTCATGCGCGACTCGGTCGCGCCGGTGTCCAGGCGGAAGGGCTTATTCGGGAGGCAGCCCATCAGGCTCAGCAAGGTGAGAGCGCTGGTCCAGAAAAGCAGTTGCGCGCGCATCCGAATTTGGAAAGACAAACGCACTCCACCAAATCGCAGCCGCGCTGGCAACACGGAATCGGAACGGCCGGGCGTTTATGACGCGCCATCGTGAAACAGCCACGCCGCCTGCGTTATTCGCGCCCGTCGAGCGGGAGGACGGTCTTACCGACCGGTTCGCCGACGTACTCGCTCAGCGGCCGGTAGAGCCGGTTGTCCTCGAGCTGCTCGAGGACGTGCGCGCACCAGCCCGAGCAACGCGCGATCGCGAAGACCGGGGTGAACAAATCGGTCGGAATGCCTAACGAATAGTAAACCGTCGCGGAATAGAAATCGACGTTCGCGTTCAGGTTCTTCTTTTCCTTCATCAACTTCGCGATCCGCTCCGACATGTTGATCCATTTCGGATCGCCGAGCTGCGTACTCAGCTTGACCGCCATCTTCTGGAGGTGAGGTGCGCGCGGGTCGAGCGTCTTGTAAACGCGGTGGCCGATGCCCATGATCTTCTTCTTTTCGGCCAGTTGTTTCTCGATGTAGGCGTCGACTTTGTCTTCGCTCCCGATTTCCTCCAGCATCTGGATCACGCCTTCGTTCGCGCCGCCGTGGAGCGGGCCTTTGAGCGTGCCGATCGCGGAAGTGATCGCCGAATAAATGTCGCTCAAGGTCGCGATCGTGACCCGGGCGCTGAAGGTTGAGGCGTTCATCCCGTGGTCGGCGTGAAGCACGAAGGCGACGTCGAGGGTGTCGGCTGCTTCCTGCGAAGGCGCTTCGCCGCTCATGAGATAAAGGAAATGCGCCGCCTCGCCGAGGTCGTCGCGCACCGGCGGCAGATCTTTGCCGTTCCGCGCGCGATGGAAGTAGGCCGCGATCACGCCGATCTTCGCCGTGATGCTGCGCGCGCGTTTTTTGTTCAGCTCCGGCGTCGCCTCCTGGTCCATCTCGGCGTCGTAAACCCCGAGCATGGAAACCGCGGTCCGGATCACATCCATCGGCTCCGCTTTTTTCGGCGCCTTCTTCAGGAAATCGATGATGTCCGGCGGCAGCTCGCGTTGCGAACGGAGCGTCTCGCGGCAGTTTTCGAGCTCCGTCTTGTTTGGGAGCTTTCCGTTCCAAAGCAGGTAAACGACTTCCTCGTAGCTCACCTTTCCGGCGAGCTCGTTGATGTCGTAGCCGTTATAAATGAGCTGGCCTTTGTCGCCGATGACCGCGCTCAGGCGCGTGCTGTTGGCGATGATTCCTTCGAGTCCTTTGGCGGTGACTGGCATCGGATTATTTTCTCCCTTTCATCTGCTGAATCAAAGTATCGGCCATGGTCGCGGGCGTGTCCGCGACGGCGATCCCGGCGGCTTGCAGCGCCTCGATTTTTCCCGCCGCGGTTCCTTTGCCCCCGGAGACAATCGCCCCCGCGTGACCCATCCGGCGCCCGGGCGGCGCGGTCGCGCCGGCGATGAACGCCGCTACCGGTTTCTGATAATTTTCCTGGATCCACGCCGCCGCTTCTTCTTCCGCGGTCCCTCCGATTTCGCCGATCAGGATCAACGCTTCGGTCTGCGGGTCCTCATGGAAAAGTTTTACCGCATCGAGGTGCGACATGCCGTTAATCGGGTCGCCCCCGATGCCGATGCAGGTCGATTGACCGTAGCCACGTGAGGTGAGCTGCCAGACCGCTTCGTAAGTGAGGGTGCCGCTGCGCGAAATCACGCCGACGTTGCCCGGCTTGTGAATGTAACCGGGCATGATCCCGATTTTACATTCGCCGGGGGTGATGATGCCGGGGCAATTCGGTCCGATCAGCCATGATTTTTTTCCGGCCATCTCGGCTTTCACCCGCATCATGTCGATCACCGGAATGCCTTCGGTGATGCAGATCACGAGCTCGACTCCGGCGTCGACCGCTTCCAAAATTCCATCGGCCGCGCCCGCTGCGGGCACGAAAAGGACCGAGACATTGCAGCCGGTTTCCTGGCGCGCTTCCCAGACGGTGTCGAAGACCGGCACTTTTTCGTCAAACTTCTGGCCGCCCTTCCCGGGCGTGACGCCGGCGACCACGTTGGTCCCATATTCCATGCACTGCCGCGCGTGGAATCCGCCGGCACTGCCAGTGATGCCCTGGACGCAGAGGCGGGTGTTTTTATCGACGAGGACGGACATGATTCGTTAGGCAGCCTTGCGTTTATGCACGAGCAACTTGTTCCCATCCGGGTCGCGGAACTGCGCCATGAAACAAACCGGTGTTTCTGTTTTCTCCATGTCGAAAGTGACGCCGCGCTCTTTGAGTTTCGCGATGGTCGCGTCGATGTCGTCCACTTCGAAAGCGATCGTCGTCCCGTCGCGGGACGGCTGCCAGGCTTCATGCTGTCCGACGCCGATTGTGACCCCGCCGACCTCAAATTCCACCCAGGGGAAACCCTCCGGCGACGGCCCCGCCTTCAGCTCCAGCGTTTCTTCGTAAAACTTGCGCGCCCGAGCAAAATCGGACACCGCCACGGCAACAAATGCGACTTCCTTGATCATTGCGACTCCTCCATCTCGGCCTCCGTTTTCAGTTTATGCAGCACCAGTCTGTTGCCGTCGGGATCCTGGATCGCCGCCATCCGGCAAACCGGTGACGGGTGTTCCTCATAGTCGATCTGATGCTCTCGCAAACGAGCGATCGCTTCTTCCAGGTTCTCCACTTCCAAGGCGGCCATCGTGCCCTCGTCCGAAGGCTTCCATTGCTCGCCGATACAGGCGATCGCCAAGGTTCCTGCGCCAATCGAATACTCCGTAAACATCTCGCCGGTCATTTCCGGATCGGGCTGCAATCCCAGTACGTCCTCGTAAAAAGCGCGCGCCCTTTTCATATCTGTCACCGGAATTCCTGTAAAAGCGATCGCGGTAATTTTCATTTTCATTTTGCCGCCTCCACGGCTTTCTGGGCGGCGTCGCCGAGATCGTCGGCCGTGATGACCGGCAAACCAGACTCCGCGATAATCTTCTTTCCTTCGGCGACGTTGGTTCCTTCCAGCCTAACGACTAAAGGAACCGGCAGCTTCACCGCTCGGACCGCGTTGACGATGCCCTGCGCGATGATGTCGCACTTCATGATTCCGCCGAAAATGTTTACCAGGATCGCCTTCACGTTCGGGTCGGATACGAGGAGCTTGAACGCTTCCGTGACCTGCTCCTCCGTCGCGCCACCGCCGACATCGAGGAAGTTCGCCGGGCTGCCGCCGTAAAATTTAATGATATCCATCGTCGCCATCGCCAAGCCGGCGCCATTCACAAGACAGGCGATGTCGCCGTCGAGGCCGATGTAGTTGAGGCCGCTCTTCGAAGCCTCGACTTCGCGCGGATCCTCCTCCGCCGTGTCGCGCATCGCCGCGATCTCCGGGTGCCGGTAGAGCGCGTTGTCGTCGAAGTTAAATTTCGCGTCGAGGGCGAGCACTTCGCCGGTCTTGGTGATCACTAGGGGGTTCACCTCCACCATGGAGCAATCCGACTCCACGAAGGTGCGATAAAGCGCGTCGAAAAGTTTCGCCGCTGGCTTGATCTCATTCGATTTGAACCCGAGCTGCTTCGCGAGCTTGCGCGTCTGGAACGGCTGCAAACCAGCGAGTGGATTAACCGGTTCGCGCATGATTTTCTCTGGCGATTTCTCGGCCACGGTCTCGATCTCCACGCCGCCTTCCGTGCTCGCGACGATCAACGGCGCCGCGGTCGCGCGATCGAGCAGCACCGCGAAATAAATCTCCCGCGCGATGTCGGCCGACTCCGCGACGAGGACATGATTGACGAGGCGGCCGGCCGGGCCGGTTTGGTGCGTGACGAGAGTTTGCCCGAGCATTTTCCCGGCGATTTCGCCCGCTTCCTCCGGCGTTTTCACGATGTGCACACCGCCCTTGAAGCCGTTCTGAAAAGTCCCTTTGCCGCGGCCGCCCGCATGCACCTGCGCCTTGACCACGATCTCGGCGGCGCCGATTTCCCGGGCGATTTTCTCCGCTTCTTCCGCGGTCGAGGCGACCTTCCCCCGGGTCGTGGCCGCGCCAAATTTTTGGAGTAGTTCTTTCGCCTGATACTCGTGAATATTCATCCGGTTGACGCGCGCGGGCGCAGACGTGGACTTAGCGTGCGATGCTTAAAGCGGCAACGGATTTTTCGGCGGCGCCTCTGAAGAGCAGACCGGCGGTCCGCTTTACCAGATCACCAGCTTCTGCTTTTCGTTAGGCGGGGGGAGTGCGGCGTCGATGGCGCGGAGGTCTTCCGGCGTCAGTTGGAGTGCGAGGGCGGCGTGATTTGCGCGCACATGGCGCGGCCGGCTCGCCTTCGGAATGGAGATCACCCCCGGCTGGCGAAGCCCCCAGGCTAGCGCCACCTGCGCGGCCGTGACGTCGTGGCGACGCGCGACCTCGAGCAGTGTTGGGTGGCGCAGCAGCCTGCCCGCCTGCCCGATCGGGGAATAGGCCATGGTCAGGAGTCCGCGGGCCTGCGACCACGGCAGCAGATCGTATTCGATCCCGCGCGCTTCCGGATGATAGAGGACCTGGTTCACGGCGCAGCGGCCCGGTCCGAGCGCTTCCAGATCGGCCACGTCGAAATTCGAGGTCCCCCAGTGCCGGATCTTCCCTTCCGCGCGCAACTTTTCGAAGGCGTCGACGGTTTCCTCCAGCGGCACGTCGCCGCGCCAATGCACCAGGTAGAGATCGATCACGTCCGTCTGCAACCGCCGCAGACTGGCCGCGCACGCTTCCGGGATCGTCGCGCGCGTGGCCCGGTCGGCCGAGACTTTGGTCACGAGGAAAACCCGCTCACGCTGCCCGGCGATCGCTTCCGCCACGACCCGCTCCGCGCCGCCGTCATCGTAACTCTCCGCGGTGTCGATGCAGACCATCCCGAGATCGATCCCGGTCTTGAGCGCGGCGATCTCTCGGCGGCGCCGAAACCAGCGACGCCCCATCTCCCAGGTCCCCTGCCCGAGCACCGGCACCTGCGTGCCGTCGGCGAGTTTGACTGTTCTCATCAATTCTGCGGCGCCGAAAAACGCCGCCGCCGTACGCAAAAAAACGCGCTCGCTTTCGGACGAACCGAAGAAGGGCGCGCTTTTCGCTTTTTGCCTAACGAACTATTTCTTAACGATCTCGGCGTTCTCCAGCATGGTCACGCCACCGTTGTTGGCCATCTTGCCTTTCAACGTGACGGTCTTGCCGGCGAGGGGAGCGAGCTCGTCGTTCATCGGCTTGTGCGCGCCGACCACGAGGTAGGCTTTGCCATCGCTGACGATGCCAACCGGGCCGCCGCCTTTGATGCACTTCTCGGCACAACCGGCGTGTTTATCGCCCATCGCGTTGTGATCGACGTAGCACATCATGTCGACGACTTCGCCGGTGACTTCCTTGGTCGCCGCGGCGTCCATCCCGTCCTTGGCCGGCTCCGCGGCAAAGGCTAGGGGTGAAGAGGCGAGCGCGGCGGTGAAGGCGACCGCCACCGCCAGTTGCATTAATTTCGGAACTCTTGGTTTGCTTGAATACATGCCGCCAACTTCCGCCCTAACCGGAGGGTGGTCAATCAGTTGCTCGGGCGGGGATCGGTGAAATTTTTAACCGGCCTCGATCAAACGCGCGAAGTCGGCAAAGAAGTAGCTGGCATCGTTCGGCCCGGGCGCCGCTTCGGGATGATATTGCACGCTGAAAATCGGCAGCTCGCGATGCCGCATCCCTTCCACCGTGCCGTCGTTCAGGTTCACATGCGTCACCTCGATGTCGTTAGGCAACGACTCCGGATCGACCGCGAACCCATGATTCTGCGAAGTGATCGCGACCTTGCCCGTGGTCAGATCCTTGACCGGCTGATTCCCGCCCCGATGGCCGAACTTCAGTTTGAAAGTGCGCCCGCCAAACGCATAGCTGAGCACCTGGTGCCCGAGACAGATTCCGAAGATCGGCGTCCGGCCCATCAATCCGCGGACCGCTTCGTGCGCGTAGTCGAGCGCCGCGGGATCGCCCGGCCCGTTGGAAAGAAAAACGCCGGCCGGTTGCAGCGCGAGCGTTTCCTCCGCTGTCGTCTGCGCGGGCACGACGGTGACGCCGAAACCGTTCTGCCGCAGTCGTCGCAGGATGTTTTCCTTGATCCCGTAATCGTAGGCCACGATCCGATGGCGAATCGGCGGCAACTTCTCCGGGCCCACGCTGCTGCTCGTCCAGGCCGCGCTCGTCTCATCCGCCGGATCCCATTGGTAGGCGGCTGACGTCGTCACTTCGCGCACGTAATCAATCCCCACCACGCCGACGCCTTCGACCGCCCGCCGGACCGCTTCCTCCGCGGAAATTCCTTCGGTCGTCAGGCAAGCCTTCATCGCGCCGCGGGTGCGCAGGTGCCGGGTGAGCGCGCGCGTGTCGATCCCCTGCGCGCCGGGGATTTTCCAATGAAGCAGATACTCCTCGAGCGAGACTTCATTCCGCCAATTGCTCGCGACTTCGCTCAGTTCCTCGATCACGAATCCGCGCACATGCGGCGAGCGGCTTTCGGCATCGGCGGCGTTGGTGCCGTAGTTCCCGATCAGGGGGTAGGTCATGGCAACGATCTGGCCGCGATAGGAGGGATCGGTCAGCACCTCCTGGTAGCCGGTCATGGAGGTGTTGAAACAGACTTCGCCGACACAGCATGCCGTCGCGCCAAAGGCTTCGCCCTCGAAAATCCGGCCATCTTCAAGAGCGAGAAGCGCGCGCATGCTGGCGCGGAATCTGGGGGCGTCGTCGCAAAAAGTCGAACGTCTTTTCCCGACTTTAATCTTACACCTGCACTTACACTTACACTCCCGCCCGGACCGGCGCTCGGCTGCGAATCAGTGTAAGTGTAAGTGTAAGTGTAGGTGCAGGATTAAAGGGGGAAGAAAAAAGCGCCCGCTCCATTCCTGAAGCGAGCGCCAGATTATTACCCCACAGGTGCCGTTAAGGCGGAGTTCCCGTTCCCTTCTGGTAACGGGCGGGTGACCACCGCGGGGTCATCTGACTTCCAGTGAAGGCATGCCATCTTTCCTCGCAGCCAAGCCCCCTTTGCTAACAAACATCGGTCCGGGATTTCCACCTGTAATCTCGTACACCGCAGGGTAAATTTTCCCCGAGGCCACGGGGTTGCAAGAACCGTCGATAGAGAGCTGAAAGTAGACACAAATAGGTCTTTGAACCCTCAACTCTCAATCGGCGTCTCTCGCTGTTTTTCCAAAGAACTATTCGCGTAATTCCACTTTCAGATCGCGCTGCAGGCGCTGGCGAATCCGATCGTGGGCCGCGTTGACTTCGTCGTGAATGAGTGTGCGATTCTTGTCCTGATATGTCAACGAATACGCGAGCGATTTCCGGCCGTCGTCGAGGTTTGCGGAGTCCGCGCCGTTGAACAGATCGAAGAGCTGCACCTCGGCGAGGAGCGGCTCTTCCCCATTGGTTAGGCTGGCTAAAATCTCCGCGTGCGTGAGCGCGGCCGGCGCGAGCAGCGCGATGTCGCGCGTGCTCGCCGGGAAGCGTTGCAGCTCCTGAAAACGGCGGATCCGTGGCGCGCTTTCGAGTTCGTTAGGCAAAGTCAGTTCCGCGACCAGCACCGGAGCCGGCCCGCCGGCATGAGCCGAGGAAAGCTGGCCGCCCAGCCCGAGCAAAGTCGTCTCGGAGTAAATCCCCGCGGCGAGCGCGAAGTTGGCGTTTTCCGCTCGCTCCCAGCGGAGCGGACCCAGCCCGAGCGCATCGAGCGCGCCCTTCAGGTCGTAAAGATCGAGCGGGCGCGCGCGACCAGCCCTCCAATTCGCGCCCCCGGGGGCGGACCCGGAAAGCAAAAGCACGAGCCGGCGATTTTCCGCCGCGTCGGGAGGCAGAAAGGCGCGGCCGATTTCAAACAGCCGAATGCTTTTCGCGCCCGCGCGCACATTCCGCGTAAACGCGCCTAACAATCCCGGAAGCAGGCTCGGCCGGAGCGCGACGTGGTCTTCGCTCAGCGGGTTGCGCAGCTCGACCGCCTCCGCCGCGAAGCCGTTGCCTAACGAGTCGCGACCGACCAAGGCGGAGGTGCGGGCTTCGCAAAAACCGCGCGCGACCAGCCGCTGCCGCAGTTTCGCCTCGAAATCGTAAACCCGATCCGCCGCCGAAACCGCGGAGAAACAACTGCGCGTCGACCCGGGAATCCGGCCGATCCCGTACACCCGCACGACCTCTTCGATCAGGTCCACTTCGCGGCGCAGATCGGAGCGATGACTCGGAATTTTCCAGGTCGATTGCTCCGTCGTGCCACCCAGCTTTTCGAGGCCGAAACCTTCGAGAATCCGATCCACAGCCGCGGCTGGAACCGTGACGCCGAGGAGCGCGTCGCAACGCGCGTAGCGCAACGCGAAGCCGACCGGCGGCGCGGGCAGCTCGCCGGCCACGATGGTGGCGCCGACGACGGTCGCACCGGCGATTTCGCCTAACAACTGCACGGCCCGGGCCGAAGCCCGCAAAATCATTCCCGGATCCACCCCGCGCTCAAAACGGTAACTGGCGTCGCTCGGCAAACTCAGTTCGCGGGCAGTGCGCCGAATGCTCGACGGCAGAAAATAGGCGCTTTCGAGCAGCACGTTGCGGGTCGTCGCGCTCACCCCGCTCTCTTCGCCGCCCATCACGCCGCCAATTGCGAGGCCACGCTGCGTATCGGCAATGAGCAGGTTTTTCGGATCGAGCGGATAGGTGCGCCCGTCGAGCGCGAGGAACTTCTCGTTAGGCTGGGCCAGGCGCACGGTGATCCCGCCCGCCAGCTTGTCGGCATCGAAAGCATGCAGCGGCTGGCCGAGCTCGAGCATCACAAAATTCGTCACGTCGACGACGTTGTTCACCGAACGGAGCCCGACCGCATCGAGCTTCGCGCGGAGCCAGTCCGGGCTCGCGCCGACGGTCACGTTTTCCAGCCGCTGTATCGAATAGAACGGGCACTCGTTAGGCGCGCTGATCCGCACGGAGTCGCCCTCGCTCGTCGCGGGCTCCGCGATCCCGGGAGGGCGCAGCGGTTTGCCGGTGAGGGCGGCGATTTCGCGCGCGAGTCCGAAGTGGCTTAGGAGATCGGAGCGGTTCGGCGTGATCTCGACGTCGAGGATGGTGTCGTGCGGAAAAACTTCCGCGATCGGCGCGCCGATTTTTGCCTCGGACGAAAGGATGAGCAGCCCGGCACTCTCTTCGGACAAGGCAAGCTCCTTCGCGCTGCAAAGCATGCCCTGCGATTCGACGCCGCGGAGTTTGCTCGCCTTGATTTTGAAGTCGTTAGGCAAAACCGCCCCGGGCAACGCGAGCGGCACCTTCTCGCCGACTTGGTAATTCTTCGCGCCGCAAACGATCTGGCGCAGGGTGCCGCTGCCGTCATCCACCTGGCAGACGCTGAGGCGATCGGCGTTCGGGTGCTGGGTCGAGGAATTGATCTGCGCGACGACGACATGCTCGAAGTTCGCTCCGTGGTTTTCGATCCCTTCAATCTCCACACCTGCGAGAGTGAGCAGATCAGCCAAGGCCTCGTTGTCGCTGGGCAACTCGACGAATTCGCCGACCCAATTCACGGAGAATTTCATGACACGAATTGCCTCAGAAACCGCAGGTCGTTTTGGGCGAAGAGGCGGATGTCGGGAATATCGAACAGGATCATCGCGAGCCGATCCATCCCGAGCCCGAACGCGAAACCGGTCCAGTCCTCCGGATCGTAGGCCGTGTCGCCGCGCGCGCGGTTTACCTCTTCGAAAACCGCCGGGTGCACCATCCCGCAACCGCAGACTTCGATCCATTTCTCGCCGCTCTTCAGCGCCTTCGATTTCACATCGATCTCGAAACTCGGCTCGGTGAAGGGGAAATAATGCGGACGAAAACGGACCGCGGTATCGGGCCCGAAAAGTTCACGAAGGAAATATTCTAGCGTCCCTTTGAGGTCGGCGACGCTCACGCCGCGATCGACGTAGAGGCCCTCGATCTGATGGAACTGCGCGCTGTGGGTCGCGTCCACTTCGTCCCGCCGAAAGGCCGCCCCGGGCGCGATCACGCGGATCGGCGGCGCGGCGCTTTCCATCGTGCGGATCTGCACCGTGGAAGTGTGGGTGCGCAGGAGCCGGCCATCCGGCAGGTAAAAGGTGTCGGCCTCGTTGCGCGCCGGATGATCGGGCGCGGTATTGAGCGCGTCGAAGCAATGCCACTCGTCCTCGACGTCCGGCCCGGCGGCGAGCGCGAAACCCATCCGGCGAAAAAGCGCAATCGAGCGATCGAGCATCTGGGTGAGCGGGTGGAGCGCGCCGAGTTCGTTCGGGGTGCCGGGGAGCGAAATGTCGAGACTCGCGAGCGCGCCGGTTTCCTGCGCGGCGCGCACTTTTTCACCAACCGCCTCGAGCGCGGCGGTGACCGCGCCGCGTACCTGGTTGAGCAACTTGCCGACGACCGGCCGCTCCTCTTTCGCGAGCGTTTTCATCTGCTCGCTCCAGGCGGAGATGGTCCCGCTTTTGCCGAGAAAACGGACGCGCGCGGCGTCGAGCGCCGCCTCGTTAGGCGCGCTCGAGATCTCGGCCAGCGCGGCGTCGCGCAATTCTTCCAGCGGATGCGTCATGGCTAGCATTGTAGACGCTTCGCTGGGCGAAGCACGGGAGAGACTCTCGGCCTCAAGACGGGGTGAAAGTCGACGCCCACGTCTCCCACAGGGAGACGGCTACATTACGCCGCGTTTTTCTTATTCGGCTGCTCGCTCGTCTTTTTCTCGAGCGCGCTTTTGACTTGGCCGATGATCCCCTTGAACGCGACTTCGTCGGTGATCGCGAGGTCGGAAAGGATCTTGCGGTCGAGGCCAATGCCGGAGGCTTTCAGGCCCTCGGCAAAACGGCTGTAGGTCAAACCTTCCGCGCGGACGGCGGCGTTAAGCCGCTGAATCCAGAGCATGCGGAAGTTGCGTTTGCGGGTTTTGCGATCCCGATAGGCCCAGTATTTCCCCTTCATCGTCGCGTCTTTCGCGTAACGGAAAAGCTTGGACCGGCGCCCGCGATATCCCCTGGCGGAATCGATGACGCGTTTGCGGCGCTCCCGGCTGGCGGGCGCGTTCGTGGCTCTTGGCATGTTGTTGTTCCCGCGGAGCGGGATCTCCTTTCAGCGAATTGTTATTTCGTTAGGCACTGCCCGACCTCATTCGCTGAGTCGATCCAAACTGGATCAGGTGGGCAGTGCAACGGACGCTCCATATTTGGAATCGTCGGGCTGGGAAAATAGGCGGAGTCGCCCGAATGACAACCGCTTTTCTACCCGATCCATTGCCTGAGGAAATGGATGAGCTGCTGCCACCATTCCGTCAGCGGCGGATCATCGAGGCGGTGGAGCGGCCGCGGCACAAGGGCGAGCGGTTTGCGCGTCGCCGATGGCTCGACCGGGATCGCGCGCGGCGGGAGCTCGCCGATTTCGCGCGCATCGAACCAGACGAAATGACAGAGCCGACAGACCTCGACCGCGGGCGTCTCCGGTTTCTCGGTGAGATCGACTTCCAGCATGGCGTGGCCGCAGCACGGGCAGTTGCGACCCGGGTGGCCTGCGCCATTGAGCACGCGCAGCCAGAGCGGGTTGATCGCTTCCCGGGCAAACGTGCGGCGGAGCAACTCGACGCTGAGCGCGCGCCCGCCACATTTCGGACAGGCCCAGAAAACGCCGTGCTCGAGCCGCATTTGTTCCAGCGGCGTGCCACAAACCGGGCAGGTGAAACCGTCAGCCATCGCTCGAATCTAATTTCTAATTGGCCACGCGCCGCAGGTTTCCTACAATCGCCGTCATGCCCGCGCTGCGCCGCTATCGTCTCCTCATTCTCTTCGCGATTTGCGCGTTCTGGACCGGACTGATCCTGCTTGGGCGGCAACTCCCGGACGCGCCTTTCATCTCCGCGCCGTGGCGGAGCGAGCAAAGCTTTGAAGATTTGCTCCGGCACGAAGGCCGCAAGACGGCGACCCGCCCGGACTTCGTGCTCCTCGGAGTGGACCAAAGCACGCTCGAAATGCCGCCGCTCTCGCCGGAGGAATTGGCGGGCAACCGCGCTTTCCAGCTGATGACGGCGCGGCCGTTCCCGTGGTCGCGCGAGGTCTGGGCGATCCTGCTCGACAAGTTGTTTGCGGCCGGTGCGCGGCTGGTGCTTTTCGATTTCTCCTATGATCACCCGAACGACGGCGATCCCGCGTTCGGCGCCGCGCTCGCGAAGTATCACGACCGCGTGGTGATCGGCGCGAATCTCGATACGAGCAAAAACAACCAGATCGTCGTGCCAAACGCGACCTTGATTCCTCCGCCGCAGGTTACCGATCCCCGCGTCGGGCTGGTGAATTACTGGAAGGATCCGGTCGATGGCAAAGTGCGCGCGGCTCTGTACACGACCACGGAGCGGCAACTCGCCGGGCTTCCTCCCTACCAAGGCGACGAGGTGATCGCATCCTTCGACGCGCGCGGGCTCGAACAGCTCGGCCACGGTGCCGATGTCCCGCGCGATCAGCGGGCGCACATGCTGCGTTTTAGTGCGATCGGGGCGTATCCGCCCCGCACGCTTTACGAGGTGTTCGACCCGCAATTTTGGAAAGCGAATTATGGGAGTGGCGCCTTCTTTAAGGGCAAGGTGGTAATGGTCGGCGCCGCCTCGCAGATCGGGCATGATTTCGTGACGACAGCGATGGACCCCAACGCGCCCGGGCCCGCGCTCCATCTCGAATCGATGGCGGCGGCCCTCGGGCATGAATTTCTCACGGCCACGCCGCCGAATATGATGTTCGTCCTGGTGGGTGCCGCGGGCGCATTTGCCTGGCTCCTGATCGCCTTCGTGAGGCGGCCGCTAACTTGTCTTTTTGTGCTCGTCAGCGCGGCCGGACTTTATTTGCTCGCGAGTCGCGTGGCCTACGATCGGGTGGGCTTTCTTCTCCTCACAGTCCCGGTGCTGAGCGCGTTTTTATTGAGCGGCGCTTTCTCGTTAGGTTTCGAGTATGTCCTGGAACGAATCGAGAAGCTCCGCACCCGGCGCACCCTCGAGCGCTACGTCTCGAAGAACCTGGTGAAGGAAATTCTCGATAACCCCGGCGGCTTCTACAGCTCGCTCAAGGGCGTCCGCATCCCGGCGACGATCCTGTTCTCCGACATCGTCGGGTTCACCAGCCTGACGGAAAACGCCGACCCAGAAGCGCTCGTTGCCCAGCTCAACGAATACCTCGGCCGGATGACGACCGCGGTCTTCGAGCACGGCGGCACGCTCGATAAGTTCATCGGCGACGCCGTCATGGCGGTCTGGGGCAACGTCCGCAGCCAGGGCGAAGCACAGGACGCGAAGCTGGCCGCGCGCGCCGCGCTCGCGATGCGGCGGGAGCTGAAGATTTTGAACGCGGGCTGGTTCGCCCGCGGCGTCGCGCCGTTCGCGATTGGGATGGGGATTAACCAGGGCATGGTCGTGGGCGCGAACATCGGTTCACAGGAAAAAGCCGACCCCACCGTGATCGGCGACTCGGTTAACCTCGCCTCGCGGTTGGAGAGCCTAACGAGAACGTACGGCACCGATATTTTAGTCGGGCCGACGGCGACCAATCTGATTCGCGACGAGTTCCACGTCCGCAGCGTCGCGCGGGTGCAGGTGAAGGGAAAAAACGAGCCGGTCGAGATCGCGACTCTGATCGGCGCGCGGGATGACAAGACCCTCGACCCGGATTGGCTTCGGCATCTCGAGACCTACGAACAGGCGTTTCAGAAATTCCGGAACCGCGAATTTCGCGAAGCCAAAATCCTCCTCTCGCAATTCCTGGAATTTTTCCCAAAGGACTACCTGGCGAAGATGTATCTGGAGCGCGTCCTCGAATACGAAGAGGCGCCGCCGGACGAGGCCTGGAATGCGGTGGAGGTTTTCAAGAAGAAGTGATAAGCAGGGGGCCGTATGCCGAAATTGTCGATTGCCCTGGGGGATGCCAAAGCCACCCACGAGCTGACGGAGGAGAAAATCACGCTCGGTCGCGCGCCCGATAATCTGATCCAGATCGACGACCCATCGGTCTCCGGCCGGCACGCTCAACTGCTGCTCGTCGGCGATCGCTACCAGCTCGTCGATCTCAAGTCCACCAACGGCACGCGGGTCAACGGCGAGACGGTGGCGGAAGTTTTCCTGAAGGTGGGCGACCGGGTGCGTTTCGGAAAAGTGGAAGCCCGCTACGAGTCGGAGAAGACCGGCGAAGCGCAGGCCTTGCCCGCGACCGACGAGATCGAGGCGCGCCCCGCGGCGACGAGCGCGAAGCCCGCTGATTTTGCGAACGCCTCGCCTTTTCCGAACCGGAAAAAGGAGAAGGACTCTAATGCCGTGATGGTCATGACCGCGGGCGCCGTGGCGATCGCGGCCATGATCCTGAGCCTGCTGAATCTCCTGCGGATGCACGGGCCGCTGTAAAACTGTAGCCGCTTCGCTGTGCGAAGCGCAGCTTTCTACGTGCGTAAGAAAATCCCCTGAGGACAGCGGACACCAGAGCTTCGAGAGCCGCGATCGGAGTCAGAGATCCTTCTTCGAGCGTCGCACAGCAAAGCGGCTACATCGGCCCGTGCAGCCACAGAGGATTAAGCAGACTCAGGTGCGTGTCGCAATGGAATTACTGCTGCGACGCCTGATCCCCAAAGCCTGTGTTTTACCTGTGGCCGGTCTCCGACCATGATCTTACCGCAGCTCGCTTCCCAAATGAAAATTGAGCTAAAACGCTGTTGGTTATTACACGCTAGATGTTTTGCATTTGCGCTCCTGCTCGGCTCATGTGCCGCACCGAATCCGGTCGGGAAAATCCGGGATATTGCGATCACCGAGGTTCATCGCAGTGACGGCGGCGGTTGTCGTGATTGGGTGGCTACCGAGGCCTCGGCGCGCAAGTTTTTCGCCCACGCGATCCTAATTACCGGCGAGGTCCACCATCACGGCTACGACACCTATTCGTGCTGGGCTCGCGGCACATTCGTCGTTGGCTCGGAGATTTGGGAGTGGGAAATGAACGCCGGGGGCGCGGCGAATGTATTCCCTCCCGGTCGGCCGCAGTTCCTGGTCGCTGATCCGACCAAGCGGGTAGCCGCAGGCGAATAGCCTGGTTCGAAAGATTCATCCAAGCCGATGCTGCGCACCTTCTGCATTTATGCAAAAAGAAGAGCCGACCTTCCAATCCTCCTTATGAAACGCCTCGCCTTTCTCCTCTTCGCGTCGTGTGCCTGGGCCAATGACAGCGGCATTCACGATGGCGGGGATGGGCCCGAACCCATCGGGGGCCGGAACGGTCCGGAAAGCGTAATTCGGATGGTGCGCGAGCATCTCGACATCTCTTTTGGCAAAGAGGAAACGTCCGTGCGCGCGACCTTTGTCTTTCTCAACACCAAAAAGGATGCGCCCGCCCGCCAGACCGTGGGCTTTCCGGATCAGGCGGCGATGTTCAAGAACGGCCTCGTGGACACTGATTTTGGCGGTCCGATCAAGGACCTCGTCACTGTCGTGAATGGACGGAAGCGTAAGTCCCGCAAGCTCCACGGCTGGGTGAAGTGGCGCGACGGCTACGATGACCCCGCAAAGGCCGGAGAGGAAGGAGCGTCTGAGATTTTCTGGCACGCGATCGAGGTCGAGTTCCCGGTTGGCAAAGAAGTCAAGGTCGAGCGGCGCTATCGAGTGGCGAACGGCGGCGGGATCTCTGTGCCGCCAGATGGGCTGGATGGCACCTGGGTTTATACCTATTTCGAATACACCACTGCCACCGGCGGCGTCTGGAAAGGTACCATCGGGCAAATGATCGCCGACGTGAAGCTGATCGACGGCCTCAGGGTAGATGACCTGTCCTGGAATGCGGGGACGTATTTGGAGGAGGAGGTCAAGCCCACCCGCAAACACTGGCACATTCAATCACCGACCAAAATGCAGTTGGTCTGGAAGAATTTCGAGCCGCGGACCGAGCGTGAGCATCGCGATTTCCGGATCGTTTATAAGAGAAAGTTGAAAAGTGACCCTGACAGCAAATGATTCGGGTCTGGCTCGCGGCGCATCAATGACCATCCCAAGTCCTCTGCAATCCGCGCGGTGTCGCGGAACTTCAACCCGCCAAATATTCAGGGAAATTCAGGGGCCACGTCTAAACACTTTGACGATTTCAATCACCAGGCGGGGACGGGGCCGCATTTAAACATTCTGACAATTCAGGTCGCTCTCGCATTCGCGGAGTTCCAAATCCTCCTGTGTCCGCTCAATCTCCTGCGCTGCACGTGCCGATGTAGTCGCTTCGCTGTGCGAAGCGCGGCGCGGGTCACCGGGCCGCATTTTCTTTTGCCGTTGCTCTAGAAGAGTTGAGAGATTGTTCGCTTTCTCTCAGGATGACCCTCGATGCGGACCGGCGGAGAAGCCGACGCGGATTTCCTCCGGCGTCCAACCCTGCGCGCGCAGGACGCGGAGACTGAGTGCATCTTAGCGCTTGGCGAGGCGTTTGCCTAACGAGTCCAACACCAGCGGCACGTGACAGAAATCCGGCGCCGGCAGCGCGAGCGCGCGATAGAGGAGGAGCTGGCGAAAGGTGGAGAGCAACAGGTCCGCGCCGCGGACCACTTCGGTGATCCGCATCGCGGCGTCGTCGACCACGACCGCGAGTTGATAGGCCGGCGCCTCGTCTTTGCGCCAGACGACGAAATCGCCGAAGTCGCGCCCCGCGATCGCGCGTTGCGGGCCGGCGTACGCATCGATGAACGCGAGCGCTTCGCCTGCGGGCACGCGAAAACGCCAGTTCGCGCCGGCCGGCGAAGATTCGTTAGGCGTCGTTAGGCGCGCGAGCCGGCAGGTGCCGGGATAGACCGGCTCCTCGTCTTCCGCGTGCGGCGCCGCGGCCGCGCCGAGCAGATCGCGGCGCGAACAACTGCAAGGGTAGATCAGCCCCGTTGCGCTTAGTTTTCGCCAGGCAGCGAGATACAACTCCTGCCGTTCGCTTTGCCGGAACGGCCCTTCCTGCGAACGCAGACCGAAGGCAGGCGAGATCTTCCAACAGCGCCGCCTCGAACTCCGGCCGGACCCGCGCGCGATCGAGATCTTCGATCCGCAGGACCATCGTGCCCGCGCGTTCGCGGGAGCGCTCCTGCGCCCGCCAGAAAGTCGCCGCGTGCCCCGCATGCAGATAACCGGTCGGCGACGGCGCGAGCCGGCCACGATAAGTCGAGCGCTTCACCAATCCCGTTCCGCCGGCTTTTTCGCCCACTCTTCGCGCAGCCACTTCGGTTCGACCAACTGATAACGCCGCACGAGCGCCGTTTGCACCGCCGCGGGCAGCGCCGGATCGCAAAAGAAAATTCGCGGCCGGTTGGAAACGGCCATGTCTTCGCCCAGCCGACGGCCAGAGGGGAAGTCCTCGGGCGGCCACCAGAGCGGGACCAACTCAATCCGATAGCGCTCCCTCTCCTTCTCGACTTCGACTTGAAGCACCGTTTCATCCTGCACTGACCCATCCCGCACGTGAATTTTCCGAGTGGGCCCGTCGGTCACGGACAGGAGCTGCCACTCGTTAGGCAAACTTTGCCGAAGCGACCCCATCCAATACAGCGCGCGCAGTTTGCTTCGTTCGGCGGGCGGAATGGTTCGCTCAACCGGCAAGTCGGGTGTCGTGAGGCCGAGTTTCTTCAGGCTTTCCATCGCCTCCGTGCGAACCGGAAAACTCGCGGTGGTCAGCTCCCCGCCGGTGTCCGGGACGTTGTCCGAAACATCCTCGACCAGCTCGCGCAAAGCTTGTTCCGTCGTGGGACCGGGAAATTTCCAGAGCTCTCGCGCCGCCTCGACCCGATCCCATTGCTCCGGCGCACGCGCCTGACGCAGAAACAAAGCACGATATTTCTCCTCTGCCGGGACGAACAGCCAGACACCGCTGCCCGTTTCTAGTTCCCGGAACGCCTCCGACTCGAAGTCCGCGTCGCGATGGAGGCTGTGCGCGATTTTCTTCGGCGCCCATTCGCGCACTAGCACAAGCAGCTCGCCACGTGTCTTGACCCGGAGTCCCCGGTCGTAGATCGTTGGACGGAGCGAGGCGAGGTCGACGATCGAAAGCGGATCGCGATCTTCGACCGGAATCAACTGTCTCCGCAGATGCCTGTCATCCTGCTCGGTGGCGTGGCGTAGCATGACCAGCAATCCCCTCCCCTTGGTCCGCCACGCTGCCTCTTTTTGCCACGGCCAAAGCGTGTGGCAAGAAGTGAGTTCCGGGCCCGCGCTCCCTTTGATCACTTCGGTGACGCGCAAAGTGCAGCCTTCGAAAGTCACGTCATCTTTCGTCTGCTTCGCGATGAAATCGGTCAGCTCGCCGACCACGATCACGTCCGAGGCACAGGTGAGCGCTTCGACCGTGTAGGTCCCGTTGAGCTCGGCCCGGGCCGGGCTCGTTAGGCAAAAAAGCAGCGCGACTGTAAAAAAATGTCGCTGCAGAGTTGCCCCGCGCATCGGGCGAGAATAAGCGCAGTCCGGCATGACACCCAAGCGGCTCCTCCTTTTCGACATCGACGGCACGCTCATCGACTCCGGCGGCGCGGGCGTCTACGCGCTCCGCGATGTCCTGGAGGAAAAGTGGGGCATCACCTCCGATCTCGCAGGCGTCGAGATCGCAGGCAAGACCGACGCCTCGATCGTGCGGCAAATTTTGCGGAGCCAGGAACTCGCCGAGTCGGAGGAAAACATCGCGACCTTCCTCGCGCTCTACACCGAGGGACTGGTGCGCGAACTGCCGCGGCGCGAAGGGCGCGTCCTGCCCGGCATCGACCAGCTCCTGCCGCGACTGCGGGAAAACCCGGCGAACGTGCTCGCGCTGCTCACCGGCAATATCGAACGCGGCGCGCAGCTGAAGCTGGAGCATTACGGGCTTTGGCGGTTTTTCGAGTTCGGCGCCTTCGCCGACGATAGCGACGATCGCAACGCGCTTGGGCCTTTTGCGATCAGGCGCGCGCTGGAGCGACACGGGATCGATTTCTCGGGCGACGCGATCGACGTGATCGGCGACACGCCGCACGACATCGCCTGCGGCCAGGCGATCGGCGCGCGCACGATCGCGGTCGCTACCGGAAATTTCTCGCGGGCGGAGCTGGCGAAATATAAGCCCGATGAACTGCTGGGGGATTTCTCCGAGGTGGATTCACTCATTGCAGCTTTGGGCTGGTGACTTTCTCCTCTTCCTCATCCTGCTCCTGCTCCTAATCCTTCTCCTGCTCCTAATCCTGCTCCTGCTCCTAATCCTGCTCCTGCTCCTGCTCTCTAGGCGAGGCTTGCACCTTGGCCAAGGTGAGACTGTAGACGTTTCGCTGTGCTAAACGCGGTGGTGGCGCCGGCCGCGAGCGTCGATGCCCGCGTTTCGCGCAGCGAAACGTCTACACCGAGAGGTGGGCAAGTGCAGGACACGCTTTACACAGAAAAGATTAGGAGCAGGATTAGGAGCAGGATGAGGGAGAGACGGCGAGGCGATTGACGGACGACGCGCAAGTGACATCGTTGCACCCATCATGATGGACCTTTCGCCTAACGTTCTCCCGCTCGAAGGCGAAATCGATCTCCACGTCTCGCCCCAGATCGCGGCCCAGCTCGCGACTTTGATCAAACAAAAACCGAAGCACCTCGTGGTCGACCTCTCGAAAGTCACCTACATCGACAGCTCCGGTCTCGCGGTGTTGATCGAGGCGATGCAGAACGTCGGCGGCTATGGCGGGCTGTTCGCGCTCACCGGTCTGCAGGAGGGCGTGCGCCCGATCTTCGAGATCGCGCGGCTCGATCAGGTCTTCCGGATTTTTCCCGATAACGCCTCGGCGCTCAGCGCTTGATGCAGCACCGCGAGCGTCCGGTCGACGTTCGTGGCGATGTCGTAATGACTGGCGCGCTCGAGAATGGCGGGCCGCGCGGCCGCGCGCTTCGCCGGGTCGGCCCAGAGATTGAGCGCGTGCCGAATTTGGAGGACTTCGTCCGGATGCTCGAGGATGGAACCGTGGACGCCGTCGTCGATGATTTCGCTGAAGCCGTTCGCCCTCGTGGTCACCACCGGCAATCCGGAAGCCAGCGCCTCGAGACAGGCATTGGAGAACGGATCATAGCGGGTCGGGAGAAGAAAAATATCCGCCGCGCCGTAAAGCGCCGGCAGCTCGCGGACGGCGCCCAGCATCCGCACGGAGGGGTTGCTGCGGAGCTGGCGTCGACCGCGCCCGGCCACCAGCAGGCGGAAATTTCCGCCTAACGACCCGACGGCGGCGCGCGCGGCGGCGAGCCCTTTGCGTTCCCAGCCGGAGCCGACGAAGAGGACCGCGATGTCGTCCTCGGCGAGACCGAGGTTGCGGCGCCATGGCCCGCGCAAAGAGGAATCGCTATGGAAGTCGGCGAGCGGCACGCCGTTCCGCACGATGTCGATCTGCTCAGCGGGGTATCGGTAAAAATCCTGCGCCTCTTTTTTGACCATCTCGGAGTTGGCGATGACGCGTCCGGCCCCGCCGCCGAAAAGCGCCTCCTCGAGCTCAAGCGTATCGCGATGACTACGGCCAAAGCGTCTCACGATCCGCTGCAGAGTCGAAGAGGAGGCGTCGCGCCGCTGTAGCCAGGCCCGGTGGATCCCATCGCCCGCCCGGTAGACGTCGCAGTGCCAGACTCGTTCGAGACTGAGGAGCAGATCGCAGTGTTCGTGCGGCCGGGCCTTTTCCAGCTCATCGGCAAAGCGCCGCGCGGTCTCGCCCCGCAGCCGGGTGAGGGGGCCCCAGGGCCATTCGCCGGCAGGCCAGGTGGCGTCGGTGAAGAGACGCGTTTCCTGCCCGGCGCGCAGCAATCCGGCGGCCAGCCTTTTCAAATAAGCCTCGGCCCCGCCGGTCTCGGAATGCCCGCGCCGCACCAGCCCGATCGTTAGGCGAGAAGGCCCCCGTACCGAGGGCGCGAGGGGGGTTTGACCTTTACTTGAAGGCATTACAAACAATAGTGAGGGCCATGGTGGGTGAAACTCTTAACGCCCCGCCCCCCCGCGCGTCGAGTGGAACCGCCGCGCGAATTTTGCCGAAGCATCTGCTCTACTCGATCTTCGCGCGGATTGGCGGATCGGGACTGGATACGGACGCCTTTGAAACCCTGCGTCTCTCGAGCCGGGGCGGATTCCTGGGCAAAGCGATCGCCTACGATAATCGGCAGTCGGAAATCCCGGCATCACAAATCGAATCGCTGCGCTGGCATCCGGTGCGGCTGCTTTCTTTTCTCGACAGCCCGTATTACTACGGCGCGAAGAAAAAATATCTCGATTGGATCGCGGCGCGGCAGCTGGCGAGCGGGCGCTACGATCTTCTTCATTCGTGGTCGGGCGATTGCCTGCTCTCGCTCCGGACCGCGCACCGGAAGGGAATTCCGTCCGTGCTCGAGATCCCGACCTGGCACCGCGACCGGGGCAAGGTGAAGCGCAACCAGCCGGCCGCGAACCCCGAGCCCCAGCTTCCGTGGCGCAAACGCTGGAAGGAAGACCTGCTCCTGCAGCGCGATCGATTCATCGAGGAATACGATCTCGCGACCCTGATCCTGGTGCTCTCGGAAAAGGCCGCGGAGACTTTTCGGGTGCAGGGTTTTCCGGAGGAGAAATTGTTTTACCTCCCGCGCGGCGTGGACATCGAGCGCTTCACGCCGGGGGAAAAGCCGGCGCTTTTTCGCGCGGTTTTTTCCGGCGCGCTGATCGAGCGCAAGGGCGTCCATCATTTGCTCGAAGCCTGGCACCGGCTCGACCTGAAAGATGCCGAGCTCTGGCTCGTCGGCTCGATCCACGACGAGATCAAACCGTACCTCGAGAAATACGCCGCGCCGAACGTGAAGGCGCTCGGTTTCGCGAAGGAACCGGAGAAGTATCTGCGGCAATCGACGATCCATATTTTCCCTTCGCAATGCGAGGGCAGCGCCAAGGTCACCTACGAAGCGGCGGCCTGCGGCCTGCCCCAGATCACGACCCGCGAGGCGGGCGATGTGGTCGAGGATGGCGTTCAGGGAATCATCGTGCCGCCGGCGAATGTCGACGCGCTGGCCGCGGCGATTCAACATCTCTACGATCACCCCGAGATCGTGGAGCGGATGAGCATCGCCGCGCGTGAGCGGGTGGTGGAAAATTTCACCTGGGACCATTTCCGCGCGCGCCTGTCCGAGGCTTACGGCGTCGCGATGGGCATGGCCCGTTCGGCCGGTTGAACGTTCTTCTCGTCCAGCTCAAGCGGATCGGCGACCTGATCCAGACCGTGCCGGCAATCGCCGCCGTGCGGCATAATTTTCCCGAGGCGCAGATCGCGCTGATCGCCGCGCATGGTTCGCGCGAACTGCTCCCAGCCATCCCCGGGCTCGATCGCACTCTCACGACGCGGGGGCGCGCTTCGGACCTGGCTTCTTGGTTCGCGATTGGCGCGGCGAAATTTGATTACTGCTTCGACTTTTCGCGCACGGATCGCTCGGCCTTTCTCACCCTGCTCTCGGGCGCGGCCAGCCGGGTTACCTACGACACCGTGCGCCGCGAGCCGGTGCGGCAGTTGAGTTACAACCAATTCATTCCCTCGCAGGTGCGAACGGCGCACACGGTCGATCATCACCTCGCCTTGCTCGCGCCGCTCGGAGTTCACGACGCGTCGGGCGAGATCCACCTCGATCTGCCCCCGTGGGCGATGGAGAAAGCCGCCAAGCTCGCGTTTGCGCACGGGCTCGAGGAGGACTTCATCGTGCTCCATCCCGGTTCGGCGCGGGCGGAGAAATTCTGGGTGGCGCGGCGCTGGGCGGAAGTGGCCGATCATTTCCAAGGCGACGCGCCGCGGCGTTTCGTGCTCACGGGGGGATCGTCGGCGATGGAGCAAAAGCACATCGCGGCGATCAAAGCCGCCGCGCACCATCCGATCCTCGATCTTTCGGGACAGGTCGATCTGCTCACGCTCGCGGCGCTCTTCCAGCGCGCTCGGCTGCTGGTCACGATCGATTCCGCCTCCATGCACCTCGCCTCCGCGCTCGGCACCCCGCAGATCGCGCTCTTCGGACCGACCAACCCTTTTCATTGGCGACCGCGCTCTTCGCCCGCGCTGATTTTGCAGGGCCGCGGACCGGCTCCGGTGACCGAATTCGCGCCGAAACAGACCCCGGCCACGATGAAGGAGATCTCGACCGCACAGGTGATCAATGCTATGCAGTCCCTGCTGTCGCCGCCGGCAGCTCCATGGTCATGAGCGACAAGCAACCTCCGAAGGCAAAGCCTTCTTTCTGGACCACGCTGAAGATCGGTTGGGCGCCCTACAAACGGCTCTACAGCTATGCCATGCCCTACAAATTCCGGTTCGTCATGGGCCTGGCTTTTGGGTTCCTCTACGGCGGCATCACGGGCCTTCTGCCGTTAGTCATGGCGCAAGTGACTAACGTCGCGTTCGGCGGGCACGCGATCGCGCCGACCGCGCTCGCGAGTCATCCGGAATTGATGTCCCACGGACCGAAGATCAATTCCCTCGTTCTCTTCTGCCTCGCCATTCCCGCGGTCATGACCCTGCGAAGCGTCTGTGCCTACGCGAACACTTACTACGTCGCTTGGGTCAGTAACAAGGTGCTGACCGATATCCGCACCGAGCTCTTCAGCAAAATGGTGAACCACTCGATGGATTTTTTCAACAAGGCGCAGTCTGGCTTCCTCATGTCGCGGATCACGAACGACACCCGAATGATGCAGGCCGCGCTCTCCAGCATCAGCAGCGACCTGTTCAAACAACCGGTCGCGATCCTTAGCGGCATCGCGGTGCTGCTCTACATGGATTGGAAATTTACCATCGTCACGCTGGTCCTTTTCCCGAGCTGCCTCGTGCCGCTGGCGATGTATGGAAAAAAAGCGCGCAAAGCGGTGCAGGGCGAACAATTCGGTCTGGCCCAGATGGTGGTGACGATGCAGGAAACCTTCGCCGGCATTCGCGTGATCAAATCCTTCGCGCGCGAGAAGCTGCAGGAAACCCTCTTCCGCAAGAGCAACGACGCGCAGTTCTCCAACTCGATGCGCATCCTGCGCGCGACCGAGGCCGTGGGGCCGTTGATCGAGACCATCGCGGCCATGGGCGTGGGCCTGGCGCTGCTTTACGTCTATGTCGCGCAGTTGCCGGCGGCGAAATTCATCGCGCTCATCGGCGGCATTTTTCTGCTTTACGATCCGATCAAGTCGCTCAGCCGCATCCACATTATCATGCAGCGCTCGATCCAGGCGACGGTGGAGATTTTTAACATTCTCGACTCCACCCCGGATGTGCAGGACGCGCCGGACGCGATCGACCTCACCCAGTCGCAAGGCGCGATCGAGATCGACCGGGTTACCTTCCGCTATCAGGGCGGGAACAAGGATGCGGTCAAAGACCTGAGCCTGAAGATCGAGCCGGGCCGCAGCTACGCGCTCGTGGGCGCGAGCGGCGCGGGTAAGAGCACGATCCTTTCGCTGATCCTACGGCTTTACGATCCGACCTCCGGCGTGGTGCGACTCGATGGACGCGACCTGCGCGAGATCAGCCAGCGGACGCTGCGCGAACAGATTGGGCTCGTCTCGCAGGAGACGTTTTTGTTTCACGACACGATTCTCTCGAACATCCAGTTCGGCCGGCTCGACGCCACCGCGGAGGAAATCTACGCCGCCGCCGAGACCGCCTACGCGCACGATTTTATCATCGCCCAGCCGCAGGGCTACGAAACCGTGATCGGCGACAAGGGCTGCCTCCTTTCCGGCGGTCAGCAACAGCGGCTGGCGATCGCGCGCGCGCTACTCAAGAATGCGCCCATCCTCCTCCTCGACGAAGCCACTTCCGCACTCGACACCGAGAGCGAACAGAAAATCCAGATCGCGCTCGAGCGTTTGGCCGAAGGCCGCACCGTCATCGCGATCGCGCACCGACTCTCTACCATTCTCTCCGCCGACCAAATTGTGGTGATGGAAAACGGCCGAATCAAAGAGATCGGCAACCACGCGGAGCTGCTCGACAACAGTGGCTATTACCGGCGGCTTTACGATTTGCAGTTTAACCGCAACCCGGCCGAGGCCGGGGCGGAGGTCGAGGTCCTGGCGACGGCGTAGCCGGCGCTACACCTCGACGCGCGTCCCGAGTTCGACCACGCCGTTCGGCGGCAGGCAGAAATAAGAGGTGACGTCGCCTGCGTTGCGCGTCATCCAGGCGAAGAGTGAACCGCGCCACGGCGACAATCCCAGTTTCCGGGTCGCGAGAATCGTTTCGCGGCCGATAAAATAAGTCGTCCGCATCGCGTCGAACCGCACCTCCGTCTGCTTCAGGCTCGCGAGCGCCACCGGCACATCCGGTTTCTCCATGAACCCGAAATGGATCTGGACCCGCCAGAAGCCATCGCCGACTTTCTCCAAAACCACGCGGTCTTTGAGATTCGAAAGGAAGGGAACTTCCGCCGTCCGCACCGTGAGCAAGACCACCTGATCGTGCAGCACTTTGTTGTGCTTGAGGTTGTGCAGCAGCGCGAGCGGCGTGCCGGAGCCCTTGCCCGACATGTAGATCGCAGTCCCGGGCACGCGGCTGATCCGGCCGCGCTTCACATCCGGGAGAAGAGCATCGAGCGGCAGGCAGATATCGCTGAGGTGACCCCCGAGGATTTTCCGGCCTTTGCGCCAGGTGAGCATGAGGAAAAGAATCAAGCCCGACACGAGGAGCGGGAACCAGCCGCCATGCGCGACCTTCAGCATGTTCGCGGAGAAAAAGGCCAGGTCGATGGTGATGAAAAACGCCGCGACCGGCAGCGCCACCGCCATCGCCCAGTGCCAGCGCCGCCGCGCCACGATGTAGAACAGGATGGTCGTAATCAGCATCGTGGTGGTAATGGCCACGCCGTAGGCGGCGGCGAGCCGGCTGGAAGTTCGGAACCCGAGCACCAGCCCGATGCAGCAGAGCATGAGCGCCCAGTTCACGATCGGCACATAAATCTGCCCGATGACCCGCGCGGAAGTATATTTCACCTGCAACCGCGGCATGTACCCGAGCTGGATCGCCTGCATGGTGAGCGAAAACGCCCCGCTGATGATCGCCTGCGAAGCAATCACCGCCGCCGCCGTCGCCAGCAGCACCATCGGGAAGAGCGCCCATCCCGGAGTCATGCGGAAGAACGGATTGACCGCGCTCGCGGGATTGCGCATGAGGAGCGCGCCTTGACCGAAATAATTCAGGGTCAACGCCGGGAGAACGATGGCAAACCAGGTCCAGCGGATCGGCGCCGTCCCGAAATGCCCGATATCTGCGTAGAGCGCTTCGCCGCCGGTGACCACGAGGAAAACCGCGCCCAAGACGACGAAGCCGGTGCTGCCATTGCGCAGGAAAAAATCGACGCCGTGGTAGGGATTGATCGCCGCGAGCACGGCCGGCGCGCGCAGAATCTGGTGAATCCCAAGTGCGCTGATGGTGAGGAACCAGAGGATGGTGATCGGTCCGAAAACCTTCCCGATCCCGGTCGTGCCGCGCGATTGGAAAAGAAAAAGCCCAATCAGAATCCCGATCGCGATCGGCAAGACCGCGGGATCGAACAGCGGCGTCGCCACGTGTAAGCCTTCGACTGCGCTCAAGACCGAGATCGCCGGGGTGATCATCCCGTCTGCATAGAGCAGGGCCGCGCCGAAAAGCCCGAGCAGAAGCAGATATTTCCCGCGCTTCGTCGCATCGCTGACCAGGGTGGCGAGAGAGAGAATGCCGCCTTCGCCGCGATTATCCGCGCGCAGGATCAGGATCAAATATTTCACCGAAATCACGAGCACGAGCGACCAGAGAATGAGCGAGAGCACGCCGAGGACGTTGGCGGGCGTGGGAGGAATCGCGTGCTCGCCGTAGAAACATTCTCTCAATGCGTAGAGCGGGCTTGTCCCAATGTCGCCGTAGACAATTCCGAGGCTGGCGAGACAGAGCAACAACACCCGCTTCTTCGCTGGGGACCCGTGCACAGGCGAAGGCTCCGCAGACGGGGAATTCGCCGCGGCAGGAATCATATGGGCGGTCCCAGCATTCACCGTTCGAGAAAGGTTAGGCGACGGCACCCGCGGGAATAGTTAAAACAGTATTAAAATTGCCCAGGGCCATGCGCCGGGGGCACGCTTGGGTTAGGTTAGCCCCGTGCTGGAAGCATCCCGTTCGCGCGGCGTCGAACAGCCCCTTGCCGAGGCTTCGGCCTTTGCTTCGCTGCGCGCATACCTCTTGGCGGTGGCGGTGGTCGTCGGCCTCACCATCGCCTGCTGGCTTCTCACCCCGCTCATCGGCTATGGCGGCATTTCTCTCATCTTCCTCCTCGGCGTGCTCCTGGCGGGGATTTTTCTCGACCGCGGCCCGGTCCTCCTCGTCGCCGCCCTCAGTGCGCTGTCGTGGAACTTCCTTTTTATCCCGCCGCTCTTCACTTTCCATATCGCGAAATTCGAGGACGCGCTCACCTTCGCGACCTACTTCATCATCGCCCTCACCGTGGGCAGCCTGACGGCGCAACTCAAGGCCCGCGAGCATCTCGCCGCGCAGGTGCAACTCGCCCAAGAATCCGAGCGCCTGCGCAAGACGCTGCTCGATTGTGTCTCGCATGAACTGAAGACGCCCCTCGCCGCGATCGGCGCCGCCAGCCAGGAGCTCGCCGGCGCCGCGGCGGAAACGCCCGACGCGCAGATGCTGCAACGACTCGCCGGCGAGATTCGCGACGGCTCTCATCGCCTCAACCGCGTGGTCAACAATCTCCTCGATATGAACCGGCTCGAGAGCGGCGTGGTGCGGCCGAAACAGGAATGGTGCGACGTGCGCGAGTTGCTCCAGTCGGCGATCGAGGTCGAACACGAATCGCTCCGCGGCCAGGAGGTGCGGCTCAACGTCGCCGATGATCTCCCCCTCGCCCTGCTCGATCACACCCTCATCGAGCAGGCCGTGGCCAAGCTGCTGGCGAACGCCGCGAGCCATTCGCCCGCGCAGCTGCCGGTGGAAGTGGACGCCGAGTTCGAGCATGACCGGCTCCTGATCATGGTCAGCGATCGGGGACGGGGATTTGAGCCGCAATCGGCCGAGCGGCTCTTCGACAAGTTCTACCGCGGAGCCGGTCGCAAAACCGGCGGCCTCGGCCTCGGCCTCTCCATCGCGCGCGGTTTTGCTGAGGCTCATGGCGGACAGCTCACCGCGGAGAACCGCGACGGCGGCGGCGCGCGTTTTCTCCTCAGCCTGCCGGTGCGCACGACCGATGCCGACACGCTGGAGAGCGCAGGATGAAACCGAAAAGCATCGCTCTCATCATCGACGACGAGAAACAGATTCGCCGGCTTCTCCGGCTCGCCCTCGAGCGCGCCGATTACCAGGTTTTCGAAGCCGAAACCGGCCAGGGCGGTCTCGACGAAATCGTCTACCGTCGGCCCGAGATCGTCCTGCTTGATCTCGGCTTGCCCGATATGGAAGGCGTGAAAGTCCTCCGCGCGCTCCGCGAATGGTCCGACGTTCCCGTCGTCATCCTCTCCGTACGCGACGACGCCGAGGAGAAAGTCGAGGCGCTCGACGCCGGCGCCGACGATTACGTGACCAAGCCTTTCGACACCGCGGAATTGCTCGCCCGCATCCGGGCCACCCAGCGCCGTTCGCTCACGGAAACGGGCGATCCGGTTTTCCAATCCGGCGCGCTCTGCGTCGATTTCGCGGCCCGCCAGGTCAGGCTCAACGACGAGGAAATAAAGCTGACGCCGACCGAGTATTCGCTCCTCCGAGTCCTGGTGCAAAACGCCGGCAAGGTCGTAACCCACCGCCAGTTGCTCCGCACCGTTTGGGGAGAGAAAGCGGAAAGCCAGGCGCAGTATCTTCGGGTCTACGTCACGCATCTGCGCAAGAAGCTTGAGGTCGACGCGAACGCGCCCAGCCTGATCAAGACAGAAGTCGGCATCGGCTACCGGTTGTCGACCGGGAAGCCGTAAACGCGTTAACGAACTTTTAGCGCCGCAGGCCCGCATTTTAATTCACGGTGCGGCTTTAGGCGGGCGCAACGTTAGGCATGAACGCAAATACATTGGCGCCCCGTCCGGCCGATCCGCAGAGCCATCTTGTGGTCGAGTCGGCGATGCCGCTCCGCCTCCTGCCTGCGCCGGAGCGCACCGAGACGGGCGAGGGCGGAAGTTCGCCCCGGGCCACGACGACACCGCCCTTCTGGACGTGGTTCATCGCGAATCCGCGCTCCCCCCGCGGCGTTTGATTTTCTTTCTCGTCGCGTCGGCTGTCTCCCCCGCTCGACCGCGGCGAGTCCTATGATTTCCACTAGCGTCAAACGGCCGCGCAACGTCAACGTCCCGCGCGCCGCGGCCATCCTCTACGGCGACTGGGGGACGAGCAAAGCCTACGTCATCGGCCTCGCCTTCGCCGTCGGCGGTTACTCGTCATTCTGGCTCATCGCCGCGATGTGCCTGCTCACCGCGCTCGTCGGGCTCAACTACATCATCATCTGCCGGCTATACCCGGACGGCGGGGGCGTTTATGCGAGCGTGCGCCATCGCTCGGAAGTCATCTCGATTGTCGGCGGCTTTCTCCTCATTGCTGATTATCTGGTCACGGCCGCGATCAGCGCGCTCTCCGCCTTTCAATACCTCGGCGTGCCGCACCCGGAAGCCTTCGCCGCCGCCGCGATTCTCCTCATCGGACTGCTCAATCTGCTCGGGCCGAAACACACGGGCGGTCTCGCCGTCCTCATCGCCATCCCGACCGCACTCGTCGTGCTCGTCCTCGGCGCCTTCTGCCTGCCGCACCTCGGTTTCGCAGTGCGCCAACTTCAGCCGTTACACGGCGGCTTTTTGCCTAACTGGCAAAGCTTTGTCGGCATCGTCCTCGCCCTCTCCGGTGTCGAAGCGATCGCCAACGCCACCGGTGTGATGCCGCTTGATTCCGGGAGCACCGAAAGCGCCCCCTCGGTGCGAAAGACCTCCACCCCCGCGATCCTCGTTGTCATGGTCGAAGTCTGTCTTTTCACCGCCCTCTTTGGGCTCGCGGCCCACGCCCTCGTCGGACTCCATGTCGCCGGAGGCGACGTCGATGCGCCGGGCGCTCCCGGAGTTCGCGATTACATGCTCCGCTACATGGGGCAGATCTTCGTCGGCGGCGCACTCGGCGGCGGCATCGGCCACCTCTTTGCGGTCGTCGTGAGCGTCGTCTTTGGGTTGCTCCTCCTGTCGGCGACTAACACCGCCGTGGTGGACCTGATCGCCATCCAATTCCTCATGGCGCGCGACCGCGAAATGCCGTCTCTCTTCGAGCGCCTCAACCGCTGGGGCGTGCCCGCCTACGGCATGATCCTCGCCGCAGTCATCCCCGCGATTCTCGTCCTCGCCGTGAAAGATATGGCCGGTCTCGCCGACCTTTACGCCGTCGGCGTCGTCGGCGCGATCGCTACCAATCTGGGCGCCACCTCCACCGACCGCCACCTCGCGATCAAGCGTCCCGAGCGCGTCCTCATGTTCGGCACTTTCATCGTCATGGCGGCGATCGAATGTTCCCTTCTCATCGATAAACCCAACGCCCGCTATTTCGCCGTCACCATTCTCGCCGTTGGCCTGATTCTCCGTGGCCTGATGCAGGAGCGCCGCGCGAAAAAGCAAGCCGGCTCCGCTCCTGCCCAACCCACGCCGCCACCCGCGACCGACTCCGCCCACGGCGAAACTATGCTCTGCGCCATCCGCGGCCGGGGTCGCACCCTTGATTTTGCGCTCCGGGAAGCCGCCGAATCCGGCCGGCGGCTCTACCTCTTGTTCGTCCGCGAACAGCGCTTCGTCACTGACGAAGACGCTGGTCGGAAATGGCAAGACGATCCGGAAGCGAGCGAGATTTTCCAGCACGCCCACGCGCCGTCCAACGGGACACCGCCACTCTATTGCTACGCCGTGAGCGATTCCGCTCCGCAGACCATCGCGGACATCGCCGCCACTCTCGGCGCTTCGCGTCTCATCCTCGGCGCCCCACGCCGCCACGCCATGGTCAACCTCCTCCGGGGCAACCTCGTCCGCGAAGTCTCCGCCATCCTCCCCGAAGAGATCGACCTCCTCATCTACGCCTGAAAGGACTACCTAACGAGACTAAGTATCTCGTCTTTGTAGTCCTTCCCTTTCTTGGCTTCCTGGCTTTCCACTGCAGTCACCGTCTCCTGACCGGCTCCGCCAAATCTAACAAAAAAGTAAGGACACGCGGCCACGAATGAAGTGCGCTCCTAATAGGGCAGCTAGCTCCTCTTTAGCCTTGACGCAGCGGCGCCTGTTCCCGTAAGCCCATCCGTTCACACAGGAACCTTTTATCATGATGCTTTCCAAACTCTACCGCGCCAGCCTGCTCGCCGGGCTACTCTCCCTCTTCGTCGTCCCCTTCTCCTTCGGCCAACTGGCTCCCACCGAGCGAGCGCAGCTCGAGGGCCCGCTCGAGCAATACGACAACCCCCCGGCCGCCCCGCACCCGATGGAGACCTCGCCGCGCATGATCTCGCAGTTCGCCGCCTTCACCAGCGTGCAGGTCAACGTGAACGCGAGCGGCCAGAATATCGTCGGCGACGCCGCGAACGAGTGCTCCATCTCGGTCAATCCTGTCGATCGCAACAAGAAGACGATCAGTTGGCGGCAGTTCAACGACGTCGCGTCGAACTTCCGGCAGGGCGGCTGGGGTTACACCAGCAATGGCGGCGCCAGCTGGACCTTTCCCGGTGTGCTCGAGAATGGCGTCTTCCGCAGCGACCCCGTCACCCAATCTGACGAGAACGGGAACTTCTTCTATCTCAGCCTCCAGTCCGACGTGAACCTATCGTTCTTTTGCGACGACCTCTGGCGTTCGCTCAACGGCGGTCAATCGTGGACCCTCCTTTCCGGCGAAAGAGGCGCCGGCGGCGGCGACAAGCAATGGCTCGCGATCGATCGCAGCAGCGGCCCGGGCCACGGCTTCCAATACCAGGCGGACGACGGTATTAACTGCACCGGCGGCGGCGTGGAGTTACAACGCTCCCTCGATGGCGGCGTCACCTGGCAGAGCCCGGTCACGATTCCGAATGGACCCATCTACGGAACTCCCGACGTGGATACCAATGGCAACCTTTTCGTCGGCGGCGAAGGCTCCAGCAGCTTCTTTTGCGAGCGCTCCACCAATGCCCAGATCGCCGCGCAAACTCCGCGCTTCGATCAAAGCACTGCCGTGAACCTCGGCGGCTTCATCGGCAGCGGCGGCATCAATCCCGCCGGGCTGACCGGCCAGACCTTCCTCGCCGTCGACCGCTCAGGCGGACCGACCAATAACAATGTCTACATGCTCGCCAGCGTCGTCCCGAACGGGCGCAGCACCACCGACGTCATGTTTGCCCGCAGCACCGACGCCGGTAAGACCTTCAGCGCCGCGAAGAAGATCAATGACGACCCGTTCAACCCGAGTAAGTGGCATTGGTTCGGCACCTTCTCCGTCGCTCCGAATGGACGCCTCGACGCCGTCTGGTATGACTCGCGGAACGCCGCGAACAACACCGACTCACAACTCTTCTACTCCTGGAGCACCGACGCGGGAGTCACCTGGGCGCCTAACGTCGCCGTCAGTGACTCCTTTAATCCCTCCGAAGGCTATCCGAACCAGAGCAAGATCGGCGATTACATCACTATCGTCTCGGATAACACCGGAGCCGACGTCGCCTACTCCGCGACCTTTAACTTCAACGCCGGCCGGGGCCAGCACGAAGAAGACATCTACTATGTCCGAGTCACACCTTCTTCTACCTCTACGATCAACCTCGTGAGCGCCGCCTCACGCCTCACTCATGGCACCGCCGGTACCTTTGACGTAAACATGCCACTCACCGGAATTTCCGGAGTCGAGTGCCGCAACGCCACGACCTACAATGCCGTCTTCACCTTCGACGCCCCGGTCACTTCGGGTCAGGTCACCGTCACTGCGGGCACGGCTACGGTTGGAGGCCTGACCTTCAGTGGTAATAGCATCACCGCCCCGCTTACCGGCGTCACCGCGGCCGAGATCGTCACCCTCCACCTGCAGAACATCAACGGCGACGGACTGGCGCACGGCGATGTTCCGTTTGGTTTCCTCGTCGCCGACGCCGATGCCAGCCGGGTTGTAGGCAAAACCGATCAGACCCTCGTCCAGGGCCAGATAAACCAGCCCGTAACCAGCGCCAACTTCCGCGAGGACCTCAACGCCGACGGCCGAATCAAGAGTACAGACACCAACCTAGTAAAGACCAACAAGAACCACTCGATTCCATGACTCGACTGGAAGCTCGCTTCCCCTGAGGTGCGTCCGCTCGGGCAGCGTACGCCGGCCAGGGCTGGCAGAGGGAATGTGCTTAAGGGCAAGCAAAGCGCTGGACGCAAGGCGCGGTCGGAGCGTTGAATGGGCTTCCGATGGGACTGGGAACCAAACCAAGCCAGCGGGAGGCCAGCGCCGGCAGGGACTCGTGCGATGCAGTGGGGTTTAATCCCCGATTGCAGGCTGCGTGAGTCCTGACTGATGAACCCTCGGGAGGTGGGTGGGCGACAAAGCCCCCCAGCCTCGGATGTCTGCGTGTGTGAGGCCTTCGTCAGCGTCGGGTCGAGGAGCGGCGACAGACGGGTGCCTGGGAGATCGACACCATGATGGGCGAGAGCCCCGGGGAGAACAGCGACTGCGTCTTGACCTTGGTCGAACGCAAGAGCGGCTACCTCCTGATCGGAAAACTCCAGGCGCGCACCGCGGCCGAAACCAACGGCGCGTTGCTCGGGCTGATGGCGCGCCATCCGGGACGGATACGGAGCATTACGGCGGACAACGGGACGGAGTTCCACTGGTATGGCCAGGTCGAAGCGGTCAGTCCGGTCAAGTTCTACTTCGCGACCCCGCATAACAGCTGGGAGCGCGGCACCAATGAGAACACCAACGGACTCATCCGACAGTATCTGCCCAAAGGACAACGCCATGGCCCGAGTCACCCAATACCAATGCGCTCTAATCGCCACACACCTCAACAACCGACCTCGAAAAAGACATGGCTACAAAACACCCAATAAATGCTTCCTTCAGACCTAGAAAATGTTGCACTACAAAGTTGAGCCTGGGCCTAATACGCACCGCTAGTGGTGTAGGTAACCGGAATCCTCAAATGTGAATCGTAAGCACCAGGCTTAAACCGCCAGAGGCGATAAGTGGACGTAGCTGCGTTGTCGAGGATCGGCAAGCCAGTGCTCTGCGCTATGACAACGTTAGTAACTTGGCCTGAAGATGAATCCATCGTAAGAAAGACGACACCTGATCCGGTTGCGTGTTGCCTTCGAGCTTCGAAAAGATACTTGGGTCGTGGACTCAGAATCGCGATGGGTCGAGTCGCAGGAGCTGCGGTTGCGGTTGCGGTGAGTATCGCGGCGATAGCCGCAGCTTGCTGCCGCTCTCGTCCAACCGCCTCCGCCGTGGCTGTCTTGGCAGCTGCGTCAAAATGGGCGGAGTCATACAAGACAGACCCGTTGGCGCGCTGTAACCCCTTCCGGAACAAATCGGAAATAGATAGCCTGCGTTGAGCCCAAAACCGTTGCTATGACGCGCAGTGAATCACCATCGCGAGAATACTTGCACACGTAGTCCGGATCGTCGCGTCCGGGCGTAAATTCTAGCTCATCAGGTGAGATAATCTTTACAACCGAGCCGTCATTTGCGGCGCGATAAGTCGCGCCGCGCAGATCGGTGTCCGCGCCGGCGCGGAGCGCGAGCAACGCAATCAGGACCACGATTAAAGATGCGCGCTGCATTTGGCCTAACGAGAACAAGATCAGCCACCGCTGGCGAGAGCGCGCGTGGCGACGGGATTAGAGGTTGGAGTCATGAAAAACTTGGGCGTACGCCGGCCAGCGGTTGGCTGCATCGCATGGTTAGACCTGTTGAGGCGAAGTGACTGCCGGGTGTTTTCTTAGCGAATATCATTGCAGTGCTGTTAGGAATTGCGTGGAATCTGAAACCCATCCGAGCAAGACTTCGGCCGTCAGCAGAGAGGCTTCATGATTAGTCCTTGCTAGATTGGATCCGATTGGCTCGCTCATACAATCTTTCAGAAGCACGCAAAGATAGTCTCTGAACATGGCGTCCCGCACGGTGGAGTCCACACATATGCTGGTGGTGACACCCGTCATGATGAGATGTTTGATCCCGAGCTTCTTGAGAGTCGCGTCCAACTCCGTTTGGTAGAAGCCGCTGAATCGTGTCTTGTAGATGGTAAGATCGTCGGCTTGCGGTTTAAGTTCGTTGACTATGTCAGTATTCCAGGTGTCGCGGATGAGAATCCGGCTTTCGCGGCCATCAGGCGCGCGAATCGTTTGGCCAACTCCCATTTTGAGATGCCGCGTCCGGTTCACTGAGTCCGGTGTGCCGAGGTCTGAGAGGTCGGGGTGATAGCCCATCTTCAGGTAAATGATCTTCATCCCTGCCGTCCGCGCTGCCGACAGCACTTTGGCAATGGGAGCCACTACCTTCTGCGCCCCTGAAATATCGACGCCGGCCCGGTCAAACATGCCGCCTTTGGCGGCAAAGTCGTTCTCCATATCCACGACGATCACCGCAGTTTTCGTCGGATCGATCGCGATCGACTCCGGTTTCGCATCGACGGTGACAAGGTGGCTCTTGGTGGCGGATGCGTCAGCTTGTAGTTCACTCACAAGCACAGTCCCGAGCAAGGCGATGAGGATTAGTTTTGCCGTGGAAGTTTTCATAGGTGGTGTTTTTATGGTTGGTTTACGACATGGTGACACGGAAGGCTGAGGTCTAACGAGAACAAGATCAGCCACCGCTGGCGAGGGCGCGCGTGGCGGCGGGAGAAGAGATTGGAGTCATGGGAAACTTGAGCGTACGCCGGCCAAAGGTTGGCTGCATCGCCTGGTTAGACCAATCGTGGCTATGGACTCCACTCTCCAAGAATCTCGACATGATTTCTGTGCTTCGCGCGCAACTCGTCAAAGCGCTTTGCGAACTGCGGATCGCTACGCTTCACCGTCTTGTCGAGTTCGATGCGATCACGGAAGAAGTGGTCGAATCCTCCGGGTGTAAAGGTGCAAATAAGCCGAACGGGTGAACTCGTAAAGTTGCCTTGGCCGTGTGGCGTCTGCCGTGGGATGAGAACGTAGGACCCGGCCGGAAGCTGATAAACCTTGTCGACTAGCTTGATCGTGAGCGTGCCTTCGAGCACGTAGAAGGATTCGTCTGCGTCGGGATGACGATGCCAGCCTGTCTTGTAGCCCGGCATCTCGACAAGCTCCATCACAGTGTAGCGGCCGTTGGTCTGCTCACTCGAAGCGATGAATTTCATCCGCCCCGCGTCATACGGCAGGTATTCTATCTTGTTCGTGTCGAGTGCGACAATGTTTGGCGGCGTCGGTTCGTCGGCGGCTTCGCAATGGAGCGCGCAGCACAAGGCGAGCGCTGCGAAAATGTGTGATTTCTTCATAGGTCTAACAGGTAATAGACGAACCGGATGTTCGCCTATTTCGGTTGCTCACGGGGCGTGCTTGGGGGTAAAACGAAGGCATGCCGAGCAGGCTGCAAGAAAAAGGCGAAACATCCAAGCCCGATTTCTTGACCCAGGCGCGGACGATTTTGCGCACCCGTCCCTCCAGCTGGCGCACCCCGAGGAGCCCTCTTTGGGCTCGGGCAGATCGGGTTCCGCTTCAGAATCGCGCTCTGAGACGCGGAACTTCGAAGGAGGTTGTACGCAGAGATCGCGAAGCTGAACATGGGCGACCTCCGAAGCTGACCCGAAAGCTGACTTCCCGGCTCGTCTCGCCCGACCTCACTCATGCCCAGCGGACACTGCGGGAGTGCCAGCAGGGTGAGCGTGGCGGACCGGGCGAGAAGTTGGGACCGATTAAGACTGGTCGCTGGCGCACGCTCAGGTCGTGGCCGCGCCGGCGGGGGTAGAACTCGCTCGGCGCGGCGGGCGGATCCGGCAGGTCGGGGCGGGTTTCGGGAATAGGCGGCCGGGGGCGGGGCTCAACATGAGGGGGCGAGGGTGGGTTTCTCCGCACTGTAAACGCAGCCCCCACCCTTCCGGCAATACTTATTTTCAGAAGCGCGGGACGACGGCCAGGCAACGGGCTCTGGAGGGACGACCGCGGTGTCGTCCCTGTTTCGCGATCCGGGGACGGGACGGCGCCCGTCCCTCCAGACCAGGTCAGGTCAGGCGCGCGGGTTCTCTTCGGTGGGTAACCCGGCCGCATGCCACTCGCGAAAGCCGCCGCTCATCGAGCGGACGTTGCGGTAGCCCATTTTCTGCAGGCTCTCGGCGACGAGCGCGGAACGGCTGCCGCCGCCGCAATAGCAGATGATCGGTTGCGCGAGGTCGGGCGCGAGTTCCTCGATCTCGACCTCAACTTCGCCGCGTTCGAGATGGCGCGCGCCTTGCGCGTGGCCGGTTTTCCAGGCGTCGCCGGAGCGGACGTCGAGAAAGAGCGCGGCGCCGCGTGCGACTTCCTGCGCGGCCGCGTCCGGCGCCATCTCGGTGACGTTCTTTTTCGCCGCGGCGACGAGCTGCTGAAAACGGTTGGGTCCAGCGCCGTCAATCACGCGCCGTAGCTCTTGGTGAACTTCTTTTTCGACTCGGACTCGGGCGGGGCGCTGGGCGGCGGCGGGATGGCGGATTCCGCGACCGGGGCTTCCGTCTCGATTTCCGGAGTCGGCTCGGATGGTTCCGCGAAGCTGGCCCCTCCGCCTTGCGACGCTTCCACGAAAGCCATCTGCAGGCTCGAGAGGGCGTTCCGCAGCACGGTGGTCTCGTCGCTCGTGAGGTTGCCGCGGGTTTTCTCCTGAATCATCGCGAGCTGGTCGATGAACATCCGCGCGACCTCGAGATTGATCTCGGCTTTGCCCGTCTGCGGATTGGGGATTTGCCCGAGAAAAAGCGCGGCGTTTTGCGCCTGCATCATGACAAACTCGATGAAGCGCTGGGTCATCTCTCCGGATTGGGTGGTTTTTTGGACTTCGGCCATAATCGTTATTCGTTAGGGGTTTTTGGTTCCTGGGGGCTCACCGTGGCGAGCACGTAAGGTTGCTGGAAATATTGCGCGGCGACGCGGCGGACGTCATCGACGGTGACGAGGTTCACCTCGCGCTCCAATTCTTTGTAATGATCGAAGCCCAGGCCGTAAAGCTCATCGAGCGCGGCCATGTAACCGAAGGAGTCGTTGCTCTGGTTCGCGATCCGCTGCTGACCGATGAGTTTCTTCTTCGCGCGGACCAGCTCGTCGTTGGTCAGGCCGCCGGCGGCGAGCTGGTTGATCTCCTCGAGCAGGGCGGTTTTCACCGCCTCGATTTTCTGCGGATCGGTGCCGAGGTAGAAGGCGAAGAGACCGGGGACCAGGCCCTGCATCTGGCTGGCGCCGACGTAATAGGCGAGCCCCATTTGTTCGCGGATGCGGACGAAAAACCGCGAGCCGAGATCGCTGCTCGCCTCGTCGATCAGCTCCAGCGCGTAACGATCCGGGCCGAACATGTCGGCGCCGCGGAAGCCGACCATGAGGACGCCCTGGGCCTTGTCGCGTTTTTCTTCCACGGCCACGGTGGCGGATAAAAGTGGAGGCTGCGGCGCACTCGTGAGGGCGAGATCCCCGGCGGGCATGGGCGACAGCGCCTGCTCGAAAATCTCTCGCACCTCCGCGGCTTGGACGTTTCCGAAAACGGAGATGACGCCGTTGCGCGCAACGAGCAGGCGATCGCGAAATTCCCGCAGGTCGGCCTGCGTGAGGGCGGCGACGGAAGCGGGTGTGCCTTTGCCGCGGAGCGCGTAGGGATGCCGGGGAAAAAGCGTGGCCCGTAAAATATTGCGCGCCACGGTCGTGAGCCGCTCTTCCTCGTCGCGAATCCCGGCGAGTTGCGCTTCCTTTTCGCGCCCGATCGCTTTTTCCGGCAGCGTCGCATGGAGCAGGATGTCGCAAAGCAGATCGGCCCCGAGGCGCAGATCGGGCTGGGTGACGTCGAGCGAGACGCTGAAGCTGTTGTTCCCCGCGTCGCTCCCGATCCCGCCGCCGACGGCTTCGATCAGGTCGGCAATTTGTTCGGCGGTCCGGGTCTTCGTCCCTTTGAGCAAAACCTTGGCGAGCAACCGGGTGATCCCGTTCGTCTCCGGCGTCTCCGCGAGCAGCCCGCCGCGAAAGACCGCGACCATGGAAACGAGCGGCAGCCGCGGATCTTCCCGCACCAGAAACCGGAGGCCGTTGCTGAGTTCGAATTTCTGAATTTCCCCAGCCGAGATGGCGAACGCCTCGGTGGTCTTCGGGGCCAAGGTTCCGCGTGGGTTGAGCGACACGACGGTGAGATTTTCCTCCACCAGATACTTCGCCGCGACTCGTTGCAGATCGGCGAGGGTCACCTTCTGCATCGCGTCGAGATACTCGCGGGTGAAATTGAGATTGCGCGCGACGAGCCAGTTCGAGCCGAGATCGGAAGCCTGGCCGCGCATGGTGGTGAGGCTGCCTAACGAATGGCTGAGCACGATCTTCTTCGCCTTCGCCAGCTCGGCCGCAGTCGGGCCGTTCGCCGCCAGGTCCGCGACGATCTCGAGGATCATCTGCTCTGCCGCGACCCGGTTTTCCGGTTCCACGGTGGCGTCGATCCCGAGGATGCCGGGATCCCCCGGCGTGTAGGAGAAGGCGCCTAACGAAAAGGCGAGGCCCGCTTCTTCGCGCACCTGGCGATAGAGCCGCGAGCTGCGGCCGTCCCCGAGCACGGTCGAGAGCAGATCGAGCGCGGGGACGTCGGGATGGGTGATCTCCGGGATGTGCCAGGCGAGCGCGAGCCGGGTGAGCTCGGTCGCGAACTCTTCGTTCACCTCGCGCCGCCCGATCTGCGGCGGCTCCGCCGGGATGTAGATCGGCTTCAGCGATTGCTCGGGGTAAGCCTGGAAATATTCCGCGAGCTGCGCGTAGACCTGGTCCGCGTCGACATCGCCCACGATCACGAAGGTGAGATTGTTCGGGACGTAGCGTGCCCGGTAATAATCGGTCACATCCTGCTGGGTGAGCTGATCGAAGACCTGGAGCTCGCCGATCACAGGCAGCCGATACGGGTGCCGTTGGTAGGCGGTTTTGAACAGCAACTGCGCCACCATCCGGTCAGGATCGTCGTGGCCCATCGCGAACTCGCGCCGGATCACTTCCTGTTCCTTCACGTATTCGTCGGCCGGCAGGGTCGAGTTCATCGTCGCATCGGCGAGGATGTCGAGCGCGCTCGACACGCCCTCGTTCGGCACATCAATCCAGTAAACCGTGCGATCGAACGAAGTGTAGGCGTTGATGTAGCCGCCCTGGTCCTGCACGCTCTGCGCGATCGCGTTCGTGGTCCGCGTCTTCGTGCCTTTGAAAAGCATGTGCTCGAGAATGTGCGAGAGCCCCGCACCGAGATGCGCGTCCTCATCCACACTCCCGGTGCCGACCAAAGCCTGCACGCTCGCGACGGGTGCGCTGCGATCGATCTGCACGATGATCGTGAGCCCGTTCGGCAGCGTCCACTTCTGCGCGGTAACGGGCGGAAAGGTAATCGCCGGCGAGGCCGCGGAGGGCGCGGGATTAAGCTGAGCCTCGGGATGCATCACGAAATTTCCGGCGTGGGCTGCGGCGGCGGGAGGAGCGCCAACGGCTTCGCGGCTTCCGGGAGAAACGGTTTCACAAAGGCGTCGTGGAAGGTGTAGACCGACTTGAAATCCTCGAGCGAATCCTGCTCGGTCTTCCCGAAAATGCCCGCGCCGATGAGGTTGAAAACCATGTGCCCGATATCCTCGCAGCGATTGATTCCCCAATAGGAAAAAACCGTCAGCGCCATCGGCCCGAATTCCTTCACCGCGTAAAGACGCACACCCTCGAGCAACTCCGGACCCGCGACATGGCGGACGGCCGCGCCGCGCGCTTTCTTCTGCTGCTTCGTGGTGTAATCGAGCGCATCGCGCAGGAAAACGTAGGCGTCGCGATGGTAGCGCGCGTCACTCGCGACGATGGAGTCGAGCGCTTCAGCAAATCCGATTTTCTGCATGGAAAAAAAACGCGCCAACGAGAAGCAGCGCGTGCGCCATAATAGCGAGCAACCGCCACCGGAGCAAATCGTGTAGAGTGGGACATGCGGACAGCGGTCGCGTTCATTCTGCTCTGTGCCTGCGCCCTGGCCGTGCGCGCGGATGACCGGCCGCTGCCGCCCGCGGCCCGGACCTCGAAAGTCTGGCACGAGAAACAGCTCCAGCTTCATCCGGACTCGGCGACGGTCCAGTTCGCCTACGCCGAGTTCCTTTTCGAGGAGGGGGAAATGCGCGCCGCCGTTTCCCATTTTCGCATCGCGCAAATGATCGACCCGCGCAACGCCGCGATCGCGAACTCGTTAGGTGGCGTTTACCTGCAGATGGGGCGCGCCGCGCTCTCCGCCGCACAATTCCAGCGGGCGGTCGCGAGTGCGAGCGAGGTGGCGGCCTATCATTACAATCTCGGGAATGTGGAATTCCTCCTGCGCCACGACCTCACGGCGGCCTGGCAAATCGAGACGCCGGTGCTCTTGCGCAAGGCGCTCGCGGAATATCGCGAAGCGAGCCGGCTCTCGCCGGAGAACATGGAATATGCGCGCGGTTATGCGGAGACTTTCTACGGGGTGCCCGATCCCGATTGGACCGAAGCCGAGACCGCCTGGAAACATGTGCTCAGACTTTCGCCGCCGCAGGCGGACTTTGCGAATCTGCAACTGGCGCGGGTAAGTCTAAAGCTCGGGCACAAGGAGGAGGCTCGGCGGTTTCTCGACCAAATCCGCGACGCCCGGCACGACGGATTGAAGCAGAAGCTGCGCGACCAGGCGGACAAGTTGTAGCTACAGAGTCGCCTCGATGGAATCGAGGTAGACCGAGATCGGGTCGCGCCGGCGCGGAAGATCGGGCTCCCCTTCGGTCGCGTTTTTCAGGATCTCGGAGAAAGCGCCGCTCATCGACCGGAGCTGGGTGGCTTCGAACCAGTTCATGTAATCGTCCATGTCGCGGCCCTGCGTCTCGACCACCGCGCGGTAGCTAACCACGCGGGTGAAACGCCGGCTGAGCCCCTTGGTCTTGCCGCGGGCGAGCAAGAGCGCGAGTTGATAATATTCCTGCACCACGGCGTGATAGCTGGGGTGTGCACTGCCTGCGAGGAGGAGCAATTGCTGACTTATTCCCTGGAGCGCGCCCCGGCTCCCGGGGAGCTTCAGGTAGGCGGAAAACTGGGCGAGATCGTAATCGTGCTTCGTGCCGGCGCGGTCGGTGAGGGTGAAGGTGGTGAGCCGGTCGAGGCGTTTCGCGGTCTCCGCGGCGGAGAGAATCTCATAGCGATTCGTGGCCGAGAGGCGGGCGACGCTGAGCGACCACCACCGGCCCGAGGCCTTGCCCAGCACCGTGGGGAAATGCCGGCGCAGATCAGCCGTCGGGTCGTTAGGCGCGTCGGGCAGGTCCTGCAGATACTGCGCGAGCTTGCGCCGGCCGTCGGTGGAATCGAGGAGCAACTGCACCAGGGCCATGGAATAGGCGTCGTGCATTTTTCGCGACGTCGGGTCGAGCAGCGCGCGCTTTTGCTCCACGATTTCCTCCACCGGCGTGATCCGATCGCTCGTGACCATGGACTCGAGCAGCCGCGCCGCCGGATCGGTGTCGTGAGCCGGGGCGAGTTGCAGCAGGCCATCGACCAGCCAATCGGGGGGCGCCGCATAACGACTCCCGGCCGCCACGTCGCTCCGCTGGCGGTAGATCATCTCGATCAGAATCGCCCGGAGCAGTTCACGTTGCACTTCCGCGCCCTGGAGATCATTCGTGATCAGGAGATTGAGTTGCAGTTTCAAGCCGGAGCCGGTCTGGCTGAAATCAAAGCGCGCCGGCACCAGCTCCGGGAGATTAGCCTGGGGAAAATCGAGATTGATCACCAGCGGTGTCTTCCATTCGTCCCGCTGGCCGAGCACCTGGAGAAGACCCGCCTTCGTCCGTTCCGCGAGATCGCACATCGCGCCGCGCAACCGCACCTCGGCGCCATAAACGATGAACTGTCGCGAGGTGCTCGTGCTGTGCGCCTTTACTTCGGCCCCGGCGGGCGCCACCCGGCCGAGCAGCAGAACAGCGAAGAAAATGAATAAAACAGAACGCACAGAAGTCGGAAGAGAGCGGAACTTTTTTCGGGCAGACCCGCAAAACGCATAATTGTGCTATATTTTAGGCGGTTTAAAAAAGAGAAAGAAAACTATGAAAACAGGAACACTGATTACACTCACCCTAGCGGCGGTCGGCGTGCTGGCCCTGGCCGCTCCGGCGCAGGCACAACGGCGCGGTGGTAGCGGCGGCGGCAGTCGCGGTGGCGGCGGTCAAAGCATGAACCACGGCGGCATAAACATCGCACGCGGCGGCAATGGGTCGGTGACCGCCGGCCGCGGAAACTTCAACAACGGTCGCGGTAATTTTGGCGGGCGCTCTCACGGTGGCCGCTTCTTTGGCGGCCGGGGCGGCGTCAACTTCTTTGTTGGCGGCTTCGGTTATCCCTACTATTACGGCTATCCTTACTACTACGGCTTCGGCTATCCTTATGGCTACGCCTACGCTCCCTACTATGGTTACTCTGCGGGTTACACCTATAACCCACAGGGCGTCTATGAGGGGCGCGTGGTTAATCCTCGCACCAACCGGACCCGGCGGGAAGTCGATCCCAAGGACCAGTCCTCGGTGGAAGCACAGGTCCAGGAGCAACTCGCCCAGGGCGGTTACTACCACGGAGAGATCGACGGCGTGGTCGGCGATGGCACCCGACGCGCGATTCGCAGCTACGAGCGGGCCAACGGCCTGCACGTCGACGGGCGGATCGATGACCGGTTGCTCTCGACGATGGGCCTCGGCTAAATGATTTCCACCGCCGGTCGGTGACGTTATCGCGCGACGATCAACGTTACCGACTGCGGATGAAATTCGATCCCGGCAAGCCGCGCGACTTGCTTCTTCTCGCGATCCAGGGTCGCCCAGGTCTTGCCCAAGAGCAGACCCAGACGCTGCATGACTAACGGGTGAACCGGCATCCGGCCGATGTGTCCGCTCTCACAATTCGCAGCTATCTTCCCTTGGTCGATCTGGACTCGATAAGAGCCGGCAACGTAGAGAGGCAGGCCGAAACAATTGTAGGCCGTGTCGATGCTGAACTTACCTTCGTCGAATTGTGCGTAGAGTCGCTTGATCGGGAAGTAACCTTCCTTCGCAGGACTATTCGAACGGCGGATCGCCGAAGCCAGATAGTCATTAACCTGCTGCTGGTTATAAACCAGTTGCGCCGACTGACGGCTCTCAATCGCGGAGAGCAGGTCCATGCTGATCATGGGGGCTAGCTCCAGGCTTTTCACCGCGGGCGGGAGATCGGGTGGCAGTAACATTTCCACCACCGCCGCCGCCAGCGCGGCTCCGAGGAGAATCTTCACCACTTTCAAGCCGATCGCCTTGCTCCGGCCGCGCGCCGGATCCATCAGCTTCTTCAGCCGGGCTTGGGTGACCTCCGGGGTCTCTTCATTCGCGGCGTTTTCCTTCCGGATCGCGCTGCGATCGAGGCGCCCGCCGCAGTTATGACAATAAATGCGCTCGGGCTCGTTCTCATGCCGACATTCTGGACAGACAAGTTTGGTCACGATTTCGACTCTTTCTTGGGCGTCGCGGGTTTGCTCTCGGTCTTGGCCGGCGTGCTCTCGGTTTTCTTTTCCCCGCCGCCCGGCGAATCTTTCTTCGCGCCTTCCTTGTAAGAGTTACTCCGGTAGTCAGTGGTGTAGAATCCCGAGCCCTTGAAGATCAGCCCGGCGCCCGTGCCGAGGAGTCGTTTTACCTTCCCCTTCCCCCACTTCGGCAGCTGGCAGTGCTCCTTCGGACAAGTCTTAAAAGCGTCGTCGCGCATCGACTGGAAGGCGTCGAAGTTCTTCCCGCACTTCAGGCAGGCATATTCATAAGTAGGCATAGGTCAGAATGCCGGCCGGCCGGTCATGGTTTGGCAGTCTCGACAAATCCAAGCAATATTCAAGCCTCACGGCCCGCGGGCTGCTTCTCCGGTTATCTTGACTTTGCCAAACCCACCACGTTAGTTGCGCTTCCCCCGGCCGAAATCCCTATGTTTAGTCCCTTTTCCCGTCTCACTTTTCTGCTCGCGACCAGCGCGGTCCTGACCCTCGCCGGCTGCGCCGGGGACGACCCGCGCTTTGCCGATGCGCAAACGCAATACCTCGGCGGCGTCTACGGGAACCAGCCGGTGGCTTCGAGTGCTCCGAGCGACACCGTCTCCTACTGGGATGGAGATGGCATGCCCGGCAAACCTTCGATCAAGATCACCCTCTCCGAGCAGCGCGCCTATTTTTACAAAGACGGCCAGCTCGTCGGCATTTCGCAGCTCTCGACCGGCCGCGAGGGCAAGGACACGCCGATGGGCAAATTCAAGATCCTCGACAAGGACATCGCTCACGCCTCGAGCCTGTATGGGGATTACGTCGATGCGGCGGATAACGTGGTCGTGCCGAATATCGAACTCGGCAAGGATCCCAAGCCTCCAGGTACCCACTACAAGGGCGCGCCCATGCCCTACTACATGAAAATCGCGCCCGCCTTCGGGTTGCACGCCGGCTATCTGCCCGGTTACGCGGCTTCGCACGGATGCATTCGCATGCCCGAGTTCATGGCGGAGAATTTCTATAATTCCGTCGCGCCGGGCACTCCGGTCGAGATCGTCCCGTAGCGGGATACGACGGCATTAGTCGCGCGGAGTCGCCGCCTCGGGCTCGTGACGGTTGCCCGCTTGCGCGCACCGGCTACACTCCTGCTTTTCGCGCCATGATCATCGTCACCCAAGCCGCCGTCACCGAGGCGCAGATCGAGCACATCGTCGGGCGGGTCGAGGAGTTCGGGCTCAAGGCCGAGGTCATGCGCGGCAGTCATCGCGTCGTCATCGGGGTGCTGGGGCCGGAAGATGTCATCCGCGAAAAACCGCTCGCGGCCATCCCCGGAGTCGAGTCGGTCTTCGCGGTGTTGAAGCCCTACCAGCTCGTCGCGAAAAACGGGGCCGCGCCCCCTCCCGTCTGTATCGGCGGCGTCGCTCTCGGTACCGGCCAAAAGCTCGCGCTCATTTCCGGCCCCTGCTCCGTCGAGAGTCGGGAACAGCTCCTCTCCATTGCCGCCTCGGTAAAGAAGTCCGGGGCGACGATTCTCCGCGGCGGCGCTTTCAAGCCGCGCACTTCGCCCTACAGCTTTCAGGGCTTGGGCGAAGAGGGCCTGCGTTTTCTCGCGGACGCCCGCGCCGCCACTGGGCTCCCGATTCTCACCGAGATCATGGACACCCGCGATCTTGCCCTGGTCGAGAAGTACGCGGATTGCCTGCAAATCGGCTCCCGCAACATGCAGAATTTTGCGCTCCTCAAGGAGGTTGGGCGAAGCCGGCTGCCGGTGCTCTTGAAGCGCGGCTTCAGCGCCACGATCAGCGACCTCCTGATGAGCGCCGAATATATCCTGAGCGAAGGCAACCCGAACGTCATCCTCTGCGAGCGCGGCATCCGGACCTTCGAGACGATGACCCGGAACACGCTCGACCTGAACGCGGTTCCGATTTTGAAAGCGAAGACGCGGCTCCCGGTGGTGGTCGATCCGACCCACGGCATCGGCCTGCGCGATTTCATCCCGCAGATGGCGCTCGCGGCCGTCGCCGCGGGCGCGGACGCGCTCATGATCGAAGTGCACGACGACCCGGAACGGGCCCGGAGCGATGGCGACCAGGCGCTCCTGCCGGAAGTTTTCGCGGATCTCGTGCAACGGATTCGCGCCGTCGCCCAGGCGGTCGGACGGGACGTTTGAGGACGTGGCGGACTCGTTAGGCTCGGAACTGCTGGGCGCAGTCGCGCGCAGTCAACCGATTGCGGAGCGGGTTCAAGCGGTGCGCCAGGGCGAAAAGCCAGTCACCTTTTCGCACGTCATCGCGTCGGCGCAGGCCTTCCTCGTCGCGGCGCTCGCGCGCGAACTGCAGCCCACTCTCTGGATCGTCTGCCCGACCGTGCGCCGGCAGGAACTGCTCTACGAGAGTCTGGTCAACTGGCTCCCCGAAGCGCTCTTCCTCCCCGAGGCGGAATTCCTCGAGATGGAAAACATTTTGCCGGATCAGGAGATCACCGCGGAACGGCTCGCGCTCCTCAGCCGGCTGGAGGAAAAAGGCCGGCACGTCGTGGTCGCGACCCGCGCCAGCCTGGCCCAACCGGCGCCTCCGCCCGGCGCCCTCCGCACCTCCGTCCTCCGGCTCCAGCGGGGCGCGACCGCGCGACTCGAGCAGCTGGTGAATTCGTTAGGCGAAGCCGGCTATGAGCGCGCGCCGCAGGTCACGACCCGCGGGCAATTCGCGGTCCGCGGTGGGATTCTCGACATTTATTCCTGGCAGGCCCAGCTCCCGATCCGCGCGGAATTATTCGGCGACGAGATCGAATCGCTCCGCGAGTTCGATCTCGATTCCCAGACCTCGGTCGGGAATTTGCCCGCGGTCGAGATCTGGTTAGGCGCGACCGATGACCAGAGCGGCACGATCGGCGATTACCTGCGGCCTAACGATCTCCAGATCGCCATCGAACCCGGGGAAGAAGAGGTCGGCGCGGCGATTATCATCAGTGAAAACTGGCAGGGCCCGCCGGGCACGGAAGAGGATTTCGCGGGCGCGTTTGTCGATTGCGAGATCGGCGAATTCGACACCGGCGAGTTCCTGATCGCGGAAGCAAAACGGCAGCAGTTTTTTTCCCGCCTCACGAGCTGGCGCGACGACGGCGCGCGGATCGCGATCTACTTCCAGACCGAGGGCGAGATCGAGCGCTTCCGCGAGATTCTCGGGGAAGCGCGGGTTGAGGCCGGCGGGTTCGAGCTGGTCGAGGGCACGCTCGTACGGGGGTTCTGTTTCCCGGCGGCGAATCTCGTCGTGCTCGCGGCCGCGGAGATCTTCGGACGGGCGCCGACGCACGGCCGGCGCCGCCTGCAACGCGCAAGCAAGTTCGGCGCGCAACGGGCGCAGATCGATTTCAGCGAACTCCACGAGGACGACCTCGTGGTCCATCTCGAGCACGGCATCGGCCGTTTCCAAGGCCTGCAGAAACTCGGCGACGCGGAGGCGAGCGAAGTGCTCGTGATCGAGTTTGCCGCGGAGGCAAAACTCTACGTCCCGCTCGAACAGGCCTACATGGTTTCGCGTTACGTCGGAGTGGGGAAAAAATCGCCGCCACTCAGTTCGCTGGCCGATGCGAAATGGGCGCGCGCGCGGAAGAACGCCGCGGCTTCGGTCTTCGATTACGCCGGTAAAATGCTCGCGCTCCAAGCCGAACGCGAGACGCAGACCGGTCACGTCTTTGGACCGGATTCGAAATGGCAGAGCGAGTTCGAGCACTCGTTTCCGTTTCGCGAGACGCCCGACCAACTCACGGCGATCGCCGATACCAAGGCCGACATGGAAGCCCCGCGCTCGATGGATCGCCTGATCTGCGGCGACGTCGGATTCGGCAAAACCGAGGTCGCGATCCGCGCTGTTTTTAAAGCGGTGATGGACGGCAAACAGGTCGCGGTCCTGACCCCGACGACCGTCCTCGCGCAGCAGCATTTCGAGACGTTCCGGCACCGCATGCTCGACTACCCGGTGCGAATCGAAATGCTGAGCCGGTTCCGTTCGCACGCCGAGCAGCGCAAGGTCCTGGAGCAACTCCGCGACGGTGGCGTGGATGTCGTGGTCGGAACGCACCGGCTCATTTCCGGAGACGTAATTTTTAAAGATCTCGGACTAGTGGTGATCGACGAAGAGCAGCGCTTCGGCGTGCTCCACAAGGAAAAATTCAAAGAGCTCTTCAAGCTCGTCGACGTCCTCACGCTCTCGGCCACGCCGATTCCGCGCACGCTGTACCTGTCGCTCGTCGGAGTGAAAGACATGTCGACGATCGAGACCCCGCCGCTCAACCGCCTCCCGGTCGAGACGATCATCGCCGCCTACGACGAGCGGATCATCCGCGACGCGATCAATCGCGAACTCGAGCGCCAAGGGCAGGTTTATTTCCTGCACAACCGCGTCCAATCGATCGAGAAAGTGCGCGGCCGAATCATGGAACTCTGCCCGCAGGCGCGGGTCGATTTCGGCCACGGGCAGATGGACGCCGATGAACTCGAAAGCGTCATGCAGCGGTTTGTCGCGGGGAAAATCGACGTCCTGGTTTGCACCACGATCATCGAGAGCGGGCTCGATATTCCGAACGCGAACACGATCATCATCGATCGCGCCGATCGCTTCGGGCTGGCTGATCTTTACCAACTGCGGGGCCGCGTCGGTCGCGCCGAGCACAAGGCCTACGCCTATCTCCTGCTCCCGCGCGAGATGATGACGGTCGGCGCCGCGCGCAAACGGATCAACGCGATCAAGCAATACAGTTCGTTAGGCGCGGGTTTTCGCATCGCGATGCGCGATCTCGAGATCCGCGGCGCGGGGAGCATCCTCGGCACCGCGCAGAGCGGGCACATCGTGAATGTCGGGTTCGATCTCTACTGCCAGCTCCTGAAGCAGGCGGTCGCACAACTCAAGGGCGACAAGATTAGACCGCGGCTCGAGGTGGAAGTGCGGCTCGATTTCCTCGCCCCGAATGAAGGCGAATTCGGCGCCGCCGGCCGCGGCCGGCTCGTGCCCGCTTTCATCCCCACTGCCTACATCAGCGACGCCGCGCTCCGCATCCAGGCCTATCGCGCCCTGGCCGAAATCACCACCCAGGAACAGCTCCACCGGCTCCGGCGCGACTGGCGCGATCGCTTCGGCCCGACCCGGCCCGCGGTTGACAACCTCCTCCTCCTCAGCGAAATCAAGCTTTCCGCCGCCCGAGCCCGCGTCAATCGGGTCGAAGTGCGCGACAGCAAATTGATGCTGAGCCGCCGCGGCGACTTTATTCTTGTGGGAGGAAAATTTCCCCGCTTAACTTCCAGTAGCATCGAGTCCCAACTCTCTGAGATATGGCAATTAATCAAGCAACTCTAAGCCTCTGGCGGCATCCGCTGACCGCCCTTTTCGCCTCCGTCTGCCTCGCCGTCGCTGCCACCGCATCGCCCACTCACGGCGCCGAGTCGGTCAACGGCATCGCGGCCGTCGTGAACAACGACGTCATCACTTATTCCGAAGTCCGGGGGCTCGCGGAACCGCGCGAACGCCTCCTTCGCTCGCAGTATTCCGGCGAGGAGTTGAACAAAAAAATCATCGAGCTGCGCAAGTCCGCGCTCCAGGATTTGATCGATCGGCAACTCATCATCCAGCAGTTCACTAAGGACAAACTCGACATTCCCGGCTTCTTCGTGGACGAGCGGGTGAAGGATGTGATCCGCGATTCCTTCGGCGGCGATCGCAACGCCTTCATCAAGACGATGGAAGCGCAGAACTTCTCGATGTCGAAGTTCAAGACCCTCGAACGCGAGAAGATCATCGTGCAGGCGATGCGCTCGAAGAACGTGAAGTCCAACCTGATGGTGCCGCCGGCGAAGGTGGAAGAATATTACAAGGAGCACCGCGATCTTTTCTCCAGCAAGGCCCAAGTGAAACTGCGCTTGATCATGATCCCCGGTCAAGTCGGCGCGAGCGCCGGAGGCGACCCGCAGAAAGCGATGGCCGAGGAGATTCGCGGGAAGCTGATCACGGGCGCGGATTTCGACAAGATGGCGCAGATGTATTCCGAGGATAGCACCCGCGATCTGGGCGGCGATTGGGGCTGGATCGACGACAGAACCCTCTCCGCGCCGCTGACGGAAGCGGCTTTCAAGTTGAAGCCGGGCGCGATCAGCCCGGTGATCAGCCTTCCGGGCAAGGATGGCGTTGGGCAGGGCTACTACATTCTGAAAGTGGAAGCGCGGCAGGGCGGCGATCTCAAGCCATTGAAAGGTGTGCGCGCGGAAATCGAAGCGCGGCTGCGCCAGGAGCAGTCGCAGAAATTGCAGGAGCACTGGATCGCCAGCCTGCGTTCGAAGGCTTACATCAAGACTTTCTAGTGTAGACGTTTCGCACAGCGAAACGTCTACAGTTGCGCGCAACGCCGCCTTTGTGAGACTGACCGATGCGCCTTCGCATCGGCATCACCACCGGCGATCCGGCCGGCATCGGGCCGGAGATCATCCGGGCAGCGCTCGCTTCCGGACGATTGCCGGAGGAACCCGATTATGAAATCATTGGCGAACCTGATGGCTTTTCGTTAGGCAAACCCACGCCGGAGAGCGCGCGGGCCGCGCAGTCGGCGCTCGAAAAAGCGGTGCGCCGCGCTCGCGCCGGAAAACTCGACGCAGTCGTGACCGGACCGATCCACAAGGCGCGGATGTATGAGATCGGCTTTGAATTTCCCGGGCAAACCGAGTTCTTTGCCGCGCGTTGCGGGGTCGATAATTTCGCCATGTTGCTGACCGGCGGCCGGCTCACAGTTGCGCTCGTGACCACACACATCCCGCTGGCTCAGGTCGCCAGCCAGCTGCGCAGGGCAGAGATCGTGCGCGTGGGCGAATTGCTCCGGGCTTTTGTCGTGAGGCGAGGAGGCGGTCAAATTGCCGTGGCCGGTCTCAACCCGCACGCTGGCGAATCCGGCGCGCTCGGTCGCGAAGAAATCGATCTCATCGAGCCGGCGATCGCCGAGCTCAACGCTTCATCCTTCATCCTTCATCCTTCATCCTTCTCCTTCCACGGCCCCTTTTCCCCCGACACGATCTTCAACCGCGCGGTGGCCGGCGAATTCGCGGCGGTTCTCTGCATGTATCACGACCAGGGCTTGATCCCGCTCAAGCTCCACGCTTTCGATGAAGGCGTGAACGTCACGCTCGGGCTTCCCTTCCCCCGCACCAGTCCGGATCACGGCACCGCGTTCGAGATTGCTGGCCAAGGAATCGCGCGCCCCGAAAGCATGATAGCGGCGATTCGACTCGCGGTGGAACTAGCCGCGAAATGAACGACCGCATCTCGCCGCTCCACCTCGTTTTGCTCGGCGCGACCGCGGCCGTCTTTGCCTCGTCCGCGTGGAACCCTACGATCGGCTCACTTGGTGGCTGGAAACCAAGCCGGGGATGATTGGCGCCGCGATCCTGCGCTCTCTACGAGCTGATCGAATGGTGGACCGCACTCGCGGAATTTTGACCGCGGATTGCGCGGATTACGCGGATGCAGAAGAAAGAAGCCGACAGCAGTCCACTCCTTCCTCTTTTCCTATCCGTGAAATCCGCGTAATCCGCGGTTAAAATCTGTCCGCCGATGAGCCCGCAAAAATATCTCACCGTCTTCAACCTCGGGATCCAGAACACGTTCGTGTATCGCTGGAATTATCTGCTCCGGGCGATCTTCGGGATCATCCCGCTCGTCGGCACGATTTTCCTCTGGCGCGCGGTTTTTCGCGAGAGCGGCGGCGGGATGCGCGGCTATGACTACGGCTCGATGATCTATTATTACCTGCTCACGATTTTGGTGAGCAACCTTGTCACCCCGACCGAGGACGAATGGCAGATCGCCGCCGACATTCGTGAAGGTCAGATCAATTCCTTCCTGACCAAGCCGGTTAATTATCTCGGCTACCGGTTCAGCATTTTCCTCAGTGGACGGCTCGTCTACACCGTGGTCACGATCGTGCCGATCGCGGCGATCTTTTTTTACTTCCGGCACTTCATCATTCTGCCTAACGAATCGCTCACCTGGCTCTGCGCCTTCGTCTCGCTGCTGATGTCGGCCTTCATCCAGTTCTTCCTCACCTACGCGCTTTCGATGATGGCGTTCTGGATCCTGGAAATCTCGACGATCGTTTTCATCGTCTACAGCTTCGAGTATTTCCTCGGCGGTCAGATGTTCCCGCTCGATATCATGCCGCCGGCGGTGCAGGTGGTAATGAAGTGGCTGCCGTTTTACTACGAGCTTTTCTGCCCGATCGCGATCTTCCAAGGCCGCCTCGCCGGCGCCGAAATGTACGGCGCGCTCGCCATCCAAACCGGCTGGCTCCTCGCCATGTGGGCCGCCGCGAACCTAATGTGGCGCCGCGGCCTCGGCCACTACCAGGCCGTGGGCGGGTAAGGTGCTGGGCGCCGTCGCCTAGCCCGTCGGCATGCTCGGGCCGGTGCGGTCAAAAGTAAGCGTCCAAGTGAAGCGGCCAGGCGTCAGCTTGCCGTTGCGGAAGCCGGGAACGAACACCGCCTCTGTGACCCGGCCCGCCACTTCCTGCCCAAAACCCATCCCGGCCGGATACTCGTATGCCACCTTCGAGCTGGTGACGTGCCCGGTGGCATCGACGTTGATCGCGGCCGAACCGATGCCACTGTGCCCGGAAGAGTTTGGCGGCTCGTAGAAGGTGCGGAATTTTGAGAATCCCGGGGTGATCACAAACTGCGGAGAGATGAAATCGTTCCCATTCACCAAGTCCGATTCTTCCTGGTTCAGGTAGATACGCAGATGCGGTTTGCCATCCTTCATGATGAGAGTGGCCGTCCCGCAGACGAAAACATCCACCGGCTGATGCCGGAAAATGGCCGGTGAGAATTGTGCCTGGTTACAGCGGCGCACCACTTCCTGGCCGAGCATGTCGGAGTGAGGAGTGCCGCGATAAAAATTGATGCCGCCGGCGAAGCCTAGCGAACTCACCACGAAATTGAACATCACGGTGGCGCTCCCCTGCCCGCGCTTCACCAGCGAGTCCGCATCGATCAGGTTGACGAGCGAATGCTGACCGTGGGTGAGCAAGGCAGGCCGATATTCCGGGAGGTCCGCCGCCAACGCCTGCCGGCCGGCCGAGAGTGCACAGAGCGATAGTGCGAGGAGAAACTGGAGGCGGAGAGATTTAAACATGGCGGGACGTAGTATTCACTCGCCTACAGGAAGTAAAGGGAATTCTCTCACCAGTGCCAAACAGTCTCCAAGCGCAGCGGAATCGTCGAACCGGCGAGGGATTCGCAGAATTCTCCTCCCCCGGCGGCGGCTGACGAAGCAGCTACCCGCCCTGGGGTTTATTGAACCAAGATATCGCCGCTGGTGAGCGTGCCACTGGCGGAATAGCCGTTGCTCAGGGTAATACTGAATGTGTCCGGGCTTCCGCTGCTGCTGTTATCAGTTACGGTGACGCTGTAGGTGACTTTGCTTCCGTCGCCCAGCTTCCCCCTGCCGCCCAAGTCGGCGCTGTTACCATTGAAGGTCAGGGTACGCACCTTCGCCTTCTTCATCGAAACGCCGGCGGCGGCATCATTAAAGGTGACGGAGCCACTCGTCACACCCCCGACGTCGTTAGCTTGGACGTTAAAGGTCGCCGTGTCCCCCTGCCCGGCGATTGAACCTCGGCCGACACCTGCGTCGCCGTCACGGTCGTGCCGGGATCGTAGAGTTCAGCGCTGCTCAACGCACCCAGAGCCGACGAGTATCCGCCCTCCACCAGCACCTTGCCTGTGGGCAGCAGCGTCGCGGGGAAAATGTTACGTCCGTTGCCGAGGCTACCGGTGCTGCTCCAGGTTCCACTCGCGGGATCATAAAGTTCCGTGCTGGCCAAGGAGCTGGTGCTGTATCCCCCCGCCACCAGCACCTTGCCAGAAGGCAGCGCCGTGGCCGCGGCATAGTAGCGTGCGATTGCGAGGCTACCGGTGGTGCTCCAGGTTCCGCTCGCCGAATCGTACACTTCCGCACTGCTTACAAGACCACGGGGACCCAGTCCCGACGCCACCAGCACCTTGCCGGAGGGGAGCAGCGTCGCCGTGGCAGCAATCCGTCCAATGGCAAGGCTACCGGTGCTACTCCACGTTCCACTCGCTGGGTCATACAATTGCGTGCCGAGCAAGTAAGCGCCGTTGTTACCGGACCCCGCCGCTACCAGTACCTTGCCTGAGGGAAGCAGCGTCGCCGTGTGGGACTGGCGTGGGACGAGGCTGCCGGTGCTGCTCCAAGTTCCGGTCGCTGGATCATAGAGTTCCGCGCTGCTCAACTCGCCATAGTAGTAACCGCCTGCGACCAGCACCTTGCCCGAGGGCAGCAGCGTCGCCGAGTGAAGAGAGCGTCTGAAAGCAAGGCTGCCGGTGCTGCTCCAGGTTCCAGTCGCTGGATCATAGAGTTCCGCGCTGCTCAAGGCACCGCTGCTATCGGTTCCCCCCTCCACCAGCACCTGGCCTGAGGCCAGCAGCGTTGCCTTGTGACCGCCGCGTGCGGTGACGAGGCTCCCGGTGCTGCTCCAGATTCCGGTCGCCGGATCATAGAGCTCCGCGCTGCTCAAGGAGGTACCGCTACCATTTGTTCCGCCCGCCACCAGCACCTTGCCGTCGGCCAGCAGCGTTGCCGTGTGACCGCCGCGTGGGGTGGCGAGGCTACCGGTAAATTCCCATTCGCCGGGAGTAGCGCTGCAGGGCTGGGCCAGGACGGCCGCGGAGAAAATGAGAATGAGAGTGGCGATCTGCCGCTTAAGGTGAGTTGAGTTGTTCATTGGAGCTCCTCTTTCCTTAGTGGATTTTGTTGATGATTATTGAATCGAGATATCGCCGCTGGTCAGCGTGCCACCGGCGGAATAGCCGTTGCTCAGGGTAATGCTGAAGCTGTCCGGGCTTCCGCTGCTGCTGTTATCGGTCGCCGTGACGCTGTAGGTGACTTTGCTTCCGTCGCCCAGCCTCCCGGTGCCGCCCAGGGTGGCGCTGTTGCCATTGAAGGTAAGGGTGCGCACCTTCGCCTTCTTCATCGAAACGCCGGCGGCGGCATCAGTGAAGGTGACTGAACCACTGGTCACACCCCCGACGTCGTTAGCTTGGACGTTAAAGGTCGCCGTGGCGCCCTGGCCGATGATCGAACCGCGGCCAGAGACCTGCGTGGCGGCAACGATCGTGCCCGGATCGTACAGTTCCGCGCTAGTCAAGACACCAGTGCTATTGGCTCCCCCCGCCACTAGCACGTTGCCTGAGGGCAGCAGAGTCGTCGTGTGATAGAAGCGTCCGGTGGCGAGGCTGCCGGTGCTGCTCCAGCTTCCCGTCGCCGGATCATCCAGCTTCCCGTCGCCGGATCATAGAGTTCCGCGCTGCTCAAGAATCCACCCGAATCTCCCGCCGCCACCAGGACCTGACCTGAGGGCAGCAGCGTCGCCGTGTGATACTGGCGTCCGATGGCGAGGCTGCCGGTGCTGCTCCAACTTCCCGTCGCCGGATCATAGAGTTCTGCGCTGGTCACGGGACCACGGGTAGTGTCGCCCCCCGCGACCAGGACTTGGCCTGAGGGCAGCAGCGTCGCCGTGTGAGAGTCGCGTGCCGTGCCGAGGCTGCCGGTGCTGCTCCAGCTTCCCGTCGCCGGATCATACAGTTCGGCGCTGTTCGAGCGGCGATGAAATTGGTCGACTCCCCCCGCCACCAGCACTTTGCCTGAGGGCAGCAGCGTCGCCGTGTGAGAGTAGCGTGCAGTGCCGAGGCTGCCGGTGCTGCTCCAGCTTCCCGTCGCCGGATCATACAGTTCCGCGCTGTTCGAGCCACCCACTCCCCCCGCCACCAGCACCTTGCCTGAGGGCAGCAGCGTCGCCGTGTGAAGAAAGCGTGCGGTGCCGATGCTGCCGGTGCTGCTCCAGCTTCCCGTCGCCGGATCATACAGTTCCGCGCTGTTCAGGGTAGCAATGTTATTGATTCCCGTTGCCACCAGCACTTGGCCGGAGGGCAGCAGCGTCGCCGTGTGAAGGTCGCGTGCGGTGCCGAGGCTGCCGGTCAACGCCCACTGCCCGGGAGTAGCAGCGCACGGCCTGGCGAGCAGGGCGGCGGAGAAAATGAGGATGAGGGAAGCGATCTGCCGTTTGCGGTGAGTGCGATTGTTCATTGGAGTTTCTTGTCGGGTGAGAGATGGGCTGAAGTTCGCGCGTGAACCGTCATGCACCTGGAAATATATCGTGATCGCGGGAATACAGAAATTCTCCGGAAGCGTCAAGCTCATTCACCGTCATCAGCCACACAGGCCGGGCCAGCCCGTAGGCCCTCGGACTGATTTGAAACCCAGGAAAGGACACTCACGCGAAGGGACAGAAAGGAATCTACGCTCGACAACTTTGCGCGAGCGGCGCATAACAACGTCATTATGAAAAGAAAATCTAGCGCAACGATGGCGCGTTCCCGTTGGCTCGCCTACGCCGCCGCCGGAGCTGCCACCGCTGGTGCCACGGCGCCTCGCGCGGAGGCGGAGATCCACTACAGCGGCGTGCTCGATCACCAGTTCAGCGATTACGCCCACGAGACTTTCCCGCTCGATCCGAAAGGCGGGGTTTTAATTTTCAGTCACGCTCCGCGCTACACCTACTCGACCTTCACGAAGTTTGGCGGCTTTGCGAAGGTCGGCGTTTTCGCTTCCGATGGCGGATCGGTCAACGGCCACTATAAGAAGTGCGTCTACGATCCCGATGTCTACTCGGCCTCCAACGTGCGCGGCGGCCAATCGATCGCGAGCCATCCTTTTGTCCCGAATGTTGCCGTCCTCGCCACCGGGGATGGGTTCGCCTGCAATGGCGGGCCGCGCGGGAAATTTATCACCGATTTGACCGGTTATATCGGCTTCAGATTCAACAACGGCAGCGGCCCACAATACGGCTGGGCGCGACTCCGGTTTCACGGCTATCCGAACAACAATTTCAAGGTGGTCGATTATGCTTACGCCGATCCGGGCGAAACGCTCCGCGCGGGCCAGCGGACCGAGGAAGATGCGGGCGTCGCGCAGGAGTCGTTAGGTGCGCTCGCGTTGGGTGCGGCCGGCTTGGCTGCTCTCCGGCGGAAACGGGCATAGTAACGCAGCGAACACGGGCTGGGGCTTCCACCATGCTCCAACCAAGGAGGATTTGAGGGCGACGGTTGACCGCCGAGGAGGGCGCGTTTCGCATCCACCTTCCGCATCACGCTCCATGCGCGTTCCTGCGCGACATCATGCCGCTGGCGGTGCAGGTGGTGATGAAATGGCTGCCGTTCTACTGCGAGCTTTTCTGCCCGATCGCGATCTTCCAGGGCCGGCTGCGGGGCGCGGAAGTTTACGGCGCGCTCGCCATCCAGGTCGGCTGGGTGTTGGCGATGTGGGCCGCGGCCAATCTGATGTGGCGACGCGGCCTGGGCCATTACCAGGCCGTCGGCGGCTAGGATCGGCCGGGACCTTGCAGGCTGCGGCGCCGGGCGGAATCCCATGAAACGTAAACCGGCCGGAAAGGTTCGCTGGTTGAACTCGACCGTCTTCGGGATCGGCCTCGCGTCTCTGTTTAGCGATTGGTCGCACGAGATTGCGACCTCGGTGATGCCCGCTTTTCTCGCCACCATGGGAGTGGCGGCGGCGTGGCTGGGGGTGATCGAGGGCGTGTCGGATGGCTTGTCGAGCATGGCGAAACTGGCCTCGGGCTTTTACACCGATCGGCTGCCGCGCCGCAAGGGGATCGCGGTCGGTGGGTATGTGGTGACGGCGCTGGCGACGGCTTCGTTCGCTTTCGCGACCAATGCCTGGCAGGTGCTCGCGGCAAGGGCGACCGCGTGGCTCGGGCGCGGGGTGCGCACGCCGGTGCGCAAGGCTCTGCTCGCGGCCTCGGTCTCGCCGGATTCTTATGGTCGCGCCTTTGGCTTCGAACGGATGATGGACACGATCGGGGCAATCATCGGACCACTCAGCGCGCTCTTCCTCCTGGAAGCCCTGGCGCATAACTATCGCCTGCTCTTCCTCGGCACGCTGGTGCCGGGGTTACTCGCCGCGGCGGTGATCGGGCTGCTGGTAAAAGAGCACGCGCGGACGCCGGTGTCTCATGTCTCCTTTGGCGAACGGCTGCGCCTGCTCCCCTCGCCTTACCGGCGGTTCCTGGTCGCAGTCGGCCTCTTCGGCGCCGGGGATTTCGCCCACACGCTGCTCATTCTGCTCGCGGCCCAGAAACTGGCGCCGTCGCTCGGGGTGGCGCGGGCCGCGACGATCGCGGTGTCGCTCTACGTGCTGCACAATGTTTTCTACGCCGGCTTTTCTCTCGTCGCCGGCTGGCTGGCCGATCGGATGCCGAAGAATCTCCTCCTCGCGCTCGGCTATGGTCTGGCGGGAGTGATGGCCATCGCGATCGTGTCGCTGCCGGCGAGCAGCTGGACGCTCGTGTTCGTCTTCGTGGCGGGCGGGATTTATATCGCGGTGGAGGAAACGGTGGAGGACTCGCTCTGTGCGGAGTTGGTCGCGCCCGCGCATCACGGCATGGCCTTCGGCGTGCTCGCGACGATCAACGGGATCGGTGACTTCCTCTCGAGCATCGTGGTCGGCGTCTTATGGGCCGCCTACGGGACCCGGGCGGCCTTTGGCTACAGTGCGCTGCTCTTCTTCGCCGGCGCGGTGGTGGCAGCGCAACTCCCGCGGACGAAGACCGTTCCCGCCTAACGACATCGTTTCAGATTCACCGTGACGCGCGCGAGCGACTGCCGCATAAGATCCAGACGGTCGTCGTGCTCGCGCAGCCCGCTGCGGCCTAACGACCGGCCGGCGTAAGCCCACCACTGCTCCTTTTCCTGAGGTGACAGCTGTTCGAGTACTGTCTTGAGCGTGACGGAGAGCGATGAGAAGCGCCGAACCGGGGAAAGGGATAACAACTCACGCGGATGGGTGCGCGCAATGCTCATGGAGAGACAAACCACCGGAAGGCGCGGGGCGCCTATACTTTGTTCCTTTCCCGGTCATGCGCAGAGGCTATCGGTTCGTTAGGCGACCGCGGCGGCGGCGGGCGGCAGGAGGCCTTCGATCGTCGCGATGAGTTTGGGGAATTCGATCGGCTTGGCCAGATGGGCAACAAAGCCCGCCTTCTTCGTCGCCGCGAGGTGTTCGGGCAGAGCGAAGGCGCTGAGCGCGATGCCCTGGGCGGCCGGAGCGTTGTTGCGCAAGTATTCCAGGAGATCACAGCCCGGGCCGTCGGCGAGATTGAGGTCGGTGATGAGAACGTCAAAGTCGTGCCAGTCGATCATTTCGCGCGCGGTGGTGCAATCCGACGCCGGCCGCACCTGGTGCCCGTTCGCTTCGAGCATCTCGCAGACGCAGCGGCGGACGTCGGCATTCTCGTCGACCACCAGGATGCGGGCGGCCGGGTCGCGCCGCGCCTGCGCCAAGAAGGCCCGCGCGAGCAGCGGTTCGGTCTTGAAGAGAAGAGTGAAGGTGGAGCCCTGGCCCACTCCGGCGCTCTGCGCTTCGAGGGTGCCCGCCTGCGCCACGACCAGCTTCTGCGCGATGGAGAGGCCGAGACCGAGCCCGCCGAAGCGCGGCTGAATCGAGGAGTTGCCCTGGACGAAGGAACTAAAGATCCGGCCGACCGCTTCCGGCGCGATGCCGATGCCGTCGTCGCCGATCTCGAGCGCGATCTGCCCAGCGTCATTGCGCGAGACAGAACCTCGAAGGCTTCCCGGTTCGCCGCGATATCCTTGAACTGGCCGATCTCCCAGAGCTGGAACAACCCCACAACAAGCCCAGCCCCATGCCCGCGAGCGGCCGCGGAAACGAGACCGCCCAGGATGGCATCCTAATCTGGTCGGCCTCTCATAAGTCAGGGGCTTTCAGGAGTGGCAGGGTTGGTCGGCCAGCGAAACCCTTGCTGACCTGGAACGTTCAAAGTCGTGCGCGCGTGGTGGGGGCGGTGGCGCGGTGCGGCCGCCCGGCGAAAGGCTATCGGCGACCCAGAGAAGGCTTTCTCCGGTCACGGCCGAAAGGTCGTTAAAAGTGTGGACAAGAGTCTGCAAATTTCGGCGCACATGGCGCAGGGCCGCCTGGTCGAAACGGGAGCGCGGTTGCGGGACCAGCCTTTGTTCCAACTCCATCAGACCAATCATCCAGGCGATCTCGGTGAGCGGCGCCCGCAATCGTTGTGAGTGCGCGAGCAACGCGGCCTGCTGCGCGCGAGAAGCAGGCACGGTGGCGAGGCGAATGGTGCATTGCGCTACTTCGTGCTCGCCCTCTTGGTAGACCTGGCAGTCGATCTCGACCGCGATGACCTGGCCATCTTTTTTCCGCAGGGGCAGGCCATCGGAATGGGCCTGCCTGGTCCCTCGTAGTTTCTTAAAGAACGCTCGGCTGACCGCAATATCTTCGAAGCGACTGATCTCCCAGAGCTCCCGGCCGCAAAGTTCCTCAAACGGATAATCGAGCAGATCGACGGCAAAGGGATTCGCGTCGCTGATTTCACCGCTCTCGGCGTCGAGCAGGAGAATCCCGTAGGGAGCCTGCTCGAAGAGGAGGCGGTAGCGAAATTCGAAGGCTTGGATGGATTCGTTCCAGTCCGCTGCCGTGGGCGGGGCGTGCTTGTTGACTCGTGGGGGGTGCGAGCGCGAGGCGGTCTTCATTTCAATTGAGACTCGCTGTCATCGAGATGTTGGTGTTCAGGAGGCGCGATATCGGACAGGTCGTCTTGGCGGTCAGCGCCGCTCTCATGAAGAGCTTCTGCGAAAGCCGCGGGACGAAGGCGTGCACGTCGAGCTGCATGCGCGTCACGGCCCAACCTTCCGGGCGATCTTCCAGAGAGGTCGTGGCGGTGGTCTCGATGCGGTCGGCGAGAAAGCCAGCAACCTCGAGCTCCCGCGCCAGGGCCATCGAGAAGCAACCACTGAGCGAAGCCGCGATCAGTTCGTCGGGATTCGTCCCGATCCCTTCGGCGAAGCGGGTGCGAAAGGAATATTGCGTCGCGGAGAGAACACCACTCTCAGTGGTCATGCTTCCGATGCCGTCACGGAGATTGCCTGCCCAGATGACGGATGCGTGGCGATTCTTACGATCGGGCATGTCGTAGGGATCGGACGCGCGCGGACTGCGCGCCAATACCTCGCCTGATGTCTCACTATACGTCTGAAGCATGGGAACGGGGGGAACGGCGCTCTTCGCGGCGCCGCCGGCGGAGGCGGGTCGTGGCCATCACTTCGGCTCGCTCCTGCGTCTCCCGCTCGGCGGCATTAATCGTCTCGCTGGAGACCCGGCGCAGGTTGCTCACGAGCTTCACTTTGGCCAGCGACCAGATGATCCACTTCGTCGGGTCAACCTGCCAGGGCTTCACCCCGTTCCGGTAGTCGTGTTGGAACTCGTGGTGATAGTTATGATAGCCCTCGCCAAAAGTGAAACAGGCGAGCAGGAGCGAATCGCGCGCGCTGCATTTGGTCGAGTAAGGCTGACGACCCATGGTGTGGCACGCGCTGTTGATCAGGAACGTGCAGTGCTGGAGCACGACGATCCGGGCTACCCCGGCGATGAGAAAAGCGCCGAGCGCGCCTTCCCAACCGTTCCAGAGAAAACCGAGGACCGAAGGGAGCGCGAAGCTCACGAGCACGGCGAGCGTCTGCACGTGGCGATCCTGCCAGCAAATCAGCTTGTCTTTTTCCAGGTCGGGCACGTTATCGCGCGGCTGATCGGGGATGAGCTTGAAGATCAGCCAGCCGATGTGCGCGTGGAAGAAACCCTTCGAAATGCTGTAAGGGTCGTCATCGTGATCGACGTGCTTATGGTGGCGCCTATGTTCGCTGGCCCACATCAGGACGGAGTTTTCAAAAGCGCCCGCGCCAAAGATGAGGGTGAGCAACTTAATCGGTGCGCTCGCCCGGAAGGTGAGATGAGAGAACAACCGATGGTAGCCGAGGGTGATGCTGAAGCCGCAGGCCAAAAGCATCACGCCGAAGAGTGCGACTTGAAACCAATCCAGCCCGAAGCGGTAGAGATAGAGGGGCACCGCGGTCAGAGTGAGCGCCAGCGTGCCGATGAGGAACGAACTCGTCGTCCAGTTGATCCGATCGAGCGGTAGACTCAGGAGGAAGCGCTCGGCGGCGGGTCCACGACCCAGGGTCTCGCTCGATCCGCCTGCTTCGTCTATTCCGTTTCCGTTTAACACCCGCGACTGTCCGTCAGTCCGGCTCAATCGCCAATACCTTCCGCGCTGCGGTGTGATGCCTGGTACGCATTGAATTTTAATGCGGGCGGGAGTTGTCACTCCAAAATTGTTTTGATAGAAATGCCGGAAACGCTATGGAGCTCCGGCATTTACGATACTTTGTCGCCGTGGGTGAAGCACTCAGCTTCACGAAAGCCGCCTCCACCCTGCATCTCTCGCAACCGTCGCTCACCCGCCAGGTGCGCGATCTCGAAGCGGAAATCGGCGTCAAACTCCTGGATCGAACCAGACAGCAAATCGCACTGACCGCGGAAGGCCTGGCCTTTCTGACCGACGCCAAACGCGTGGTCGGCTTGAGTGCGGAGATCGTCAAATCGGTGCAGCGTTTGAGTCGGCATGAACACACCGCGCTCCAAATCGGATACGTCGCGAACCTGTTTTACGAAATCCTCCCCGGCGTGCTCACGTCGTTTCAAAGTTCCTTCCCGACCATCCCCGTAAACCTCTTCGATATGAGCTGTGGCGACCAGATCCGGGCCTTGGAGGAAGGACGGCTCGACCTCGGCTTCATCGGCCTTTGCCGACCCGCCGAGCCGACGGGACTGGAGATCTACACCGTGGCGACCTACCGGGCCCTGGTCGCTCTCCCGAAGGATCATCCCCTAACGAATGAAGGAATCGTCAGACTCAAGGCATTGAAGTCGATGTTTTTTATCGGGATCTCCGAGACGAGCTTCCCGGGCTATCACCGTTGGATCACCCAGACCTGTCTGCAGGCTGGTTTCAAACCCAAGATCCTGCAGGACGCAGAGATCGAGCGCGCCGCAGTCGACGCCGTCGCCGCCGGTCTCGGGGTGACGATTCTGCCCGATCCCGTGCGGAAGTTTTCGCATCATGATGTCGTCTTCCGCCCGATCGCTCCCGCCGTGAAGATGGCGGCCGGCGTTGCCTGGAAGCGCGATAACTCGTCTCCGGGTTTGCGCGGCTACGTCGAGATTGTGAAGAGTCTCAGCGCCAGCATGCGCTGAGGGCCGGGCGCAGTGCGCAGCCGGGTGCAGGGCCAGTCCGATGTGATTTCCGTTGCGCACGTCCGCTCCCCTTTCCAGATTCGCGCCTGTGGATTTGCCCAGCTACCTCCGCACGCGGCAAAAGGAAGTCGATCGCGCGCTCGATCGTTTTCTGCCCAAGGCTTCGGCCAGGCCCGCGACCATTCACCAGGCGATGCGTTACTCGCTTTTCGCCGGCGGCAAACGGCTGCGGCCGATTCTTTGCCTCGCCGCCGGGGAAGCCTGCGGCGGCCTCACGACGAGTGCGCTGCCGCTCGCTTGCGCGATGGAATGCATCCACACCTACTCGCTCATCCACGACGATCTCCCGAGCATGGATAACGACGATTTCCGGCGCGGCCGCGCGACGTGTCACAAAGTCTTCGGTGACGGGATCGCGGTCCTCGCGGGCGACGCGCTGCTCACGATCGCCTTCGAGATCGCGGCCCAGGCCGATTGCTGGCCGCGCTACGACATGCGCGAAATCATCCGCGAAATTTCCGTCGCCGCCGGGAGCCAGAAACTGATCGCCGGCCAGATCGCCGATCTCGAGGGTGAAGGAAAACCGCACACCCGGGCGCAGCTCCGTTA
>JBBSED010000020.1:0-65890 GCA_038240025.1 Chthoniobacterales bacterium
CTCGGCCGTTACGTAGATGCGCGCGATCCGCTCGTCATGCATGAGGGACATCCTGTGTACCGCATTGAGAACAGCGCGAAGTGGGATCTTCGGCCGCAGAATGGGAAGGTGCTCGCGCAAAAGGACCTTGTCGTTAGGCCGAGCGTCTCCGGAGATGACGCAGTCGTCGCGGAGGTAAACAAGCAACGTGCGGCGACGCGAGAATTCATCGAACAAACAGTAACTCTCAATCAGCGGCTTGCAGAACTTGGCAAGGCGGTCGGGCAAAGCGAGGAGATTGCCAAAGAGAACGTGGTCCTAAAACGCGACGTGGCCGCCTTGCGGGAACGCCTGGACGCGCTCGATGCGCGGGCTCAGGGCCACAAGTCATCTTCGTCGCCACAGCCATCACCCTCAGAGGACAAATGGTGAAATGCCTCCGCCACAATATGAAAACCACCGATAACCAACCTGTAATCGTCACCGTCGCCCCGACTACGGTATCAAGATACTCGGATGCGAGTGAGGAAGTCGAGCACACGCTCGGCGCTTCACCCGGGCCTGAGTTCCTCATGAGCCTTGCGGTCGAGCACGAGGACGCTTTCGAGCTCGTTGATCTCTTCTGCGGCGAGATCATCGACGCTCTCCGTCAAACCACCGCCGCTGCCCATTAACACCTATGAGTCTGAAACGATCCGACAAAAATACGAATGGCAACGGCACGTCCGCCGATGCCGGCGGCGACTCGCCAAAGCTCCGCGACAATGTGGAGATCAACGCCAAGATCGACGGCTACATCCAGGCCAACCCAAAGGAATGGACCTACATCCAAGGTCTACCGCGGGAACGCTTGGAGCGCATGCTCGTCTTGCAGAACGTGAACAAGCTGGAGCGCCGGGAACGCGTTCGGAACAGCGTCATGAAACAACTCGAGGCGAATCCCGAGCTGAAAGAAGCCTATCGCAAGCTGGTCAAAAACCTTCCCGCCGAACAGCAGGAGAAAGCGATGGCATCCATCGCGGCACGGACGCTGCGCACCGTTGCGCCGCGTCAGCAGCAGAGCCAGGGCGCGCGAGTTTAGGACAACGCGCTGCCAAACGCGAAGACTCCAGGCTTCCTCCGGGCGTGCGCCACTCCGCGCGCCCGGAGACTTCGCGGGCATTCCAGAACTCAAGAGGCCGCTGCTGCGCAGCCGCCTCGAAGCGCGATTCAGACGCTTCCAACCGACTAATCGTGAGATGCCGAAAGTCGGCAATCAAAAGGATTACGAGCATGCAAACCCGGCGACGATTTTATCGCTCGCTCCGCGCCGTAAAGGTATTGCTCGCTGCGCTGCGCTCCACCTGGACTGTGCTCGCTCCGCGGAGGGAGGTCGTTATCGGTTTGCGTGGGGAAGCAGTTGCTCGTTTCTATAAAAACTCATCCCGTAAACGAAATGCGGCGCAGTTCCTGAGCGATGCGGGTTTTCACTTTTTCCAGCTCCTCTTCTGCCACGGGTCGGCCTTCCGCTTCCTCAATTAAATGGTCCAGCAAGATCTTCCTGCGGTCGCCTCGGCGGCGAGCGGCCACCGTTTTCCGTGTGAGTTTGCGTTGCAGTTTTGATCGGCAATCGGCGGTCGTCGAGGAATGCGGGCCGCTCACGAGGAGGTCGTAGCGAATCAGACCGGTGATGTAGGCGGAAAGAGACCGATAGTCGAGATTCTGCCAGCGCGGTTCTGCGAGCCGCCAGATTTCGAGGGGGAAGGTAATGCGTTCCGCAACCGCGCTCAGCAGCGGCGGCGTCAGATTATGCCGGCTGCTCGCGGCGACGCTCTTCAGTCGGTGGATTCGATCAACGAGCTGCACCAACAATCCTTCGCGCCGCTGGCCAGGGTGATAATGTGCGATCAATTCGCGATCAACCGCATCTTGCGCGGCCTGCGTGTCACGCGAAATCTCGAGCGTGATCGTGTGCTTCGCGTCCGAACGCAGGTCGTAGCAGACGAGTTCGACAGCGTAAGGAGTGAAAATGTCGTACCCGAATTCTCCGCAGCGTCTCTTCACCGCAGATGCAAGCAGCCCCGGAATGGTGATGCTTTTGCGAATTCCGCGCGCCATAGAAGCCCCTCGACCCGACGACTCATTGTTGCTTGAAACCAGTGTGGTTGGCAAGCCAGTCGTCGAGACGCTGAAGCGTACATTTTCCGAGAGAAAATGGCGTGTCCTGGGTGTTCTTGATTTGCGACATCGCGGTGCGCCCGATCCCGGAGAGGACAGACAGTTCGGCGCTGTTGAACTGGCGGTGCGGAAACTTCGCGGCCAGGAAAAGCAATGCCGCAATGGTCGTTGTGCTGGAGAAAGCGTCGTGTTCTGCCAGCTCGACGCGATGTGAGGAACGTTGTTTGGTCATTTTCTTGCCCCTTTTGGTTTATCTGTCTGACGTAAATATACGTTCGGATGAACACGGCGAGCAATGCTGAGGCAATGGCCACTTCTCCGAAGGAGAGCTTATTTTTCCAAGGCGATCCGGCCGCGCTAGCTCTCGGAAGCGGCGTCCGGCCCAAACCTGTCAAAAATTTTCGCAGGTCAGAGGAGAACGATTCGACCCCTCTGGAGAACGTCACAGAAAGGGCCGGTCAGCGTGGCCCCATCCCAAGAAAAACCGGGTGTAGAGCCTTCGTGTCGCGCGAGTTCTGGAGCAGATGCACCAGAGCGAGCGCGGCAAGAAAAAACTCAAATCACACCCATTATGAATACCGCTCAACTCAAACAACTCGTCACCAACGCCGTCACGCTGCACCGCGAAATCGCGCTGCAAAACGAACGCCTGAAGAAATTCAAAGCCGAACTGATTCGCGAGGCTCGCCGTCACAAAACTGACTTTACTCTCACCGACGCCGGCGGCGCCCGCTGGACGGTCGCCGGGGCGGACGGTTCCATTGCCCGCGTGAACTTTCCCGCTCCGGCGCTGCTGTCCTTGATCGATTCCGAAAGCGAGACCTTCGACAGCATTCTCTCTCTCGCCGGAGAATGCATGGATCAGCTCTTCGAATCGGTCTACTACTTGCGCCCCGTCGCCGATTTTCGCGACGAAGCCGCCCGTGCCTTGCCTGGACGCGAAGCTGATCAATTGATCGATCTCTGCCAAACCACGAGCTCACCGCGCGTGAGCTTCGAGACCGCGGAACTCAAGAAGCCGTGAGCCAAGAGGAGGGACGATGCGTTACAAAAACAATGTGGGGCCACAGGTCCGCCGTCGTCGCTACGCGCTCGGCTGGTCGCAATCGGAGTTTGCGACGAAACTGCAGATCGCGGGTTTCGACATCAGCCGCAGCGGAGTCTCCAAAATCGAGGCGCGTCTTTCTTATGTTGACGACAAGACGCTGCTCTATCTCGCCGAGGTATTGAAGGTGCCGGTTCAGGAACTTTTCCCGCCGAGAACGCCTGGCAACCGAATTTATGACTTCATGGAAAAGCTTGAGACAACGCGGTTTTGAACCAGGTCCGCGACGAGGGAGGACGAAGGAGTGACATCAGTTCCGTTCCCTGTCGCTCTCAGCCTTTCCGCCTACTCTTCCGCACAGAACACGTTCGCTTCGTTGCGAGCCGCACCGTTAATCGTGCGGTCCCCTGCGCCAATGCGGTCCAACCCAGGAAACGCGGAAGGCGCCAACTGGCACGCTTGTGCAAACATCCGCCCGAAAAAGTTGTCGCTGTAATTCTCTACAGCGAATATTTCCGAAACGGCTGCGCACTTGCCGAAATGTGAAGCCGACCCCTCGGGCGGTCGCGAGCCTCTCGAGTCGCGCAGAACCGGCGTGGTGCAAGCCGGTGACAAGTCACGTGATAATCTCGGACATCTTCGCGGAGAGTTGCGAACGCATTTAGCGCCATCTTGCAGCATGGAGATCTAGCGTCGGCTTCGTTGCGACTGAACTGTGCCGCTGTACGTTTTCGCAGAATTCAAAAGCCGTTCCACCTCGGTGCAGGGAATCATGATTCGGCCGCATTGGGTAATTGCCTTGATTGTGCCCCGATAAAGTTGGCGGTATCCCCACGTCTGATGTTTTCCAAATAAGGCCGCAAATTCTCCGGGCGAATAGGCCATCCGTGTGTCGAGCGAAGGCGGTTGGATTCTCTCGTTATCGTTTTCCATTGCGACACAGCATCTCACGGCGAGGGCCGAGAGGTGCGCCGCGTATGGCGCAATCGATGTTGAGACTGCTGGTATCCGATCAGGCCTCAAGACTCCGACTGCGAAAATTTTCTACGGTCAGTTTCTACGGTCAGCATCAATTTACGCGCAAAAATACGCTAACCAAAGAAACGATTTGAAAACTCAAGCACTCCGTAAATCCCTGCTGGAGATGGATTGAGCAGCGCTGCGCAAAACTCGGCAAACCCACGCAAAATCCAAGTTTTCACTTTCGAGTCGAGTGCCTTAAACCGGACTCAGCCACCCTTCCGTTAGCGCGCATTATCCGGGCTTCGCGCGGGTTTGGCAACCGGCTTCACGCGCCCGGATCAGCTAGTCTGTTCGGCGGCGATTTTCTGGATCGCGACTTTCAATTCCTGCCAGTCCACCGGCTTGGTGATGTGGCGCGAAAAGCCGGCTTCCATGCTGTGCTCGATGTCGGCTTTCATCCCGTAGCCGCTGAGCGCGATGCCCGGCATGCGGCGGGCGCTCGCGAGATCGCGCATCAGTTCATGCCCGCTGCCATCGGGCAGGCCGAGGTCGCTGATCAGGATGTTGAACCCGCGCTGGTTCGTCTCCGGTTCGCTCTGTGCGAGGAACTCCCGCGCTTCGCGGATGCTGCCGGCCCAGGTGACTTCGTGACCGGCGCGTTCGAGCAATCGGGTGAGTTGTTGGGCGGTGTCGGGGTGATCTTCGACCAGCAAAACGTGGAGCGATCGGGCATTGACCGCGGCGCCTGTGGCGGCCGGGGGGGCGGAGCGGTCGCGCGGTGCGACCGAAGCGGGCGTCGTCGCGAGGCGAATGACAAAACGCGCTCCGCGATTCTCGCCGTCGCTCGAGGCGGTGATGGTGCCGCCGTGCAGTTCGACGATGGCGCGGCTGATGGCGAGCCCGAGGCCGAGCCCGCCGAAGTGGCGGAGCGCGTCCGGCAGGTTCGTCACGCCGGCGCGGCGGATGTCGTCGCTGGTGATGACGTCAATCGCGCTGGAAGCCTGCGAAAGCGGCTCCGATCGGCGCGAAGCCGAGGTGATCTCGACGTCGACGCCTGCCCGAGGGACACGACGAGGAAAATAATCGTCCACCCCAGAACACGCGCACGGCGCAGAACACCGACGGAAAATCCGGTTGGCGCAGGGAGATTCATGAAGCCGCGCGCACGGTGGCGATGGCTGGGTGAAAGGTCAATGCCCGCCGCCGAAATCGGGCCCTGGAGAGCAACGGGGGGAGCGGCATGATGGTTTTAGACCGGCAAGTTTTCCGAAAAACCGTCCGGACCGGGACGGCCTAACCAAAAGTAATCGTTAGGAGCATGGTAGAATTGGCTTAAAAAAATGTTACAATTTTCTGCTTGCCGGGGATCGTAGCGGAACCGCATGTTGTGGCTCTACTGAACCGGCCCCCAATATTGTGTTGTTAGACATTATCCACATGATATTCACGGGGCGTTCATAGGCTCATTCACCGTTATTACCACCTCAACTCGCTCCGTCCATGATCCAACTTAAACCCGGCCTGCAACCCGCGACCCTCGCCAAAACTCGAAAATCACTCGCCCGCCGCCGCAAAATCGCCCGAAAAAAGAGCCGGGGTCTCCATTTCGAGCGGGTCTTTAGCGACGCCAAGATTTCGCCGTTCGACCAGCTCGAGTGGGACCGGCGCACCGCCGAGATCACCGACGACAGCGGCAAGGTGATCTTCAAGCAGGAAGACATCGAGGTGCCGAAAAGCTGGAGCCCGCTCGCGACCAAGATCGCGGTCTCGAAATATTTTTACGGCGACATTTCCAACGGCACCGACCCGCACACCGGCGGCCGGGAAACCTCGGTCCGGCAACTGATTCATCGGGTCACCCGCACGCTCACCGATTGCGGGCTGGCGGATGGCTATTTCGCCGACGCGAAAACGGCGGAGATTTTTTACGACGAGCTGACCTGGCTCTGCGCGAATCAGCACGGCGCGTTCAACAGCCCGGTCTGGTTCAACGTCGGGTTGCATCATCAATACGGCGTCGGGAAAGACGCGGGTCAGGGGAACTATTTCTACAATCGCGAGACCGGCCAAGCCGAGCGGGCTACGACCCAATATGAGTATCCGCAAGGGAGCGCCTGCTTCATTCAATCGGTCGAGGACACGATGGAAGACATCATGCGGCTCGCGATGAGCGAGGCGATGCTTTTCAAATACGGCAGCGGGACGGGCACAGATCTTTCGTCGCTCCGGAGCACGCGCGAGAAGTTGAGCGGCGGTGGCAAGCCGAGCGGCCCGCTTTCTTTCCTGAAGGTCTACGACCAAGTGGCGAATGTCGTGAAAAGCGGCGGCAAAACCCGGCGCGCCGCGAAGATGAATACCTTGAAGGACTGGCACCCGGACATCGAGGAATTCATCAACGCGAAACAGAACGAAGAGCGCAAAGCCTGGGCTTTGATCGAGCAGGGTTACGACGGGAGTTATAACGGCGACGCCTATGGTTCCGTCATGTACCAGAACGAGAATCTGAGCGTCCGCGTGAGCGATGACTTCATGAACGCCGCGGTCGAAGATCGCGAATGGTGGACCCGCCGGGTGCGCGACGGTTCTCCCTGCGAACGTAAGGAAGCGCGCGGGTTACTCAAGGCGATCGCGGAAGGGACTTATGTCTGTGGCGACCCCGGGATGCAGTTCGACACCACGATTCATCACTGGCACACCTGCAAAGGAACCGGCCGGCAAAACTCGACCAACCCTTGTTCCGAGTATCTCTTTCTCGATAACACCGCCTGCAATCTGGCCTCGCTGAACCTGATGAAGTTCAAGACGAAAGATGGGACTTTCGATGTCGAGCGCTTCAAGGCGGCGGTGCGGATCTATATCACCGCCCAAGAAATTATCGTCGATAACGCGAGTTACCCGATCAAGGAGATCGCGGAGAACAGTCATATCTTCCGGACGTTGGGTCTGGGCTATGCCAACCTGGGGTCACTCATCATGAGTTATGGCTATGGTTATGACAGTGTGGAAGGTCGCGCCATCTGCGGTGCGATCACCGCGATCATGACCGGCGAGGCTTATGCGGAGAGTGCGCGCATGGCCGCGGGCATGGGACCTTTCCCGGGTTATCGCGACGCCCGCGCCAGCGGGGTGCCGAAACCGGTGGCGAAGGATAACGTCGCTTCCATGCTCGAAGTCATCGAACAGCATCGGGCGGCGGTGGAGAAGATTCCGGACAACGAAGAGTTTGGCTATCTCAAGACGGAAGCCGTGAAGGTCTGGGACCGCGCAGCCGAGTTAGGCCGTGAACATGGTTATCGCAATGCCCAAGTCACGGTCCTGGCGCCGACCGGCACGATTAGCTTCCTCATGGACTGCGACACCACCGGGATCGAGCCCGACATCGCGTTGGTGAAATACAAACTCCTGGCCGGCGGCGGCATGCTCAAGATCGTGAACCAGACGGTAAAGCCTGCGCTCGACAAGCTTGGTTATCGCTCGGAAGAAATCGCGCAGATCGTCGCGCACATCGATAAGTATGACACGATCGAAGATGTCGACGGCGAACGGTCCGGCCTGAAGCGTGAGCACCTGCCGATTTTCGATTGTGCCTTCAAGGCGCATCGGGGCGAGCGTTCGTTAGGTTACATGGGTCATCTGCGGATGATGGCGGCGGCGCAGCCTTTCCTGAGCGGTGCGATTTCCAAGACGGTCAACCTGCCCGAAAAAGCTACCGTCGAGGAGATCATGAACACCTACGTCGAAGGCTGGCGGATGGGCCTTAAAGCGATCGCGATTTATCGCGATAGCTCGAAGCGTTCCGCGCCGCTGAACACGAAAAAGACCAAGGACATGGGCGGCAAGGGCAGCGAGGTCGAGCCGACCGCGAATCGCGAGACGCTCGCGCAGCGGATCGTCGAGCTCGACCAGGAAATTGCGCACCTTCGCGGCCAAGTTGATCAGCCGACCCGTCATCGGATGACCGACACCCGCATGTCGTTGACGCACAAGTTCGAGATTGCGGGCCACGAAGGCTACATCACCGTCGGTCTCTACCAGGACGGCATGCCGGGCGAGCTCTTCATTCAAATGTCGAAGGAAGGCAGCACGATTGGCGGACTCATGGACACGGTCGCGACGCTCACCTCGATGGCGCTGCAATACGGCGTGCCGCTGGAGAGCCTGGTGAAAAAATTCGCCTACCAGCGTTTCGAGCCGAGCGGGTTCACCAAGAATCCTGATATTCGCAACGCCAGTAGCATTACCGACTACGTCTTCCGGTGGCTCGGTTGCCAATTTATCAAGGGTTACAAGGAAGCGACCTCGCCGAACCGGACTCATCCGGAGTTGCCGATGAAAGAGATCGCCGACATGGAGAAAAAAGCGGTCAACCGGCCGGTCTCCGACCTCTCGCGGACCGGGGAGCGGGAATTGATCGACGTCATCACGCAACACGCGCCGAACGAGGGCAGCCCGAGCGCGGCGCCCAACGGCCGCACCCACGCGGAGCGGGTGAGCGAAGCCCTCGGCACGATGTTCATGGAAATCACCTGCTCGCACTGCGGGAGCGACAAAGTGATTCGCGCCGGCGCCTGCGGCGTCTGCACCGAGTGCGGCACGAGCCAGGGCTGCAGCTAGAGCGTTTAGGCTCTTTGGCCAAGGTGAGACCGTAGACGTTTCGCTATGCGAAACGCGGTCGTCGAGAAGCCAGCGGGAGTCGCGCCCGCGTTTCGCATAGCGAAACGTCTACACCAGAAGATCGTGCTGCGGCGACGTCGCCCGGGAAGATCCCGGGCGTCCCCCCCCGGCGGCTCGTGGACAAGCCGGAGTCTCTGGCTAAGTTCTCGTCCTCGCCGGCGCTCGCCGGCCACTCTTATTTTATGGCACTCACCGAAACCGAAATTCAGCGTCAGAAGGAAATCAAACAAGCCGAGGAACTCCTCTTCGCCGGCAAACAGGAGCTGGGCTTCGCCAAGGGGTTGTTCCTCGGGGATTTCATTGCCGACTGGGCGATGCCCTACCCGAAAATCACCGACGCCCAGCAGGCGAAACTGGACCGTGCGCTCATCGAAGTGCGGCAGTTTCTCGACGAACATCTCGACGCCACCGCGATCGATCTCGCCGCCGATATCCCGCGGGACGTGATCGATGGCCTCGGCCGAGTCGGCGTGCTCGGCATGACCGCGCCGGAGGAAGTAGGCGGTCGTGATTTTTCCCAGATGATGTATTGCAAGGTGCTCGAGGAAATCGGCCGCCGTTGCGCTTCGACTTCGGTTTTCACGAACGCGCATCACTCGATCGGAATTCGCGCTCTGCTCCTTTTCGGAACCAAAGCGCAGAAGGAAAAATGGCTGCCGAAGTTGATGGACGGCGGTCAGCTTGCCGCCTTCGCCTTGACCGAAGCGCAGGCCGGTTCCGACGCCGCAAATGTCCAGACCCACGCCGAACCGAGCGAAGACGGCTCGCATTTCATCCTGAACGGCGAGAAGCGCTACATCACGAATGCCTCGATCGCGCAGGTCCTCACCGTGATGGCGCGCACGCCAGTCCCGGGCAAGGAAGGCAAGACCGCGATCACCGCGTTCCTCGTCACGCCCGACATGGAAGGCTTCGAGATGCTCGAGCCCCGGATGCCGAAGCTCGGGATCAAGGGCACCGCCACCGGGCGTTTCCGGATGACGAACATGCGCGTGCCGAAAGAAAACATTCTCGGCCCGTTAGGCAAAGGCCTGCGCGTTGCGCTGACGGTGCTCGATTTCGGACGCACCACTTTCGGCGCCTGCTGCACCGGCGCGGCGAAGACCTGTCTGCAGATGTCGATCGAGCACGCAAACACCCGCAAACAATTCCAGAAAACGCTCGGCGACTTCGACCTGGTGAAGAAAAAAATCGCGCGCACCGCCGCCGATGTTTACGCGATGGAAGCGATGACGCAGGTGACCGCGTCGCTGATCGATCGCGGCTTCGAGGATTACATGCTCGAGACGGCGATGCTGAAAGTGTTCACCACCGAGCGCCTCTGGGACGCGGTCAATGATTGCTTCCAGATCCACGGCGGCGCCGCTTATTTCGACGATTCACCGCTCGGCCGGATGCTGCGCGACGCGCGGATCAACCAGATCGGCGAGGGGAGCAACGAGGTGCTCACCTCCTTCATTGCGCTCGTCGGGATGCGCGGGCCCGGGATGGAGTTCAAGGAAATCCTCGACACCGTCATGAAGCCGTGGCGCGCAGAACGCGGCAAGGCTTGGGGCGCGGGAATCAAGCGCCTGAGCGCGGCGGTGAAAGTACCGGAAGTGCCGGTGCGCCACGACTCGTTGCGCTCGTATGCGAGCCAGCTCGGGCGGCTTGTCTGGCGTTTTAATTTCGCCGTGAACAAGGCGCTCATCACCTATCGCGAACCGGTCATGGACATGCAGCTCATCCAGGAGCGGATCGCGAATGTCGCGATGGAGCTTTTCGCGACCACCTGCGTCCTGAGCCGCTGGGATTCCGAGCTCGGCACCTCCGGGCGCAACGGCCACGGAGCCACCACCGAGCATATCGCGGCGGATCTTTTTGTGAGGCGTTCGCTGCGCAAGATCAGGGAAGCGCTCCGCGATCTCGGCGATAACGACGACGCGGCGATGCTCGCGACCGCCAATGCGGTCCTCGGCCAGCGCTCCACCGTCGCCAGCCGCAACGGCGCTCAATCGTAAACTTAGCGTGAGCTGGCGAGTGTCAGCGGACCGTAGTAGGGGACCTCGACCGGCTTTGGCAGGTCGAATTCCACCACCCGCCCTTGCGAGTTAATTTTCGCAAGAAGAGTGGGGCGAAAGTAGGGGGTGGATGGCAAAGGCCCATCGAGAATGCGCTGGTCACCCACGGCGACAAAAATAGGAAACCCTTGCGTCGTGCGGACGAGAAGGCTCGGTCCGCGCTGGGACGGAGAAGGGGCCTGCCAATGGAAGTGCGAGAAGTCAGTTACTGTGATCAGCGGAACGAGCGTGGTCAGAACAAGGAGCGACGAGATTCGGCCTGACTTCGCTTTTTCAAGCGGGACCAGCCCGATCGAGAACAAGAGACAGGCAGCGGCGAAGAGATAGCCGTAACCGTAGCGTGGGTCGGGCGCGGTCAGGAACCAGTAGATGGATCCAAGGGCCAGCATAACTCCAGCCGGGGCTGCTTGGCCCAGGGTCTCCCGGATCCGTCGTCTCGCGAGAAAAGTGAGGCCCAAGCCCGCGAGAGTGTAGGAAATGATTGTATAAATCATGTCTTCATCGAACAGCCGCAGAAACCATGGCCGCAGCCATGAGGAGCCAGATAAGACGACCTGAGGCGGAACCCCGGGCCACCTCGCCCATGCTTTGAGCGTCACGACCAGCTGCTCGGCCATCGGAACCGGAAGGTGCCACGGAAGAAAAGGAAGCGCCGTAAATGTTAGAGGGAATACCAAGTAACCCGAGAGGCAGATGCTGCGCGCCACCCAAAGTCCGATTAGTAAAATAACGACCGTGCCCGTAAAAGCATATGAACGCGCTTGTTGAGAGCTACCTTTCCTTTGCGAAAACCGATCAACGAAGGCAAAGCATGCGAGAACCAGGAGCAAAGGGCCGGCGCTTACCTTTGTCGTCACAGCGAGAGCGGAGAGAGCAATCGCGAGGAACAAGTCAACCTGACTTCGCCGGGAGCAGAAGCGTAAGAGGAGGTAGGTGGAGACAAGAGTTAAGACGTAAACCGGGGCATCGCTCGAGAGCGAGGGCAGCATGACAAAGGAATCGTCTGCGACGATCATCCACATCCAGAAGCAGCCGCAGCCCGCGAGAAAAAACTCCGCAAGGTCGCGCCCCGGACGTCCGAGAGCCAGAACCGCGGTAGAAATCGCCCAACCGAAGCCGGCCAAGAGAAGGCTCGTGACCGAGAAAGGGTCATTGGCGCCGAAGCGCGGATAGTCAAGAACTGCCGAGACAGGCGTCCAGAGAGAGGTGAAAGCGAGTCTCTCATGGAGGTTTGCCAGACCACGAATGAGGGGATGCGTGGTCGTCCATTTCAACGCTTGAATATGGTAAAGGCCGGTATCGAAATGAGTCAGAGGCCTAGAAGCGAAGAGAGACACCAGTGTAATAACAAAGAGAAGGCTAAGAACGCGAGGAAGCGTCAGAACCTCACCGAGCCGAAGGCGTTCTCGGAGCAAAAGGAGATACCCAGCCCCAAGGAACCCGAGAGAAACTCCTGGACTGATGGCGACAAAGAAATGCAGAAGGGTAGAGACGACGGCGAGCGGGAGGAAACCCAGGATGACAGTTACACCAGGATTGGGAGCATCGAATTCCCTGGCCGACCGCTTGGCGCCCTGGCCAAGCAAGGTTTGAAGCGACGTCCCCCAGCCAAGCAGCGGAGGAATCCACAGTGCGAGGATTAGCAGGTTTACTAGCATGAGTGCCGGAAAACCGACTTAGGGCTCTTCCTTAATCGCGATAACTTGATATTGGGCTCCCAGTGGGAGCCGCGACAGATGATCTTCGAAACGGCGAAAGACCGAGAGCACTCTGGGGAATAGAAAGTGGAAACGCAGCTCCAGGACTTTGAAGCCATTGTTTCGAACCAGCCTTACGGCGGCCATCGGAGAGAGGAGGTGCGCATCGCGATCGAACGGGATCGCCCGCATCACCAAGTGCACGCCTGGGTTGAACGGGTTGTTCTCCCAAAGCACGAATGCCCCTCCCGGCTTGAGCGACTGATGAACGTATTTGAGCGAATCGCTACGCTGATCCGGTGGGATGTGGTGAAAGACTCCGTTGCAATAGACGAGATCGGCGTCAGGCGTCGGGGCCCGGTTGCCAATGAGGGCGAATTGAATCGCGGCATGGCGATGCTGTTTCTCAGCGACGGTCACGCTTTCGGCGGAAACGTCGACGCCGAGAAGCGTTTCGAAGCCGAGCTTTTCCTGGAGCAAAGCGGTGGCGTCTCCGGTGCCGCAGCCAAAATCGACCGCCTTGATTCGGGCACTCCCCGGGAAAAGCCGATCAAGGGCGGCGCTGGTCTGGTCGAGCCGGGCGCGGGCAAAAAAATCCTTGTTCTCGCCGGTTATCCTAAGTCCGGTCTGGAGAGCTGCGTCATAGTTATGCGCATACGCGTCAAAGGAGGTTGCTTCCACCTGGGCTAAAGTTTTCTAAATTTCAGGATGCTGCTAAAGAAGCTCGAAAGCAGAGTCTGAAACCCCAAAACCACAAGGGTAAACCCAGGAATGACTATCTTCATCGTTTGGCTATAGTTCATCGGGCCGAACCCGCGGTGCTGCCATTCAAGGATCGCGGTGCCGAGGAACCCGAGGCCGGCGAGCATGACGACGAATCCGACTCCCAGGCCTCTTTCCAGGGTAAGACTGTTCACGAAACTCTCGAAGTAACTGTCGTGCGGTAGTATATTCTCCTGAATCGCAAACAGCTTCGTGAAGATAGCAAAAAGAATGCATTGATGCCCGCAAAGGAGGGCCAGGCTGGCGAAGAGAGAGGTGTGGGCATCAAAGGTAACTCCGTGATAGGTCACATTGCCCAGTCCCAGGACTCCGCCAGAAATCCCGAGGACGATCAGGAGCAGGCCGGGAACGAAAAAGAGCCACTTAGGGCTGCACAAAAGAAAGAAACGAAGGGTGCGCCAGCCATCGCGGTAGGTGCGCAGGTGCGGCGCGTGCGCCTTGCGCCCGTCGCGGTGGAGCGTGATCGGGAGTTCAGCGATACGTGCCTTATGCAGCGTCGACTTGATGATCATCTCGGTGGCAAATTCCATTCCGTGACATCTTTGCTCCAGCCGGAGATAGAGTTCTTTGGAGAAGCCGCGGAAGCCGCAGTAGATATCTTTCACCGGCACTCGAAACAGAAAGCGTGCGAGGAAGGAAAGGAGAGGATTGCCGATCTTATGCGCCCAAGGCATGGCGCCGGGTTCGATCTGGCCCCCGCCTGCCGGCAGCCGGCAGCCTTGGACGAGATCGTAGCCTTCTCGGAGCCGGGCGACGAAGTGAGGTATCTCGCCGAAGTCGTAACTATCATCGGCATCGCCCATGATGATGTATCGGCCGGAGGCAGCCCGGATCCCGCCCATCAAGGCGGCGCCGTACCCTTTCGCGGACACGCGCACAATCCTGGCGCCGAGCGCCGCGGAGATCTCGTCGGAGCCATCCGTGCTCCCATTATCGGCCACGATTACCTCGCCCCGAATTCCCTTTTGCTTCAGGGCCGCCATCGCCTTGCGAACGCAGCAGCCGATGGTATCGGCTTCGTTTAAACAGGGAATGACGACGGAAACTTCGACAGGTATCGCGAGGTCCTTCGGTTGGCGGGGCAAGCGGTTCGCCAGCACTCCTTGATCGAACGGGTGCAGAGGAGTCATCCGCTTCTCTTGAGCAGCAGACATGCCACCCAGGTTTTCTCTTTAGGAAAGGGAATCGCGGCACGAAAAATGATTCAAAGAGAGCTACAAGCCATGTTTTCGAAACCGTTTGCCTTGCCCTCGCTCACCATTCTCATTCCGTGTCTCAACGAGGAACACGGCGTGGCGGCGGTAGTGCGGGAATACGCCAGGGCCTTTCCCGGTGCGGCAATTCTGGTGGTCGACAACGGCTCTGAAGACGCCACGGCGGAAGCCGCGCGGGGCGCGGGCGCCTCCGTCATGACGGAGCGTCGTCGCGGGAAGGCGACTGCGGTCGCTACGGCTTTGGCTGCGATCGATACCGATCTGGTTTTGATGGTGGATGGCGACGGCAGCTATCCCGGGGAGGGCGGTCGGCTCCTGATCGAGCAGTATCTGCGCGAGCCGGTCGACATGATTACCGGAATCCGCAGCGCGCAAAAAGCGCCACAGGTTTTCCGCCCGATGCACCAATGGGGCATGTCGATTTTCGCGGGCGTGCTGAACTCCGTTTTCCGCTTTAAACCGCTCGATCTTTTTTCCGGGTTGCGGCTTTTCTCCCGCCGCTTTTACAAACACGTGCCGGTGCTTTCGCGCGGTTTCGAACTGGAGATCGAGTTGACCATCCAAGCCGTGGATAAGGGTTTCGCGCAGGCGGAAGTGCCCGTGCCTTTCCGCAGTCGCGCCGAAGGTTCCGCCTCGAAACTCCGGACTTTCCGCGACGGCCTGCGTATTTTTCGGCTCCTGCTCGTTCTCTTTCGCGATTACCGTCCGCTCACTTTTTTCGGCCATTTGGCCGCCGCCGTCGCCCTCGTCGGCTTGGCCGCTGGCTCCATCCCAGTCGCCGAGTATTTCAGAACCGGGCTCGTTAACCGGCTGCCCCTTGCCGTTCTCGCAGCCAGTCTGGTCACGCTCTCGATCATCACCGGCCTCGTCGGATTGCTTTTGGAATCGAACCTTCGTTACCACCGCGAGGCTTATCACATTCAGCTGCGGAAATTCGGCGCGCCGGCCGTAGGAAGCCCGGCGGCGCAATTCCCGCGCGCGCTGGCGGGCTGAGATCCGTCGTCATGGCGGCCGTCCATCTCCTGACCCAATACGTCTGGCCCGACGCAGCCCCGACGGGAATCTACGCCGAGCATCTGGCGTCGCGACTCGAGGCCAGCGGCTGCGACGTTCGGCTCGTCGGCGGCCAAGGCGATTACCGGACGCTGCAACGGGCGAAGCCGATCGAGCGGATCGTTCATCTCGATCATTACCAGGGCCGCCGCGGCAGTCTCGGCCAGACGTTTACCGAATACGCCTCGGTCACGCGCGCTTTCCGGAAATACATTGCCCAATCCGTTAGGCGCGATGACATCGTGATCGTGACGAGCGCGCCGCCGAATACGGTGACGCTGGCGAAAGCAATTCGCCGCCGGGACGCGCGCTCCATCTATTGGTTGCAGGACTATTATCCGGAACTCGTTAGGGGACTGCACGAGTATCCGGCCCCCGCGCGGATGGCCTTTCGTCACTATTGGGATCGTCAGCTACACCAATGGGATCGGGTCGTAAAAATCGGCGCCAATCTCGGCGGGCCAACACGGAATTCGGTCGTTATCCGCAACTGGCCGACGCTTTCATTCGATCGCTCGATTGTGCCGGAGCCGCGCACCGCGATCTACTCCGGCAATCTCGGTTATGGCCATGACCTCGCACCACTGATCGACACTTGCGCGACGCTACGCCGCGACGGTTATCGCATTACGATGCGTGCCGATGGACGCGGCGCGGCGCAGCTTCCGGCTTGGTTGCGGCCGAGCCCGTTGGAGAGTGATCCGGCGAAACTGCGCGACGCATTAGGGCGGCACGAAGTCCATCTGATCGCGGCCAATCCGAGAATCACCCAGGCCATCTTTCCTTCCAAAATTTGGAACAGCCTGGCCGCTCGGCGGCGCCTCATCTGCACAGGATTTGCCGGCGAAATGGCGACGGAATTGGAAGTCGCGAAAAACGCTCCTTTCGAGCGCCATCTCGACCAGTGGACGGCGCTTGTCGACTCCTTCGGAAACTTCAGCGAACCCGAGGAAACCCTCCGAAGGGAAGCAGTCTTCGCGTGAAAACCGACGGCAAAACCCTCCTCTCCAACACTGCGTGGTCCCTCCTGAATCAGATCGCGCGGGTCGGTTCCCTGGCCATCGTCCTGATCGTCCTGAGCCGGCATTTCGGGCCGGAACGTTTCGGCGCACTTGCCTTTGGCCTCGCCTTCGTGCGGATTTTTGCGGTCGTCGCTATTTTCGGTCTCGATCGGGTTCTCGTTAGGCACTTTGTCGAATCGCCGGAAAATCCGGCCGGGTTTCTGCGCAGCGCCTTTCGGCTCAAGCTCGCGATCGCTTCGCTCAGTTACGCGGGCCTGCTCGCAATCGTCTTTGTCATCGATCCGCACGATCGGTTAACGCTTTCGATTGTGGTCCTCGCTGGGGGAGGGCTGCTCTTCCAGTCGTTCGACGTTTTCGATTATTTTTTTCAGGCCGGAAACCAATTCCGGCTCACCTTCATTGGGCGGACGCTGCCCGTCCTTTTGAGCACCGGGATCAAACTCGGTGCGGTGATCGCGGGCGCGCCGCTCCTCGTTTTTGCGGGGCTCGAGACGGTCGAGAATGCTCTGATCGGCGCGGCACTTTTTTTCCTTTATCGCCAAGCGCGGCGCGTCGCTCCGGCTCCACGCAAACGCCGGCTCGCGCTCGACGGGGGCCGCCTGCTGCGGGAAGGCTTTCCGCTCCTCCTTGGCTCGCTCGCGGTGTTGATTTACATGCGCTCGGATATTCTGCTCCTCGGCAAAATGGCGAGCTACCGAGCCGCCGGAATCTATTCCGCCGCTGCGCAAATCACGGAGGGTTGCGCGCTTTTCCCGATGGCTTTCCTGCCGGCGCTCTTTCCCATTTTGGTCCGCTGGCGAAAAAGCGGGCTGGTCTTCTATCGGCAGCAATTCGAGAAGCTATTTCTCGGAGCTTCGCTCGCCGGTTTTGGGATCGCGCTCGGCCTAACGATTACGGCACCGTGGATTATAAGTCTGCTCTATGGCCCGGCCTATGCGTCGGCAGCCGGCATTCTCCGCATCCACGCGTGGTCGGCGATTTTCATCTACCTCTCGATAATGCAATTGGGTTACGAGGTTACCGAAGGGCTCACCTGGCTGGGCGCGCTTCGGACCGCGGCCGGCGCCACTTTGAACATTGCCTTGAACGTTGCCTTCATTCCGCGTTACGGAGCCGCGGGTTCCGCATTCGCCACTCTGATCTCGCAATTCTGCTCAGCGTTCCTCTTCAACCTCGGCCATCCGCGCACGCGTCCGGTTTTTGCCCTGCAACTGCGAGGGTTATTGCTCGTCCCGCTCATCCGACCGATGCTGCGAGGATCGCGCAAAATCGGGGACGGATGGATGTCCCGATCCTTCGCGGCGGAGCAGTGAACGAAAAATTCTACCGGTTAGGGGTATCTGGTCTGCGAGCCTTGGGCGCAATGGAAATGGCAGCGCGTCCGCTCGACTTTTTGGCGAAAGTCTGGCTGCGGCATCGCAAGCTGCGTTCTCTCCTGCGCTCGGCGCGGTTCGACGGCGTGATCGATGGCGGCGCAAATATCGGGGAGTTCGCGCAAATCGTTCGGGCCGCTTTGCCGCAGGCTGAATTGCTCTGCGTCGAACCGCATCCGGCCTCGGCGGTGGAATTGCGACGCCAGGGATTTCGCGTGATCGAAGCGGCCCTTTGGAAGACACCGGCTCGTTTGCGCCTGTCACAGCCCACCTCTGCATCGACCTCGTGCACCGTCATCCCCGGGACCGATCCGCTCGGGCCGGTTTGGGAAGTGGACGCCGTCCGCCTCGATAGCCTAACGATTTCGGGATCGCGTCTCCTGATCAAGCTCGACCTGCAAGGTGCGGAATTCGACGCACTCGAAGGCATGGGCGAATTGTGGGAGCGCTGCGCCGGTTTGCTTCTTGAGGTTTCGATCGGAAAGGGCGGCACCTACGAGCAGATGCGCGCGCTCCTTTCCGCGCGTGGCTTCCAGGAATATTCTACGACGAACGAACTCGAAGTGGCCGGCCGGGTGACGGAAGCGGACAAGTTCTGGCTGCGATATGATTAACGTTTCAAAAATCGAATACCTTCTCCGCCCGACGGCCATTTACCCTTTGCTTCGCGGGCCGTTCCGCCGGGTCGCGATGCGGCAGTGGCGGCGGACACAAAAGCCGCCTGCTCCCCTGGAGGTGAAAGCGCAAATCATCGGGGAATACGCGACCCGACATGGCCTGCGGATCTTCATCGAAACCGGGACTTTTTTCGGGGACATGCTGGCGGCTTTGCGTGACGATTTCGACCAGCTCATCACGATCGAGTTGGATGCCGCGCTCGCCGCGCGCGCCACTGGACGCTTCGCGAGCGATTCGAAAATCACGATCATTCAAGGCGATAGCGCCCGCGCGCTCCCGGCCGTCCTCGCCACGCTCGACCAACCGGCTCTCTTCTGGCTCGATGGGCACTTCTCGGGCGGTGTGACCGCGAAAGGCGACGCCGAAACTCCCATCATCGCCGAATTGAAGCACCTGTTCGCAGCGCCGCCACGGGATCATGTCGTTCTGATCGACGACGCCCGCTTATTCGGGAGCGACCCTGGCTATCCGGCATTGGCCGAGATCGAAACGCTGCTTCACGTTCATCGACCGGAATGGACGATGCAGGTTGAAACAGACATCATCCGGCTCCTGCCTCCGTTAGGCGTTAGGCGTTAGGCGCGCGACGGCTGCGAGAAAACTCAAGGCTTGCGGCCGAGTCGAAAAGGATCGTAGCGGTATTGGGAGCGGCGGACCGTCGCCAAGCCGAACCTCGCGAGTTCGTCTGGTTGCATGAAACGCGCAGCACCCGCCTGCTGGAGCGTCGCCACTTCCTTCGGCCGGAGGTTGATCAGAGCGACGACCACGGGTCGATTCTCAAGGAACGGATCGTTCCGGATCAAATCGGCCGAATACCAGGCGAAATGTGGATCGACTCCGACGACGTTTAGGTTCAGCGCATGAATGGCCGCAGAGGCGCGGGCGAAGGGCCGGACAAAGGTCTCCACTTGATAACAGCGCAAAGGCAGCACGATGAGGAGCGACGCGGCTAGCCCGGCGAGAAGAAAATGCCGTGCGTTGCGGTGGCCCGCCTTTTCTACCAAGGCTGCCCATCCACTGGTAGCGACGAGGATGAGACAGCCAAGCGATCCGTGAAAATAGCGGTAACCCCAGCCATGGCCCTGGTCGAGATAGAAGAAATAATAGAATCCGAAAGTGAGCAGGCTGCTGAACGCGGCGTCGCGCAGGATCAACTCTGCAGCATTCGGCGCCTTCCCAAGAGAGCGGCGGGAACGAAAAACGCAGCCAAATCCCAAGGCGGCGAGGAGCGGGGTGGCCAGTCCGCTCCACCCGATCACAAGGAGCAAGTCCATGGGCTGGACGATCGACATCCTCGGATTGAGGAGCCGGAAAAAGGTCTGGATGGGGAGGTTGGTGGCGGGCGCATAGTGAACTCGCCAGGCGAACCAGACGCCGCAGCCTAACGAATAGATAAATCCGAAGATCAAGACCGCGCGCCATTTTCGAGCCCAAACGAGCCGCCATAGAAAAGGCGCCGCAAAGAGCGCGTGCACGATTGGCTGGTGCAGACCGATCGCCATCACGCCGACGACGGGCGCGAGATAAAATCGACGGCGGTCGGGCCGGGAGTAAAGCCAGAGCCAGACCATGTTGAGGGCGAGGTGCGCCGGCATCGCATAACCGGTCATCGCCATGCAGAGAAACTGCGCGGAAACGGCGAGGAGGAGGATGGCGACGAGCGCATTCTCCTGATCGTTAGGCCAAAGATTGCGGGCCGTGCCGTAGAGGGCCAGGATGGTGAGCGCAGCGAGGAGAGGATTAAGAAGCGATTGGAGGTGGACGCTTTGCAAGACCGCGCGCATCGCTGCGTAAACCGGCAGATAAGCCGCTTTCCACGAATGCGTCTGCGGAAGGTAATCGACGTAGGTCGGGAGGATTACGCGCACGGCGGGAATCCAGCGCGCGGGAACTTCAGCCGTGATCTTTCCATGCAAGAAAATCCGGGCTTGGAAATCGGCCATGAATTCGTCGGCACTCAACGCATACTCGTGGCAGACAAATTCGGTGCCGAGCGCGGCGATGGCGAAAACGCCCGCCGCGATGCACGCGACGAGGAGGGTCCTTTTTTGCGGGAGCACGGTTGGCTGCGACCAGGCCCGTTCTTTCGGCGGAGCGACGAGCCGAACCCGCTCGGCGAGGGGCGGGCGCCCTCGAAAGAAATATACGCCCGCAGCCGCGCTGAAAGCTGCCACGACAGCGAGTCCCGTCACTTCATCGCGAGCGAAGAGGACGAAGAATGCATTGAACCATGCGGCCGGATTTGGCGTGCCCGCAAAGGTGCCGCGAAGCCAACAGGCAAAGCCCGCGCCGACTAAAGCGAAAGAGCCGATGACCAAAAGGATGCGACGGGGAGTGGCGAGAGAAGACTTCATGCAAGCAATGCGGGATGGCGCGTTTCTCCTAGCATCCACCGGACCATCCCCCCGGACACTTCAGCGCGCCGCAGATTCATTTTCTGTCCGGGGGCTAGCATGCGACTTGCGGTAGGTGAAAGCATGGAACTCGCCGCCGCACCCGTGAACGTCCTTGGCCGAATGTCGCCTGATCCCGAGGAGAGCCTACCGTCCCCGGCGCATTTTCACCCGGTGATCAGTGCTGCCGATTCACCTCGCGTTTTCCGGAGGAAGATTCTGGTCTTCGCAGCGATGTGTGCTGTGCTCGCTTGCGGCACGTTCCTCCGTCTTTATCCATCCTCCGGTTTCGATAACGTCGGCACCGACGAGCGCGGCTACGCGGTTTTCGTTCGGCAGATCCAAATTGCCGGCCTCTGGAATTACGACGCCGTGGTCCATGTCTACAAGGAGCGGCAATACCGAATTAAAGAAGCGGTGGTCCCGGCGACCCGGATCGGCTTTCTCGCGCCGGCGGTATTGGTCGGCGAGATCTTTCGGGTGAAGCCTCTCCGGGCTCTTCACCTCACGGCGGCGGCTACCGGTTTGCTCCTGCTTCTGCTGAGCGCGCTTTTTGCTTATCGCGCGGGCGGAACGGTCACGATGCTGGGGGTCACGGCGTTGATGGCCACGGCGCCGCTACAGATTTACCTCTGCCAACGCGCGTTGATCGACGGTTATTTCGCTTTCTGGGCGACGGCAGCGGTCTGGCTCGCCTGGGAAAACCTGCGGCGGCCGCGGCATTGGGGTTGGCTCGTCGGCTACATCTTTAGCCTAACGATCCTCACCCTCACGAAAGAGAACGCGGCCTTTGTGGTCGCGGCCATCTTCGGGGTGCTGGTGCTCAACCGCTATCTGCGTGCCGGTACAGTCACGCCGCAACTTCTTCTCGCGACCGTCGCGGGTCCGGTGATCGGGATCCTGATCCTCGCGGCGTTGATGGGCGGCGTGGGGGAATGGATCGCGTTCAACCGGATGTTCATCGTCAAATCGCGCGCGAATTTCTACTCGGTGCTGGCGCAGGACGGGCCCTGGTATCGCTATGCGGTGGATTGGTTGATCGTCTCGCCGGCGCTGGTGGTGTTTGCCTGCGGGCGGGTTTTTCAAACCCGGAGGTCGGATCAGGTCGGGACGTTTCTAGTCGCGTTTCTCCTGCTCAGCTTCATCGCGATGTCCACGGTGAAGTACGGCATCAGCCTGCGTTACGCTGCGTTTTGGGACTTGCCGCTCTGCTGGCTCGCTTGCTCACAGGCGATCGCATTGAGCCGGCGTTTTGCCCAAGTGCGACCGGCGCTCGTGCTCTCCGGTCTCGTGCTCATCCTCTCCGCGGTCGGGGTGAATCAATACGTGCGCTTCTTCGTCACCGGTGCGGTCTACGACCCAATCACGGCCGCGCTTGTCTGGAGTTCCGGCATGGAAAAGGCCATTCCCGACGACGCGCCCAGTACGATCCATCCAGCGGCCAAGGCGCCGACCGCGCCCTGACGAACCCGCCTAACGATCGCGCGCTTTGATCTCTTGCTCGAGGCTAACGAACTCCGGCCGGGTCGGATCGAGTTGGCGCGCGTTCGAGATCGCGTTCCGCGCGGCGAGCTGATCACCGGCCGCGAAAGTCGCGCGGGCCAGAAGGTAATTCAGCTTGGCGTCGTTCGGCGCGGACTGCAGTGCGCGATGGAAAAAGAACGTCGCGATAGCCCAGCGCTTCTCGTTCAGCGCGATCAACCCGAGATTGTTGCACGCCCCGACATGCTGGGGATCGAGGCGCAGAGCGGTGCGGTAGAAATTTTTCGCCAACGCCGGCTCGGCGAGCGCGAAGTGCAGGTTGCCCTCGGCGAAATTGATTTCCGCGTTGAGCGGTGAATAGGCGTAGGCGCGGTCGAGCTTCTGGCGGGCGAGGGGAAGATTGCCGATCTCGAGCGCCTGCAGACCGGAGTTGTAGGTGTCGAGCGCCCAGAGCGCCGGGTCTTTTTGCGGCAGCGAGACGAAGCCCGTTGCGCCGAAAAGCAGCACGAGAAATAGCGCGGCCTCGCGCAGCTTGCCGGTTGCCAGATTTCGCCCCAGCTCCCAGAGCCCGAAGCCCGCAAAGAGCAGCAACCCGGGCACGGCCGCGAGCCGATAGCGTTCGGTGACGAAGACGGTAAGAAGCGACGCCATGTGCAGAAGCACGGCCGCAGCGATCCAGCGCGCGGTCGGGTATTTCCTGCAAGCGATGAGCAAGCCCGGCAAGCCGAGCGCCGCGACGAGCCCGAAACTGATCCCGGGAAAAATGATCGCCTGATCGCGCAGAGCCGTGACGATGCTGATGTCATCGTATTGGAAAGCATTCCAAAAATTCTTGATCTTCACCCCGACGAGTTGGAGCCACGCTCCCGGATGAGCGTGAATCCACCCGCTCGCTTTCGCCGACCAGAATTTCGAAACCTCGGAGCGTTTCAGCGGCCGGCCGGCGGCCTTCTCCGCCGTGGTGATGGAATCCTGGAGCATCGCTTCCTGGCCGGCGTGCAAGCCGGGGGGGAACTTCGGGTAGCCGTTGGCCACCGGGTTGTTGCCAATCCAGAAATTCACCCCGCTATGCGCCGAGAGAAAAACCGGGTCGCGGGCGACGAAATAGTTATGCATCGCGGCCGGCGACGCGCCGAGGAAAACTCCGGCCAAAAGCAGCGCCGCGCCGGCGGTCCGTTGCGCAGCCGGTCCCGGCCAACGCAGGAAAAGCGCCGCGACCATGAGCGGCACGAGGAACAAAACGGTCGCGATTCCCATGGCCGTAAAGCCGATGAGCACGCCGCCCATGACCAACGCCGGCAGCGTCGGCGCCGTCTGTCGTTTCACGATCTGCCAGACGAGGAACCAGAAGACGAAAACCAGCCAGGAAGTCGGCATGAGGATGACCGAGTAAGCCTCGGCGGGTTGGAAGAAAGCCCAGCCGATCGCCGCCAGCAGCCCGATCGATCGTGTGCGGCGCGCCTGCCCGTCTGTCGGCGCCGCATCCGCTTTCGCCACGAACACAGTCGAGCCCAGCTTATAAACCAGCACCGCCGTCCCCCCCTCGAGCGCGGCCTGGATCAGCCCCGGCACAAACGGGCTGTAGCCGCAGATTTTGTAGATCGCCGCGAGCAGATAAGCATAGAGCGGCAGCCCGTAGAAGGCCGTGTGGGTGGTCCAATCCCCGCGCAAAATGCGCAGCGCCCAGTTGTTATAGAACTGCATGTCGCCCGTGCTCGGGAGCAGAAACTGCGAATCGGTCAGGCGCACCAAGACCGCCAGCCGAAGCACGAAGACACCGAGGAAAAGCCAACCGGCGAAGGGAAAATCCCGCAAAGCGAAGCGCGGATTCCTGGCGGCACGAGTCGGCTGAGTCACTGGCAGATCGATAGCAGGGATGATGCTAGACGAGCCTCGAACAAACGGTTTCTCACGGATTGGCTTATCACTGCTTGTTCCCCCGTTATCCGTGGAAATCGCGGACGCCATCATCAAAATAAGGGGCGCCAAAATAATGTTAACCAAACTCAACCAACGTCGCGAGGGCTTTACCCTCGTGGAAATCATGATCGTATTTGCGATCATTGCCTTGCTCGCGGCCGTCGCGGTTCCGGGATTTCTCCGGGCCCGTAAACGCTCCCAAGCCAGCCGGGTGGTGAACGACCTTCGTTTGATCGACGCCGCCGTCGACTAATAGGCGATCGAAAACAACAAGGCGACGGGCGCGGTGGTGAACACCGGCGACTAGATCGCCTACATGAAGAAGGACTCCTCGCTCTGTAACACCGCGGCAAACATCTCAATAACAGCTACGGGACCATGAGCGTCGACCCATTGTCGAAGGTTCCGTTGAATACGTGGAAGACGGTGTCGGACGTTGCCGGCACCGACTTCTTCTCGCACGATGGCCACTATTAAGATCAGTTGTTTCCCATACCTGCCGGACCCGCGTTTCGCGGGGGCGGCAGGCAGTGAGTCGACAGCAGCGCTGACTCAGTGGCTCGTACGCGCAAAAGCCGCCGGGCATCGGCGCTTCCTCCTGGTTCCCCTTTTTCAGGGAACGTTTTTTAAGAATTATCTCTCTCCCCCTAGGATAGAATTCTAACAATCCGACCAGGGTTGGCATTAACCCTGCTTTAGTAGAGTCAATCCGCGACTGGAACTGCGGACGCAATAACAAAACAAACCAAACCAAACAATCAGTATGTTAAACAAGTTCAACAAAAAGCGCGGGGGCTTCACCCTCGTTGAAATCATGATCGTGGTTGCGATCATCGCCTTGCTTGCAGCTATCGCGGTTCCGGGATTTCTCCGGGCTCGTAAACGCTCTCAAGCCAGCCGAGTCGTGAACGATCTCCGCTTGATCGACGCCGCCGTCGATCAATACGCGATCGAGAATAACAAGGTAACCGGAACGCTGGTGGCGACAGCCGACTGGGTAGCTTACATGAAGAAGGGATCCGTACTTTACAATACCGGAGCGGATCTCTTCAACGCAAGCTACGGCGCAGTAAGTGTGGATACGCTCCCGAAAGTTCCCAAGACGACATGGGACACCTTGTCGGACGTAGCCGGCACGTCGTTCTTCTCTCCTTACGGCCACTATTAAGACCGGTTAATTCATCTACCTGCCATTCCCGCCGTGTGCGGGGGTGGCAGGCAATGAGTTAGCAGTCCGTCGGTGCTCTCCTCTCCGATGACCGAAGAGATCCCAGCCCAGCCTCGCCCACCGCTCTTCTCCCGCCTCTGGAGCTATCTGAACAGCAACTGGTGTCGCGCGCTGTTGCTGCTCCTCGTCGCCTTTCTCGTCCATGCGCCCGCGCTCCCGGGACAACTCATCTGGGATGATAACTACCTGGCGCACGACAATCCGTTTATCCGCAGCCCGCTCTTCATCCTCGAGGCTTTTCGACACTATCTCTTTCTCGATTCCTTCTCCGCGCATTATCGGCCGGTCCAGAACCTTTCCTTCATCGCAGACTATTATTTGTGGAATGATGATACCTATGGTTTCCACCTTACGAATATAGGGCTGCACGCCGCCAGCGGCGTGGCCCTCTATTTCCTGCTCCGCCGGCTCCTGCGCGGCCTTTTCGCCGGCAAGCTCACTGACTCGGTCAGCTGCGGCGGCGCCTTTCTCATCGCACTGCTCTGGACCGTTCATCCGACGCACAGCGCGGCGGTGGATTACATCTCGGGGCGCGCCGATAGTCTCGCCTTTCTCTTTTCCTGTGGCGCCTGGCTGCTCTACTTGCGCGCCGCGGAAACGAAAAGGCGCGGGCTGCGTTTCGCTTTGTTCTTCGGGGCCGGCACCTCCGCGCTCTTCGCCTTCTGTTCGCGCGAAACCGCCGGGCTTTGGTTGATCATTTTCCTTCTTCACAACCTGGTCTTTGCCCGCGCGCTGACCCGCGCCGGGAAGGCGAAACTGCTACTGATCTGTGTCGCGCTCTTCACCGTCTATGCGGGCCTACGCCAGTTGCCCGAGCGTCGTCTGGGCCACGGGCCGGCTCCAGAATGGAGCGGTTCGGTACGAACCGTGTTGATGCTCCGTGCGTTGGGCGATTACGGCCGGCTCATGGTCTTCCCCGCGAACCTGCACATGGAACGCACGGTCATGGACATGACCAATTATCGCTCCCACGCGAGCTGGCAGGAGTCAGTCGGCACCGAATATCTTTCGATCGGCGGACTGATCGTGGCTGGGCTCCTCGCCTTCGGTTGCATGCGTCGCGGACCGGGACAAAAGGCGCGCATTTTCGGAACCTGCTGGTTTGCCGTCGGGTTCCTGCCGATCTCGAATCTCTTCGATCTCAATGCCACGGTCGCCGAGCACTGGCTCTACCTGCCGAGCGTTGGGTTGCTCCTGTTCGCTGCCGGCGCGGTGCTCGATCTTCCGGCTCGTTATCGCCGCGCACTCGCGACCGGCGCGTATGCGGCCGCACTCGCGCTCAGCCTGCGGAGCGCGGCGCGGAGTGGCGACTGGATCACGGCTGAGCACTTCTACGAACAAACCATCGCTTCCGGTGGCACCAGCATTCGCGTGAGCCTGAACCTCGGCCAGATCTACGCCGCGCGCGGCGAATACACCCGGGCCGAAGCCTGTTTCCGCAGCATTCTCGCCGGTTTCCCCGATTATCCGGCCGCGCAAACTAATCTCGCGAACGTGCTTTTCCACCAGGGCAAGAAGGCCGAGGCCGAAGCAATCTTCGCATCCGCCTCGCGCTCTGCGCCCCAGGAGCGGAAGGAATACCCGCGCACCTGGCTCGCCGCCCTCAACCTCGCGGGCATGCTCGATAACAAACACGACCTGCCGGGCGCCTTCGCGCTCCTCGATCGGGCGCGCGCCGATTACCCGGGCATCTGGGAGATCGTGAGCTTTGAGTCGGAACTCCTGCGCAAAACGAAGGGGCCGGCGGCTGCGATTCAGCTCGTGGAAAAATACCGGCGCGAAAATTGGTGGAACTACAGCGCCGCGCTCGCGCTCGGTCAGCTCTACGCCCAGGAGGGCGAGACCGCGAAAGCGGAAACCGAGCTGCGCGACGCCAGCTGGCTCGACGTCCACGAAGTCGAAGCGCTCAATCTGCTCGCCGAAATGCATCTGCGGCAAAATCGACTGGCCGAGGCCTGCGCCACGCAGCAACGCGCAGTCGCGCGCCAGCCGAATCTGCCGCGTGAATACGTTTATCTTTCGCGGATTCTCGAGAAAATGGGCCGCACCGCCGAGGCCGAGGAAGCGATTGCAACCGTCACGCGGTTGCGCGCGGCCGCGCAGGCTTACGGGCCGGTCACTTAGAATCGCGCTGGCTGCGCGTCGAAAATTGACAGCCCGTTTAGCGGGCTTAACATCGGCCCGTTTGCCAGCAAAAATCTTCACCGACAAAGACGCGGACCTCCGGCTCCTGCTCGATAAAACCTGCGCGGTTATCGGCTACGGCGCGCAGGGCCGGGCGCACGCGCTCAACCTCCGCGACAGCGGCGTCTGCGTCCTCGTCGGCCTGCCGCCGAAGAGCCGCTCGCGCGCGGTCGCGCGGCGCGACGGGCTGCGCCTAACGAATACGACGACCGCGGTCCGTCGGGCGGAAATTGTTTTCCTCGCTCTGCCCGATACCGCGATGGGAGAAATTTATGCCGCCGAAATTGCGCCCGCCCTGCGCGCCGGGCAGACGCTGCTCTTCGCGCACGGCTTCGCCATTCATTACCGCACGATCGTTCCGCCGGACGACGTCGATGTCGTGATGGTCGCGCCGAAAGGGCTTGGCCCGATGGTGCGGACGCAGTTTACCGAGGGCAAAGGCGTGCCCTGCGTCTTCGCGATCGCACAGGACGCGACCGGCCGCGCGCGGCAGCTCGCGCTCGCTTATGCCAAGGCGATCGGCGGCACGCGGGCCGGCGTAATTGAGACGACTTTCCGCGAAGAGACCGAGGCGGACTTGTTTGCGGAACAGGCCGTTCTCTGCGGCGGGATGAGCGCTCTGGTCGCGGCCGGATTCGAGACGCTGGTCAAGGCCGGGTATCAGCCAGAGGTTGCTTATTTCGAATGCCTCCATGAGTTGAAATTCATCGTCGACCTGATGCACCGCGCCGGGATCAGCGGGATGCGCGAGCGCATTTCTGAGACCGCAAAATGGGGCGACGTGACCGCGGGCCCGAAGATCATCGACGCGAGCGTGAAGGCGCGGATGGAGGAATTGCTCGAGAAAATCCGGAGCGGAAAATTCGCGAAGGAATGGATGCGCGAAACCGCGACGGGCCGGAAGCGCTACCACCGGCTGCTGAAGGAAGGCAAGTCGCTGCCGATCGAAAAAGCCGGCGAGCCGCTGCGCGCGCTGATGCCGTGGCTGCAAGAGCCGCTCTAATATTCCGCTGTAGCCGCCTCCCTGCGGGAGGCGTGGGTATCAGGTTCGTTAGGCAGAAAGGTGGACGCGCGTCCCTACCGCGCTTCGCACAGCGAAGCGGCTACAGCGCAAAGCGTCGACCGCGCGCGCGCCGCTATTCTTCCCAGAGAAAATGCTCAAGCCGGAGCTGGGTGAGGCGGGTTTTTGCCTCCTCGCTGCGCGCGCCGCCCACCCCCGCGAGCTTGCGGTAAACTGCCACGGCCGCTTTCCAGTCGCTTGCTTCCTCGAGTAAATGCGCCGCGCTGAAACCGGCTTTGTAAAACCAGAAAAATTCGTGCTGTCGCGCCGGCTCCGCGCCTTCATCCAGCACGGCGTAATAAGTCGTGAGAGCGGCCGCCTTGTCGTTCAGCTTCTCCAGCGCTTTGCCTTTTTTGAACTCGGCCTGGTTTCGCCAATGCGCCGGCACGCCGGGATCGTCCGCGAGCTGCTGGAAGAGCTCGATCGCGCGGCGATAATTCTGCGGATCGGTCGCGCCCATTTCGTAGAGGACGTCGCCTTTGCCGCAGAGCGCTTCGCGCCGTTCCGGCGGCTTCGCTTCGTTCTTCAGGACCTCGTCGTAGATCACCAGCGCATCGGAAGTTTTGCCGAGTCGCCGTTCGATCGCGGCTTCTTCATTCCGCGCCGCCCACTTCAGCTCGCCGTTCATTTTCGCCACCTGATCGAGCAACGCGAGCGCGTGATCGAGCGAGGCCGCGCCCATGCTCGACATCGCGGAGCGGGCGGCGAAAAAGAGCGCCTTCTCCGTCAGGCTCGCGTCGGGATTCTGTTGCGCGAGCAGTTCAAACTGCGTCTGCGCATTCGCGAAATCCTGCCGGCGGAAATAAGCCTCCGCTAGTTTCATCCGCACCTCGGCGGTGAAGGGCGAACCCGGATGCTTTTGCAAAAAAGCCGTCGCCGCGAGGGTGACTTCCGACTCGTCGGCGCGGGGCGTCGCATCGTTCAACCAGATCTCGAGATAATCCGCGCGCTCGATCGCCGCCGGCGTCGGATGGCTTTGCCGCGCGCGTTCCAGATCTTCGCGGGCGGTTTTCAAATCCGGCCGGGCCGCGTGATAGGCCAGCTCAGCCAAGGCGATCCACGCTTCGGAAATCCGCGGGCTGTTGGGAAAGTCGCGGATGAAATTGTGAAACGTAGCCGTCGCCTCGGCCTTCCCCTGCGACGCCTGGACCACCCCTTCCTCGAGCAGCAGATCGCCCGGCGTGGTCTGTTTCGTCGGGTCGTTGCTGATCTGCCGGTAGTCGCTCGCGAACTCGTTAGGCTTGTCCAGCCGCAACCAGCAGATCGCCGCGTTGAAGAGCGCCTCTTTGGCGAATTGCGGGCGCGCCTGCGCGATTTCTTCGAAGACCCTGGCCGCGGCTGCGAGTTGGCCGTCGCGATAATGCGCCTGCGCGATCAGCCAGGTGGCTCTCGCCGCGAAAGCCGGCTCCGGGTTGAGCCGGCACGCCGCTTCGCCCGCGGCAATCGCGGCCTCCCAATGACGATCTGCCAGTTGCAGCCGCGCGAGCTCGAGCTGCGCTTCGCCTAACAACGGCAACTGCACCGGACTTTCCCGCAGGGCGGTCAGAATCCGGACCGCTTTCTCGCGATCGCCCCCCCGCAGTTCGCTTCGCGCGAGATACCAGTTTGCAAAGGAGCGCCGCGGCTCCGTGCGATCGCGCCCCCAGCGTTTTAACTCGTTTGGGGAAGGTTTTTCCTCGGCCTGGTAGAGTTGGTCGAGCTTGGCAAAAATCGCGGGGAGCGCGGAATCAGTTGGGTAATGATCGATGAAATCCTCAAGCACATCGTCACCGCGCTCGGCGGTTTTCCCGCGCAAATGCGCGTCCGCGATGGTGAAAAGCGTCGCCACGAGCAGCGGATGGGGCAAGCCCTCGGGCTTTTGCAGGATCACGGCCAGGATCTCGACCGCGCGATCGTAATGACCTTCTTCGAGCTGGATCCGACCGAAGAGATAGCGCCGCTCGTTCCGGTCTTCGGTCCGGTCCGGCTTGAGCGAGCGGAGAAGGTGATCGGCGGCCGGAAACTGGTGCTGATCGATCAGGAGCGACGCCGCGCCTAACGAAGCGCGCAGATGCCAGCGCGGGTCGGCCTGCAGGGTCTGGAGGAGCCGCAGCGCCGCTGCCTGCTGGCCGAGCGCGCGGAGCGCCTGGGCTTCGCCGAAGATGGCGTCCGCGCGCAGCGGACCCTGAGCGAGATTGCTCGCCTGCCCATAGAGCGGCCGAGCTTCTTCCCAGCGATAGAGGGCGGCCAGGGCCTGCGCTTTCCAAAAAAGCGCCGGCGCGTTGTTCGTTAGGCCAGACGCGGGAACGGCGGCGAGCGCGTCTTCCGCCCGGTTCGCGCGCACCAGCGCTTCGCTGAGTTTCGTCTGCGCGAGCAATTGCTCGGCGGCGGATAATTTTTGCCGGAGCAGACTTTGCAGCCGCTCGACCGCGACTTGGGGCACCCCATCGGTGAGGGGTCGGAGCGCGTCTCCGAGCGGGGTCGCGCCTAACGAACCCGCGAAGAGGAGCGCAGCGAGGAGGAAGCGTGCGTTTTTCATTTGCCTAACAATGGGCGCAGATATTGGCCGGTGAAACTGCCGGCGGTCTGGGCGACTGCTTCGGGCGTGCCCTCGGCCACGATCCGGCCGCCGCCAGCGCCGCCCTCCGGGCCGAGATCGATCACCCAGTCGGCGCATTTGATCATCTCCAGGTTGTGCTCGATCACGACCAGAGTGTTGCCCGCGTCGCGCAACTTCATCAAGACCTGGAGCAATTTCTCGATGTCGGCAAAGTGCAGCCCGGTGGTCGGTTCGTCGAGGATGTAGAGGGTGCGGCCGGTCGCTTTTTTCGAGAGCTCGGTCGCTAGTTTTACACGTTGCGCTTCGCCGCCGGAGAGGGTGTTCCCGTTTTGCCCGAGTCGGAGATAGCCGAGGCCGACGTCCTGGAGCGCGCTCAGTTTGTCGCTCACGGTCGGGACGTTGCGGAAAAAACGGGACGCTTCGTCGACCGTCATCGCGAGCACATCGGCGATGTTTTTTCCCTTGTAGGTGATCTCGAGCGTTTCGCGGTTGTAGCGTTTGCCTTGGCAGACTTCGCAGACCGCGTAGGCGTCGGCGAGGAAGTGCATTTCGATCTTGATCATGCCGTCGCCCTGGCAATTTTCGCAGCGGCCGCCTTTGACGTTGAAGCTGAAACGCCCCGCGCTGTAGCCGCGAATACGCGAGGCCGGGAGCTGGCTGAAAAGGTCGCGGATCGGGGTGAAGGCGCCGGTGTAAGTGACGGGGTTCGAGCGCGGGGTGCGGCCGATCGCGCTCTGGTCGATGATGATCGCCTTGTCGATCTGGTCGAGCCCGTGGAGGCCGCGATGCGCGCCCGGTTTGTCCTTCGAGTTGTAGAAATGGCGGAAGAGCGCGCGCCGCAGGATGTCGTCGACGAGGGTCGATTTGCCGCTGCCGGAGACGCCGGTGATGCAGGTAAAACAGCCTAACGGAAAGCCAACGGTGAGTTTCTTGAGGTTGTTCTCGGTCGCCTCGACGATCGTGAGCCAGCCGTCGGAGGAGTCGTTAGGCGGACGCGGCGCGATGCGCTGACGCGGGATGGAAATGCGCGAGCGGCCGGAGAGATAGGCGGCCGTGGGGGAGTTTTTTGCATCGAGGATTTCAGCGAGCGTCCCCTCGGCGACGATCTCGCCGCCGCGCGGTCCGGCGCCGGGGCCGAGATCGAGAATGTGATCGGCGGCGCGAATCGTTTCCTCATCGTGCTCGACCACGATGACGGAATTCCCGAGATCGCGCAGCCGGCGCAGCGTGCCGATGAGGCGCGCGTTGTCGCGCTGATGCAGCCCGATGCTCGGCTCGTCGAGGACGTAGAGGACGCCGGCGAGTCCGGCGCCGATCTGGGTCGCGAGCCGGATCCGTTGCGCCTCGCCGCCGGAGAGGGTGCCGCTCTCGCGATTGAGCGTGAGGTATTCGAGCCCGACCTCAAGCAGAAATTCGAGGCGCGAGCTGATCTCGTGGAGCACTTCCGAGACAATCGTGCGCTGGGCCTCCGTGAGATCGATTCGCCTAACGAACTGAGCTGCCTCGGCAATCGTGAGCTCGCAAAACTGATGGATGTTCAGCTCGCGCCCCTGTAGCAGTCGCCCTGCGGGCGACTTGGGGGCGGACTTCGCGGGCACGTTTGCTCCCGCGCTTCCCACAGGGAAGCGACTACACGGGAAGCGGCGACATGTGACCGCGAGAATTTCCGGCTTCAGGCGCGCGCCGTGACAGAGATGGCAGGTCGCGCGGTTCATGAAGCCGCGAATGCGTGCGCGGGTGAACTCGCTCTCGGTCTCTTCGAAGAGGCGCTGCAGTTGCGGGACGAGGCCCTCAAACGGCTTCGCGACTTTGGCCGCGCGGCCGTTCGTGCTCCCGACGCTCAGCTCGACCGCTTCCTCCCCCGTGCCATAGAGGAGCGCCTTCTTGAAATCGTTAGGCAACTCCGTATACGGCATCGTCTCGGCGATCTTGAAATGCTTCACGAGCGCGTTCTGCAGTCCGCGGTAGTAAGCCTTCATCCGCTTGGTGCCCCGCCTCCACGGCACGATGGCGCCTTCCGCGAGCGACTTCTCGGGATCGCTAATCATGAGCTCGGGATCGAGCACCGGCTCGGTGCCGAGCCCGTGACACGCCGGGCAGGCGCCGAGGTGGCTGTTGAACGAAAAGTGCTTCGGCGTGAGTTGGCCTAACGAGAAGTTGGTCTCGGGATTTCCGTAGTCCGTCGAGTAGCGAACTTCTTCGTAAACCGGGTCACCGCCCCCGGCGACCGCGCGCAGCACCACGAGCCGGTTCTCGCCCCACTTTAGCGCCGTCTCGACCGAATCGGCGAGCCGGGAACGAATCCCTTCGCGCGCGACCAGCCGATCGACCACCGCTTCGATCGTATGCTTGCCGCTTTTTTTCAGCCGGATCGGCTCCGGCCGCCCCAGCTCGATGATCTCGCCGTCCACCCGAATCCGGACGAAGCCTTCGCGCTTTGTTTTCTCGATCACGTCCCGGAATTCGCCGACTTCATCCCGGACGAGAGGCGCGAGGAGTATGATCTTCGTCTCGGCGGGATAGGCGAGAATCTGGTCGACAATCTGTTGCGCGGTCTGGCGAAAAATCGGCTGGCCCGTCGCCGGATCGTGCGGCTGGCCGACGGCGGAAAAGAGCACCCGCAGGTAGTCGTAAATTTCGGTCGTGGTCGCGATGATCGAGCGCGGATTCGTGCCTGCGGTCCGCTGTTCGATCGCGATCGCCGGGGACAAGCCCTCGATGAAATCGACCTCCGGTTTTTCCATCTGATCGAGGAACTGCCGGGCATAAGCCGAGAGGCTCTCGACGTAGCGGCGCTGCCCTTCGGCATAGAGCGTATCGAAGGCGAGCGAGGATTTTCCCGACCCGCTCAGGCCCGTGATCACGACCAGTTTCTCCCGGGGAATCTCGACGTGGAGATTCTTGAGATTATGCTGGCGCGCCCCACTGATCTTGATAGTTTTTGCAGGCATTAGACGGGATTTTCCGAACCGGTAAGTCAAGCACACCGAACCGTCTTCTCCAGCGAATTTGCCTTTTATGACTGAGCCTGTTTCGACCATCCCATACGAAGAAGTTGCTCAGTTGCAGAAGAAATTCAGCGAGATCAAGCACTCCATAAACAACGCCCTCGCGGTCATGATGGCGCTCTCGGAAATGTCGCAGCGCCGGCCGGATTATGCCGAGAAATTAGCCAGCACCGTGCTCGCGAAAGCGCCGCAAATCGTGACCAGCCTGCAGGAGTTCACCCAGGCTTTAAACGAAAAAGCCGGTCCGAAGCCGTCGGCTTAGCTGTAGACATTTCGCTGTGCGAAATGCGGCGGTTGGGCGGACCGCAGAGTCGATACTCGCGTTTCGCACAGCGAAACGGCTACACCGCACGCTTTAGGCATCCAGGAGCATTTCCGCGATCTCGAGCGCGGCGCGAGGCCGGCTCAGGCGGCTGATGTTTTCCGACCATTCGCGCCATTGCCGGGCGTCATGCGTGAAGGCGTTTACCACCGTGGCCGCGATCTCACGAGGCGTGGTCGCGATCACGCCTGAGCCGGTGTCGCGAAGCAACTGCGCGTTCCCCGCTTCCTGCCCGGGGACGATCTGGTTGACGATCATCGGACAGCCGGCCGCGATCGTTTCCTGCACGGTCGCGCCGCCGGCTTTACTGATCAGCAGGTGGCTCTCGAGCATCAGGCGCGGGAGCTGATCGGTCCAGCCGACGATCTCAAATTTCCGACCCGTTGTTTTGCGAATCTCTTCCGCGGTCCGGCGCAGGTTGTCGTCCCGACCGATCGTGACGGTCAGCCGGGTTCCGACAATCTCAGCCAGGCCGCGAATGATCTCGGGCGTGATCAATCCGCGGGCATTGATCATGTAGAGGATGCGCCGGCCGTAACTATCCGAGGGCGGCTGCCGCAGCGGGCCGAGCTCGGCAAAACGGGGCGTGACCGGAAAACCAGTGACGCGCACGCGCTCGCTGGGCACACCGGCCTCAGCCAGGACCGCGGCGGTGGCATCGTTCGGCACGAGGAACGCGTCGCAGCGGCAGCGATACCAGATGGCGTTCACCGTGAGGGAATCGGTGATGCAGACGAAGCGGCGAAAGGGCGCCGGTTTCTCGCCGAAGAGATCATCGAGCAGATGCGAGTAGGCGGGAAAAACGGAGACCACGACATCGGGCTGGAAGCGCGCAAGCAGGCGGCGCAGCCGGTTTTTCGCGAGGAAAAACACCCGCAGCTTCACCGCCATGTTCTGCTGCTGATCGAACCAGTCATAGACCTCCGCCCAGGCCTCGGGAGCGCGGTTGATCAGCGCGAGATAACTGCGCCTAACGAGATCGTTCGCCAGCCCGTAGGTCTCGGCGAAGAGGTCGTGTAACTCCACTTCCGCTGCGGTCGGCGCGACCTGAGCGAGGCCGTCGCGCAGCCCGCGGGCGGCCGCGTTGTGCCCCTCGCCGAAGCCGGCGGTGAGAAGAAGGATGCGTTTCGGCATTCGTTAGGCGAGAGCGTGGGGAGAGTTTAATGGCAATCCCCGAGGGGCAAAGTAAACTTCTGGTGACGATGAAAAAGGTGAAGATGTTCGGTCGCGTGGTCCGCCGGCTCGTCTATGAAACGGCCATCGACGAGACCATGGGGCTCTCCGCGCAGATGGCTTACCAGATGCTTTTCACCCTCGCGCCCGGGCTCCTTTTTCTCTGGCACTTGCTCGGGCTTTTCGGGACCGACCCGGCGACGCTCCATCACATGCTCGGGGTGGTCCGGGCTTTCCTGCCGCCCGATCCGAAGGTGCAGGAGATCCTCGATACGGTGGTCGCCAATGTCATCGTGACCGGGAGTAATGGCGCTCTCGCCACCGCCGGGATCCTCCTTGGCATCTATCTCGGCACCCTTTTTATTTCCACCATCTCGCGCGCCCTCAGCCACACCCATGGCGTGACCGAGGATCGCAACTGGTGGTCGAAATACATCATCTCGCTCTTCCTCCTTTTCTGGTTCGGCCTCACCATCATTCTCGCCTTTAATATCACCGTCTTTGGCGAGACTCTGGCCGGTCTCGCGGAGGTGAATTTCCAACTTCGCATCCCGCTCCAAGAATGGGTGGCCGCCCTCAATCTGCCCTTCACCGCGCTCGCACTCGTCATCCTCGCGCTCGCTCTCTATCTGCTCACGCCGGAGAATTATCTGACCGTTCGACAGGCGCTGCCGGGGGCGCTTTTCTTCGCCGGCGGCTGGATCACGGTGACCAAGCTCTTTCAATTCTACGTCGCGCGTTACGACCGCTATAATCCCACCTACCTCGCCCTCGCCTCCATCATCATGCTCCTCACCTGGATGTATCTTACCTGCCTCCTCTTATTGTTAGGCGGAAAATTGAATGCCATCCTCCGGCGCGAAGCGGAGCGCGCGGCGACCCGCGCCGCGGTCGCAGAGGGCGCGCCGCAACCGGCCTGAGGGTCGCTGCATTTTGATCCGAAGACTGCGCTCCCATTCCCGCTGGACTCTCGCCCTCGGGGCCGCTCTGCTCGTGGTGTCGTTAGGCGTGATCGGCCGGCCGGCCGAGCTGACCGATGAGGAAAAACGCCAACTCTTTCTGAAATCGCGCGAGAAAATGCACACCGTGGCCTCGCCCGCGCCGAAGAAATCTTCCAGCCCGCGGCCCAAGCCCAAGCCCGCGGAGCATCCGCCGGCGAAAAAGAAAAAAGCCACGCGTAAGCCCACGCCGGAGCCGGAAGAGACGCCGGAGCGCACCCCGCGCGCGAAGCCGGAGCCGGAAGAGACCGCCACGCCGCGATCCACCCCTGACGAAACCCCCGCGCCCACCCGCCGGGCGACGGAAGCGAAGCGCACGCCTGCTCCCACGGAAGCCCCGACGGCGAGCACGGAGCCGGCGCAGGTCGTGGTGCAAAAATCCGGTTACCAGAAACCGCGCGGTTTTTCCCTGCTGCCGTTTCACCTCTTTGCCAAGCACTACAACTACCTCACGGGCTCGGTCCGCAAGCAGATCGACAGCGCTCCGGTGCTGCGCGAGCGCTGGCGTTTCATCATCGTGCACAACAGCGGCACAAAGCAGGGGAACGCGCGCATTTTCGATTACTACCACAAGCACGTCCGGCGGATGCAGAACGGCCTCGCCTACCATTTCGTGATCGGCAACGGGACCTCGTCCGGCGACGGCGAGATCGAGATCGGCAGCCGCTGGACCCGGCAGATCAACGGCGGCCATGTGCACAGCGATTACCTGAACAACATTTCGTTAGGCATTTGCCTGGTCGGCGATTTTAATCGCGGCCAGCCGACCCGCGCGCAGCTCGCTTCCTCCGAAGAGCTCATCCGTTATCTACGTGCGCGCTGCGGCAAAGTGGAACGCCACGAAATCCCGGTCCGCCCTCATCGCGAGATGAATCCGCCGCGCTGGGCGACCGATTGTCCTGGGGACGATTTCCCGTATAGCTGGTTCCGGCAGTTTTGACCCGCTGGCGACTCGCTTAACGATCACGCCCGGGAACAGCTCCAGACGGTCGCTCGCTCGGTGAAGGTGCAAATTCTAATTTTCGGGGAGCACAGGCCGCTGGCCTGTTGTTCGAGGCGGCTCGCGTCGAACCCCGCACGGAGCGGCAGGTGAAGAGATGGCCGCGCGCCGCTCCGCCAGTTGCTCTGCGAGCAAAAAATGCAGCCGGCGAGCCGCCGGCTGCGACAGGCGAGCCGCCAGAGCGGATCATCACAACATCCGCGCGAGAATTTCCCCGACCAGCGCCGGATTCGCGCGCCCTTGCGAGAGCTTCATCACCTGGCCTTTGAGAAAATTCAGCGATGCCTTGTTTCCCGCGCGGAAATCCGCCGCGGGCTTCGGATGCGCCGCGATCACCTCCGCGCAGAGCGTCTCGAGCGCAGCCGCGTCGCTCAACTGCTCGAGCCCGTGCTTCTCCACGATCGCTGGCGAACATCTCCGCGAACACTTCTTTGCCCTGTTTGCCGCTGATCGTTCCGCGCTCGATCAGCTCCAGTAACTCATCCAGAGCTTCGGGCGGAATCGGACAAGCGGTGATCGTTAGGCCGGCACTTGCGAGCGCGCTTTGCAGGTCGTTCAGAATCCAGTTTGCTGCCGCTTTGGCACGCGACGGATTTCGTTGCGCCGCTTTTTCGAAGTAACCCGTCAGAGCCAGATCGCTCGCGAGCACGTCGGCATCGTGGGCGCTGACGCCATACTCACTTGCGAGCCGCGCCCGCAACGCTTCCGGCAATTCGGGCACGCGGGCGCGCACTTCTGCGAGCAACTCCGCGGTCGCGACCGGGAGCAAATCCGGGTCAGGAAAATAGCGGTAGTCATGCGCATTTCCTTGCGGCGCATGACGAAGGTGGCGTCGTCATCCCAGCCGCGCGTTTCCTGGCTCAGGATTTCGCCGGCCTCCAGAGCCGCGGTCTGCCGCTCCACTTCATAAGCGAGCGCGCGGCGCACCCCGCTGATCGAATTCATGTTTTTGATTTCAATCTTCGCGCCCAGCTCGCGCTGCGCCGCCGCCCGCACCGAGACGTTGCAGTCACAGCGGAGCTGACCCTTTTCCATATCCGCGTCGCTCACGCGGCCGTGGATCAGGATCTGTTTCACGCGGTGAGAAAGGCGAACGCTTCTTCGGGCGATTCGATCTCCGGTTCGGTCACGATTTCAATCAGCGGCGTGCCCGCGCGGTTGAAATCAATCCCTGTGTTCGACTCGAAATGGAAACTCTTCGCCACGTCCTCCTCGAGAGGGATCCGGACCAGATTGACGTCCTTGTCCGCAAGAGCCGGCGGCACGCCTTTAGGATAAGCCGAACCCGGCAACGGCACCCGACCCCGCGCGCAGAGCGGGAGAGCGTATTGCGAGATCTGATAATTCTTCGGCAGATCCGGATAGAAATATTTCTTCCGGTCGAACTGGCAGACCGGCGCGATCGCGCATTCCAGGAGCAGGCCGGTGAGTCGTGTGGCGAAGCGCTTCGTGATTGATCACCGGGAGCGCACCCGGCAGACCCAGGCAGATCGGACAGGTGAGCGAGTTCGGCGGCGCGCCAAATTCCACCGCGCAACCACAGAACATCTTCGACCGGGTCCGGAGCTGGACATGCACTTCCAGTCCTATGCTCGTTAGGTAGCTCATTTCTGCAGCGCGTAATCGAGCGCCTTCTGGAAATCAAAGTTCTTCACCTCCGTCTCGAGCTGGGGATCGTTCAGCGCCTCGATCAGCTTCGGGTTTTGCAGGAGCTCAAGGAAACGCTGTCGCTGCACGAGGTCGATGATCTCGGGGTCGTCGCGCAACGCGAGTAGGCGGGGATTTTCCGTCAGGCGCTGGGCGCCGGGATAGGAAATAAAGCGCGCCGCGCTCCGCGGATCGGAGACGACCGCGCCGAGTTTGCCCAGCGCTTGGTAAGTGGTCGCCGGGACCACGTCGACGCCTTTGACGACTTCGCCTAACGAGCCTAACTCGATGGAATTTTTCAGCTTCGCGAGCGAGGTGACGAGCGGCGGGGGGGTGGTCGGCGGCGCCGCGGGGGCGCGGGTCGCGACGGGCGGGGTGATGCCGCTGTGCACTTCCGCGCTCGCGAGCGCGCCGGTCGCGCGGATGCCCACGACGATCAACCAGACACTGAAGAGCCCGAAGAAAATGCCGAGGACAGCGCCGGCCGCGCCGTAAACGAAGCGGACCACCCCGACACTTTGCTGGGAAGTTTTTTTGAAGAGAATGGCGCCAATTCCGGTGATGACCGCATAGACGAGCAGGGCGAGGAGAGCGCCGGAGACGACGGAGAGCGCGAGATCCGGCGCGTGGATGAAGCCGCGCAGAACGGGCAGCAGCAGCCGCCCGCCGAAAAGCCCGGAGGCGTAGGCGGCGATGACCGCGGCGAGCCGGACCAGTTGCCTAACGAGTCCAAGTCTCCAGCCGCGCACGATCTCGAACAGGATCAGGACGAGCGCGAAGGAAAGGAAGAGGGTTTGCCAGAGCGACGAACCGGTGGTCATGACGCTAAGGATCCTGCGCCACCGCCCGCTGCCGCAACGCGTGATCGCAAAGCACGAGCGCGGCCATCGCTTCGACCATCGGGACGGCGCGCGGGAGGACGCAGGGATCGTGGCGGCCGCGGGCGGCGAGGGTGGTGGCGGTTTGCGCGGTGGTCACGGTCTCCTGGACGCGGGCGATAGTCGCGGTCGGTTTGAAGGCGACGCGGAAAAGGATGTTTTCGCCGTTGCTGATCCCGCCCTGGACGCCCCCGGAACGGTTGGTTTTCGTGCGGACTTTTCCCTCCTGGATGGCGAAGGCGTCGTTGTGCTCGGAGCCTTTCATTCTGGTGGCGGCAAAGCCGGAACCGATCTCGAAGCCTTTCGTCGCCGGCAGGCTGAGCATCGCTTTCGCGAGGTCGGCTTCGAGCTTGTCGAAAACCGGTTCGCCCCAGCCGGCGGGCACGCCGCGCGCCACCGCGGCGATGATTCCGCCTAACGAGTCGCCGTCGGCCCGGGCCTGTTCGATCGCGCGGATCATTTTTCCGGCGGTCGCGGCATCCGGGCAACGCAGCGGGTTCGACTCGACCTCTGCGCGGGTGATCGTGTTGGCGTCGACCGTCGCGCCGAGATCGTGCACGTGGGTGACGTAGGCGATGATCTCGCAGCCCGGATGAAGCTGCTCCAGAACTTTCCGCGCGACCGCGCCGGCCGCGACCCGACCGATGGTCTCGCGCGCGGAAGCGCGGCCGCCGCCCTGCCAGTTACGGATGCCGTATTTCGCCTCGGTCGTGAAGTCGGCGTGGGAAGGCCGGTAGGCGTCCTTGATTTCGCGATACGCTTCGGGACGCGCGTCTTCGTTGCGCACGAGGATGGCAATCGGCGTGCCTAACGTTTGCCCCTCGAAAACCCCGGAGAGGATTTCGCAGCGGTCGGCTTCCTGCCGCTGGGTCACGAGTTTGCTCTGGCCAGGACGACGGCGGTCGAGCTCGACTTGGATGTCGTTAGGTGAAAGCGCGATCCGCGAGGGACAGCCGTCGATGACCACGCCGACGCCGCCGCCGTGCGACTCGCCGAAGGTGGTGATGCGGAAGAGTTGACCGAAGCTGCTGCCCATTGGCGCGCAGCCTAACCGCGGCCTTTCGGAATCACAACGCGGCTAGATCGCAGCGAGCGCGGTGCGGAGGTCGTCGCGGAGGTCTTCCACGTCTTCCACGCCGACTGAAAGCCTAACGAGCGACTCGGTGATGCCGAGCGCGATGCGCTTTTCCTCGGGGATGGCGCCGTGGGTCATGATCGGCGGGTAATTTACCAGGCTCTCCACGCCGCCGAGGCTTTCGGCGAGCGAGAAGAGATGGGTGTTCTCGAGGAAGCGGCGGGTGCCGGCAAGATCGGTGTCGAGAATGATTGTGACCATGCCGCCGTAGTTGCCGTGCATCTGCCGGCGCGCCAGCTCATGTTGCGGATGACTCGCGAGGCCCGGATAACTGACCCGGCGGACCTGCGATTTTTCCTCGAGCCAATTCGCGAGCACAAGGGCGTTTTCACAATGGCGCTCCATTCGAAGCGCCAGCGTTTTCAATCCGCGCATGGCGAGGAAGCTGTCGAAGGGGCCGGCCACGGCGCCGACGGAATTTTGCAGGAACTGCATCATGTCGCCGAGCTCCTTGTTTTCCCCGACGACTGCGACGCCGCCGACCATGTCGGAGTGGCCGTTGAGGTATTTCGTGGCCGAATGAATGACCATATCGAAGCCGAGTTCGAGCGGCCGCTGAATCCACGGGCTGGCGAAAGTGTTATCGGAAATGGAGATGACGTTGTGCTGGCGCGCGATCCGCGCGACCGCCTCGAGATCGATCAACTTGAGCAGGGGATTGCTCGGCGTTTCCACCCAGATCATGCGGGTGTTCGGCTTGAACGCGGCCTCGATTTGCGCGGGGTCGGTCATGTCGATGAAGGTGAAATCGAGATTGGCCGAACGGCGGCGGACTTTCTCGAAAAGCCGATAGGTGCCGCCGTAAAGATCGTCGCTCACGACCACGTGCGAGCCGCTGTCGATCGTCTCCAGCGCGGTCGACATCGCGGCCAAGCCGGAAGCGAAAGCCCAGCCGCGGGTGCCGCTCTCGAGGTCGGCCACGCAACGCTCGTAGGCGCTCCGGGTCGGGTTGATCGAGCGCGCGTAATCGTAGCCTTTATGGCGGCCGGGGCTTTCCTGGACGTAGGTGGAGGTTTGGTAAATCGGTGTCATCACGGCGCCGGTGGAAGGGTCGGGTGATTGGCCGGCGTGGATGACGCGGGTGGCGAGATGGTGTTTTTTTTTCACAAGATTTTTAACCGCGGATTACGCGGATTTCACGGATGGGAATGAGCGGAGCAGGTTTTATTTCCCATCCGCGCAATCCGCGTAATCCGCGGTTCATTTCGGCATCTGCAATCGCAGATAGGAAAGCAAATCAGTCCGCGTGATGAGACCAAGGAACTTGTCGCCGTTCATCACGATCGCGACGCGGCCGCGGTCGAACACGCCTAACAAATCCTCGATTTTTGCGCCCGGCGACAGTGTCTCCAACCGATCGGTCATGGCAGAGCTGACCAGTTCCTTAAAGCAGGCTGGGTCGCGATGGACTTTCACGAGCACATCGGATTCATCGAGAATGCCCACGGCGCGTTCGTCGCCATTCAGCACCGGCACCTGCGAGACGTCGGCCGAGCGCATGCGCTTGAACGCCGTCAGCAGGGTATCGTTAGGCCCGACCGTGATGACCTCGCCCTTTTCGTATCGATGCGAGATCAGGTCCCGGAGATCGCCTTTGCTCGAGCGCTCGGAGAAGCCCTGTTCGGCCATCCAAAAATCGCTGAACATCTTCGAGAGATATTTGTTTCCGGTGTCGCAGATGAAGGTGACCACGCGCTTCCGCTCGGTCTGTTGCCGGCAATAACGGAGCGCGCCGGCGAGGAGCGTGCCGGTGGAGGAACCGCCGAGGATCCCCTCTTGGCGCAGGAGTTCGCGCGCAACTTCGAAGCTTTCCCGGTCGTCGATCTCGAAGGCATCGCGGACCAGCGACATGTCGGCATTATCGGGGATGAAATCCTCGCCGATGCCTTCGACCGCCCAACTCCCGGCTTCCTCCATTTTCCCGGTTTTCACCCATTCATAGAGGATCGAGCCGGTCGGGTCGGAGAGGATCATCTCGACGTTCGGCGCGACTTTTTTGAAGAAACGGCCGAGCCCGCTGAGCGTGCCTCCGGAGCCGACGCCGATCACGACCGCGTCGAGATCGTGCTTCATTTGCTCCCAGATTTCCGGACCGGTCCCGGTCTCGTGGGCGAGGGGATTTGCCGGATTCCCAAACTGGTTCACGTAAAATGCGCCTGGGATTTCACTCTTGAGGCGGGCGGCCACGTCCTGGTAATATTCCGGGTGCCCGCGCATCACGTCGCTGCGTGTGAGGTGCACTTCCGCCCCGAGCGCGCGGACGTGAGCGATCTTCTCCTGCGACATCTTGTCGGGGATGACGAGGATGATCCGGTAACCCTTTGCGCCGGCGATGAGCGCGAGGCCGAGGCCGGTGTTGCCCGCGGTCGCTTCGATCACGGTGCCGCCCGGTTTTAGTTTTCCGTCGCGCTCCGCGGCTTCGATCATCGCGAGGGCGACCCGGTCCTTGATCGAGCCGGTCGGGTTCTGGTTTTCCAACTTCACGAAAAGCTGACACGGGCCGGTATCCATCCGCGTGATCTCGACCAGCGGGGTGTTCCCGATGAGCGAGAGAATGGCGGGTGGTTTTTGAGGCGAAGGAGCAGACATATCGGCTCCCTATGCGACCACCGCCGCGCGGGAACGTCAAGCGGTGGGTCGCTCGCGTGAAGCCCGGCTTTGCAGGCGCGCACGCGTCATGCGCTCGCGGAGGCCACCGTCTTTCAGGAAATCTTTCTCGAGACGCCGGATTTGCTGGTCGAGCAGGTAGTTGGCCTGATGGATGAGGCAGAGGGCGATGTTGGCGATGACTTTGGGCGGTCGGGTTTCGACCAAGGGCCGATAGATTTCGTAGGACTAGGGAGATATTCGGCCGAGCCGGCGAACGTAGATGGCCTCCCGCGAGCTTTTGGTCCAGATGGGATGGTCACGGGTGCGGAGGTAATCTTCGTAGTCACCGAGAAGTTCTTCGAGGCTCGCGCGGGCGACGTTGGTGAGTTTGAGCTCCATCTCAGTCGAGGTACGAGAGGCTTTCGAGCCTTCGAGGATGTTTTGTTTGCCGGAGCGGGCGGCCTGCCGCATCTGGTCGATGGTGCGGTCGCCCCTCTGGAGATATCGGCCAGTAAAGTGGAACGTGAGGTCGAAGATCACTTCGGCCTTCTGGTAAGAGAGAAGCTCGCGATAGTTGCCGCGGAGTGGGAGCGGGGAGATAGGACTCATAGGTTGTATGGGACTTATAGGACCTATCCTCGTCGAGCAGATAATATCCCCGCGGAATCTGGACATCTCCGCGCCCTGCGCTAGGAATGTGCGCTTGCAGCGTCGCCTCGCAGCCGCCTTCTTATTTCTCGCTCTCACTGTCCTCGCGCCAGCGGAGGATCCGCTCCATCAGCAGGACGACCAGATCTTCCCGCTCCCGCTCCAACGGGGCGCGATCGTGCTGGATAACCCCAGCGGATCGATCCATGTCTACGGTTGGTATGAGCCGCGCGTCCGTCTCACCGCGCTGCGGAATGCCTACACCGCGCCGCGGCTCGCACAGGTCCGGGTCGAGACCGAGTCGCGGCCTGATGCGCTCGTCATCCGCACCTCGATTCCGCCGGTGCGCGGCCTTTTCGCCGATCGCTCCGGGACCGTCGATTACTCGCTCAACGTCCCAGAGACCGCGCGTCTCACCCTCCGGCTCGGGGATGGCGAGGTGAGCCTGCAGGGTCTGCGCGGCGGCAGCGCCACGATCGAAATGATGAACGGTCGCGTCTTCGTCACCAACTGCTTCGCGCAGGTCAAGGCGCGGTCGGTGAATGGTGCGATGGATCTGTTCTACGAGTGGTGGGAAAATGCGCCCGCCATGATCGACTTCGCGTTGCAACACGGGCGGATCGGCGCGCGTCTGCCCGCGGGCGCGCAGTTCCGGGTCGACGCGCAGACGGCGCACGGCCGGATCGGGAACGGCTTCAAGCTCGTGCCGCGAAACAGTGGCGACGGCCAGTCGCTCCAGTCAGCGACCCGCGCTGACGCGCCGGTGGCGTTTCAGTTCCGCACCGAAGGCGGCAACATCAGTATCGACAGTTTTCGTTAGGCAAGGGAACATCCTCCCATGCCTTCCTTCGATATCGTTTCCGAGATTGATAACCAGGAGATCGACAACGCGCTCAACCAGGCGCGTAAAGAACTCGCCACCCGCTTCGACTTCAAAGGGGTGAAAGCCGAGATCGAACTAGAGAAAGACAAGATCGTCCTCACCGCAGAAGACGGCTCGCGACTCCAAGGGTTGCGCGAAATCGTGATCAGCAAACTCTCGAAGCGCGGCGTCGACCTGCGCAATATCGATCAGGAAGACCCGGCGATTTCCTCGATGGGCCACGCGCGCCAGGAACTGAAATTGAAACAGGGCCTCGAAGGCGACAAGGCGAAGGAGATCATCCAGGCAATCAAAGGCAACGGCTTCAAAACGCAGAATGCGTTGCAGGACCGGCAGATTCGCGTGACCGGCAAGAAGCGCGACGAGTTACAGGAAGTGATCGCGTTTGTGAAGAGCAAAGACTTCGGGGTGGCGACTAATTTCCAGAACTTCCGGGATTGATTTTATGAAAAAAGTAAACGTCGCCGAAATCAACGAATTCGAGCGCAAGTCGCCGAAGGAGAAATTCCACAAGTACGTCAAAGACATCTCGATCGCGCTCGGCCGGGAGGAGGACTCGCTCGACCTCGCGAAACGCCATCCGTTTGATCTCGCGCTCGTTCGCATTCCGCCGGGCAAAGCCTATTGCCCCTATCATGCGCACGGCGCGGAGACGGAACTTTATCTCGTGGTTTCCGGGCGCGGCAGCGTGCGGGACAAGGACGGGTTCACGGAAGTCGGCGCAGGCGACAGCTTCTTCTTTGGCCCCGGCGCTGCGCACCAGCTCGCCAATCCCGGTCCGGAAGATTTCGTCTACTACGTGATCGCGGATAATCCGCGGAGCGATTCCTGTTACTACCCCGACAGCGGCAAGTGGGCCGTGAACAAGGAGAGCGCGGATTATGTCATCGCGAAGGGCGAAGAGACCGATTACTTCGACGGCGAAGAGTGAGCCGCGGCTGCGGATTCAACTTAAACGCCTCACCGACGGCACGGCGGCACTGAGCTGCACGCGCGCCGATGGCAGCCTCATCTGGCAACGCCAATCCGGCTCGCGCGGTCTCGTTTTTCCGACGCATGACCTGACGCACTTCGCGGTCGAAACCGTCCTCGGCTACGCAAACGGCTTCTACGGATTGCTCGCCGCCGGCTGGGAGTTTGGTGACTTCGCGGCGCCGTGGCCGCGCGGACCGATTCTCGCGGAAGCGCGCGAAGTTGAGCTGCTCGTTGGCCTGTTTGAAGTCGAGCGCCGGATGGGCGGCGGCTGGACTGCGGCGCAGTTGCAGGAGCAGGCGAAACTCTACGCCGCGTCGCAAAAGCCGGGGCGCGAAGTCGCGGTGCGCGAGCTCACCGAGGACGAAGTCGCGCGGATTCATGCCACGTTGCAGGACCTCCTCGAACGCTGGTCCGCGACCAGGCCGGGCGAGACTCTGGCGCTCGAGTTCGTTGCCGCTCCCGAGTAGCGGTGGTAAGGAGAACAGTGAACCCGTTGCGCCGCGTTGCCTTCGTGCTCTTGGCGGCAGCGCTTCTGTTTCCGGCTGGCGCACGGGCCCAAAAATTCAACGGGCGCGAGCTGGTTCAAGCCAGTCTCATTGCGGATACGAGCGGGATCGTTCCCGGAAAACCGTTCACCGCCGGGCTGCTCCTCAAGATGGTCCCGGGCTGGCATACCTATTGGCAATACCCGGGCGACGCCGGCATCCCGACCGAGCTGAAATGGCACCTGCCTAACGACTGGAAAGTCGGCCCGATTCAGTGGCCGATCCCGCTCAAGCTCGACGAGCCGGGCGACATCCAGATTTACGGTTACCACGACGAAGTGCTGCTCATGCTGCAGCTGACACCGCCGGCCGCGATCGCGGGCAAATCCGTCCAGCTCGCGGCCGACGCCGACTGGCTGGTCTGCGAAAAGGTCTGCATTCCCGGGAGCGGCAAAGTGCAGCTCGATCTCCCGGTCGCGGATTCCGCCGCGCCGGCGAACCCGGAGCTTTTCGCGAAATTCCGCGATCGTTTGCCGAAGCCGCTGCCGACCGGAGCGAGCGCGGCGATTTCCTGGTCGCGCGACGCGAAAGCTTTTCGCCTAACGATCGCGGACAAGAGCCTCGCCGGGAAGACGAACCTCGATTTCTTTCCGCTCCCGGAATCGCCGACGGTGATCGGACATCCGCGCCGCGCGGCGGCAGCGGGCGGAGGGACAGAGTTCACCATTCCGTTCGAGACGGCGGACGCCAAGGTGCAGACCCTCGACGGGCTGCTGGTTGTTGATGGACAGGCTTGGTCGTTAGGCACGAAACCGTCAAACACGGACGGGACGGCGCCCGTCCCTCCAGGGGCGACGGATCGCTCTGGCAGTCTCTTGAAGTTTCTCCTCTTCGGGTTCATCGGCGGGTTCATACTCAACCTGATGCCATGCGTCTTGCCGGTGATCTCGCTCAAGATCTTTGGGTTCATTCAGCACGCGGGGGATAGCCGCGGGAAGATCTTCGGGAATGGCCTTGCCTTTTCGTTAGGCATCTTCGCCTGGTTCCTTGGGCTCGCGCTCCTCACGATCGGCCTCAAGGCCGCGGGGCATCAGATCACCTGGGCGTTTCAATTTACCAACCCGCTCTTCGTGGTCGCGATGAGCGCGGTCGTGCTCGTCTTCGCGCTCAATCTTTTCGGCGTCTTCGAGATCACGCTCCCGGCCGCCGCGACCACTGGGATGCTCGGCTGGAGCGCGCGGGAAGGGTATGCCGGGTCGTTTTTCCAAGGCGTCTTCGCGACCGTCCTCGCGACGCCCTGCACCGCGCCGTTTCTCGGGAGCGCGCTCGGTTTTGCCTTCGCCGCTTCGGCCGGCGTGATCCTGCTCATGTTCGTCGCGATCGCCGCGGGGATGAGCGCGCCTTACCTGCTCCTCACCGCGCAACCGGCTTGGCTTCGCTTCCTCCCGCGCCCCGGCGCGTGGATGGTCGCGGTGAAACAATTTATGGGCTTCCTGCTCATCGCGACTCTCCTCTTTCTCCTCTGGGTGCTCGGCGCAGAGCGCGGACCGGAGGCGATGATCTGGACGAGCGCCTTCCTCCTCGCGCTCAGCATCGCCTGCTGGATGAAAGGCGCCTTCCTCCTGCCCGGCGCGTCAGCCCTGCGTCGCGCCATCGTGCTCGTGCTCATGCTCGTGCTCGTGCTCGGGAGCGGCTGGTATTTTATCGGGGAAAAATTCCGTGTCACCCAGACTGCCGGACCGAGCCTAACGAAAAGCGACTGGATCGCCTTTTCCCCCGAGCGCCTGCAAAGCGAGCTCGCCCAAGGCCACAGCGTCTTCCTAGATTTCACCGCCGCCTGGTGCATCACCTGCAAATTCAACGAAGCCTCCGTCCTCGAAACCGCCTCCGTGCGTGAGGCCTTCGAGCGCGCCGGGGTGGTGAAAATGAAAGCCGACTGGACCAACGCCGACCCGGTGATCACAAAAACTTTGCAACAATTCGGCCGCGTCGGTGTCCCACTCTACGTGCTCTACCCGGCGGGAAATCCGAATCAACCAATCGTCCTGCCGGAATTGCTCACCAAGGACCTGGTCCTGAATCATCTGCAAACTGCCGCGCCCAAAGTCGCGGCTGCTCCGTAAAACCAAATCATGAAAACAAAACTCCTCTTCACCACCCTCACTCTCCTCTGCACCGGCGCGCTTTTCGCCGCGGAAAGCCCGCAAGTCGGCGCGCCCGCCCCGGGGTTTTCACTCCCCAGCGCTCAGGGCAAAACCGAGTCGTTAGGCGCGCACAAAGGCAAATACGTCGTCCTCGAATGGTTCAACCCGGGCTGCCCGTTCGTGCAGAAGCATTACCAGAGCGAGAACATGCAGGCGCTGCAGAAGGAGTTCACGAAGAAGGGCGTCGTCTGGCTCACGATCGACTCCTCCGCGCCGGGTGAAGAAGGCAACCTCTCCGCCGCGGACGGGCTGAAGCAGATCAATGATTGGAAAATGTATCCGACCGCGCTGCTCCTCGATGCCGATGGCAAAGTCGGCCACGAGTACGGCGCCACGAACACGCCGCACATGTTCATCATCGATCCGGACGGGAAGCTGATTTACAAAGGCGCAATCGACAGCAAAGCCTCGGCCGACCAGGCCGACATCAAGGGTGCAACGAACTATGTGAAGGCGGCCCTCACCGAAGCGATGGCGGGCAAGCCGGTGGAGAACGCGACGACCAAGGCCTACGGCTGCAGCGTCAAATACGCGCCCTGATCACGGAGCACCTGTAGCCGCCTCCCTGTGGGAGGCGTGGGTATTTTGTTTGCCAGCAGCTCGGACTGCGAGTTTCGCCGATGCCCACGCTTGGCACAGCGAAGCGGCTACAGGTTATGCCGGCTTCGCGCTGAAGCGGCTCGCGAAACGCAAAACCGCCAGCGGGGTCAGCCGAACGAGCGTCATCCCGATCTTCATTGCCCAACCGGGGATGACGATCGCGCGACCCGCCTCGACGCCGTGGAGTCCCGCCCGCACCGCTTCTTCCACCGACACATAAACCAGCGCGGGCCCGAGGCTCGCGCCGCCATTTTCCCGATGCGCCACTCCCGTGAACTCTGTCTGCACCGGTCCGGGGCAGAGTGCGGTCACGTCCACTCCCTGGCCGCGCACCTCGCTCCGGAGCGCCTCCGAAAAACTGGTCACGTAAGCCTTGGTCGCGGCGTAAACCGCAAAATTCGCGACGGGCAAAAAGCTCGCCGAGGAGCTGACATTCAAAATCGCGCCGCGCCCTTGCGCGAGCATGGCGGGGAGCAGGCCGCGTGTGAGCCGGGTCAGCGCAACCATGTTCACGAGCATCATCCGGTCAAGCTTTTCCGGTTCGGCGGTGGCGAAAGCGCCGAGATCGCCGAGGCCGGCGTTATTCACGAGCAGATCAATCGCTGGCTGTTGCGCCGACGCCGCGGCGATCAAGTCATCCACTTCGTCGTGGCGCGAGAGATCCGTCTGTCGAGTTTCGACCTGCAAATTCGGATGCCGCGCGATGAGTTCCGCGCGCAATTCCTCGAGCCGTTCCGTCCGCCGCGCGACCAAGAGCAGCGACGCCGCTCGACCCGCGAGCTGCCGGGCGCATTCCCGGCCGATCCCGGCCGACGCTCCTGTCACGAGAGCATGACACCCTTTGATTTGCATCGTAGCTCAGCCTTTCTTCAGCAAGGGCTCGAGCACGCGCCAGACGTTTTCGGCGACGATTTTGTGCCCCGCGGCGGTCGGGTGGATGTGATCGGGCTGGTTGAGATCGATGTGCCCACCCACGCCTTCCAGCAGGAACGGCACCAGCGCCGCGTTGTTCTGCTTCGCGAGCTCGGGAAAAACGGCCGCAAATTGGGCGGCGTAATCGGCCCCGTAGTTCGGCGGAATCTCCATCCCGACCATCACGATTTTCACTGTGGGATTTTTCATCTTCACCCGGTCGATGATGCTTTGCAGATTGCTCTTCATCTGCGCGACCGGCAGTCCGCGGAGCCCGTCGTTCGCCCCGAGCGCGAGCACGAGGACGTCGATCGGTTTTTGCAAAACCCAATCGAGCCGCGCCAGTCCGCCCGCGCTCGTGTCGCCGCTAATCCCGGCGTTGATCACCTCAAACGGCAGGTTGGCCGCGCGGATTGTTTCCTGAAGCAACGCGGGATACGCCTGCGCCTGCGTGACCCCGAGCCCGATGGTGAGGCTGTCGCCCAGGAACAGGATGTTCCCGCCAAAAGCGGAGGCCGCGCCCGCGAGTGCGAGCAGAGTGACGAGAAAAAACCGGCGCACCAAATTCCTCATGCGCGCCCCGTTCCCATCGCGTAAGCAAGACGCGCCGCTCGCACCCGTCAATGAACTCGTTCCCGATTCTCGATCTTCGCCGCCTAACGAAAAGCTATCCGACCGGCGCCGGCTCGCTCACCGTTCTGCGCGACGTCTCTTTCACCCTCGCCCAAGGCGCGACTTGCGCCATCCTCGGGCCGTCCGGCAGCGGGAAGACCACGCTCCTCGGGCTCGCCGCCGGGCTGGATCGGCCGACTTCCGGATCGGTCTTGCTCAACGGCATTGCGCTCGCGGAGATCAGCGAAGACGGGCGGGCGCGCGTGCGGAACGAGCACGTCGGTTTCGTCTTCCAAAATTTCCAGCTCATCCCGACGTTGACTGCGCTCGAGAACGTCACCGTGCCGATGGAATTGCGCGGCGACCGCAGCGCGCGCACCCTCGCTCGCGAGCTCCTCGCGAAGGTCGGTTTGAGCGACCGCGCCGATCATTATCCAACCCAGCTCTCCGGCGGCGAACAGCAGCGAATCGCGCTCGCGCGGGCCTTCATCAATCGGCCGAAGATCCTTTTCGCCGATGAACCGACCGGCAACCTCGACTCCGAGACGAGCCAGAAGGTGATCGACATCATGCTCGACCTGAACCGCACCGCCGGCACCGCGCTTGTGCTCGTGACCCACGACCCGGAAGTTGCCGGCCTCACGGAAAGAACGATCCGGCTGCGCAGCGGGGAGATGGTGGAATGAATCTGGGTTTTGTCACCCGCATGGCCTGGCGCGACAGCCGGTCGAGCCGGCGGCGGCTCCTGCTCTTCTCGATTTCGATCTCGTTAGGCGTAGCCGCGCTGGTCGCGATCGGGCTGTTCCGCGCGAGCCTGGCACAGGCAATCGACGACCAAGCACGATCCCTGTTAGGCGCGGATCTGGTCGTGGAAAGCTCCCGGCCTTTTACCGCGGCCCAGGAGCAGATGCTGCGCTCGTTAGGCCAAACCCAGGCGCGCGAGGTCCGTTTCCGCACGATGGCGCTTTTCCCGAAAGGCGGCGGCACCCGGTTGGTTCATGTCCGCGCGCTCGGCGGGAATTTTCCCTTCTACGGCCAGATGGAAACGGCGCCGGCGAGCGCCGCGCAGAGCTTTCGCAACGGTGGCGCCGCGGTGCCGGATGAAAGCCTGCTTCTGCAATTTCAGGCGCACGCTGGGGACCCGATAAAGATCGGCGAAGAAACTTTCACGGTCGCCGGCGCACTCACGAAAATGCCCGGCGAAGCCTCGCCCGCCGCGAGCTTCGCGCCACGGGTTTACATCCCTCTGCAGAATCTCGCGCAGACCAATCTGCTGAAGCCGGGCAGCCTCGCGCATTACCTGAACTTCGTGAAGTTCGCGCCCGGTACCCATGTCGACCTGGAAGTGAAGAAGCTCGCGCCGCAGATCGAGGAGGCCGGGCTGGAATACGACACGGTCGCGAAGCGGAAAAAGGATCTCGGCGAGGCGCTCGACAATCTTTACCGGTTCCTCAATCTCGTCGGTTTCATCGCACTCCTCCTTGGCGCGGTCGGCGTGGCCAGCGCGATCCAGGCGCACCTGCAGCAAAAGGTCCGGACCGCGGCGGTGCTGCGTTGTCTCGGCTCCGCGGGTCGCACCACGGTCGCGGTCTATCTCCTGCAGGCGATCGCGCTCGGCGTGGTCGGTGCGATGGCGGGCGCGGCCCTTGGCCTAACGATTCACCAGTTGCTCCCCGGCACGTTGCAAAAATATCTGCCTTTCACGCTCCCGACCGCGATCGCCTGGCCGCCTGTTTTTCGCGGCATGGGGCTCGGGCTCGCGGTCTGCATCCTCTTCGCGCTCCCGCCGCTCCTGCGTTTTCGGCGGGTCTCGCCCTTGCTCACTTTGCGCGCGGCGGCAGAGGAAACGTCCGCGACGGGAGGGCGTGATTTCGCGATCTGGTTCGTTTACCTCGCGATCGGCATCGGCCTGACGCTCTTCGCGATGGCACAGGCCGAACACTGGAGCGACGGCCTTTGGATCGCGGGCGGACTCGGCGTCGCGGTCCTCATCCTGATGGGCGTGGCTAAGCTGCTGACTTTCCTCGTGCGCAAACTCCTGCCTCCGAGTTGGAGCTTCGTCATCCGCCAGGGCCTGGCGAATCTCCACCGGCCGAACAACCGCACCCTGCTCCTCACCTTGTCGTTAGGCTTGGGGACGTTTTTGCTCCTCACGATCTACCTTACCCGCGATGTGCTGCTCTCGCAGTTCAAGTCGATCGATGCCCACAGCCAGCCGAACATTTTCCTCTTTGATATCCAGCCACCGCAGACCAACGCGGTCGCCGCACTCGTTAGGCAAATGGGCCTGCCCGTGATCCAGCAGGCGCCGATCGTGACCATGCACCTCGCCGAAGTGAAGGGCCGCAAATCCGCCGACCTGCTGAAGGATCCAAACCGCCGAGCGCCGGAGTGGGAACTCGAGCGCGAGTATCGCTCGACCTATCGCGACACGGTGAGCGAGACGGAAAAGATCACCGCCGGGAAATGGATCGGTCACGTCGCTTACCAACCCGGAGACACGGCGCCGATCTCGGTGGACCAAGACATCGCCAAGGACCTTGGCCTAACGATCGGGAGTGAGCTGGTTTTTGACGTGCAGGGTGTGCCGATCAAATGCCGGGTCGCGAGTCTGCGCGAGGTGGATTGGAAACGGTTCCAGACAAACTTTTTCGTCGTCTTTCCGACCGGGGTGCTGGAGAAAGCGCCGACCTTCAACGTGCTCGTGAGCCGGGTGCCGACGCCGGCGGTTTCCGCGCAGCTGCAAAACGCCGTGGTGGAGAAGTTCCCGAACGTTTCCGCGCTCGATCTCACATCGGTGATTCAGACGGTTGATTCCATCCTGACTAAGGTCGCGCTCGTCATCCGGGTGATGTCGCTTTTCATCGTCGGCACAGGCTTGATCGTGCTCGGGAGCACGATCTGGAGCGGACGTTATCAGCGGCTGAAGGAGAGCGTGCTCTTGCGCACGTTAGGCGCGTCGCGGCGGCAGATCTGGGAAATTCTCTGCGCGGAATATCTGTTTCTCGGGCTGTTGGCAAGCGTGACGGGAATTCTGCTCGCGGTGCTGGCGAGCTGGGCGCTCGCGGTTTTCGCTTTCAAGCTCGGCTACACGCCGTCGCTGTGGCCAATCGCGGCGGCGGCGGTGATCGTGAGCGCGCTCACGGTCGGCGTGGGTTTGTTGACCAGTTACGGTGTGGGGAGCACGCCGCCTTTGGCCATCTTGCGCGACGAACTCGATTGAGCGCGCAGCCCTCTCAATTCGCTTTTCGTGAGGGGACGCCAGGCGCCGCGCGGGAGTTCGCCGAGCCGGAGCTGGCCGAGGCGGGTGCGGAGGAGTCGTTTCACTTCGTAGCCGAGGGTGTAAAACATCCGGCGAATCTGGCGGTTCATCCCCTGGTGCAGGACGACGCGCAATTTGGTCGGTCCGATCGCGCGCACCATCGTGAGTTTGGCGCGTTTGCCATCGAGAAAAATACCGGTGCGCAATTTCTCGGCGTGCGTCGGATCCCAGAGCCGATCGAGCGTGACCTCGTATTCCTTCTCCACCTTGAAGCGCGGATGGCTAAGATGCTGCGAGAGGTCGCCGTCGCTCGTCATCAGAAGCAGGCCCTCGGTCTGGGCGTCGAGCCGGCCGACATTGAAGAGCCGGCTAAATTTCGCGGGCAGCAAATCGTAAATCGTGTCGGTCGCGTTCGGGTCGCGCCGGGTACAGACAAAACCGGCCGGTTTGTGCAGCGCGAGGGTGAGGGTCTCGGCTGGCCTAACGAGTTGAGACCCGACCTTGACGTGGTCGGTCGCTTCCACCTGAGTGGCGAAATTGGTGCACGGTTGGCCGTTCACCAGCACCTGCCCGGCAGCGATGAGCTCGTCGCAATGCCGGCGCGAGCCGAGCCCGGCGGCGGCGAGGAAGCGGTTGAGGCGCAACCGGTTTAGAGATCCGGCTTAGTCTTCGGCAGGCCGATGACTTTGCTGGAATCTTTCCACTGGCCCCGCTTCTTCAGCAGTTCGACCCGCTCGAAACGTTTCAGGACGTTGCGTTTGGCGGCGATGGTGCTGGCGCCTTTCAGGCTGCGATGCTGCGACATAAAGAATGCTCCGGGTTAGAGTGCGAAAATGGACGGCCAAGGTAACGGGCTTCGCTCGTTTTTCAAATGGATAACCTGAGACCTTTGCGCGCTGGCAATTTCAGGGTCGTGGTGGGGTTGGCCGCCCTGGCCGTGATCGCATTTGCGCTGGCCGGTTGCCGGCCGCTCGATTGGTTTCTGTTGAAGCGGACGCTGCGCGGGAAATTTCACGACGTGGATTGGATCACGACGCCGCAACTGGCGGAGTGGCTCGCCGATAAACAGCGGCCCGCGCCGGTGCTGCTCGACGTGCGCACGCTAGTGGAATGGAACGTGAGTCATCTCGCGAACGCGCGCCGGGTCGATCCCGAAGCGAGCGCGCAGGAAGCGGCGGGCGGCCTGCCGAAAGACGCGCTGATCGTCGCCTATTGCTCGGTCGGTTATCGCTCGGGCGTGGTCGCGCGGCGGCTGCGGGCCGCGGGCTTCACTCAAGTGCAGGATTTGGAGGGCTCGATTTTCCAATGGGCGAACGAAGGGCGCCCGCTGGTGCACGACGGGCAGCCGGCGCGGAAGGTGCACCCCTACAGCGCGACCTGGGGGAAACTGCTGCGCGACGACGTGCGCGCGCCGCTGCCAGCTTCTCGTTAGGCTACGGGCGAAATCTAGAGCGTGCCGGCTCTTGCCCGCCTCTCGGTGTAGACGTTTCGCTGCGCGAAACGCGGGCATCGACTCTTGCGGCTGGCGCAACCACCGCGTCTCGCACAGCGAAACGTCTACAGTCGAGGTGCATGACACGCTCTACGGCCGGTTGCTCAGGAGCACGGTCGTCCCGCAGGTCGTGAGGTCCGCCACCGGGTCGCCGTGGCCGCCGAGTGCAGCGCGCCAATGCGCCAGGCGCTTGCGCTCGACCAGGAGGAAGAGCCGATCCGCGCCGCTCCACGCGGTCACCACCGTTGGCTCGTCGAGATAGATGTCGGCCTCGGGCAGGAGCGCCATCCCCGGCTCGGAAGCGGGATCCTGATTCACCAGGTAAAATTTCCGGCCAAGATAAAACACCAGGCTGCTCCCGGTGTGGAGATGCCCTTCGTAAATGATCTTGTCGTTAGGCGCGACCCGTTCGTTGATGAAGGTCGCGGCGTCGGCGAGCGAGAAATAAGGCGCCACCCGCGCCACCCCGTCGATCATGGCGAACCCGATTGGCACCATCGCCGCGGCGATAGCGGTGAGGGCGACTCGCTCGCGGTTTTGCCGGAGAAACCAGAGGGCAACCGCCGGGAAAAAAATCAGCGCGATCCCCGCTGCCGCCAGCATCGTGCGAAACCCAAACCAGGTGGCAGCCGGGATATCGAGCAATGTTCTCCAGGCGGTCGAACGACCGGCCGTAGTGCCCCATTGACCGTGGTTCGCGTGCAGCAGATGCGGCAATTGCCACGCGCCCGCCAAGGCCGCGCAGCCGAGCGCGAGGAGCAGGCTCACCCCGAGCACGCGCGTCCACCGCGGCATCCGTTCCCAGGCCGTCGCGGCAAAGATGGCGCCACCACCCCACATGCTCATGGAATAATAATCTTGCCGTTGCCCAATAAAAGATAACGGCACGAGCACGGCCGCCATCCAGCAGAGCGGCATGGCGTCGGCAAACTCGATCTCGTGCGGACGGAAAACGCGCCGCGCGGCCAGGAGCACACCCGGCAGAATCACCACCGTCCACGGGAACCACCACGCGAGATGGAGTGCGGCGAAGGCCGACCGGCTCACGTCGTCATAGGTATGTCCGCGGTCCGTCGCACCGGCGAGATGGATGAACCAATCGTGCCCGGTGAAATTTTGCAGGAAGCCGGGGTGCCGCCACTCCATCCAGAGATGCCAGGGCAGGGCGAGGAGCAGGAAAACCGCCATCCCTTCGAGCCTCAGGAGTTGGGCGAAACGGATGCGCGCTTTGCGATAAAAGCAGCTCAATAAAACGAGCACGCCCGCGGGGTAGAGCAGGCCGTGGAAGCCCTTCGTCATGCAGGCGAACGCCGCGCAAATCCAGAAGCCGACGAACCAGCCGCGCCGGCCGGTGCGCCGTTCGTAGCCGCGAATCGCGCAGTAGAGAGCGGCGGCGATGAAGACGCTGAGCAGCGGCTCGGGCATGACGATCCGGCCGAGCAGAAAAGTGCCGCAGGCGCAGAGGTGGATCAGCCCGGCGAGAAATCCGCGCCACGGCCCGCCGAGCCGGTCGCCGATGAGAAAGGTGAGCGCGATCGCCGCGCAGGTCGCGAGCGCGGTCGGGAGGCGCGCGGCCGCAGTCGTTAGGCCAAACGCTTTCAGCGAAACCATGATCGTCCAGAAAGGCAGCGGTGGTTTTTGCAGGCGCGGGATGCCGTCGTTTGTCGGGAGCAGCCAGGAATGCGTCTCGAGCATCTCGCGCGCGCCGCCGGCGTATTGGCCGTCGGTCTCGTTATAGAGCACGCCCCAGCCGGCGGTCGCGAGATGCAGGAGCGCGGCGAGGGTGAGCAGGAAAATGAAGAGCGCGCGCCGGACCGGAGGTGGCTCCGCGGCCTGCGGGGCCACGAACATCTCGTCGAGACTAAGAGCGGGATTGCCGGGAGAAGACATCGTGAGGCGAAGTCTAGCGCGCCGCTGCCGGCGCGGGGGCGCGCCACGATTCCCAGTCATCCGGCAGCCGGAGCAGTCTGCCTTCCGGCATCTGGACCACCGCGAGCATCTGCCGGCAGGTCACAATCAAGGTGTCATCCGCCGGCCGCTTCACCTCAAATGCGCACCAGAAGCGAACCCGATCCACCCGATCAAGCCAGCCCTCGACGACCAGCTGATCGCCTAACTTTGCCGGCCGCTTGTAATCAATTTCCGTCCGCACCACGACCGGATAACGCTGCGTCTCGGCCATCTCGGTGAGCTTCATCCCGAGCTCGCCCGCGAGCATCGTCCGCGCCGTCTCGATGAAGCGCAGGTAGGCGATGTTGTGCACCACCGCGGCGCAATCGGTGTCGAAAAACATCACCTGCACTTCAGTCTGGATACGGGGCGCGGGGCCGGTAGCCATGCCGTTACATCCTCACCAGATCGAGCAGGAACTGGCACCAGAGATAAATCATCCCGCGCCACGAATATTTGATCTCGCCCGCGGTCGTCTCGGTGAGCACGCCTTGCTTCAAGTTATGCGCGATCTGGTCGCGGAGGTCGTTCTCGATCTCGAGCTGGATGCGATCTTCATCGAGCGGATCGATCAGGTTCGTCTCGACCGCCCGCTCGCGCAGGAAATGTTTATGGCTTTGGTAAAGCTGCCAGAAAGATTGATCGGGCCGCTGCCGATTGATCCGAAAACGCGGACTCAGTTTTAGCCCGTAGGAGAGCGGGTAGTTCCACGTCGTCCAGATGATCCCGTCCTGGCCGCGCGAGGAGATGCGCAGGTAGTAAAACGAAAGATCGTTCTGTTCGTTCAGGCAGATCGTAGCCTGCGCGCGATCTTCCTCTTTGTAATAGAGCCGAAAGAACTGCTGGTAATCGGCCCAATCCCAACCGGCATCGCTGACATGCGCGAAGCCTTCGCTTTCGATCTGGGCCGAGATCTCGTCGAGCGTCGGGAAGACCTCGGCCGAAGGCGGACTTTTGGGGCGCAGCGATTTTTCTTTCGGTAGCCGGAGGGCGCGAATGCGGGTGAGGATTTCGACCCAGGGCAGGAGGAGCCAGCTGAGGGCGCTAATCAGTCCGAGGATCCAGCTCCCGGTGATGTAATAAATCGCGAGAAAAGAAGCGGTGAGAATGCCGAAGGCACCGACCTTCTGCGAGAGCGAGGACTCATAGCTGCGCAGGGCAACGCTGAGCACAGCGACCCCGAGGCTGATGAAAAGGCCGAACAGCATTTACGGGACGATGTCGTGCGCGAGCAGAAATTTTTCGAGCTGATCGGTGTCGAAATTCGCAAGCACTTCATCCCCGGCGACGAGCGTGGGCACGTAGGTCTGGTCGGATAGATCCTTCATTTCCTCGTAAGCCGCGCGGTCCTGGCCGACATCGATCTCGGTGAACTCGTAGCCACGCTCGGTGAGGTAATCCTTCGCGTCGATGCACCACGAACACCATTCACGGCTGAAGAGTCGAATATCGGTCGGCACGAGGGGGAATAAACAGGCGGACAAGAGGGCGTCAATCTCTCCCTTTGATCTTACACCTGCACTTGCACTTACACCTTTGCCCGTGGGGGGAGAGTGTAAGTGCAAGTGTAGGTGCAGGATTAAAGTGCGGAACTCGTTAGGCTCTCAATCCACCGCTTCCCACGTGCCGTCCGGCTTCCGTACAAATCCCATCCGCTGCGGATAGACCGTCGCCAGCACCATGCCGGCGCACATCTGCGCCTCCTCGTCCTTAATCGCGGCGAGGCTTTTCTCGTCGAGCCCGAAAAGGGAAGTGCCCTTGCGCGACACCACCACTTCCGGTCCGCTCGTGGTCAGGAAATCGAGCTCGCCGGCCGTCGGTGCCGGGATGCGCACGCCGGATTTATAAGCTTCCTCGAGGCAATGCGCCTTCCGCACGTCGTCCGCCTTGAGCGATTCGTTATCTTCGATCGCCTTGTAAACGCCGGCGAAATTTGGCTGGAACCAATCCGCCCGTTTCTTCAGCAGCGCGACGATCCTGGCCTTGTCTTCGTCCGTCAGCGCCGTCACTGCCGGGTAGTGATGCCACGGCAAATCAAGCGCGAAGTCCGCCGCGAACTGATGCTCGAAGACCACCTTGCCTTTCACGTTCGGGCGATCGTCCAGCCCGGCGTCGGTTTGATTCGTCGACTTACCGCTGTTCCCCGCGAAGTCATCGGTCACCTGATCCGTGACCGCGTCCCAGCGCAGTTGCGCGCGATACGGCTTCGTCAGGTCGTTAGGCGTAAACTCGAGCCGGAATTTGTTTTTCCCTTTCCGCAGGAGGGCCCCGGCCGAGCTGATCGGCATCCAGACCGCCGGGGAGACCTCATGTTCCTCGGCGAGGACCATCACCTGTTCGTCTTTCACTTCCTGCTCTGCGCCGTAGGGGACGTCGTTGAGGAAGACCTGTGCCTTGCCCGCCACGCTCGTGACGTGATCCTCCGCCGCCGGGTTGCCGGTGAAGGGTGTGAATTTAAACTCGACGTTGATGATCGCCGCCGGCGCGAACGGCGCGGCGAGGAGGATGAAAGCGAGCGCGAGCAGCTTTTTCATGGGACGCTTTTCCTCCAACCGCGAGGGCGAAACAACCTTATTTTACCGGCGGCCGCGCGTGCTCCGGCCGCTGGCGCTTTTCTGCTGGCGCTGCGTCTAACCGAGAGCCGCCTGGTAGGCGGCGGCGTCTTTCAAGCCCTCGAGCTGGCTCGGGTCGTCGACTTGGAGGACGTAGATCCAGCCTTCGCCGTAGGGGTCGGTATTGATCAGCGCCGGATCGCTCTCGAGCTGCTTGTTCACCTCCAGCACCGTGCCCTTGACCGGGGCGTAGATGTCGCTGGCGGCTTTGACCGACTCGACGACCGCGATCGTGCTCTTCTGCTCATGCGCCGCGCCGACTTTCGGCAACTCGACGAAGACCACATCGGTTAGTTCCGCCTGCGCGTGATCGGTAATGCCGACGCGGATCTTGTCGCCGTCGCGGCGGACCCATTCGTGCGATGCGGTGTAGAGGAGGTCTTCAGGAACGTTCATGATTTTTTATAGAGCGGTTTCTTTTCGATCACGGCAGGAAATTTTTGTCCGCGAATCTCGATCTCGATTTCTTCGCCGGGCTTCGGCGCGGGCGTGGCCAGATAAGCCATGCCGATGCCCTGGTTCAAACTCGGCGACAAGGTGCCGCTGGTGACTTCGCCGGCATCGGCACCGTCGCGGAAGACTCGGTAGTGCGGGCGGGGCGGGGGGCTCTTGTCCTTCATCTTGAAAGCGACCAGCCGGCGCGCGAGGCCCTCTTCCTTCACCTGCTGCAATATCTCGCGGCCGGTGAAGATCGACTTTGTCAAATCGACGAAAAAGCCAAGGCCGGCTTCCAGCGGGTTGTGCGCCGGGGTCAGGTCGGACCCGTTCAGCGGGTAACACATCTCGAGGCGCAAGGTGTCGCGCGCGCCCAGACCACAGGGGCGGATGCCTAACGATTCGCCTTGCGCGAGGATTTCATTCCAGACGCGCGGCGCTTCCTCGGCGGCGAAGAAAATCTCAATCCCGTCCTCGCCCGTGTAGCCGGTGCGTGCGACCCAGAGCGGCTTCTCCCCGAGCTGAAACTGCGCGATCTGATTCCGCGCCGGCATCTCCACCTCGTGGCCGAGCAGCGCCTGAAAAAGTTCGCCGACCCGCGGTCCCTGCACCGCGAGCCCCGCGTAGCGCTCGCTCGCGTTCTCGAGCTGCACGTCTGGCGCGACGTGCGCCTGCAGCCACGCGAAATCCTCCTCGATTCGCGAGGCGTTGACCACGAGGAGGAACTTTTCCTCCTCCATCCGGTAAACGATCAGGTCGTCGATGATGCCGGCGTCATGGTTCAGCAAAAAAGTATATTGCCCGGCGCCAACCTCGAGCTTGTCGAGGTTGTTTGTGAGCATGGTATTGAGCCATTCGCAGGCGTGGGCACCGCTCACAAAAAGCTCGCCCATGTGCGAAATATCGAAGAGGCCAACCGCCGTCCGCACCGCCTGGTGCTCGTCTTTGATGCTGCTGTATTGCACGGGCATGAGCCAGCCGCCGAAGGGGATGACGCGGGCGCCGAGCTTCACGTGTTCGCCGTAAAGTGGGGTCTTTTTGTCCGCCGCGTCGCTCACCGCGCTGAGCCTAAAGGTTGGGCTCACGCTGTCAATCTGCCCCCGATTTCTTGAACTGGCGGACCCGTACCGCTACGGTGCCGCGCCCGATGAGTTTCCTCGATTCGCTCGAACGCCGCTTTCGCTGGCTCGCCATCCCCGGGCTCATCCGCATCGTCGTGGCGCTGACCGCGCTGGTTTACGTCCTCAGTTTTTTAAATCCGGCGTTCATCACCGTGCTCACGCTCAGCCCGGCGCGGATCATGCAGGGCGAGGTCTGGCGGCTCTTCACTTACATCTTCATTCCGCAATCGATCGGGCAGCCGGGCTCGGCGCTCGGGCCGTTCTGGGTCCTGGTCGCGCTCTGGTTTTTGCTCTTCATCGGGGACCGGCTCGAGGCGGCGTGGGGCGCGTTCCATCTCACGCTCTATTTCCTCGTTGGGATGATCGGCACCACGATCGCGGCCTTCCTCTTCGGGGCGCAATTTTCCAATGCGATGCTCGCGTCGTCGCTCTTCTTCGCCTTCGCCCACTTCTACCCGGATGAAGTGATCTACGTGCTTTTCGTTCTCCCGGTGAAGGTGAAATGGCTCGCCTGGATTTCCGCCGGCCTCCTCCTCTTCGGTTTCGTCTCCAATCCGATCGGCTATAAAATGGCGTTGATCGTGACCTTCGCGAACTACCTTCTCTTCTTCGGTCCGGGCGTGGTCAGGGACGTCCGCAACCGGCAAACGACCGCTAGCCGCCGCCAGCGTTTCGAGGAAAGTGCGCGCCCGGAAGATGAGGCGTTGCATCATTGCGCGACCTGCGGCGCGACCGAGCAGACGAACGCAAACCTCGAGTTCCGGGTTGCGCGCGACGGCGAGGAATATTGCCTCGCCCATCTCCCGAGCGCGAGCAAAGTCGAAGCCTGAGCGGCGCGCTGTCACTTGCACATACACTTTAACTTACACCTACACTCCCCTCTTCATCGGTCGACGGGCAGGAGAGTGTAAGTGCAGGTGTAAGTGTAAGTGCAAGTGGTGGGGCAAGCCCCACCTTGACCCCACCGCCGCGCGACCGGAAACTTGCCGCCATGGACCCGACACCCGCGCCTCTCGTCCCGCAGGATGGATGGCATTGCCTCCATCTTTTTTACCGGATCGAGTACGGCCAATGGCAACTCCTCGACAGCGCCGAGCAGCGTGCGGCCAAGGTCGCGCTCTCCACTTTGGTGCAGGAAACGCGCGCGCTTGAGCACACCCAGCTCCTCACCCTCAGCCAGGTGACGCCGAAATCTGACCTCGGCTTCATGCTCATCACGCCCGATCTGCACGTGGCGAACCGGGTCGAGAAGCAGCTTACGCTCTCGTTAGGCGCGGACGTCCTCGTGCCGGTCTACAGTTACCTCTCGCTCACCGAGGAGAGCGAGTATGCAACCAGCGACGAACAATGGGCGCAGACGCTGGAGACGGAGCAACAGATGAAACCGGGCACGACCGAGTTTGATGCCGCGATGGAGTCGTTTCGCGAGCGGATGAAAACTTATCGGCACGACCGCGTTTATCCCGCGTTACCGGACTGGCCGGTGGTTTGTTTTTACAACATGGTTAAACGGCGCGGCGAACAGCGGAACTGGTACACGCTGCCCTTCGAAGAGCGGCGCACACTCATGGCCGGTCACGCCCGGGTCGGCCGCCAGTACGCCGGGAAAATCAAACAGCTCATCACTGGCTCGAGCGGCCTCGACGACGCGGAATGGGGCGTCACGCTTTTCGCGCACGATACTTTTCAGATCAAGGCCATCGTCTACCAGATGCGCTTCGATGAGGTGAGCGCGGCCTACGCCGACTTCGGCGAATTTTACATTGGCATTCAACTGCCGCTCGACGAACTGTTTCGCCGCCTGCAGCTGTAAAATTCTTTCGTCTTAATCCTGCTCCTGCTCCTAATCCTGCTCTTCTTTTTGGGATTAGGAGTAGGAGCAAGAGAAAGAGAAGGATTCGACGGATCGAAAAGGGATGGGTGGCAGAGTGGTCTAATGCGCACGCCTGGAAAGCGTGTTTGCCGCAAGGCAACCAGGGTTCGAATCCCTGCCCATCCGCCATCGCCGCCCGCATTTCGCTTGTCGCGCAGGCGCTTTTCCCGAAGCATCCCGGCCATGCGAATCATCGCCCTGCTGCTTCTGCTCTCGGTGGTCGAGACGCGGGCGGCCGGACCGGGTAACTCGGATTTCGCCAGCCTCATCGAGAGCGCGCGGACTGATTACGCCACCCGCCATTTCGACACCGCGCTCGCGAAGCTCGAGCAGCGTGACCAGGCGAACGGGCCGAGCGGCGAGTCGCTCGATCTCCGCGGCATGGTCCTGTTCGAACAGGGAAAAGTCGACGCCGCGGAGCAGGCGGTAAACGAGGCGCACAAGCTTCAGCCCGAACTTTTCGCGCCGCGCCTGCATCTTGGCGACATCCGGTTGCGGCAAAAGAAATACTCCGAGGCGCGGGAGATTTACTCGAAGCTGGCCACGGAAACCAACGTCCTCATTTCCAACGAGCGCGTCCGCTACGGCCTTCTCCTCAGTGCGCTCGGCCTGCATAACGACACCGCGGCCCAAACCGCCTTGGCCAATATCAAATTTCCCACCGAAACCGGCGCCTACTATCTCGCGCAGGCCGCGGCGGAATTCTCCCACGGCAACGAGCGTTCCGCCAAAAAATGGATGGCCACCGCGCGCGAGATCTTCGACCCGGCATCGCTCGCCTGGTTCGCGCGCCCGCTTTACGATCTCGGCTGGCTGAAAGACAAGCCGCCACCGCCGGCTTTGTGAAACGCAATCGCGGTTAAGACGGCACCCGCCGACTCATCACCTGGGTCGTCTGCCGCACTTTCACAATGCTGTTCTCCGGCAACACGCCACGGAAATTTGTCCCCGGATAAATGATGCAGTCGCGTCCGACGATCGATCCCGGATTCAAGACCGCGTTGCAACCGATCTCGCTCCGGTCGCCGATGATCGCGCCGAATTTCTTCAGGCCGGTCGCGATCATGCCATCAGTCGCGAGCACGGAGATTTCCGCGTGATCGAGTTTCACATTCGAAAGAATCACGCCCGCGCCGAGGTGCGCCTTGTAGCCGAGAATCGAATCGCCGACGTAGCTGAAGTGCGGCACCTGCGCTTCGTCGAAGAGGATGCAGTTCTTGAACTCGCAGGAGTTTCCCATCACCACTCCATTCCCGACGATGACGTTTTCGCGCACGTAACAGCCACTGCGGATGTGGCAATTTTCGCCGATCCAGGCCGGTCCTTTAAGCATCGCGCCCTGCTCCACTATCGTGCCGCGGCCGATGAAGACCGAACCGCTGACGAACGGTTTGCCGACCAGTTCGCCGAGCACCGCCGGCTTGAGCCGGAACTTCAGGTAGCTCGGGATTTGTTTCAGCGCTTCCCAGACATACTTGTCCGGCTCGAACAATTTCGAATGCGCAGTGTGGCCGAGCTCGAAGAATTCCGCGGGAGAAAACATCGTCGTTAGGCTCCAGCGCGCGGGGTCAC